>OY781871.1:0-962416 GCA_963677105.1 Candidatus Altimarinota bacterium | reverse complement strand
ATTTGTGGGAAAATAAATAAGTAAGTAGTTGTCGCTTCCCGCTGCTCTTAAGTCAGATTAGCTTGACGACGCGCGAATACTACGAATTTCAAGTGCTTTGGCAAGTTTTTTTAGTAAAACAATCTTATTTTCACAAGGAAAAATTTTAACTTCTGATTATTTTTAAGTACACTACGCAAGATAAATGAAGAGTAATATTTCCCCTGACGACATCAAACACCTTGCACAGCTTTCTAAATTGAGGCTCTCTGCTGAGGAAGCGGCAAAGTTTGCTCCACAACTTGATAAAATTGTTCATTTTTTTGCACAACTTCAAGAAGTAAATACAAAAAATGTGCCTGAAACGTCTCAAACTACTGGACTTGAAAATGTTTGGAGAGAAGATGAAATCGATCGTTGTTCTTATGAAAAAGAATTAATTGAGTGCTCACCTCATCCTATAGAGAAACAAAAAATTCATATTCCAAATATTCAGAAATGAATCTTGCAAAAAAAACACTTTCCGAACTTTCTGAGCTATTTCACAGCGGAGAGGCTAGTTCTCGAGAAATAACTGAAGCCTTCATTGTAGAAATAGAATCTCGTGAAAAAGAGATCAACGCATTTGTTACTCCAACATTTGATATAGCGAGAGAAATGGCTGACGATGCCGACGCTCGAAGAAAAAATAATGAACTTCTTTCTCCTCTCGATGGAATGCCAATTGCACTAAAAGATGTTGTCTGCACTACCGAATCTAAAACGACGGCTTCTTCAAATATTTTAAAAGATTTTCAGTCTCCATATGACGCGACTGTTTGGGAGAAATTAAAAAATGCTGGTGCAGTTCTTATTGGAAAAACAAACACTGATGAATTTACAATGGGAGCAAGTACCCAAACCTCTGCATTTGGTGTTACGCGAAATCCACATAATACAGATTATGTTGCTGGAGGAAGTTCTGGTGGTTCTGCTGCAGCATTAGCTGCTAATTTTTGTGCTGGAGCGATTGGAACAGAAACAAATGGATCTATTCGACATCCTTCTCATTTCTGTGGTGTTACTGGATTAAAAGTTTCTTACGGGCGAGTTTCTCGCTGGGGAACAATGCCAATGGCGAGTTCACTTGATGTTGTTGGTCCAATGGCAAAGACTGCAAAAGATTGTGCCATGATGCTTCAAGTAATCGCTGGACATGATGAAAAAGATTCAACAACTCCTGATGTTGAAGTACCTGATTATATTTCATCTCTCGATCGTTCTATTCACGGAATGAAAATAGGAATTCCTCGGAAATTCTTTCAAGATGGTATCGATTCTGATGTAGCACAAGTAATGTCTGCGACGGAAGAACAACTTCGTTCTCTTGGTGCAAAAATTATTGATATTGAGCTACCTCATGCTAAATATGCTGTTGCCGCATATTATATTATTGCTCCTGGAGAAATTTCATCAAACCAGGCACGATACGACGGACTTCGTTTTGGAGAATGTAAAAACAAGGAAGATTTACAAAATATTTATACAGAATCACGATCTTCCGGATTTGGTGATGAAGTAAAACGACGAATTCTCATTGGAACCTTTGTTCTCTCTTCTGGATACTCTGATCAATATTATAGACAAGCTCAACGTGTACGGACACTTATTCGACAAGATTTTGATGAAGCATGGAAAAATGTAGATGCAATACTTTCTCCTGTTTCTCCAACACCTGCTTTCAAAGTCGGTGAAAATCTAGATGATCCATTAAAAATGTATCTTGAAGACATGTTTCTTGCTCCATCGTGTCTTGCTGGACAATGTGGAATTTCTCTTCCTGCTGGAGTTTCTGATGAAGAATTACCAATTGGTATTCAAATCATCGGACCAGCAATGCAAGAAGCTCGTATATTACAAATAGCACATCAAATGCAATTAGATACTGAATCATGAAACTATTTCTCGCAGACGGACAAGAATTTTCTGGACAATCTTTTGGTGCAAATGCAAGTGCCACTGGCGAAGTAGTTTTTACAACAGGAATGACTGGCTATCTCGAAGTTCTTACTGATCCCAGTTATTTTGGACAAATTGTTGTTTTCACTTTTCCTTTAATTGGAAATTATGGAGTTCCAAATCCAAAAAACTTTGAAGGTTACAAACATGCCCCAAAAGTAGATAAAACTTTTGAATCACCAAAGATTTGGGTTCGAGGAGTCGTAATTGCTGAAGAAAGCTTGAAACATTCTCACTCAACTGCTGTAAAAAGTTTTCAAGCTTGGCTCAAAGAACAAAATATTCCTGCTCTTTCTGGTGTTGACACAAGACAATTAACACAAACATTACGAGAACATGGAACCGTATTGGGAAAACTTGGGAAAAATGCTGATAAAAAATATTCTGATGAATTACGCGGAAGATTTGTTCCATCAGTAAGTCCTCAAATAATGGAAATTATGGAACCACATAAGCCGATAGGAATAACCATCGCTTTTGTTGATTGTGGTGCAAAAAACGGTATTTTTAGAAATTTTCTTCGTCGTGGAATCCGAATAATTCGCGTTCCTTTTAATCAAAATCCATTTGAGTTGAATGAAAAATTTGATGGAATTTTCTTTTCAAATGGTCCAGGAGATCCTGACACTATGACTGAAACAATTGAAATTGCTCGAGAAGCGATTCATAGAAAGATTCCTACATTTGGAATTTGTCTTGGATGTCAAATGCTCGGACTCGCTTCTAATGGAGCAACAAAAAAAATGAAATATGGACATCGCGGAGTAAATCAACCCGTTCGAGACAAACATTCTGGGCGTTGCTTAATTACAACGCAAAATCACGGATTTGTAGTCGATGAAAAATCGCTGTCAAATGATTGGGAAGTTTGGTTTGAAAATTTAAACGATGGAACCGTAGAAGGAATTCGTCATAAAACACTTCCCTTTTCTGCAACACAATTTCATCCAGAAGCTTGTGCTGGACCAGAAGATGCAGAATATTTGTTTGATGAATTTATAGAACAATTACAAAAATGAAAATTTTACTTCTTGGATCTGGAGCACTAAAAATTGGTGAAGCAGGTGAGTTTGATTATTCTGGCTCACAAGCTATCAAAACCTTTAAAAAAGCTGGACATGAGGTAATTCTCATTAATCCAAATATTGCAACTGTACAAACTGATCCTCAATGGATAGAAACCGATCCTCATTTTTGTGGAGCAGATAAAGTCTACTTTTCTCCGGTCACACCTGAGTTTGTAGTAAAAGTTATTGCTCAAGAACAACCTGATGCACTTGCTCTTTCTTTCGGAGGACAAACTGCGCTTAATTGTGGTCTTGCTCTCGAGAAATCAGGTATTTTAAAAAAGTTTGGGATAAAAGTTTTGGGAACAGCAGTAAACGTGATTGAGTCTACTGAAGATAGAGAAATTTTCGTACAAAAATTAAAAGAAATCGATGTTTTCACTCCTCGTTCAATTGCTGCGTATTCACTAGAAGACGCTATTGCTGCTTCGAAAAAAATTGGGTTTCCTCTTATTATGCGAGCCGGATTTGCTCTTGGAGGAAAAGGTTCTGGATTTTGTGAGAGACCAGAAGATTTTGAAAAAATGGTAAAAGAAGCGCTTGCCTTCTCTCCACAAGTTCTCGTTGAAGAGGATTTGCGTGGATGGAAAGAAATTGAGTATGAAGTTGTTCGAGACAACTCAGACAACTGTATTACTGTGTTGAATATGGAAAACTTTGATCCTTTGGGAATTCATACTGGAGAATCGATTGTTATTAGTCCTTCTATGACATTGGCAAACCGAGAATTTCAGCTCCTTCGAACCGTTGCGATAAAAACAATCCGTCATTTAGGAATTGTGGGAGAATGTAACATTCAATATGCACTAAATCCAAATGATGATACACAGTATCGTGTTATTGAAGTAAACGCCCGATTGAGTCGAAGTTCTGCGCTTGCTTCAAAGGCTTCTGGATATCCACTTGCAGCCGTTGCTGCCGAAATTCTTCTCGGGAAAAATCTCCCAGAAATTCCAAACGCAATTACGCAAAAAACAACTGCTTTCTTTGAACCTGCACTTGATTATGTTGCACTAAAAATCCCCCGTTGGGATTTGCAAAAATTTCGAAAAGTAAGTCATCAAATTGCAACGGAAATGAAATCTGTTGGAGAAGTTATGGCTCTTGGACGAAATTTTCCAGAAGTAGTACAAAAAGCTGTTCGAATGCTTGCAATCGGATCAAACGGAGTTCTCTGTTCGCCAATTAAATTTAAAGATTCTGAACTAGAAAGCTCCATTCGCATTGCTTCTCCGCGACGATTATTCGCTGTAACACAAGCTCTTTATCGAGAAATATTTGATGTAGAAAAGATTTGGGAAATGACAAAAATCGATCGATGGTTTTTGCAACAATTAGATCGTATTGCTGTATGTGCTCGTGAATTAGATAAACGAGAATCCATAAATAAAGAACTTCTTCTTCAAGCAAAAGTACTTGGCTTTAGTGATATAGAAATAGCAGAACGAATGAAAACTACAACAATAAATATACGGAAACTACGCAAGAAACACGAAATTATTCCTGTTGCAAAACAAGTCGACACACTTGCAGCAGAATTCCCTGCTCAAACAAATTATTTATATACGACGTATTTAGGAGAGAAATCTGATGTAGCATAATTGTATTATTTATATCTAATCTTTAGATACAAAATAGAAAGTGAAAAAAACAATCCAATACTATTCATTACTGCAACTGGTCCATTACCAATAATAATCGCGTATCCAATCCAAAGCATTAAACCAATACAATAAATAATATATCTCCATAAAGATAAATCTTTTGTTGATTTTGTCCGCCAACTTTTAATTGTTTGTGGTAACAATGAAATTACAACCAATATTCCAGCTATATATCCCATAATATCTATATATTCCATATTTTTATTTCAATAAGTGTATCAAAAATATAGAAAGAAAAGATGTTTGTCAAAACCCCTCTTTATCATTAATAAAAAATCCCGCCAAAGCGAGATTCTTATTTCAATATTTAGTGAGTAAAACTACTCTGCTGCTTTTTCTTCTTTCTTCTCTTCGGCTGGTGCTTCTTCTTTTGTTTCAATAACCCCTTCTACTTTCGGTTCCTCTTTTTTTGGTTCTTCCTTTTTCACTTCTTCTTTCTGAGCTTCTTCAACTTTCGGTTCAACTTTTTCAAATGTATTCTCTCTCAAGTTTAATGGAATTTCTTTCAATCGAAGTGCTTTTCCACTTCGTTCTCGCAAAAATGTTAATTTCGCTCGACGAACTTTTTGTGCTCGTTGAACCTCAATTTTTAAAACATTTGGAGAATGATATGGAAATACTTTCTCAACACCAATTCCCTCTGATATTTTTCGAACGGTAAAAGTCGCATCAACGTTGTGTCCTGGATTTACAGCAATAACTGTTCCCTGAAAAATTTGCACTCTCGTCTTATTTCCTTCTTTAATTTTTTGATGAATTTTTACAATCATTCCTGGACGCAAATCTGGTACAGATTCTTTACAAAACTTATTGGCGAATTTCTGAATCAATAATGACATTTTCGTTATATTTACGTTCTCGCAAAAGCAAGCCGCGCGTACTTTACCGGAAACATTCCGGAGTGCAAGTTTTTTTCAAAAAAAATCAAAGCACAACGAGTGGCTCTGTGTCTTTTTTCAACTTATTCTTCAAAATAATGTTTTCTCTCTCTTCAAACAATGTTTTTACAAACTTATCTTTGAGAGTCATTCGATACAAAAAGTCTTCCCGTGGCATCACAGAAAATTTAATTCGCTGCTCTGGGAATTCCTTATCAACAAATGTTGCAAGTGATTCTTTTTTAACATCTCCAACTAGAAATAAATCAACATCTGCTTCTTTGCCAATAAATTGTCCACCAAGAATTAATATATCAATTCCTCCGAGCTTAGATATTTTTTGAAGCAATGTAACATATGATTTCTCATTTTTACGAATAATTGAAGTCAATTCCGATAAAATGGGACAATGTGGATTCAATCTATAATACTTCTTTCTGTTTCGCTCTGAAGATTTAAGCATTCCAATTTTTTCTAAATTCGCAAGCTCTCTTCGTAATGAATTAATCTGCTCATCAAGAATACGTGTAAGTTCTCGTATAAAAAATTCCTCCTTAGGATTTAATAAGAACTGTCGAAATAGTTTCACTCGGGCGCCGGATCCAAAAATCTTTTTGAGCATTTTTTTTGCACAGAAATGTCTAGTACAAAAAACGTATTCGATTTCCCCTCTTTCGTCAAATCTTTTTTGTGCAAAACAAGTTGACCTCGCATCAGATAAGGCTTCTTGTGAAACATTTTTTTCAACACGTTCACAAAAAAACAAAAGATTGAACAAAAAAATGTATCAATAAAATACTGATGAACAAAAAAATTATACACACAAGAACAAGGTAATTGTTGGACAACGTCGTTCGTTCGAATATCACAAAAAATAACCTAAACGTAAATAATTACTTGATCTTGCTTTTAAATATTAAAATCCGCCACCAATGTCATGAGGTTGTTCTTTCTTTGCTAGAAGCGCTAATCCCAAGAAGAAACCTGCAACTGCTCCAAGTAAAAACAAAAAAGCTAGTGGCCAAAACAAAGTACCACTTCCCCCACCAAAGAAAATCCCAACCATTGCACTAACTGCAATATTCTGAAAACAGATAATGAGAGCAATAAGCGTGGCTATTCCCGAAAGCGAAAAAAATACTTTTTTCATCGAAATCAGGATACTGCCTGCTCAAGGAACTTGTCAATTTTTCTACTTAAAACTGCTTTCTCCATGGCTTGTTCTTTTGAAACATTTTCTGGAGCATGCCCTGCTTCATGAAGGGCTTCTTTTTCCTCCTCTGCGGAAAGCATAATATTTGATTGTTTAACAGCCTCCACTAAGGCTAAATACGATTTTAAACTCTCTTCTGAAGAACCTATAAACTCCTTTTTCATGGCTTCTTCTGTTTTCCCAACTTGTTTCCAAAAAGCATCTGGATCGTGTTGAAACTGTGGAGACGCCTTGAGTCGTTCCATTCGAGAATTAACTTCTCCTTGAATCCAACTTTCTGGCAATTCACATTTTGTCATTTTAACTAACTTATCTTGATACTCCTCTATTCGCTTCTTTTTCTCTGTCTGTGTTTTATTTGCTACGATCATACTTTTTAAATCTTTTCGAAATAATTCCACTGTTTTTTTCTGTCCTGTTACCTTCTCAATCATTGCTTCATCAAAGTCTTTCACTGAAATTTCTTCGACGGAATGTACTTTTACTTCAAATGGAACTGTCTTCCCTGCCATATCAGAAGAATGATAATTCTTCGGAAATTTCACCTTAATATCCTTCTTTTCTTCTCCTGCCTTCATTCCAATAATTCCAGCTTCTAAATCTTCCAAAAAGTGCCCTATTCCTAGACGAACACGTTGTTCTTTTCCGTCTGTTCGTGGCAAAACTGAATTATCTTTTCCTCTTCCCAGAAAATCAATCACGACAATATCTCCTTTCTTCGCTGTACGATCAACTTTTTTTCCAAGTTGTGAATCGGACATAATTGTAGATATAACATCATCAATTTCTTTTTCTTCCACCTTTACATCAATTGGCGCTACTTTTATTTTTGAAAAATCACCTAATTTCACTTCTGGATATACTTCAACTATACATTTTACTTGAAGTGGTTTCTTTTCCCAATCCTTCACGTCAACAGATGGTGCGCTTACTGGAGAGATATCATTTTTCGATAAAAATCCCTTATATTCCATGTCTATAGCTCTATTCATCGCTTCGTATGAGATTCGTTCAAGTCCAACAGACTGTAATACAACCTCATCTGGCGCATGTCCTTTTCGAAATCCTTTCACTCCAACTTTTTTACGAAAGGAATCAATTGTTATTTTATGCGCTTTTTTAATTGATTCTTCAGAAATTTCGAGTTGAAATTCTATACGTGAACCTGAAATTGTTTTGTAATCAACCATATTTTCGTTCTTTTAAGAAAAAGTTATACGAGCAGAGGGTAACGAAAATATTTTTTTTGACAATTTTTTGTATCTCAATGAGCGTATTTTTAATGAAATATAAAATATATTATTTGTTAATCGGTGTTATTACTACATGTTCTGTATCAGCCCTTAATTGGAAACCCTCAAAAGTAATACGAACTATTGATACTGAACATGCCCTTCTTGCTGATGGAAAAGTAATACAACTCATCGGATTTGATGGACCAGATCACCTCTTTCCCACAAGAAAAGAACGAGGAACTTCTCGACAAACTTATCGTCTCTTAAAACTTATTTTTGAAACACAAAATATAAAAATACTTGAAGATCAGGTTTCTCGAAACAATAATGTTTATCCTCGTCATGTAAAATTAGAAAATGGAGAAAATCTTGTAGAACTCCTTCTAAAAAAGGGTCTTGGTCATTTTAAATCAGATTCTATTAACACTCGATTCGATAATAAATTTAAAAAAGCAGAAGCAGTTGCTTTTCAAAATAAGATTGGTGTTTGGGATAAACCAATGTATCAAAAAATGAATGAAAAAATAAGGAAAAACGCAGGTGTCATTACAATGAATTGGAAAAAGAAATTTGCTCATTTACTTGCTCCTATATCAATTGGACGAGTTGCTTCTATTGAAAGTGGAAACCTAATTACTCTTGAAAATGGTGCATGCGTTCATTTATTAGGAATTGCAACTCCATCACCACTTGATACACGACGTGGACATCAATGTTTTGGCAAAGAATCAAGAGATTTTCTTTCTCAATTAATTCTAGGAAAAAACATAGAACTCACTCAAGACATATCTCAGTTGGACGATAAACGTTGTATTTTACGCCATGTATGGATTCCAAAAGAACTTAACAAAATTGGACAACCTCGACATATAAATAAAGAAATGATTAAAAATGGATACGGGAAAACTTTTTTCAATGAAGTCGATACTCAATTCAAAACAGAATTTTTAGCCCTTCAGGAAGAAGTATATAAAAATCCTCGTGGTGCATGGATTAATTGCGCAACAGAAGCACTTCAAGGGAAAGTACAAAAGAAATCTGTTTTTGATGTAAATTGTCCTATAAAAATTTCTAAAAGTGGAAAAGCTCATACGCCGAAAAGTAGTTGGTACAAAAGACTTGAGCCTATAAAATATTTTCAAAATATAAAAAGCGCTCGCGAAGCAGGATTTGAAATAATAAATTGAATTTGGAAAATATTGTGATGCACAGTAGAATTTGAACGATTTTTTCGCATAAAATAAATGAAATATACTCAATTATTACTCAAAACTCTTAAAGAGTCCCCTTCTGATGAAAACTCTAAAAATGCAGAGTTACTCATTCGAGGAGGATTTATCAACAAAGAAATGGCCGGAGTCTATTCTTATTTGCCTTTAGGGCTCAAGGTTTTACGAAAAATAGAAAATATTGTTCGATCTGAAATAGAAGCTGTTGGCGCATCTGAATTACTTATGCCGGCACTTTCTCCAAAAGTAAATTGGGAACAAACAGGACGATGGAATGAGATTGATGTTTTATTTAAATTAGAACTTTCTGGAAACAAAGAGATAGCGCTCAATCCGACACATGAAGAGCTCATAACTCCCTTGGTGCAAACATTTGCAAATTCCCCGAAAGATTTCCCAAAATGTGTGTTCCAAATACAAAATAAATTTCGTAATGAACCACGAGCCAAATCCGGGCTTTTACGCGGACGAGAGTTTCTCATGAAAGATGCGTATTCCTTTCACACTTCTCAGGAAGATTTTGAAAAATATTATGACGTAATGACAAATGCGTATCACAAGATATACAAAAGACTTGGAATTGGAGATATTACAAAGTTTGTCGCCGCTGACGGCGGAGCATTTTCTGAATTTTCTCATGAATTCCAAACGCTTTCCCCTATTGGAGAAGATGAATTATTTTATGTCAAGAGTAAAGATAAATATCTCAATAAAGAGATCACTCCTTGTAATGCTCCAAAATGGGAAAATGCTGATGAAAAAATTTTAGAAATGAAAGATGTTTTAGGAAAAGGAATAATTGGTGTGAAAGAACTAGCGAATTTTCTAAATATTCCTGTTGAGAAGACAACAAAAACAATTTTATTTGAATCAGAAGACGGAAAAACTATCGTAGCAGCAGCTGTTCGTGGAAATCGAGAAATAGATATCCGAAAACTCCGAAAAGTGTCCAACTGTCCATCTTTGGAACTCGCAAGTGAAGAAACTGTAAAACGAATTACGGGCGCTCCAGTAGGATATGCAGGAATTCTTAATTTACCAAAAGAAGTACTTATTTTCTGGGATGAATCCTGTGAAGGACGAATTAATTTTGAAATGGGAGCAAATAAAGAAAATTTCCATTCAATCAATGTGAACTTCGATCGTGACATAAAAAAACCAGAAAAATTTTATGATATAAAAGTTGCACAAAAAGGTGATTTTTATCCTGAAACTGGCGAAAAGTATGAAACATTCCAGGCGATCGAAGTAGGAAATATTTTCCCTTTAGCAAATAAGTTTTCGAAAGCATTCAATTTCCATTCCAATGGACAAGAAATCATTATGGGATGTTATGGAATTGGAATATCTCGAATAATGGGAGTTTTGGCAGAAATATTTGCAGATGAAAAAGGGCTTGTTTGGCCAGAAAATGTCGCACCAGCTAAAGTATATCTTGCGCCTATTGGAAAAGATGATTCTGTTTTTGAAAAAGCAGACGCACTATATTTAAAATTACAAAAAGCTGGAGTTGAGGTTTTATACGATGATCGTCGTGATAAAAAAGTAGGACCAGGTCAAAAATTCGCAGATTCTGAACTTCTTGGAATTCCCTATCGCGTCGTAATTTCTGAACGGGGAATACAATCTGGAATGGCAGAAATTGTTGCTCGAAAAACGGGAAAAACGACTCATGTTCCATTTGATAAACTTGTTACATTTTTATCAAAATGAATGATTTGTTTTCTACAATCCCCAGAAAAACTCAATCTTCTGCCATAAAAAAAGCAACTCTCTATGCTGATGGTGGTTCACGAGGAAATCCTGGAATTGCTGGTGCTGGATGCGTACTTTTTGATACACAGGGAAAAGAATTTGCTTATGACAGAATCTGGTGTGGACACCAGACAAATAATTTTGCAGAATACACCGGAATGATTCGAGGAATGGAATTAGCACTTGAAAACAAAGTCACTGACCTTCTGGTTCGATTGGACTCAAAATTGGCCGTAGAACAGATGTCAGGGAATTGGAAAGTAAAAAATATAAATATAAAACCTTTATTTAAAAAAGCCTCACTCTTACGAGAGAAGTTTAACAATATCGTTTTTGAACATATTCCACGCGAAAAAAATAAACGCGCAGACCAACTTGCAAATGAAGCAATGGATCGAGGTTACTGAGGAAATTCCGTTTGTTGCTCCAATATTTTCACTGGATCATAAAACATATTCCGCACTTCTCCACCAAGAAAAAAGCTATTCACAAAAATAGTTCCGTTTAAGTCCTGTGCCTGTTTTAATGCACTCTTAACATCTGAACACACTATTCCTCTTTTTATTATTTTCTGTAATTTTTCAGGTGCCCAAGAATCTCGTATTTCAGAAATTTTTACCCAAAATATTTCATCAAATTCATTTTCAATAATTTTAAACGCTTCTGGATCATGATTTTTCCCTAATCCCAAAATACCAACTTTTTTCCCTGAAATTTTCTTCAGCTTCGGAAGTATATTCTCAAAACGTGGTGCAGAATGTGCTCCATCTAAAATGATAATATTTCCTTCATTTGATTTTATTTTTTCCCAACGACAAGGAAGTTTTGGTTTCGTCATCACGAAATCACTGTTTTCGAGAACTATTCTACATATATTTCGAGCAAGTTTTTTATTCAAGTTTTTCCGAACTCCTTTTAAAAAGAGAATCTCTCGACTGGAAACTTTTTTAAATATTGATCTAAAATTTTGCTCATAAGACAATAAAAAACAAGCATCTTTCGTAAAAATACCTGCCTTTTCTTGCGCCAAATTTTCTAATTTTCCACCAAACCTTTCAAGATGATCTTGTCCAATAAATGTAACGGCGGCAATTCTTTTTCCACGAATTGCATTTACTGCATCAAGTCTTCCACCAAGACCAATTTCTCCAATAAGAATTTTACATCCTGCCTCTTTCGCTGCCAAAATTCCTGCACAAACAATAGCTTCATAATAAGTAGGAACCACTGACGCCAAAACTGAAACTTCTTTTATTTTCAAAACAGACTTACCAAAACTTTCCATCGAAATCAATTCTCCATTAATACGAATTCTCTCTGTAATCACCTGTATATGAGGAGAAGAAAGTGTTGCAACTTCTTTTCCAGAATGAAGCAATACATCTTCAACTAAACGACAAGTAGTCCCCTTTCCAGCAGTTCCACCAATAATAATTCTCCATGCAAAAGACTCATCTGGTCTTCCTAAAATGTCGAGTATTTTATGAACTACATCAAGAGATGGTTCTGTATTTTTTCGAAAAAATTGAGCCTCACTTGAGAGTTCTTTTAACCAATTTTGCGCTGAGAGAAACTGGGACATGATTGTTCAAGTGAATTTTCAAAACGAGAAGGCATACGATTAGCGTCTGCAACCACATCAAACGGAAGACGTCCTTCTTGAACCGTTCTTCGTAAAAATATTTTAATAGCAGAGGATAGGTTTAATCCCATGTTTTCAAGTACTACAACAGCAGCTTCCTTTTCTGCTGCAGGAATACGAATTTGAATATGTGCCATCTATGAAATAATTAAATAATGTACCACTTTTGTACACGCGTTGTCATTACTTTGTCAACTATTTATTCCACACAATTCAATATCGCAACCTCCGGACGAACCCACCAACGTGCACGTGAACCGGATTCTCCAACTCCCATTGTCACAAACATACGTTCGTTTCCAAACCACCCCCAAACGAATTCTTGTCGAACAATATGAAACACAATATCAGGAATATGTTTTATAAACCACGGGAAAGCCATTTGTCCACCATGCGTATGTCCACATACTGTTAACGCCGGTCTTTTTTCATCTTTGAATTTATCAACGATATCCGGCGAATGTGCCAATAAAATACTTTCCTCCATATCTGGAACTTTTTGAAAGGCTTTGTCCAAATCATCATATCCATAATAATTATCATCTACTCCTGCTATCCATATTTGATTCTTCCACTTTATTGCATTGTTTTTTAATTCACAAAGCCCAAATTCTTTTAATTTTTTTCGAAGAAATGAACTTCCCGCCTCTTTTCCATTTGGATTATGTAACCAATGATCATGATTTCCTAATGTATAAAAAGCTGGAGTACAAAGATCCTTTAGCGGTTCTAATTTTTTTGCAAACTTTTGAGCTGTTCCCAACAAAAAATCACCAGGAATTAATATTATATCTGGAGACTCTTTATTAATTCGTTTTACAACACGTCTAAAGAAGCGTGTTCCTTTAAATGGACCAGCATGCAAATCTGCAATTAAAGCTATTTTTAATGCATGTTTTCCTATTTTTGGCAAAGACACTTTGTATGTCATAAGAAAATTTGGAGCAAGAAAATGCATATACGCCCAAATAATCCATCCAACACCCAATATCCAGACTAATTCAAAAGGGACATCTCCAAACCAAATATATAAAGGAATCACTAATAGCACGCTCCAACAAACAAACTCAGCGACTAAAACAGGCCACGGTACGTGTTTCATTTTTTTCTCCGACGAAACAAAAAAGGTGATACAAATTTTAAAACCTGCGACATAACTTGTGCTGGTTTACGAATATATTCTTCAAATAATTCTGCTAATCCTTCCATTTTATCCGCTAAATAATCAATCTTTGCAAGTAGTCGATGAATCCGAATTAACGGACGAACCACAAAAAACACGAGGACAAGAAATCCTAATCCAAATGCTAATTGCATTACCTCAAGCGAGTATTCAAGAAAAAACATATTTTGTTTGTGTGAGTGCAAAGAGTTTTTACCCTTGCTTTGGCATTTTATCAAATTTTTCTTCTTCTTTCAATTCGAATCCGACGAAATAAATGAAATTATTCGTATTTCTGGCGGATTAAGAAATCGAGCATGTATTCCGACCATTCCTATTCCTGAAGTTACTAATAACTTTTTTTCAGAAAATAATCCACGATCATACGTTGAATCATTTATTGGAATTACAAATGGAATACTTCCCCAAGGCATACGAATCTGTCCGCCATGAGTATGTCCTGTAATAATGAAGTTTGCACGAGCAGAAAGTTTTTCTTGTAGAATATCGGGTGAATGCGCGAGTAAAATAGTTGCCGCATTTTCTGGTACATTTTGAAATGCTATCAATAAATCATCAAATCCCGAATCATTATCATCTACTCCAACAAACCAAATATTTTCTTTGAACTTAATTGCTTCATTTTTTAACTCACGGACATCAAACGATACTAATTTTTTTCTCAAAAAAGAAATACCCGAATCTTTTCCTTTAAAAATATGGTCATGATTTCCGAGTGTCACAAATACTGGAGCTTTTATATGAGAAAGTGGTTCTAATTCTCCTGCAAAATCTATTGCCTTTCCATAAAGAAAATCTCCGGGAATTAAAACTGCGTCTACATCTAATGTATTTAATTTTCGCACAATGCGCGCTAGATTTTTTTTCGAACAAAATATCCCGATATGAAGATCCGATATCACTGCTATTCGTAATCCTTGTAGAGAATCTTCTTGGAAAACATTTTTTCGAATGACTAAAAGTAATGGCTCAATAAAACTTCCCCACAAAATACATAATAATCCTATCGTTCCAACTACACGAAACTCTGTATTTCCTTTATATACGAGAAACAAAAAAAATACACTCACACTCAGCAATAATAATTCCATAACTATTACTTTTTTCGGTAACGAAAAGAATTTCATTGCTTTAATTTTCCCAATAATATTTCTTGAACCACAGATGGATTTGCACTTCCTGATGATTTTTTCATAACTTGTCCCACAAGAAACCCTAATACTTTCTCTTTTCCGGCACGAAATTGTTCTACTGTCTCGTTGTTTTCTTCTAACATCTCATTAATCCATTCTTCAAGCTGTCCCGTATCTGAAACCTGTTTCAACCCCAGATCATCCATTAATTCTATTGCCGATTTTCCCATTTTCATTGCCGCTTCTATAATCTGTTTTCCTCCAGTCGACGATATTTTTCCTGCTGAAATCAAATCTACCACTTCTACTAAATGTTGTGGCGTAATATCTGTTTGTTGCCAATTTGTTTTTGCTAATACCACTGATAATAATAAATTCGCCACTTTTCGTGGTTCTGTTGATTTTTCAAGCGCTGTTTCAAAAAACTTTGCCAATGCTGGTTCTTCAGATAACCGTAATGATTCTGCGTCAGTAAGCCCTAATTCGCTTTTATAACGCATATATTTCTCAATCGGTAATTCTGGCAAATCCCCTATCAACTGTTCTATTTCTTTTTGAGTAAACTGTAATGGAGGCAAATCTGGTTCTGGAAAATAACGATAATCATCTGCTGATTCTTTTTTTCGCATCAACTTCGTTTTTCCTGTCGCATCATCAAATCCTCTTGTCGTTTCTAATTGAGGACGTTCATTTTTCTCCCATAATTTTGTTTGACGTTCTATTTCGAATTCAAGCGCACGCGCTAATCCCGAAAATGTGTTTAAATTTTTTATTTCAGACCGTGGATATAAGTTTTTGTCTCCAACGGGACGTAATGAAATTGACGCATCAAATCGCATCATTCCTTTTTCCATATCTGCTTCTGAGGAACCAACGGCTCGTAAAATCTTTTGCAATTCTTGGGCGAAAATTTTTGCTTCTTGTGGAGAACGAAGTTCTGGTTCTGTAACAATTTCGATCAAAGGTGATCCAGCTCTATTGAAATCAATGAATGTTCCTTTTTTTTCATGTGTCAATTTTCCTGCGTCATTTTCAATATGAATTCGAGTAATACCTATTTTTTTATGTTTTCCGTTGTGTATAATCTCCACTTTTCCTGACAATGCTAACGGTTGATCATATTGTGTAATTTGATATCCATTCGGTAAGTCTGGATAAAAATAATTCTTACGATCAAACTTTGAAAACTCTTGTATCTCACATCCCAATGCTTTTGATGCTCGCATTGCTAAACGCAACGCTTCTTTATTTAGAACGGGCAACATTCCCGGAAATCCGCAACAAACAGGACAAATTCGCGAATTAGGTTCTGCTCCAAATGCGTCATTGTCACAACCACACCAAAGTTTTGATGCCGTTGAAAGTTGTGCATGTATTTCGAGACCAATAATTGCTTCCAATTCCATCTTGAGAAGTGTAACTGATTTTTACTTTCCTGTGAAAAAAATTTGATACCTACTAAACTTTCCCCAATAATTTACGTGTATTTATTTCCCAAAAAAATGATTTCCATCAAACCACTTACTCCTGAGCTCGTAAAAGACAAGGTAGTTGTTGTAAGAGTAGATTTTAATGTTCCGATAAAAGACGGAAAAATTACGGATGATAGTCGTATTATTCTCGCTATGCCAACACTTCAATATTTAGTGCAAAATGGCGCAAAGCAAGTACACATACTTACTCATCTTGGACGACCAAAAGGAAACATTGTTCCCGAACTTTCTACAAAAATATTAGTTCCTATTGTTACAAAATTATTGGGAGAACAAGTGTATTTTCGTTCTGATTTCACTGCTATTGATGATAAAATAGTGCTCCATGAAAACACTCGATTTTGGAAAGGAGAAAAATCAAATGATCCAAATTTCGCAAAACAAATTCGTGATGGACTTGAGGCAGATCTTTTTGTTCTTGATGGATTTTCTGTTGCACATCGTGCACACGCTTCTGTTGTCGGTCTTGCCGAAGTAGGTGTAGAAACATGTGCTGGACGTCTTATTGAAAGTGAAATCAAACATCTCTCCCCCTTTCTTTCTACTAATAAAATCAAAGGACTCTCAGTTGTTGTTGGTGGAGCAAAAATGAAAACAAAAGTGGTTGTATTAAAACACTTTGCAAAAACGGCTGAAAACATTCTCATTGGAGGTGCGCTTGCAAACACATTTTTGGCAGCACAAGGATATGATATTGGAGAAAGTTTATTCGAAGAAGAAGAAATTGAGACAGCAAGAGAAGTTTTAAAATTAGCAGAAGAATATAAAACAAGTATTCACCTCCCAATTGATGTTCAAGTTGCAAGTGATCCAGATCCAGATTCTGATTCTGTTTATGTACCAATCGAAGACGTAAGTGGCGACATGAAAATATTCGACCTTGGTCCTCATTCAATTTCAAGTTTCAGTGAAGTAATTTCTCATAGTCAAAGCGTTATTTGGAATGGTCCTGTGGGATTTTTTGAGAAAAAACCATTCGACACAGGGACAATTGCTGTTGCTCAATCTATCACGAAAAATAAAATGTCAAAATCTATTGTTGGTGGTGGAGATACTGTTGCGGCATTAAAAACACTGGGGTTTTCCGTAGAACAATTTACTCATGTGTCTACTGGCGGTGGAGCAATGCTCGAATTTCTTGAAGGAAAAGAACTTCCAGGGATAAAGATCGTAATGAAGAATTAGCATTTTTAAAATCTGCAACTCGTTATTTTAGTTTGCGTTTTACATGGTTTTTCGTAAAATTTGCCACGAAAATTTAACCCATTTTTTATATGAACTATTTTCTTATCATTGGACTTACCAGTATCGCCTCGCTTCTGGTTGCTGTAATTTTTTCTATATTAATTGGAAAAAAATCAGCTGGAAATGCGAAAATGCAAGAAATTGCACAAGCTATTGCGGAAGGAGCAATGGCATTTTTAACTCGAGAATATAAAGTACTTTCTATTTTCGTATTAATACTTGCTGTCATTTTATTCTTCTTTCTTGATGAAAAATCTACAGCAATTAATGAAGGACTCTGGACCTCGGTTTCATTTATATATGGATCTATCTCAAGTGTTCTTGCTGGGTTTTTTGGAATGAAAATTGCAACAAAAGCAAATGTTCGTACCGCTGAAGCAGCACGAAAAAGTCTTGGATCAGCACTGACTGTAGCTTTCCGTTCTGGGGCAGTTATGGGATTATCTGTTGTGGGTCTTGGATTATTAGGACTTACATTGCTTATGGCAATCTTTACGCACATCGGGATTGAAACAAAAGTAATTCTAAATGTTATCACAGGATTTGCTCTTGGAGCTTCTTCAATTGCATTGTTTGCACGTGTTGGTGGAGGAATTTACACAAAAGCTGCTGACGTAGGAGCTGACTTGGTCGGAAAAGTTGAAGCAGGAATTCCAGAAGACGATCCTCGAAATCCTGCAACAATTGCGGATAATGTTGGGGACAACGTTGGTGATGTAGCAGGAATGGGTGCAGATCTTTTTGAATCATATGTAGGATCTATCATTTCTGCGATGGTTCTTGGGTTTGCTGTATTTGGAATGAACGGAATTTATTTTCCTCTTGCTTTAGCAGGAGTTGGAATTATTTGTTCTATTATTGGTTCATTCTTCGTTCGAGTTGGAAAAAAAGGAAATATTGGAGCAGCTCTTCACGGAGGATTGTGGCTTGCTTCTGCTCTTGTTGTTATCGCAGGATACTTTTTATCAAACTACTTTCTTGGAGATAAAGGACTTGGTGTTTTCATTGCTATGACCGGTGGACTTATTGTAGGAGTTCTTATTGGAAAAATTACTGAATACTATACTTCAGAACATCACTCACCAGTTCAGAAAGTAGCAGAAGCTACGGGAACAGGAGCCGCGACAACAATTATCGAAGGACTTGCTCTTGGATATCGATCTGTTGCATTTCCTGTTGTATTAATTTGTGTGGCAATCTTTATTGCATTTCATTTTGCAGGACTCTACGGAATTGCTATTGCTGCTGTAGGAATGCTTTCTACTTTGGGAATTTCTCTCGCAGTTGATGCATACGGACCAGTTGCAGATAACGCTGGTGGAATCGCAGAAATGGCAGAACTTGGAGCAGACGTTCGTAAGAAAACTGACGCACTTGATTCAGCGGGAAACACTACTGCTGCTATTGGAAAAGGATTCGCTATTGGATCTGCTGCACTTACAGCGCTTGCGCTATTCTCTGCTTACTCACAAGCAGCAAGCTTACAAGCAATTGATATCATGTCGCCAACGGTGATCATCGGATTGCTTCTTGGAGCATGTTTACCATTTATTTTCTCAGCAATGACAATGTCTGCTGTAGGACGTGCAGCATTTGATATGATCGAAGAAGTTCGTCGTCAATTTCGAGAAATAAAAGGACTTATGGAAGGAAAAGCAAAAGCAGATCATGCACGTTGTGTAGACATTTCTACCACTGCCGCTATTCGTGAAATGATTGCTCCGGGATTAATGGCTGTTATTGTACCAGTTGCCGTTGGAGTATTACTTGGATCTGCCGCTCTTGGAGGATTATTAGCAGGAGCACTTGTTTCTGGAGTAATGCTTGCTATTTCTATGGCAAACTCCGGAGGTGCTTGGGATAATGCTAAAAAATATATCGAAAGTGGTGCTCATGGAGGAAAAGGATCAGATGCACATAAAGCAGCCGTTACGGGAGATACTGTTGGTGATCCATTCAAAGATACTTCTGGACCATCTATTAATATTCTAATTAAATTAATGACTGTTGTTTCATTAATTTTTGCTGGATTATTCTCGGTAAACGGATTATTGGGATAGGCGCTTTGCTTTAAATAACAAAGTGCAAAGTTAAAATTTGATATTTAAAACCCTTGTCGTCTGATAAGGGTTTTTTTTGTTACTAAAAGTCTGTCAATGTTCCGTTTGCAAGTCCTATTAAAAATTTTCTCAACAAAGTGTCCCAATAATGATGACCTTCTTCCGCCGAATTTGTACTACTAATAGTAGCTAGCTCGCTTGTTGTTTTCATTTTATCTGTATTTAATGTTACATCTACAAGTGTTCCTTCTGCTCGACCAGTCAGAAATTCTTGTGTTGTAGAATTCCAATAATTTACTCCTGCTTTTGCTAATCTCTTCGCAACAATTATTGCTAAATCTGAAGTTGTATAAGCTCTTGATGTATCATTACCAAATAATCGTAATATGCTCCCTAATACATCAGTTCCACTTCCATTTTTTGCTGGAAGAAACTTTTTCTCATATTCCCCTGTCCCCATTTCAAATTCATGTAATGTCGCTCTATGATTTCCAATCGTAACATTTGCTATTTCATCCCCTTCATCTAGATCTATGACAAAATAATTCGATGTTGTGTAAGTATTATCTGTTCTTGGATTTAAACCCGTACTTTCAACTACTTCAGTCCAATCCGTCCAACCAAAACTTCCTCCTTTAATATAAATAGTAAACTCGCCAGAAAGAGAACGTGTTATCTTAAGACGATACCAAGTATTATTATCAACATAACCACTCGCTGTAGCCATTAACGGACTCGAAACACCATCGTCATATCTTCTGAAATCTATGGTATTGGTTGTGGGATAAAAGAAAATACCATAACCATCCATTAATGCCCCTGTTCCAGAGTCAGAATTAATAAAAGGAACAAAATTCACGTTACTTCCAACATCTTTATAGAGATCAAATTCCCATTCTCCATACGCAACATTGCTTGGCGTATAAGCCGTTCCATCCGTTGTATTTACAAGTGCTTGAGAGAACCCATTTTTCTCTAATTGCGAAAATGGAAGTGTAGAATCTATCTCCCAAAAATCTGATGCAGTTGTCTCTTTTATTGTCGCAATATCATCTCCTTTCACATCATACACGTTTATGCCAGCTCCTTCTGTAAAAGGATAATATGCAACTAATCCTAAATCTACATTTTCCTTCTGATAAAGTTTTAATATTTCTGCATCAGATAATGCACGATCGTATACACGAAAATCGCTTATTTTTCCTTCAAAAGCAGTTGCTCCTGTTCTTCCGTCGCGCCCAATATAAGAAACAGAAGTAGGCGTTCTATCAATAATTGCCCCTGTGTAATCAATGTCTTTTACGCCATTTACGTATGAATACACCTTACTATTTTCCCTATCCCTCACAAATGTTACATGCGTCCATTCATTAAGAGGAATTGTATTATTAGCACCATATACTTGTGGACTTCCTCCCCACCAAAATCGCAATTGATTTGCTGTGTGAATTTCAAGGTTCATACTATTATTTGATCCTGGAACAGAATAATCTCCAAATAGAATCGCTCTATCCCCTATCGCTGAATGATAAATCCACATAGAAACAGTAAAAGAACTGTCGTAAATAGGTACAATATCTCCAAGTGCAATATAATCATCTACTCCATCAAAACTTCCCACTGTCTTATAGGCAAGAACTGAATGCGTCAGATCTTTCGGAACATTTGTCAAAAAATCTCCATTAACATCTACTCCCGTATTTCCTATTTGAGAAGGAATATTTATTTGTTTATATCCACTTCCATCACTGGAATAATAATTACCAGAAACCGTGTCTTGGAATCTACCCTCGCTTACTGCTATATAATGAGCTAATACCACATCACTATTGTCATAAATAGCTATCTCTTTAATTTCTCCATCAAAAGGAAGTAAGGGACTACTGTGTGCAATACCAACAGCATTTGTTATCCTATATCCAGTGCTAGCTCCTCCACTATCATCCTCTCCATCTACTAATATCGTGTAATCATTTGTTCCATTTTTTGTTATATCAAAAGTATGCCACTCTCCATCATTCCAAGCATTTATTGTTGACACTCCACTCGTACCAGCCGTTCCAGAACCAAACAATCCACTAGAATCAAAATAAATAATAGAAGAATCAAATGCTCCAGAAAATACTGCTTGTCGAGTAGAAGAATCTGTCCGACAAGTAATTACCGCTCTCGTTCCACCTAGATTCGTAGAGTCTGTTATCAATGTTTTATCATCTACTCCGTTTAACATATTGGCTTCACTAAATCCGTTCACCAGATTGTCAGCTGAAGTTGTGTTATCTGTGACCCAAAAAGTATTTATATCTGCATTAGTGATTGTTCCATTAATTGGATAGTAGATTTCTTTAATAGTTAAATTAGAAACTTCAAAATCGACAACCGCTGAGAGATTGTTAAACTGCATTCTAGCAGTTGTGGTATTTGTAGTTGTTAAAACAACTTGATTATGACCTTCTACTGAATTAATAATATTTGAAGACGTACCAGCTGCGTCACCAGATAAAAATCTTATAGAAGGCACAGTTCCACTATTAAGAGTTAAATCAAATTCTACTAAATAACTCTCTCCAGTTATTATACTTATTTCATCTGCTGTTCCGCAATACTGACTTCCGCTTCCATCACTTACTGCTTCAAATCCTGTTGACCCATTAGAAGTAAAAGTTGTATATGGTGCTAGAGTACTATTTTCTAGATTACTAACTATTGAATTATCTCCGTAAGCAGTTGGCACTCTATCATAAACAATAACGCCATTTCCCTCTCCAAAATCATATCGATAGGTTTTATCTTCTGTATCAAATTCAAGCCAATCTATTAAACCTCCGTAATAGGAAATTCCTCCACTAAACCCAACCCATGCATAACCAGAATGAGATTCATTTACGAAATCATTTACATATGAAATTTCTTCACTCGTTCCATTTATTGTATAAATCATTTTTTTATTAACTTCATCAATTTCAACTTGTACCGTATTCCATTCATTCAAATTCACAGAAAGTGTCGATGTAATAGACTCAACAGCACTACTTCTATGTAATTGTGTTGCCACTTGATTTGAAGAATTTAAAAAAGATCTCCATCCTTTTATTTGATATCCCATTCCTGTATCGAATAATGAAAGATATGTCGCTGTAGAAGTCGGATATATTTTAGTTTCAAATCTAGTAAAAGCTTTCCCCGCAAAAGGTGTTCCTGAACCTGGAATTTTCACCCAATCATCTGTTCCATCAAATTGGGCGACATTTGATTCTGCCAATTGTATTTCATTCTTAGTAATTCCTGAATACGTAGAGTCTAAAGAACCACCTGCTACATCATTCGATTGAGCCATTCCCATTTTATCTATTACAACAGGTATTTTCATACTCGAATAATCTCCCGTTCCACTTGCTGTTAAAACATTCCCATCTTGATCTTCAAATTCTCCATCATCATTAACTGTTATTATTTTTATTAGAGTGTCTCCGTCGTAAATTTTAAAATACTTTATGCCTTGTAATAAAGAATTTGAAGTATTTCCAATAAGTAATGGTGTGTTTACTGCTTGAGTACCAATCGTCCCTTCACTCGTATCAATTTTTTTCACATCATTTATATATATCCCATCAAGACTTACTGCCGTTACTTTTATCCATTCACCTACTTCAAATAAACCTGTGGAAACGGGGTATATTTCAGCATTTCCAAATTGAAATCCACCTGTTCCATTACTTCGAACATAGAACCTTCCGTCGGTACCACTGTTTGTTACTCGAAAAGCATATTGATTCGCTGTCGCTGTTTGAACATTAAGAAGTGCTTCTACCTTTAAATTTTCGAGATTAATATCTGCACTAGAACCAACTGTAACACCTGTATCCCAATATCGAGTCGCACTTTTATTATTTATAACATTTGTGTATCCAAAATCATTTTGATAACTTTTAAATTGGGGATCTTCTGTAAAAAAAGTGTTTTCAGTCGCATTGTATATTGTTCCATGAGAAGGTGCATGGACTTCTTTTACAGAAATATCAGAAATCGTATATGTAGCTGTTGTACCTGAATCTGTCGATGTAGAAAACTCAAAAGGAATTGTTGAATGTTCTTCGATATATGAATCTTTGACCATTAACTCATCAATATAAAATGTCCCCGTAGTTGAGATTCTATACTGATCACTTGATTCGGTATAACCACCACCAGCTGAACCAAGTTTTATATTTATATTTCCAGTATCAATACTTGTTACCTCAACAATTGCTTGAACTCGAAACGTTTTATTATCGGCTTCTCCACAGGTCATATCTAGATCAACTCCAGTATAACTTCCAGCGCTTGTATTACTTTGTAATTCAACTCCTCCCGCAACATTTGTATGTGTAGTCCATCCTGAAGCTCCCCATGGAATAAACTCATTTCCAATATTTAACTCTGCACTTTCCCACTCTTGTATGCTGTCATACACGACTGTTCCCTCTTCTTCATCTAAATGCCATGAGTGTAGCAACTCATCGCTTGAATTATAAACACGCACATCACCAAGATAGTTATTCCCCGCATATGTAGAATTTCCTATTCCCCCTCCAACTGCAATTGAATAAAGATAAAACGTGCTCACTGTAGCACTTAGTCCAACGTTTCCTGCAGAACCACTCGTCAATGTAGTTCCATTAACGATTACTGTAGGAGCAACTGCATCCAAATCACTCCATGTAACCTCTACATCTAAAAGATCTCCATTGGCAAAAGAATCACCAAATTTTCTGTATTCCGAATAGGTAGCATTTTTAGGATTAAATACTCGAAACCCACCAGAATAACAATAAATATCAAATCTACGACCTATTGAATCGGTTGCTCCAAATAAACCATATGTAGAAACCGTAGAATCATAGATTGTTCTAAATCGAACAGTATGTCCTTTTAAACTCCCAATATCATTTGGAAATGTTACGTAATTATTGTCTGCATGAGTTGCTTTATACAATCTTGCTGGCTGGACTGAAGCAATTTCTCCGATCACATTCATAGGAAAAAATCCGCACAACAGACTTAATAAAAACAGGAGGATTTTTATTTTGTTTTTCACAAAGGAATTGTAATGAAATTTAATAAAGATTTAAAGTGAATCAAGTTTGTAATTTGTACTTTAATATTTGATTACTTTTTTTCTCCCCAGCCCATTTTATTACGAAGTGTTCGAAAAAAATGTGATTGTTTTAATCGGATGAATTTAACCGTACGCGTTGCACGCTGAATAGTTACTTCATCACTCGGACGCATTGAAAAATGAATCTGTCCATCAACAGTGAAAGAAACCGATTCTGCTCGTGCATCAAAATCTAAATTTATAGCACGATCTGTTCCCAATACAATCGGACGATGAGTTAAATGATGTGGTGCAACTGGTGTTACTGTTACGGCACTAAGTCCTGGATATACAATTGGTCCTCCCGCAGATAATGAATATGCAGTGGTTCCTGTTGGTGTAGCAAAGATTAATCCGTCTGCTCGATATATTGAAAGATTTCGACGTCCGACTCGTACACGAAAGTTTGTTAAACGTGCCAATCCTCCATGTCCGAACACAAGATCATTTAATGCATACGCTCGAAATATTTTTTCTTTCTCTCCTTGTGCATTCATCCTCCACACAAAAGCTTTCAATAACATTCGTTCATCAACGAAATATTTTCCATTAAAAATCTGTGTTAACGATTCTTTCCACTGAGAAGGATGTAATTCGGCTAAAAAACCAAGCGTTCCAAAATTAATTCCCAAAAACAAACCATCATTTTTTTGGAGCGTTCTCATCATTTTTAATAATGTCCCATCTCCCCCAATTCCAATTTTCAAATCATATGATTGTTCATCATCAATAAGATCTATTGAGCTCTCCATTAATGAGACTGTTCTAATGTCTCCATGAACCTCTTTTACTCCATGTTCTTTTAAAAATGGAATTATTTTTTCTTTAATAAATAAGCTCTCCTCCTTTTCCTTTGAGGGCTTATTATGGGTATAAATAGCAACTCTCTTGAACGAAGTTTTTGGGGAGGACTTTTCCATCACGTTATTTGTATAGATTTTTCAAAAAGTTTCAATATTTTTCTACTATTTATGTTCGACTAAAATTTTTCGAAGATTGCTTCGTTTTATTTTAATTTATACTTTGATAATTGTTATTTGTTATTTGGACTTTGAAAGAGCGCCCTTCCAATACGAACTATCTCTATTCCTTCTTCTAATGCGATTTCAAAATCTCGAGAAGTTCCTGCAGAAATCTTTTTTCCTGGAAGAAACTTGTTTCGCAAAAAAATTAATTCCCGAAATTCTTCTCGTTTTTGTTTTTCATTAAATTCTCCTGCTCCTATTGCAGATAATCCTTTTATATCGAGATTATATTCTTGAATCTTGATCAAAAATGATTCTAATTCTTCTGGCATAATTCCTGATTTTTGAGGCTCACGAGAAATATTTATTTGAATAAAAACAGCTAGTAATTCTTCTCGTTTTGCTAAAATTTCTGCGTGTTTCACAGAACATAAAGAATGAATTACTGAACAATGTTTTGAAATTTGAGGAATATCACGAGATTGAATATTTCCAATGAAATGCATTTTCTTTCTCTCAATATTTTTTTCAGAAATTTGAGAAACACGGTTTTCTCCAAACCCAATAATTGTCTCAGTATTACGTAAATAAGAAACAATCTTGTTAGTCTCCTCTGGTGAAAAATATTTCGTCACAGCAACTAATTGTGCTCCAGCAAGTTCGACTTTTTTGAGAATTTCTGGCACGATTTGCATCGATGGCAGTTTGCCACAATTGAATAAAAATGGCACGAAAAATACTTTTTTCCGGAACTCCCGACATTGCTGTCCCGAGTTTACAAGCACTTTCAGTCGATGCTGATATTGAAATTTTGGGAGTGTTGTGTCCACCAGATAAAAAAGTTGGTCGAAAACAAGTTCTGACTGCTTGTCCTGTGAAAAAAGAAGCCGAAAAGTTACATCTTTCTGTTTTTGAAATAGAGAAAAAAAACGACATTATTGATGTTTATAAAAAACTTACTCCTGATTTAGGAGTTGTAATTGCTTTTGGTGTTATTTTCCCAGAAGAAGCTTTGAAACTCGCTCCAACAGTAAATGTTCACTTCTCATTATTACCAAAATGGCGAGGCGCCTCACCCGTTCAATCTGCTATTTTAAATGGTGATACAATTTCAGGAATCACATTACAAAAAATGGTAAAAGAACTCGATGCGGGAGATATTTTATGGCAAATGAAAGAAGAAATTAATAATCGTGGAACAAAAGAATTATGGAACGATTGGTCGAATAAATCTGCAGATGCTCTTCCTGAATTGGTAAAAAACTTCGAAACACTTCCCGCTCTTCCTCAGGAAGAAATAGAAGCTACTCATTGTGGGAAATTTGAAAAATCTAATGGAGAAATTTTTCTTAAAACAGAATCTGCTGAAACGATTTGGAACAAATATCGTGCATTTGATGTTTGGCCAGGAATTTTTATTATGACGGAAAGTGGACCTGTTAAAATTCTCAAATGTTCTCTTGAGAAAAGTGAACAAAGTATTGAACTAATCTGTAAAAATGGATCTCTCTGGCTTCAAGTAATTCAACTCGCTGGTAAATCTCCTGCTTCCGCAATTGATGTCGTTCGTGGTCGCCCAACTCTTTTTCGGCGTTGAGGTCTTTTTCGTTTTTTTTCGATACGTTCTCTTGGAATTTGTGTTGCTAGTAATACTAAAAGAAACAGTATTCCCTCTTCTCGTGTCACAAATACAGGAGAAAAAATCCAGAAGAAAACTAACCACCAAGAAAGAAATGGCGGACGTTTTGAATTGGTAAAAAGGAGTAATACAAGAAATGAAATCACACCAATAATTCCGTGTTCAAAAAAAGTTATAATTGCTCCACTCTCAGGAATTCGCAGTTGAGTTGCGTCTAATAATGTTGATGAAAAATGTTGTAATCCAACGAGAAATTGTCCTTCTCCTACTCCCAAAAGGAATTGTTTCCAATCGTGAAAAATCTGTATCCAATAGGGTTGCATTCTCAATATAAATGGTCCGTTTTCAGCCAACTGCCATCCAAAAACAATTCCCCAAATCATAATCGCCAACCAAAAAGGTGATTTTTTTCCAGAAGAAATACCAAACCATCTTCGTCCAAAAACTAACACCATTAACGCTGCAAATTGTGCTGCCAAACTTCCTGAAAAAAATACTCCAATTAAAAAGAGCATTTGCCAAAAAAACTTTCCGAAAAATCTTGGTTCCCATGAAAGAAAAATTAATCCCCAAACGGCACCAATAGATAAAAGTTCGGACGAAACGTCTAACATTGGGAACCATCGAATAGCTGCAAAACCAAGAGCGAGACCTAGACCAAAAAAGATACGTCGTGCACCAACTGCGAAAAAAGTTTCCTTCGTTCCTAATGCTAATAATCCAACCGCCCACACTAATAGATAAGAAATTGATATCGATGGATCAAACGAAAAAATCGTATTTATTCCCCACACGACCAACCAAATAAGTGGAAAAATTATTTTTTGAGGATTTAATCGTGGAGCAAGAATTAATTTCCCAATCCACCACAAAATAAGTCCCATTCCTGAGATTGGTAAAATAACTGATAATTCAGAATAAAATTCTCCAAAAAACGTAGGATTTCCTCCTAAGGAAAATCCTGTTGGTAACCACCAAGTAAGCCAAAACAAAAGTTCTCCTCCAATAGAAAGAAATTCTCCCATTTGTTGTTTCCAAGTACAAGATTTATTCATTATTTCTTTTCTCGTTCGATCAATTTATCCAACTTTAATGTTTCTTGTCGAAGAGACGTTATTTTAGATTCAAGTTTTTTAAGTAATTCTTCTTCATTTCCTCCTTTATTTACATTTTGTACTAATAAATCTAGCTCTTTGTGAAAATAAATTTTGTCTATCGGGAGTAAATTGGAACGAGCAAATTTTGCTTGTCTCGCAAATATTCCACTTTCTGGTTCTGCTGCTTGTTCAAGAATCAAATCGAGACGCGCCGTCGGCAATCCTGTTGCATCGTAAAATCCTGATTGAATATTTCGTCGCGAAAGAAATTTCAAAAATCTCCATGAAGCATCCGGAAATTGTGTCGTACGAGCCACTGCTCCAGCAAATAATTTTCCCAGTACAACTCTACTTGTAGTATTTTCTGGATCTAAAACTTGTGGCAACAAAGCAACATGCATATTTTTTTCACTAATACCTTTTTTTTCTGATTTAATAAGTGATCGAATTGTTTCTAAATCTTTTGGATACGCAAATACCATGGAAACATCACCCTTTGCAAATGCTGTAAATTCTTTATTTTCATCTTCACTTGCCGCTAAATATTCATTCCAAGAAAAGTTTTTATATTTTTCATTCGCAAAACTCGTAAAGAATTTCAATCCCGCTACACCAAAATTCTGACGTCGTCCTTCAGGATTGACTCCTTTTGTAGAAGCGAATGTCGCCTTTGTTTGATCTTCAGAAAAGAATGGTGTGCCATATTGGAGCATTATATTTTCAAGCAATTCTACTCCATGTTTTGTGTTGTCTGTTCGTCCAATAGCTGTTCCTGAACGAGCAAAACGATTAAAAGATTTGTCTTGTTTTGTAAGTAATTCTACATCTTGCTGAAACTCTTTCCATGTACGACCTGGTTGATTTCGATTCGTTAAACGATCAATTAAATGTTCTTCATTATAAACAACTGCTAACGTATCTACTGATAAAGGAACTCCGTATATTTCATCTTCTTGAATTAATAATTCTGTTGCAAGTCGCACAAAAGATGAACCATATTCATTTATACCAAATCCTTCCTCTTGTTTTAATGGAACTAATTTTCCAGAATTAAAACCAATCCATTCTCCATCGGTCAAAACTACATCTGGACCAGCCCCTTCAGCCATTTTTTCTACCAATGTTTTTTGTAAAATCTCTTCTGATTCAAACGTAATAACATCAATGGAAAATCCCGGAATGTTCGTGGCAGAAATAAATTCTTTTGCTAAAGCTTTTAAAACTTTCGTCTCTCGTGCTGTCCATACTTGCATTTTTGCACTCTGTCCAGCTGGAACAATTCTATCTGGTTCTGGTTTTTTCTGACATCCAGAAAAGGTCGACGCAAGAAGCATTATCCCGAATACAGCAAATATTTTTTTCATGTTTGTTTTATTTACCACACTGTCCACATGTGCGATGACATTTCTGACACGTTTCCGCCAAATCTTCTATATTTCGTGAACCACATGCAAGACAAAAAACTTCTCCATTAGGAATTTCCTCCCAAAGAGCTTCACAATCGTTACACATAAATTTTTGAACGGAACTCATCGATTATGAGTGTAGAGAAATGCAATGAAAAATCAATAAAAGCACCGCTTGTTTCTCGATAAAAAATAACCGTTGATTTTATAATAAACTTGCCGGATTCACATCTATCTTTGCGCTTTGTGGTAAATCTAACGATCGTAATATTACATATAATTCTTCTCGTGTTTTCGTCTGAATAAATACGCGAAAATGATATTTTCCATGCGTTCGTGGCCAAAATGCTGGCGCGAAATTACATGTGCAATCGTTTCTTTTTTTCACCTCACGAAATAGATCTTGTGCCAATTGGAACGAAACTTTTTTATCTTCATTTGAAAATCCTATTTTCGCAATCGCTCCAAACGGAGGCAATCCTGTGGAAGAACGGGCTGTTTTTTGCCAATCGAGAAATCCTCCCGTGTCGTGTTTTTTTACGAACGAGAATACTTTTTCATCTGGTTTAAAAGTTTGAATGAGAATATTTCCCTGCGTTTTTCTTCTTCCAGCGCGTCCAGAAACTTGTGTTAGTAACTGAAACGCTCGTTCTTCTGAACGAAAATCAGGAAGCGATAATCCAACATCTGCGAGAATAACTCCAACGAGTGCTACTTTTTCAAAATCTAATCCTTTCGCCACCATTTGTGTTCCCAAAAGAACATCTGCTTCATGCGCAGAAAACCTATCGCAGAGCTTTCGAAAATCGTGTTTTCCTCCTACTGAATCTGCATCCGCGCGCAGCACACGAAGTCCTGGAAAATTTTCTTTCAATTCGTGTTCTACTTGTTGTGTTCCCCATCCACGAAATACAAAATCTTCTGCATCGCAATTTGGACATCGATCTGTAAACGGCGCTAAATGTCCACATACATGACAGATCATTCGTGAATTTGCTCCATTTCTATGCAATTTCATGGGAACATCACAGTACGGACAATTATGGGTTTCTCCACACATACGACACGTTGTAGACCCCGAAAATCCTCGACGATTGAGAAATAAAACTACTTGTTTTCCAGCGTCAACGGTTTCTCCAATGGCTTCTGCTAAATAAGAAGAAATCGGTCCATAATTCCCAAATTTCACTTCATTTCTCATATCGACAAACTGAATCTTGGGTAATTCTGTTTCGTTTACTCGTTCCCTCAAATCACAACGATTCCACTCCCCTTTTTCACAACGCATCCAACTTTCTAATCGCGGTGTTGCTGAACCAAATACAAGTTTTGTTTGTAACATAAAACTCAGCCATTCTGCTACATCATGTGTCCACAATCGTGGTGCTGTTTCTGATTTAAACGTCCATTCATGTTCTTCGTCCAAAACAATAAGCTTTACATTTGGCAACGGAATCAAGGCTGCACTTCTCGCTCCAATTAAAATCTGAGCTTCTCCAGAAGCACATCTTGCCCATTCTTGAACTCGTTCTCCTTCTGAGAGTTTTGAGTGCCAAACGGCAACCGAACCAACTGAACGAAATTCTGCAATAAGTTGTGGCGTCAGTGCAATTTCTGGCAATAAAATAAGTACTTGTTTTCCGGCAGAAATAACTTTTTCCGCCAACTTTTTATAAATTTCTGTTTTTCCAGAACCCGTAACTCCCCAGAGCAAACACGGCTTTTTTGATTTAGAAATGTTCTCAAATATTTCTTGTTGTGCAAGAGATAAATTATGTGTCGGACGCGTAAAATCAGGCTGCGCAGCTGGAACAATTTCTCCAAGACGAAAGGTTATAATCTCTTTTTCTGCTAAATTTTTTAAAACAGTTGGACTTGCCAACTCACGCAATTCCGAATCTGTCGCCTCTGATTGAAGCAATCGCTCAATCACTAATTTTTGTTTCACTCCTCTCAATTTCTCAAACTCATTTCCGGTTAAACTCCAAAACTTCTCACGTGCAACAGGATCTCGTTGGAGAAGAAATTTCTCAGGAATCACCAAGCTCATCACATTTGAAATGTTGGTAAAGTTTTGCTCAGCAATCCAGTGAGCTAATTTTATCCATGTTTCTGGAATGAATTGTTCATCCCAAATTTCATCAATCGGTTGTGTTTTGAACTCTGGTTTTTTCTCTGAAATGGAAATAACAATCCCCGTTCGTGGTCGTCCTCGAAATTTCAATGAAACACGCGCTCCTAGACGCACAGGATTTTCACTGTGCCACGTGTACGTATCGCGTACGCTTCGGAGGTATATTTGAGCGTAGATCATTCGTGCGCAGTGTAGAACAAGAATGACGCTCTGTCATTCTGAATTTATTTCAGAATCTAGTTTATAATTATCCCTCACGTAGTAATACGCCTTTTGTAATAACTCTCGCAGAATAGACCAAATCAAAATTCCTAAAACACGAGATAAAATGTGTTTTGATTTGAAAAGGAAGAATTCTGAAATACAGCAGGTCGTTCGCGATAAGCGAGCTACCGAATGTATGAAAGAAATTCTGACGTTGACTTTTATCACTCTCCATGGCACTCTGCCAACGATGAAAGAACGAACTCTTCGCATTCTCGCTGCACTTATTGATGACTTTGTAGAGTCTGCAACGCCTGTTGCTAGTAAAAAACTTCTTCAGTCCGGAAAATTCAGTGTTTCTTCTGCAACGGTACGAAATGAGTTCGCTTTGCTGGAAGAAATTGGATTCATCGAATCTCCACACGTAAGTGCAGGAAAAGTTCCAACAGAAAAAGGATATCGATTTTTTGTTGATCAATTGCTAAAAGAAGACGCAGAAGAAGAACGAAAAATTCAAGAACTGTTTGCAAAACATATTCAAGAATACCATTTGGAAAAAATCCGTGAATCATTGTTTGATATGATTAAACTCTGTTCTCACCTCTCCGGGAACGTCGCTTTTACTTCAATTGAAAACGATCAATCTCTGTATTTAGGTTTGTCAAAAGTGTTACGAAGTCCTGAATTCATGGCACAACCAGAACGCGGAGCGCAAATTGTAGAAGTATTTGAGCGTCGAGAAAAATTCCAAGAAATGCTCGGATCACTGGACTTGAACCTTAATGAGGTAAAAATATTCATTGGAAATGAAAACTTATTCGAAGAAGTACAAAGTTGCGCCATGCTTGTTTTACGATTTGATAAAAATGGAGTGCGAGGACACATTGGGATTCTTGGACCAATGCGAATGAATTACGGATATAACCGCGCATTATTGAGAAATATTATCAATATGATTGGTTAATCTTTCAAAAGCGATGAATCGTAATTGGGAATAATATCCAATACTTTTTGCCAAATTTCTTCTCCAGAAAGTTTTCCTCCTTGTTCAATTGGTGAACCCCATTCCAAGTCAACTCGAAATTTTTCATGTGTTCTTTCTAAATGAAATCCATTTCCATGATTAAACGCTAGAGGAATAATAGTTGTTTTCGATTGAATCTTTTCTAAAAGTTTCACTACCTGATCACTTATATGCGCAGGACAAATATCACGATTATTTCCTTCTCTTTGTCGAAATTTATCACGTGTTCCGGTTGGAGCCATCGTGGAAATATTTCCCTTTGTCTTTAAAAATTCAGTAAACTTTCTCAAATAAGACAATCCCATACTTCCAATTAATGTTGAATCAAACGACTCATGTCTTCCATTTTTCGTTGGAGGAATTGTTCTATACACATGTCCTTGCCCACGAGCAATTTCTTCTGGATCAAATTCAAACTTTTTGAAAGCTGCAATTCGAAGTCCCATAATTGTCATTGATTTTTCTTTTGGAATTCCTAAATATTTTTGAAAAAAGTAAAGAGATAATTGTTGTGTCGCCCATTGATCATGATTTGTAATTATTTGCAATGAACCTTTTTCTAGTAATTCTCGAATATTATTGTCTTCCGCCCACTGAAGAAATTGTTTTTCTAATTCTGGTAAATTTTCTATTCTATTTTCAATAATCCATTCTGCCGTATTATTTTCAAGTGGTTCTTGTGCTATTTCCTCCACATCAAACGGTTTTAATTTTCTTCCCAGTGATCCAAGTTTTTTATCACGCAAAACCTGCACCCAAAAATGAACATTGATAAGAATCTTATTTTTCATCAATTCTGAAATGTCTATTTCACCGTTTGAATCGCTTAAATACGTATCTTCAATAACATGAAGTAATTCTTTATATTCACTCGCTGTAAGTTCTAATTTTAATTTTTCAATCGCATTCTCCAGCACTTCCTTTGAGGCATTTGTTATTTCTTCCTCTGGAGGAGAAATAATTCGTTTTACTGAATCTACCACTGATTGTGCCAAAGACTGAATAACTCCCAGTCCATCTATATTCCTGTAAAATGAAATCCCCTCTTTTCGTTCCATCATGTTACGTTTAAACAATTTAACGCAAAAAGTCAATTTCGCTCTTGTTTTTTTTCGAAATCTGGGGTATAATGTCTTTTCGTTCTTCGACAACATCATCCCAAAGAAGGCAGTGATTCGCCCGAATTTGAACTCCCGACACCCAAATTTATTAATTTTGAAAAAACAGTAGGAGATCGAAGTCGGACTAGCTCCCTGCCTTCCTCTCCCCGTTTCAAGCAATTGAAACTCCGAGTGAAAGACAGAGAACTTCTATCTCTATAGAAAAAACCTGTTTTTCCCTTTCACAAACAAAAGAGAAAAATTCAACTAAAACAAAAACACATAAACTGAGTGCGTTAGACACTCTTAAAAATATCTAACGGGGACTGTATGGGAGCCAAATATAAGCATGTTCGTCACCTCTCTACGATGTGAAAAACCGGACATGCTTTTTTGTACCTCAATTTATAATTTCAAAAGTGATGATTATAGTTTAAACTTTAGGGGATTTTAGTTGATTTATTGCCTGTTTTAAGGTATAATTCACAGATTGCTGATCACTTAAAAATGCCAGACAAACAAACAACCGGAAAAATTACGTTTGAAAATACAGAAACAAAAGGTACTCCTGAACATGGAGTGCTCGAAAAACTGAAAGGAAAATGGCAAGCTCATGTTGAAAAAAACAAAGCAATTGCCGCAAAAAATGCATCAAAAACAAAAACTGAAGGAAAAGAAAGTACAATTGAAGAAGCGCCAGAAGATCCAAGTGTTGCAACAATCATTGAAGATAGTGATGAAGTAAGAAATCTCTTTGAATCTTTTGATCCGAAAAAAGACAAGAAAAAGCTTACGAAAAAAATGAGAAGCCAAATTATTGCTGCAGAAAAAGTCTATCAACATGGAATTTCATCAATAAAAGATCTTGTGGCACCAACTTCTGTAGAGATAAAATCAAAAGAATTTAAATTGAATGGCGTATATACAAAAAGCTTTTTTGTATTTAATTATCCTCGATTTCTCGATGCAAACTGGCTGAACCCAATCATAAATTTTGATGTAACGATGGATATTTCAATGTTTATATATCCAACAAAATCAGACAAAATGCTAAAAATATTGCGAAAGAAAGTAGCAGAAATGCTTTCTACTAAAAGTATTAATTCTAAACGCGGATCAATTAACGATACTGCACTCGATACAGCTCTTGAAGACGCAGAACAATTACGTGTTGATTTACAACGTGGAGAAGAACGATTTTTCCAAGTTGGACTTTATTTCACTGTATATGCTGAGGATCCTGAAAAATTAGATACCGTTTGCAAACAACTTGAAACTTTGCTCGGAAGTCAGATGGTGATGGTTCGTTCTGGAGATTTTCAAACAGAACGTGCGTTTGAATCAACCTTACCGCAAGCAACTGACATGCTTGATGTGGTACAAAACATGAATACCGCTCCCCTTTCTTCGACTTTTCCCTTTGTTTCTTGTGATCTTACTTCGGATGAAGGAATTATGTACGGACTGAATCGACACAATAATTCGTTAATCATTTTTGATAGATTTAAAATGGAAAATGCAAACCAAGTTGTGTTTGCGAAATCTGGTGCTGGTAAATCGTACGCGGTGAAACTGGATGCATTACGTTCAATTATGATGGGAACGGATGTAATTATTCTTGATCCTGAAAATGAGTATGAAACTCTGACAAAAACAATTGGTGGAACGTATATCAATATTTCATTGAATTCAGATCAACGAATTAATCCTTTCGATCTTCCCGCTACATTTTCAAAAGAAGAAAAACCTGGAGAATCACTTCGTGAAGCGGCGATTAATTTATCTGGATTGATGAATTTGATGCTTGGAACGTTATCTCCGATCGAACAAGGACTTATGGATCGTGCAATTTTACAATCATATGAATTGAAAGGAATTACACCTGATACAGAAAAACCTCATGAGTTGGAAATGCCAACAATGAAAGATTTGAAAAATGTTTTAGAATCTCTCGAAGGTGGAAACGAACTTGCGGTACGACTAGAACGATTTACCGAAGGAACTTTTTCTGGACTTTTCTCTGATCAAACAAATGTAAATCTTGAATCTGGACTCGTAACGTTTTGTATTCGAGACCTAGAAGACCAACTTCGTCCAATCTCAATGTATATTCTTTTGAATTTTATTTGGAATAAAGTGCGATCAGAACTAAAACGTCGACTTCTCATCGTTGATGAGGCTTGGAATATTGTTCAACACGAAGATTCTGGACGATTCCTTCATGGACTCGTGAAACGTGCTCGTAAATATTATCTTGGAGTAACAACTATTACACAGGATGTGGAAGATTTCTTGGATTCTCCATGGGGAAAACCAATTATTACCAACTCGTCATTACAACTTTTATTGCGACAAGCTCCCGTTGCTACTGAACGACTAAAGAAAGTATTTGATCTCACCGAACAAGAAACTTCTCTGTTATTAAATTCAAAAATTGGACAAGGATTATTTTTCGCTGGAAACCAACATGTAGCAATTCAAATTGTTGCTTCTCCTGAAGAAGATCAAATTATCACTACCGATCCAGAAGAATTGATGAAAAAACAAAAGAAGTAAATTAAATAAAGAAAAAAAACTTATTTAATAATTCTGATAGCCATTCCTTTCACAATTGCTGTTCCTATTTTTTTTTGAGCACTTGAATAGATTCGTTGAAAAGTACTTTGAGAAGTATTCATTTTTTCGGCTGATTTATGCTGATCCAATTCCTCAACATTTCTCAATCGCAATGATTCCCACTCTTCATGCGTCAATTCTATAGCACTCAAATTTTGCAATGGAATTCCTTGTGGCTTATAAAAAGTCACACGTGGATCTAATTCCATTCTTCTTCTCAATCGAGGTCTAGGCATCCTTCTTTGAATTTAATTTTTTTGCAGCACGAACTTCTGCAAGCCTTTTTTCTAAAACTTGTTCTTGATCATCCAGTGAAACAATTCCTTGTCTATTTCTAAAACCCCTTCCTCCTTTTCTACAACCTCCGCAACCATAATTCATGGTATTTCCTTGTTGATTCTCAATACAAGAACCCCATCCCCTTCCTGTAGCAACTCCTTCTCCTGCCGGTCCCGTTTTGTCAAAATTTGGCATAATATTTAAAATTAAATTATAAAACCATTATGAGTATATATTCATAACTATTTAAAAAGCAAATAAATTGTTATTTATTTTAGTAAATAATTTTTTAAAAAATTAGATAATAAAAAATTTCTCTGCACCTATTGGATGTAAAGAAATGTTTTCTGGTGGGCGATACAGGACTCGAACCTGTGACATCCTCGGTGTAAGCGAGACGCTCTAGCCAGCTGAGCTAATCGCCCGTTAAACGGACAGGCCGATAATATGAATTTTTAAAAGGTGTGCAAGTTTTTTTAAACCTAAATCATATAATTAACTTATCTCACTTGTGACGGAGTGGATCGAATTCGGACGCCCTTAGTGGAGCCTATAGTATAATCTTATCTTAATTCTTCATTTTAAAGAGCACATTCCCCCCTAGAGAATCTAACGTATAGGTATTTTTACTTTTATTGAAGTTCCCACTTATACGCTCAAATCGTATTTTAAATTTTATTTTATCTGTTTCCATTTCAAAAAATTCATCTCCATTCACTAATTCATTTTTCCCGACATTCTTATCTACAACCTCGTCAAAATATGCTGACAAATCTACGACATTATTATCTTCGCCATGCCATATCACAAACTTTTTTTTCTTAGGCAAAAAGTAAAATTTATACCCTATCCCTGCCTTCTCTAAAACATTGTTTTCGTCATTAATATTAGACGAAACTGGCACCAAGTAATCGTATCCACTAACAGCAAAGCCCTTGTCATAATCTACACGAAAAGAAAAATATTTCTCGTCTGAATTTCGCGCCTCCCATTGGTCCACATATTCTACTCCCAGCAACTCAACAACTTTTTCCTCTATTGAAAAACTATTAACCTTCTCTGATTCCAGATTCTCTAAATCTTTCTCAAACCACAACTGGATCTGATCGAAATCATGCTGCCGATTTAAATAACGCACAATCGAACTAATATCCTTTGCGTCTTCATAAGAAACTTTTTCCTCAGTCTTCTTCGCCATCCCCTCTTTATCGAACATCTTATTTTTCTGCAACAACTCTTCCAATCGTTTTACCTGACTTCTTTCTGACACCGAAAATGCCCCCCATGGTCCAAACGAAGACAGAAGCAATATGGCAAACAATGATGCCGATATCGCCCGAATATCTTTCTTTTTTGATATCAAGAAATACAGTGCGATACCCAATAACCATAATCCTCCGACTACTACGAAGTAACGTTTCTCTGTTATCCCATACTGATTCACTCGCATCCAAATCGACATAAAATACATCGCTATCTGAGGAATCAAAATAAGATAAAAAATCTTCACAAACTTTTCCAACCACTTCATTTCCTTTAAGCGTGGATAGATAAAGAAATGCAGCACAATTCCTACGAAAGAAAAGCAGGCAATCATGTACGACAAAATCCCCTTCGGCCACTCCCACGTTATCGCTACTTTAGCTGTGTAAGAATACAAAATCACGAAATACAAAGCCACTAATGGCAACAAAATATACTGCGTAAAAATCAGTAACCCTTTTGGGTATTCCTTCTTTAAATTTTCCTGCAGGTTCCCTGGCACATTATGCAGGAACAAAAAAGGCGCGATCACTAAAGAACAGAGCGTCCACAATTCAGCATATCTCTCACCTGAAATATCCAAATTAAATAATTCTTCTACTGCCCAAATGGCAGCAGCTACCCCAAAAAATATCGTCACAGCAAAAAAACATGCCTGCAAAATATTTAATAATAATTTCTTATTAAAATTCCAAAATCGCAGAGTAGATTTCTCTTCTTTATCTAAAAAAGGAATAAAAGTAATCAACAAAATAAAGCTGATCCCCCAAAGTAATGACCGAGCCGTACATCTTACAGAGTCTAATATATCTTCTGGCAGCAAAAAATAATAACCCACGAGAAATAAAAAACATCCGCCAAATAAAAATACATAATGCTTTCCTTTCCAATCCTTTTTTTCTGCTAATAAACGCGCTGAAATGAATAGAGGGAAACCTAGAGAAATTGTCCACAGAATATTTCCAAATGCATCATTTTCAACATCATGAATTATAAATATAGAAATTGTCGCAGCGACCATTGCCATAACTGCTGGTACAGGAAACCGTATAAATAAATACTTAATACCACGCAATAATGAATTCAAAAATTTAAATATTTTCATTAGTCGAAAAAGAAAGAATAACTTCTGCTAAATCTTATCCATTTATTGTCTTTTAACAAGGCTATGAAAAAAAGAGTTCAAGTGCCATTAATGCACTCTTTTCATATGGTAAAAAGACTCCTCCTATAAAACCCATAAACCAAGCCATAGCAATAACAAAATATTCCATAAAGAAAAAACGTCCGCATTCCTCTCTACTATAGTGGAAAGGAAACGGACGCTCTTAGTGTTTGCTCTGGCGGAGAGGGAGGGATTCGAACCCTCGGTACCGTTGCCGGCACGTCGGTTTTCAAGACCGGTGCATTCGACCACTCTGCCACCTCTCCGCGGTGTGAGCGACTGGAGTTTACCCAAACTCTTTTCTCTGGCAACTTTTTTACTGATTATTTTAGTAAAAAGGATGCACGCACAGTACTCGTTACTTTTTTCTCAATCGTTGAAGCGTTATATGCTCCGTAATTAGCAAACTCTGTTGAATTTGGTGCAACAACTTGAAATACTCCTACACTCGCCTCTTTCACATTTCCAATCTGAGATCCAGTACTTCCAGCAATTTGTTCCGCTCGCTTTTTCGCATTCGCTGTTGCTTCAGATAAAATCTCTAATTTCAACTCATCTAATTGAGAATAAAAATATTCTAAATTTTCAGAGGAAAACATTAAGTCTTGAGCAATCAAATCATATGGCATTTTTTCTGCTAATTCTGTTACTTCGGTAATTGCATTTGATTCAACCGTAACTATTTGTGCAAGATCATAAGCAACAAGCGTTCCTGCTGAACAATGTTCTCCTCCTTCTGCCCAAACTCGATCCTGTTGACTTCTACAACTCTCAAAAAACTTTACTGGTGAAATAGTAAAACTATCCTCTCCAATTCCATTTTCAGCAAAATAAGCACGAATTATTTCCCTGTTCTCTCTCATCTCATCCATTCCTGAAGAAAGATCATCTACACCAATTGAAGTTGTAAACTTTGCAGTCCACTTAACCGTATCTGAAGTTACAATTTTTTCTGCTGCTCCAACCACAGAAATAACACTATTTTGGTTTTTAATTCGCAACATTGTATGCGATACAATGGACGTTGCTAAAATAAAAGAAATCCCCAACGCAAGTGCTGGAAACAAAAATGGCTTTCCGATATCAGTTCCTTTTTCAAACATGTTTATGTATTTATTTTTAACGAATGAATATTGTCATTCAGTGCAAAAAAAATCAAATTCGTTTTAATCCAAGTTTCTCTCTGTCATAAAAAATCATTATCACTGTTACAATCGATGCTCCTACTTCTGCAAGAGGAAATGCCCACCACACACCAATCAATCCAAAATAATGCGATAAAATAAATACAAATGGCACAAGGAAAATCACCTGTCGTAGTAATGATAAAAGAAGGGCTTGTTTTCCAAACCCAAGAGCTTGATACAGACCTCCAATAATAGCTTGTCCTCCAACTACAGCAAAAGCCATAACCATCCACTTTAAACCTTCTGTTGTCATCGTAATCAATTCCCGAGATCCATCTTTCGCAAATAACTCTACCCAAAATGTTGGCGAAAAATAAAGAATTAAGAAAGCTATAATTGAAAATCCCGTCGCCCAAAAAAGAGCAACCCAAAAAACTTCACGAACTCTTTCAAATTTCTTTGCTCCAAAGTTATATCCCGCAATCGGCTGCAACCCCTGAACAACACCAAAAATAGGCATCAATACCATCATTGCTAACCGAAGCATAATACCAATTGCAGCAATTGCCACTGTCCCTCCAAGAGAAATAAGAACGTGATTCAGTACTACCATTTCTAAAATAAACGCTACTTCACGCATAAATGAAGCTGATCCAATCGTCATGATTTTCTTTACAACTTTAAAATTCCATCGCACATATTTCCAAATAAAAGGAATTGCGTTTTTCTTTTTAAAAAAATAAGGAACAAGGATTCCAAATGAAACAAGATTTGAAATAAAAGTTGCCCAAGCTGCTCCTTCAATTCCCATTTTTAGAGGAAACATAAAGAGCCAGTCCAAACATAAATTTACTAATGAACCAAAAATCATAACCATCATTGCTAATGGCGCATTTCCCTCTGCTCGAACTAAACTATTTCCTACTACTGATGCAATCAAAAATGGTGCTCCATACAAAAGTACTCTCGTATATTCTCTTCCAAAAGGAAGTACTTCCTCATTTGCTCCTGAAGCAATTAAAAGCGGTTTCAGAAAAAACAATCCCAATCCTAACAAAACCACACTTCCAACAATAACGAGCCATGCAGCAACTCCTTGTACTCGCTCAGCTTGTTCTGTTTTTTTCGCGCCAATTAAACGAGAAATCTCTGACGCTGCACCGATTCCTATTGATAAAGAAATTGCAAAAAATGCTGTTTGAATTGGAAAAGAAACAGTTACTCCTGCAATCCCCAATTCTCCTATTGCCCTTCCAATAAAAATTGTATCAACTAAATTATAAAGAGAAATGACCAACATTCCCACCATCGCTGGTGCGGACATTCGAAAAAGCAAATTCTTTATTTTATGTGTTCCGAGAAATGCCGTCTTTTCTTGCATGAACAGAGTGTAGATATTTTCAAATTTTACGCAAAACAGTTATACTTCTTCTGATGGTAGATTTCCTCGATGAACTGAACGATGCGCAACGCCAAGCAGTAAAAACTGTTTTTGGTCCCGTTCTCGTGCTCGCTGGTCCAGGAACAGGAAAAACGCATTTGTTGACGACTCGTATCGGACACATTTTGCAACAAACGGATGCGAAAGCTGAAAACATTTTATGTCTCACTTTTACGAATGCTGCCGCAGTAGAAATGCGGGAACGATTGTTTCAAAAAATCGGGAAAGAAGCACATAAAGTAACGATCTGCACATTTCATGGATTCGCAGAATTAGTAATGAATGAATATCCATTGAAATTTGAGAAACTGAAATCTGATCGTGAACTTGCAGATGATCTCATGAAAGCACTCGCTTATCGCGATGCGGTGAAAGAAAAACACTGGAAATATTTCCGTCCAATTTATGATGAATTAGCGAATCAATACGATGTTCTTTCTGCAATTTCGAATCTAAAACAAGAACATATTTCACCCACTCAACTTCGTGAATTGATTCCGGAAGAACGAAAATACTGGGAAGCGGATGAAAAAAACTACTACAAAAAGAAATATAAAAATTTTAATCCAGGAGATGAAAAACCTGCCGAACGCGAAAAACTAGAAAACAGAATCGCGCGAATGCAAGAATTTTCTGAATTGTGGGAAGTATTTGAGGAAAAATTAGCAAAACGCGGTGGATATGATTTCAATGATTTAATAAATTGGGTAACAACGACATTGAAAGAAGACGAAAACTTGAAATTTGATCTACAAGAGAAATATCAATGGATTCTCGTGGACGAATACCAAGACACGAATAGCGCTCAAAATTCGATAGTTTGGGCACTTACAGACTACGAACAACCGAATGTTTTTGCCGTAGGAGATGATGATCAATCTATTTATAGATTTCAGGGAGCCAGCACGGAAAATATTCGAGAGTTCCGCAAACGATTCCCCGATCTCACAGAAATTTCATTGGAAGAAAATTATCGTTCTGGACAAAAAATATTAGATGCGGCTTTTACGGTAATTAAAAACAATACTGATCGAGCTGATGAAAATCGCACGCTTCTTTCTAGTGGAAAAAATAAAGCATTTACTGAAAACATAACTCGCGCCGTTGTTGGTTCCATAAGTGCGGAACAAACTCATATCGTCGAGCAAATTCGTACTGAAATGGCGAATGGTGTTCCGGCAAATGAAATTGCTGTTCTCGTACGAAAAAACCGAGAGATTGATGAATTATCCCGCATTCTTCCACAATTTGGAATTCCTGTTGCTACGAATGTTCGAGGCAATATTTTTGAGAATGAATATGTTCATCAAACCATTTTATTGTTACAAATTTTCATGGCTCCAGAAATGGACGACCTTGTTTGGGAGATTCTTCATGCTCCATATTGGGATATTTCCGCTGGAGAATTATTGAAATTATCTATGAAACGAAAACACGGAGAACGCGTTATAGAACAACTTCTTTCCGAACCAGAGTTTAAGAAAAGTTCAACACATACATTTGTTACATGGCTTACTGAATCACGAAAAAATTATTGGCATTGTCGTCCTGAAGTTTTGACAGAGAAACTCCTCTACTCTTCTGGGCTTCTTGATTTGCTGGTGAAGGAAGAAAATAACGAATCACTTGCTGCTGTGAGAAAATTAGTAAGTTGGATTGGAGAACAACGTTGTGCAAATTTGAACGATCTTTTAGAACGATTGGATTTGATACAACAATTCAACATTCGAGTTCGTCCAGACTCACTTCCTGCAGATCACAGAAGTGTACATTTATTGACGGCTCATGGATCAAAAGGACGCGAATTTGATGTAGTATTTATTCCCGGTTTGGTGGATAAGGTTTGGGGAAATCCTCGAACTGGAAATTCTAGCGTTCCACTTCCTCAATTATTTAAAGAGAAAGATGCTCAGTTTGACGAAAATTCAGAGGAACGACGTTTGTTTTTTGTAGCATTAACTCGTGCACGAAAAAAAGTATTCCTTTCGTATGCAACAACTGACAACTCTGAACGAGATCACAATCCATCACTCTTTTGGCATGAAATTCCTGATGAACTTTGTACAAATCTTGATGCAGATCCGATTGAAGAACGTGCTCAAAAATTATTACCAACATTATTGCTCGCGGGAAAAGAATTACATTTAACCGCTGATGAAAAAACTATTTTGCACGATCGAGTAAAGAATTTTGTTTGGTCAGCAACTGCCCTTCAAAACTATCTTGACTGTCCTCGACGATTTTTATTTCAGCAATTATTTCGTTTCCCAAGAAATCCACGTCCAGAACCTCAACTCGCTCTAGGAGTGGCGTTACATGAAGCATTAGAAAAAACTCTCCGAGAAGAAATTACACAGGAAAATTTACTGAAATACTTTGGTCGTGCGCTTCGTGGACAAAATCTTGCTCTAAATGATTTTGAACGAATAAAAGAACACGGAACTGAAATTTTGAAACAGAATTTCAAAGAAAAATCTGAAACATGGCGAGCTGAAAATGTACAAACAGAAATTAATTTTGGACAATATCATCCAGAAATTGATGGAATAAAAATTACAGGAAAAGTCGATAAAATCGTATTTCTAGATGCAGGGAAAAAATCTGCTCGCGTAATAGATTACAAATCTGGAAAACCAAAACCAATTAAAGCTGGTGAACGATATTGGCGACAATTGGTCTTTTATGATTTGCTTGTACGTGCTGCTGGTGCTCCCTGGAAAGTAGAATCTTGCGAGTTGGAATTTCTTACTCCAAGTGAAAAGGGGAAACTCGAAACAAAATCATTACAAGTAACAGATAGTGATCGACAAGAAGTTTTGGCTGAACTGAAAAATGCACATATGAAAATTTTAAATCTCGAATTCCCACTCATTGAAAATCCAAAAGGAGATGCCGATATAGATTTTTGGCAAAATTTTGGGAAACAGTCAGCCCAATAAATTGGGCTTCTAAACTACAATCTTCAAGCTTCAGATTCAAAATAACAAATCTATCCATATTTGTAGTTTGTAGTTTGATATTTGGAGTCTCGCAAAGCGAGACGACTACTCGACCTTGATAAGATTTCCGGTCCAAATCAATCGATTTTTATTCGTTCCAACTGGTGTACACGTCATCAACGTAATAATTCGACGATCATTTGGTTGTTTCAAAACAGATGTTTCCGTTGGCGGAATAATTTTTGTCTGCGTTAACTCATACACATATTTTTTTCCTTTCCAGTAAACCTCAGCAATATCCCCTTTTTGCACTTCATGAAGTAAGGCAAATACATCTTTGTAACGACCACTATCCCACGCGTAATACGAAGAATGTCCTGTAAGGAAAAAATTTCCCATGCTTTCTGGTGAATGAGAAACTGGATGTACAACCACTCCACCTTGTAATCCTTTCTGAATATTTGTTTCTAATTGTTTCCAATTTCGATGTGTCGGAACAGTAACAAGTGGAACATTTTTATGAATACGAGGAATAACCAAACGATCATCTGATGGATGAACACTCCAACTTTCAAAAACCTCTGCTACATGATTTTTTTGGATCTTTTTTTGAGGAATACTTTTCCCCTCTAAAACTAAAGGCGTTTCTTGCTTCATCTCAAATATTGATACAACCGATGTGGTTAAACTTTTGGCTTTATATTCTGTAATTTCTGCAAATGCTGAAAAATTTAAGGCTACATTAGAAATTCCCCACATAACTAATGAAGTAGCACCAAATGTTGCTAAGTCTTTCCAAAAAGGACGTCTTCGTTTAAGTTTAAAATTAAATGGAACGGTTTTTTCTTGTTCTTCTATTTCTGGTTCATCTAAAATTTCTCGCTCATCAGGCGAATGTATCAATTCCCAGTAATCAGCCAACGAAAGTTGAGTTTCTGGCTGTTGTTCTGGCTCTTTTAGCCCAAACGATATCTTTAGTTGATGTGACATTTTTTACGAAAAATTCAGGACATTATACCTGATTTAACGCCTTTTTTCAACCCACCCAGCTTGCTCTACACAAAAAGTTATATCAAAATACAATTTATCAATTTCGTACTTTGCTCTTTGAAATTTGATATTTGATGCTTAAAACGAAGCGCCTATTCCTATTGTATTTCTCACTTCATCTAATTTTTTCCGAGCAATAACTCTCGCTTTTTCTGCTCCTTTTTTCATGATTTTCTCTACTTGATCGAAGTTTTTTTCAAATTCAGCACGTTTCTCTCTCGCTGGACGAAAATATTCCCAAACTCGTTCAAATAATAATTTTTTGGATCCACCAAACCCAATTTCACCTGCTCGATATTGTGCTGCTAAATTATCTAAATTTGGTGTTTCAAACAATGTATGAAACGCGAAAATTGGACACGTGTCTGGATCGATCGGATTTCCCATTTCAATAGAAGCTGTTTTAATTGAATTTATTTGTTTCTTCAGTTTTTTCTCTTCTTCAAAAATAGAAATCGTGTTTCCATACGATTTTGACATTTTCTGTCCATCTAATCCTGGGATTGTTTGTACTTGTTTCGCAATCATCGGCTCAGGTAATACAAAAATTTCTCCAAATTGATGATTAAACTTTTGTCCGATATCACGCGCCATTTCTACATGTTGTTTCTGATCTTTTCCAACAGGAATTTTATTTGCAGAATACAATAAAATATCCGCTGCCATTAACATTGGATACGTAAATAAACCTGCGTTTGCTTCTAATCCTTTTGCTTTTTTGTCTTTGAAAGAATGTGCTCGTTCCAAAAGTCCAATCGGACATAAACAGTTCAAATACCACGCCAATTCTGCATGTTCTGCAATATCAGATTGACGATAAAATAATGATTTCTCTGGATCTAATCCCAAGGCTAAATAATCTAAAATAATATTTTTTTGATTTTCACGAAATAATTTTGGATCACGAACTGACGTAAAAGCGTGTAAATCTGCAATAAAAAAGAAAAGCTCTTCTTCTCCTTTTTGTGCTTCAATCATGGGACGAATCGCACCAAAATAATTTCCCCAGTGAAGATTTCCGCTTGGCTGAATACCGGTTAAAACTCGTGACATCGAGTGAAGTATAACGATATTTCATATAAAAAAAAGCAGACTTTCGTCTGCCTTATTTTGGTTTCAAATAATTTGATTAGACTACATATTTCTTAGAATCAAGGTTATATGTTTCTCCATGCTCTTTGAATTGAGAATGAAACTCATCAATAAGCTCCATTGCTTCTTCATTATTTTGAACACAGTAAATGTAATCCATATCTTCTGCACTAATAAATCCTCCCGCAAGAAGATTATCACGAACCCAATCACGAATTCTATGCCATGCATTACTGTGGAGAATAATTGGTACTCGACCAACTTTTCCTACTTGCACCAACTGCCAAGAATAAAACAACTCAAGCGCTGTTCCAATTCCTCCAGGCATCACTACCACAACGTTTGAAAGTTGCATAAATGTTTCAAGACGTTCTGCAAATCGTTGAAAATGCTCTTTTATATCTAGATGCTTATTTCCATCCTGTTCATGCGGAAGCTCAATCGTAAGACCAATTGATTTAAATTCTGGCGTAGAACCTGTTTTATGTCCGTAATTGGCCGCTTCCATAAGTCCTGGACCTCCTCCTGTGACTACATCCATGTCTTTTTTCCCAATTTCCGATGCTAATTCAAACGTGTTTTTGTAAATTTCATCTTCTGGTTTGATTCGTGCTGAACCAAAAATAGCAACACGAAAGTGATCTGGATCAAGTCCTGAATTGATAGGAAAATCTACTGCTTTCATAAGTTTGTTTGTTTTATAAAAATAAGAAAGACAATTATAGCACAATAAAACTATTTTTTCAAGCCCCAATTCCACTTCAATTCTCCTTTACATCGAGGAATTGCTATTTGAAAGAAAACAAAAATAAGTGCTCCTATTCCCAGCAAAAACTCTAAAACTCCTTTTTCTCCATCTCCTTCAGGCGAAAAAAATCCTATAAATTTTCCCCATCCCAATATTGCAAGAATAAATAAAAACGTCACCAACCAACCTTCCCATGAAATAGGTTCAAATCCATATCCATATCGTTTTGGTCGAAACCAATATTTTTTGGTCTGCTGACTAGGCGATAAAGTATTTTTCATTCAAAAGAGAAACTAAATCAGGAATAGCTACTCGCTCCTGTTCCATCGTATCTCGATCTCGAACAGTAACGGTGTTGTCTTCTAATGTATCATAATCAACAGTAATACAAACAGGCGTTCCAATTTCATCATGTCGACGATATCGTTTCCCAATTGCTCCTCCCTCGTCGTATTGAACCGCACCAAAAATTTGTAGTTTCTGTAAAATTTCACGTGCTTTTTCAGGCATTCCATCTTTTTTCATAAGCGGAAAAACAGCCACTTTTACCGGCGCAATTACGGGTTTCATTTTCAAAACAACGCGCTCAGATCCATCTTCTAATTTTTCTTCTGTATACGCCGCACAAATGGCTGCTAAAACGGAACGATCTACACCAAAAGTTGGTTCTAACACGTGAGGAACAAATGGTTCTCCTCCTTCATCACGCCATCGCAATTTTTGTCCTGAAAATTTCTCATGTTGAGAAAGATCAAAATCTGTTCGATATGCTAGTCCATATAATTCTTTTTTCCCAAATGGAAAATCAAACTCAATATCTACTGTTCGCTTTGAATAATGAGACAATTTTTCTTTTGCGTGTTCATATTCATGACAATTTTCTGCTGGCAAGCCAATATCACTACACCACTTTCTCATTTCATCAAACCATTTATCAAAATATTCTTTCCAATCTTTTTCATGGATAAAATACTCAATTTCCATTTGCTCAAACTCAATCACACGAAAAATAAAATTTCCCGGCGTAATTTCATTTCGGAACGCTTTTCCTATTTGACCGATACCAAATGGTAATTTTACACGAGTTGAATCCACTACATTTTTATATTCAAGAAAAATTGCTTGAGCTGTTTCTGGTCGTAAATAGGCCTTTGAATCATCTCCTGTTTTCGCCATTTCCGTAGAAAACATCAGATTGAATTTTCGTACATCCGTAAAATCCTTCATTCCACATTTCGGACATTTAATATCATTTTCCTCAATTAACTTCGAAACTGCATCATCTTCTAATCCTTCACAATCAATTTTCAAAGCTTCCTCAACAATATGGTCTGCTCGCAGTCGCGCACGACAATTTTTACAATCAACCATTTGATCGTTAAATCCCGCAATATGTCCACTTGCTTCCCACGTTTTTGGATGAAGAAGAATTGGTCCATCAATTCCTACCATATCTTCACGATTTCGAACAAATCGCTGCCACCAGAGATCCTTTATATTCTTTTTAATTTCTGACCCAAGTGGTCCATATGTATATGAATTTGCGAATCCTCCGTAAATTTCTGAACTCGGAAAAATAATTCCACGACGCTTACAAAGGGAAACAATTTTCTCCATCAATTTCTGGTCTGCCATTTTTGTATATAAGGAACAAGGATAGTTTACTTAAATTTTCTGAGAAAACCAGTTGAAAAATCTCATTTTTTTTGATATAATGGCTGGAAACGTAAACCTAAAACACACATGAAAAATACTGATCCCGCAGATATTGTAAAAAAAATAAGTGACTCAATCTCTACGGGGAAAGCTGCCTTTGATGCTGCTGAAAAGTGGCTTGATGTTCTTGCACAACATCATGATGTAGAACTGAATCCATTAAAATCTCGCATTCAAGATATGGAAATTGGAGCAGAAGATTTGGGCGAAGAACAGGTTCTTGAAGGATTATTCGACGGAAAAAATATGGTAACTGCTGACAATCAAACCTATCCCGTTCCAGCTAATTACGCATCAAAATCAAAACTTGTTGAAGGAGATACATTAAAACTCACCATTAAACCAAATGGAGCTTTTGTTTATAAGCAAATTGAACTTATTCCACGAAAACTCGCTACAGGAAAACTTATTCTCGATGGAACCCAATATAAAGTATTAGGTGATATTCGAAGCTATAACGTTTTATATGCTTCTGTAACATTCTTCCGCGCAAATATAGGAGATACTGTAACAGTAACTATTCCTGAAGATGGAATTGCTACATGGGGAGCAATTGAGAATGTTATACCAGAAAAAGTTGAAGTAGAAGCATAATCAAATTTCAAATTACAAATAGCAAAGATCAAATATGAAACGGTCTTTGTTTTTAATTTTCTACTTTGTACATTGTACTTTGTTATTTGAAATAAAAAACATCCATTTCTGGATGTTTTGTTTTTTCTTTTGTGGCGAGAATGACGGGACTCGAACCCGCGACCTCCGCCGTGACAGGGCGGCGCTCTAACCAGCTGAGCTACACTCTCATACCAAACAAAGAACTCTGCCGAAGCAGCAGGCGAATTGTATGAGAAAATTTTATCCGGTCAACTTTTTTTACGAAATAGTTATTACTTGCCAAAAATATACATTTCTCCTAAAGTGGAAAAGTCGTTTTGTTTCTCTAAATATGCCTTTTAGTGATTTGAAAAATCGAATAAAAGATGATGTTCATTTTAATTTAGAAAATGTTCTGAAGGCATACGAACTTGCAGAAAAAGTACATACAAATCAAAAACGAAAATCTGGTGAACCTTTTATCGTTCATCCGATAGAAGTGGCTTCTATTTTGTATAAAATTGGAGGAAGTGAAGATATGATAATTGCGGCACTTCTCCATGATGTGATTGAAGATAGCAAAACAAAAGAGGAAAAAGAAGCAATAGAAAATAAAATTTATAAAGAGTTTGGAAACGACATTTTTTATCTCATTCAAGCTGTTTCAAAAAACACAGATCTAACAGATCGAGCTGTACAACAAAAAGAATATTTTAATCAAATTGAAGAAGCATTAAAGATGGATGCGTCTGTCTTTTTTTTAAAAATTGCAGATTTGATTCATAATCTCAAAACGCTTGCCTCTTTGTCTCCTGAAAAGCAAGAAAAATGGATCAATGAATTAAAAAATACATATATTCCATTGATGTCAGATCACTTTCATCAAATTTCTCTTAGTTATCAAAACATGTATTCTAATCTTATGAATGAATTAGAATCTGTTATTGAAGACTATGAACAACAAAAACATTAGTAAATAACTCATGGGTGCACATTATTCGACACTTCATATCCGACAGTCTCTGAAATCTCTTGGGTTTTCAGACAGTGAGATTAAAATTCTCAATATTTTATTTCATCACAAAGAATTTACTGCTCGTGAAATAAGTAAAGAAAGCACCATTGCTTTTAGTTCCGTACAATACTATCTTTCAAAACTTATCTCGAAAGGATTAATAACCTGTACTCCTGGAGAAGAAGAAGTATTTAAAGTTTGCTCTGAACAAGAATTTCTAAATTGGATTGATGAGCAAAAAAACACAAATCAATCTGTGTATGATCAAGCAAAATTAGATATACATGCTTTTTTATCAGATATTCACAAAAGTTCCTGGAAACCTGAAGTAATGTATTACGAAGGCAAAGAAGGAATTGTTGAAATTTATGAAGATATGTTGCAAACAGCAGAATCGACTGATAAAAACATTTATAGTTGGATTGATATTGAAAAAACATATGAAATGGTGGGAGCAGACTATGTCCCAAAATACATAAAAAAACGAACCGAAAAATGTATAACTTCTCACGACATCTTACCAAAGAATGAAATGACGCTGAAACATGCACAACAAAATGAAAACCGAGAAATTAAATTTGCTGAAAATTTCCCTATTGAAGGAGATATTCGTATTTATGGTGATAAAGTCGCCGTCATTACTTTTGACAAGAAAAAACCGGTTGGATTTGTGTTCCAAGGTTCTGTTATTACAAAACTATTCCGAACTATTTTCGACAACGCTTGGGATAATTTAAAATAATATATTTTTAAGCAATACCTTCTTTCTCATTTTCTTCTATAATTCCTTGTTTTTAGCAATAATTAATTGAAATGGTGTTATGTGATGATATTTATTGTTTTCATCATCTCGTAAAGAAACATTCGGCATTTGCGCTAGTCTTGGTTCTATATAAGCCACTATTGTCTTCAAAATTCTCTCTTTCTCCTCTTTTTTAGCCTCATCATTTAAATTAAATCGTTTACAAAAATTTTTCCAATCATCATAAAGAGGCGCTGGTTGCACATCAGCTAATCGAACATTCTCTTCGCTAAACACCATTTCATGCATTTCAAGCTCACGTTGTGTAGTTATATGAGTAGAATGTTTTCCTACTAATCCTCTTTCCATGTTTGCAAAATCTGCCTCCTCTTGTGTAGAAATAGCATGTTCTTGATGAAGAAAAACTCCTCCTGGTTTCAATACTCTTTGTACTTCACGCAAAACAACTAATCGAGCTGCTTCTGTCTTTTCATAATGAACTGATGAACGTGCAATAACAATATCTATTGATTCACTCCCTATCTGCATCCGTTTATTATCAAAAACTTTTTTTTCTGTATTTTCTCCTGGTTCAAATCCTTTATAATGACCTTTCATAGCTCTTCCAATTTTATCTGAAAGAATTAATTTCGGTCTTTTCCCCACCTCTTCTAAAATACGCTTTACTTGTATTTCTGGTAATCCAGGACCAGAACCAATTCCTAATATAACTGGTTCATCTGGAAGTTCATGAACTATCTCCATGACAGCGTTTCGAAATACTTCTGCAATTGCTGCTTTCCCAAAATATCCATCATGTAATTTTCCCAACCCTGTACCTATACAACCCGTTGCCAAGTCATATTCAGATGGATGACAATTCCTTAAATCAATATCTTCAGATTGCATACTTGTATTACTCTCTTCATCATTATCACCACCAAGCTCATCAAGAAATAAGGCTTTTATTTTATCAACAGAAGCGTCTTCTTGATATTCCATTTAAAAAATAAAAAAATTAGTTTAATTTATTCTGTTGCATTTTTACCACTTCTATCTCTTCCTTTACTCGACTCTTTATGTCCTGAGGAACAATTATTAAATCTTCATTTATTCCCTCGCCATCTTTTCCATTCTGTATTATTTCTTTTGTCTTTAATGAAATCGTATTTATAAGCGATTCCACTATAACTAAAAATCTCGTTTTATTCCCTAATTCTGGTAATTTTTCAAAAAAGTTTTTTCGTATATCCTCTGGCTCTTTCTCTATGATTTTCCTCACTGCAGCCGCAACCATTTGGAATGAAAGAAGCATGTTTTCTTTCAATTGCTTCTCTTTATCTTCCTCTGGTGTTACTGAATTGAATTCCAATCCAGATGCTACAACTCCCATTTGTAAATACATTATTGATACTACGCCACAAAAGTATTTTTTTTCAAGATTTTGTCAAATTTTTCTTTTATTTCTTTTTATATATTTTATTTAAAATAAAAACCTAAAAGACGGCTTCGCTGTCAGATCTCATCTGTTTCGTTCGTTCATTATATTTATTTTCGAAATAAATCTGAACTCGTTTCTTTAATTTTAAAAACATCAAGATCCTCAACTTGTGCTTTTACCCCTTCCTCAAGAGAAACAGTTGGTTTAAATCCTAACACTTTTGAAATCTTAGAAATATCTGCATGTTGTCCGCGAACATACGTTTCTTTCACTGGGTTTTCTATGTACGTCGGAATAACATTTTTCCCAAACGCTGCATTTACCTGATCAATAATTTCGTTAAACGAACAGGTTTTTCCCGTTCCAATATTGAAAATTTCTGCTCCGAGCTTTTTCTCTGTTTCAATAGCTCGAGTAATTCCCTGCACTATATCTTTTACATTTGTGAAATCCCGAAACTGATTTCCATCACCAAAAATAACCGGTGGTTTATCTCGTGCAATATCCCATACAAATTGGGAAATCATGTTTGCATATTGTCCTTTTGCCTCTTCATTTGGTCCATAAACCGACATGAATCGAAATCCAATAATATCCAGATCTTTATGCGTTGATTGAAAACATTTTGCACAATGTTCGTATAAAAATTTCGTTACAGAATAGTGATTTGGTGGCGTTACTTGCTGTGTTTCCACAAGTGGCATTGGATTGTTTCCGTATAATGAAGAAGTTGATGCAAACAGAATTTTTTTTGCACCACATTTCAATGCAAACTGACACACTGTTGTGAAACTTTCTACCGAATTTCTATACGCTTCTGATAATTTTTCATCGGTAAACATTGGCGCAGAACTTGTCCCAGCTAAATGAAGAATATAATCAAATTGATTTCCACATTTCTCCAAATCTGACATATTACAGGCATCTCCTTCTCTAAATTCCACTTCTGAATTTAAGTTGTCTGGAGTCCCCAGAAATAAGTTATCAAGCGCTACAATGTCATATTTTTCATTATTTATATTGCAGAAATTCGAACCAATAAATCCCGCTCCACCGGTAACTAATATTTTCTTTTTCATCGCTAAAAGTGTAGTCGATTCGCTTAAAACTTCAATTTGAATTTTGTACTTTATGAAGAAATATTCTAAACTTTTTTTGATTTATAAAATAAATAATATGAAAAACAAATCTCTTGGTCTTTGGCGTCGATTTATAATCGTATTTACTCCGACATTTTTATCACGATTAAATAAAGAAAAATCTTCTGGTAAGTCATGGGGGTTTTTGTTTTTGAGTACTTTTCTATTGATTATAATTCCGACAATCACACTGAGCATTTTGGCAACGATTATGTTGTCTTCATTTCCTCATAGTCTGATTGAAAAAATTTCTACGGAAAAATCTTTTGAACTTCCAAATGGAGAACAATATGACATGAAAACTATTCTCCAAGATTTTGAATTTACTATTGATAAAAATTTTAAAATTCAAACAAAAAACATTCCTGACCCAATGATCGTCGCGATTGACAAAGAATCCGAAGAACCAGTATTTGTAAATGCAATAAATGAAATTGATGAAGCAACAACTTCAACTGTAATTGTTATTAATACGAAAGAACCAATGATTTCGTCCCAAGATGCTGAAATTTTCGAAAATGCTTTTTTCTTGTTGGAGGACAAAGTTTTAATTAAGGATCAAAATAATAGAAAAACTGAAATATTAACTTTTGAAGAAATTTTTGCTGATGCAGAAGAGTCCCCTCTTCCTCTTACGGTAAACATTGAAAATATAGAAAACTCAAAAGGTATTATTGCAAAAATATTTTTTACTACTTTAGCAATTGTGTTTTGTGTAACTTGTGCTGTTATTATTGCATTTAACCTTATTGCTGCTCTCGTTTGGGCACTTCTTTTCTGGGGAATTGGAGCTCTTGTGAAAATTAAAGATTGGGATTTTGAAAAGAGTTTTATGGCAATGCTTCACTTTTCTTTCATTACGTTATTACTGTTCCCTCTTGGGATAATTTTAAATATTCCATTCTTTTGCTTGATCATCCTTACGCTTCTCTTTGGAATGAACTTTTATGAAATGAAACGAAAAGCATAAAAAAGACTCTAGCAATTAAATACTTAAAAGACGCAGCTAAAAGCTGCGTCTTTTTTATTCACACGCAACCGAACAACTTCCTCCACAATCAATTCCTGTTTCGTCTTGATTTTGAATTCCGTCTTCGCAGGTTTCAACTACTTCTGGTTCTGTAACTTCACATGCTTCACAGATTTCTCCTCCACAATCTATTTCTGTTTCGTCTTGGTTTAGAATTCCATCTTCACAGGTTTCAACTACTTCTGGTTCTGTAACTTCACATGCTTCACAGATTTCTCCTCCACAATCTATTTCTGTTTCGTCTTGGTTTAGAATTCCATCTTCACAGGTTTCAACTACTTCTGGTTCTGTAACTTCACATGCTTCACAGATTTCTCCTCCACAATCTATTTCTGTTTCGTCTTGATTTTGAATTCCGTCTTCACAGGTTTCAACTACTTCTGGTTCTGTAACTTCACATGCTTCACAGATTTCTCCTCCACAATCTATTCCTGTTTCGTCTTGATTTAGAATTCCATCTTCACAGGTTTCAACTACTTCTGGTTCTGTAACTTCACATGCTTCACAGATTTCTCCTCCACAATCTATTCCTGTTTCGTCTTGGTTTAGAATTCCATCTTCACAGGTCGCATTCATTTCTTCTTCAAATGTTGCAAGTAGTGTTTTGAATGATTCCCAATCACTTGGTTCCACAAAAGCAGTTGTTAAATTTTCAAAAAATTTTTCATGAGAAATTCCGGAATCCATATATCCACCAGACCAAAACTCTCTCTGCCGTGGCGCTTGATTATTAAAGTAGTTCCGTAATGTTTGCGCTACAAATTCACGATTTCCCTGAGTATTTGTTTGCACAGAATTTTCTAATAAATCCCTTGCTCCTTCTCGCACTTCTGTAAAAGGATTTTCTTCCGTTTTAGGTGTAGAGTTCAATCGATTCATAACCATTGTTGCATTTTCTGCTCCACGAAAAGCTTCTTTTATTTTTATTGGAAAATAAGGATCGGATTGTCCAATAACTAAAAAGTTTTGTGTTGGATCTAACTCTGCCCAAGCTTTAGGAAAATCTTTCTTAAAGTCTTCTGTTACAGATTGAATTAATAAACGTCGTCGTTCAGAATTTATTCCAGAACGTCTTTCGTGCTCCATCAAAGATGTTGCCATTGTAAATGAACGAGCTCTAAAATCTAAAAAAGTAGTATCTACAGAGTCTTCAATAACTTCCGTAATAACATCTTCCAATGAAATTTCTGGTTCTACTACAACTGGTTTATTTATTGTCGGCTTCACAATAGGATTTTCTTGTTGATGCTTTTGAACGGCCGCAACAATTTTTTCTCCCACTCCTGGAAAATCTTCAGAAATAGCATCTGAAACTTCTTGTGCTCTTTTTGGATCTGACGCCACAATCTCTGCTGCTAATTGTAAATCTTCTGTTGTCGTAACTTCTGGTGGTTGATACAAACTTAACGTAATTCCATCAATTCCATCTGCACTTACAATTAATGGTTTTATTTGAAATGTTTCCGTGTCTGTTGTCTCTACATCATCAGCAATTTTCCCAAGTGCCAACATTTTTTTTGCAAAACTGGACGTAGAAGAAAGATATAAATCACGAGTCAATAACAGAAAAATACGCGAATCACTTTTATCGAGAATTAAAACATTAGCTCCTGTTGTAAGTCCAGAAACTCCTGGTAAAAATTCAAATGGTAATTTTTCACTCTGAACTCCCGCCTCAAAGGCAATCTGATCATTTATTTTTCGAATTGCCTCTTCTGTACCAATCAAACGAGCTGCATATGGTTTTGCCCCACCAAATCCACTTGGAAGAGCTGGAAACACAAACCATGAATAGGCCGCCAACCAGAGAGGAAGAAAAATAAAAAATGCTATTTTCCAACGTCCCATAATACGCGCTTTTTTTTCATTTTTTGCTCGTGTAATTTTTGCTTTCTGCATTGGCGTCAACCGCTGAGTCGGTTCTGGTTCTGGTCCACGAATTAATTGAACAATTCCATATACTGCCCAAATAAATAAAGGAAAAATAGATGTAATCAAAACAAAGGCAATTCCTACAAACATGTATCGCAATTGCAAAAGATCAAATTCAAAACTTCCCAATTTTCGAAAGTAGATATTAAATATAATTGTTCCAATAACGTAAAACAAAACACTGCAAGCCAAAACATATTGGAATCCATGTCGTTTTAAAATCTCTTCGAATGTTTCTTTTTTCTGTGTCATGTGTGTATTCTAAAGTGTTTTTACACTACAAATTTCAAAAAAAAATTCAAGTGTTTTATAAATTCCACACTGACCTCAAAAAACATGCTTTATATCGACAATTCCAAGCGAACCAACTATTTTTCTTTTTTCACTTTCTTTTTCGCAACAGCTTTCTTTGCAATAGTTTTCTTTGCAATGGTTTTTACTTCTTTTTCCAACTCATTTTTAAATTTAACCGTTTTTTGCGTTGCAGATTTTTTCAATCTTTTTGCCGCCTCTGCTGCTTTTTCACTTAACTCTAAAAATTCATCTTCTACTCGTCCTGTTGCAGCAGTAGAAACATCTTTTGATTTTTCAACGAGCGAATCAAAATACGTACGAGCTTCGTTAAGTAGTTTTTGTAATTCTTCTGAATTCTCTGCCCAATCAGATGCTTCTTTTCCACTCTCTGAAGCCACCTCTTTGAGTTCGTTTAATAATTTTTTTCCAGGAGTTTTTGATTTTTTTAAATCGTCTCGCAACTTCTTCCCAGACTTTTGAGCAAAAAATAAGCCATACATTGCACCAAGTGATGCCGAAAATAGAAATTTAAATAAATGTTTCATTTGAAAAAGAATCAAGTAACTTGAGTTTACAGAAGTATAAAAATTTTGTAAACTCCGCACGCGAAACTTCTTATTGCTAATTTTTCTAAAATGTCTAAATCTTCTACTGTGGTTATCATTTGTGGCTCAGAAAGTGATTTTTCTTTTGCAGAAAAAATTGCAACACCGCTTCGAAAAAAATTCAATGTTGAATTGTTTGCAGCTTCGGCACATAAACAACCTCAACGTGTTCTTGAAATTTTGAATGAGTTTGATCAGAAAAAACGAGTTGTATACGTTACCATCGCAGGAAGAAGTAATGCTTTATCCGGATTTGTTGGTGCAAATACGCATCACGTAACTATTGCATGTCCTCCTTTTTCAGATAAATCAGACTATTTAGTAAATATTCATTCTACATTACAAATGCCAAGTAAAACTCCTGTTCTTACCGTAATTGATCCGGAAAATTGTGCACTTGCTGTAGAACGTATCCTGAACTTATAATCTATTCTTTTAAATGAGTCCTAAAAAATTTAAAGCTCCAGCTGGAACGGGTGATATTTTGCCTGATGATCATGATTACTTTAACTTTGTAAAAAAAGCGGTACGACATCGTTTTCGACAAGCTGGGTTTCGCCGTATAGAACCACCGATTTTTGAAGAAACAGCCACATTTGAATGTGCACTTGGTACAAACAGTAAAATTATTAAAAGAGAAATGTATTCTTTTGCAGATCCTCGCGGAAGAGATTTTTCACTTCGTCCAGAAATGACAACTGGAGTGGTACGAGCATTTCTTGAACATAATCTAGAAAAAGAAGCTCTTCCCGCTGAAATGTATTATTTCGGAAGATGTTTTCGCTTTGAACGACCTCAAAACCGTACTCAACGTGAGTTTTGGCAATTTGGATGTGAAATTTTAGGAGAATCTGATCCGGCAATTGATGCTCAAATTATGTATTTGGGACATCGAATTTTGTCAGATTTACATATTATCGATGAATGTGAACTAAAAATAAATACGTTTGGAACAATCGAAGATCGAGAAAGATATATCGTGGCTCTCGAGAATTTTTATTCTGGAAAAGAACGATCTCTTTCTCCAGAAGGACGCGAAAGACTTGAACAAAAGAAATTTTTATTACTGCTCACTGATCCACGAAGTGAAGATGAAAAGGTTTTGTCAGAAATGGCTCCAAAAATCACAGATTATCTTTCTCCTGAATCACAAGAGTTTTTCGATCAAACTCTTTCTTATCTCAATACTTTTGGTATTGAATACACTATAGATCCGACACTTATTCGTCCATTACATTATTATTCTCACACTGTTTTTGAATTTAGAATTAAAAAATCTCGTCAAAAAATCCTCGTTGGAGGACGATATGATGGATTGTTGAAAAAAATGGGATCAGGAAGTGATCTTGGAGGATGTGGACTTGCCGCAGGAATGGGACGCGTTATGCAACTTATGAAAGATCTTGATATTAAGGTTCCGAAAAAAGACACGCTTCAAATTTTTGTGGCAGCAACTGGACCTATCGCAAAAAAACACGCGCTTCCAATTCTTGTGAAATTACGAGAATCAGGATTTCATGCCGTTGGAGTATTGGGGAAAACTTCTATGGAAGAACAACTCACTCGTGCGCAGAAATTTAATGTTCCATATACTATTTTGATGGGAGATCTTGAAGTAAAGAAAAATGAAGTAATTATACGAAATATGGAAAGTGGACGAAGTGATACTATTCCAGCAGATACAGTCGTTGAACATATGCAAAAACTTCTGGGAAAAAATCAAGATAAAATGCGCTCAGACGAGGAAGCACAAAAATGAAATTATTGCCTGAAGCGATTACAGAAGCTATAGAAGCGCTTTCTGATCTTCCTGGAATTGGAACTCGAAGTGCGGAACGATTAGTCTTTTCTTTGTTGAAAAATGAAAGTGGTCTCGAAAAAAAAATAGGAAATGCCTTGTGTGAATTAAAAAGTTTAGTGAAAGAATGCGATAATTGTTGTCATTTAGCAGAAGAATCTCTTTGTCCTATTTGTTCCAATAATGATCGTTCAGACGCAGAAATTTGTGTTGTAGAATCACCAATGGATGTTTTAGCACTTGAAAGAACGCACGCTTTTCGTGGAAAATATCATGTATTACACGGAGTAATTAGTCCTCTTGATCGAGTCAAAGCAGAAGATATTCGCATGAAAGAATTATTAAATCGCGTACTCAAGACACCTCCAACTGAAATAATAATTGCACTTCCCGGAACAACAGAAGCCGAAGCTACTGCTATGTTTCTAGCTGATCAACTCAAACAACTTGGATGTCCAACAAAAATAACTCGTCTTGCTCGCGGAATTCCTTCTGGAGGAGATCTCGATTATCTTGATGCTGGAACGTTGAGTCGTGCCATGATGGATCGTCGTGAACTCTAATCGCTTGGCTCTAAACTTCAAATTGCAAACTTCAAAGTTCAAAATTTGTACTTTGTTATTTGTTATTTGAGCAGCCATGATTTCTTCCACTCTCTCCACCACTTCATTTGTTTCGTAGGAATGAGATGAGAAAGAATAATTAATATTTTTAAAATAAATCGTTTTCCAGCAGATGGAAGAATATGAATTTCTGGATGAAGTCGTTCAAAAACCTCTGCATTTTTATGCGCATTCTGTGTTTGCCCCCAAACTTTTGAAATCTCTTGTGCATGATCATGAAGTACTTCACATTTCTCATCGTACAAAACTTTCATTCCTTTTTTCCAAAGTCGGTAACCGAATTCTGTATCTTCAAATCCCCAACCAATAAATGCATCGCTAAATCGTTCTTTGCCAAGTAATTCTTTTTTGAGTGAAATATTCGAAGTATAAAAATGTCGCCAATTTGCTCCGTGTTTCGCAATTGATTTGAAAGAAAACTGTGCGTTATTTTCTAACCAAATATGAAACGAATCTCGTGCCAATTCTGGTGTCCAAGAAACTTTTCCCAGAAGAACTTCTTCTTTCTTTTTATTTTTTCTATGAAAATCAAAAACTCGTTCCAACCAATCTGATTGCGGAACTGTATCATCTCCCAAAAAAGCAATGATATCTCCTGTTGCTTTTTCTAGACCTAAATTTCGTGCACCACCTGAATATGATTTTTCTGGTGTGCAGAAAAAAGACACTTTCGGGAATTCCATTTCTAATTGAGATAAAAACTCTCCTTCTACCGCATCACGAACAACAATTATTTCTGGATCAATTTTCGCGAAATTTTTTGAATTCATGATCCCATACAAAACATCGCGCAAAGTCGAACGTCCAATCGTTGGAATTATAATGGAGATTTTCATCATCGTGACTGTAGCATATTTTTTGGCGTAACAAAAAACCCTTCTGCCTCCAGTAAATCTTTCTTTTTTCCTAGATTCCCATTATATCCTCCTATTTTTCCTGATGAACAAATAACTCTATGACATGGAACATTTTTATCTCGATTCTTTTTCATAATAGAACCAACTGCTCTTCCTGCCGCTGGACTTCCCGCCATTTCCGCAATTTCACCATACGTACGCACTTGTCCTTTCGGAATTTTTTTAACACACTCGATAACGCGATCGTGAAAAGTCATTTTAAAAATGAATTATTTCACAACAAACCCAACAATCTTCCCTGGAACAAAGATTTCTTTCACAATATTTCCTTCGCTTAAATATTTCTGAACTCTTTCTAAATCTTTCGCGGCTGCAATTGCTTCTTCCTTTCCAGCTGTTGCTGAAAGTTGAAAATCTCCACGAAGTTTTCCGTTCACTTGTACTGCATATGTAACGGTGTTTTCTGCTAATGAACTTTGTTCATATGTTGGCCACGGAGCACAAGAAATAGATTTTGTTTCTCCAAATACTTCCACCCAAATTTCCTCTGCTAAATGAGGCGCAAATGGTTCTAGCAAAATAATTATTTTTTTCATTGCACCACGAGACAATGTGTCTTGTTTTTGTGCTTCGTTGAAGAAAATCATTAATTGTGAAATGGCAGTATTAAACTTGAAATCATCAATATCTTCTCCCACTTTTTTAACCGTTTGTGCAACAACTTTCCGAAATTCTGGTAATGGACATCCATCTACTAATTTCTTCTCTGTATAAATTCTCCATACTTTATCAAGAAACTTTCGAATTCCTCCTGTTGACTTCGTAGACCACGGTTTTGTCTGCTCAAATGGTCCCATAAACATTTCATACATTCGAAGCGTATCCGCTCCCATTGACTCTACAATTTCATCTGGATTTACTACATTCCCTCGTGATTTCGACATTTTTTCTCCATCTTCTCCCAAAATAAGTCCTTGATTTACGAGTTTTTTAAACGGCTCAATCGTATTTACAAGTCCCAGATCAAAGAGAACTTTGTGCCAAAATCGTGAATATAATAAGTGCAACACTGCATGTTCTGTTCCTCCAACATAAAGATCAACTGGTCCCCAATATTTTTCTTTTTCTTTTGAACAAAATTCTTGTTCATTGTGCACGTCCATATATCGTAACCAATACCAAGAACTTCCTGCCCAATTTGGCATTGTTGAGGTTTCTCGTGTAAATTTCTGTGAAGTTTTTCCTGCCGGCGCATCACCAATAATTACGGTTCCTTCTTCTGTAATATATCCTTTTGTGTTCACCCAATCTGTACATCGCGCAAGTGGTGGTTTTCCATCATCTGTAGGCAAGAAATCATCGATTTCCGGAAGCACCAACGGAAGCTCAGAATCTGCCAATGGATAACATTTTCCCTTTTCATCAAAAACCAGAGGAATTGGTTCTCCCCAATATCGCTGACGTGTAAAAATCCAATCGCGAAGTTTGTAGTTTACTTTTACGCGTGCTTTTCCTTGCTCTTCTAACCATTGCGTAATTTTAGGACGAGATTCTGCAGACGTAAGTCCATCAAATTCTCCTGAATTCACCAATATTCCCTCGTCTGGAAAACAGAACTCTAATTTCTTTACAGATTCCCAAAGTTTTTCATCCTCTGGTCGAATTGAAACTTTTAAAGGAATATCAAACTTCTTTGCCATTTCAAAGTCTCGTTCATCGTGTGCATCTGCAAAAACAACGCCTGTTCCATAACTTACTAATACAAAATCTGAAATCCAAATTGGCATTTTTTCGCCTGTTGCAGGATTAATTCCATAGCTTCCAGTAAATGCTCCTGTTTTTTCTTTTGATAACTCTGTACGCTCAAGTTCTGACTTAGAACTACATTCTTTTTTATATTTTTGAACTGCGCCCCACTGATCTTTTGTTGTAATTTCATCAATCAAATCATGTTCTGGAGAAAAGATAAGAAATGTTCCTGAAAAAAGAGTGTCTATACGTGTCGTATATACTGAAACTTTTTTATTTTTCCCTTCAATTTCAAAATCAACTTCCGCTCCTTCACTACGTCCAATCCAATTTTTTTGTTGTGTTCGAATCGCTTCCGGCCATTCTTCTAGCGTATCTAAATCGTCGAGTAACCGTTGTGCATAATCCGTAATTCGAAACATCCACTGACGGAGATTTCGACGCTCAACTTTCGCTCCACAACGCTCATGAGTTCCCTGCTCTACTTCTTCATTCGCAGCAACAATTTTACATTGTGGACACCAATTCATTGCCATCTCTTTTTGATATGCAAGTCCTTTCTTATAGAGTTGAAGAAAAATCCATTGTGACCAACGATAATATTGGGGATCTGTCGTATCAATTTCTCGATCCCAGTCATAACTAAATCCTAACGACTGAATTTGTCGCCGAAACGTCTTTATATTCGCTTGAGTAGAAGTATTTGGATGTGTTCCAGTTTTAATTGCGTAATTTTCTGCTGGTAAACCAAAAGCGTCCCAACCTAACGGATGAAGCACAGAATATCCTTCGTGCCTTTTTTTTCGAGAAATAATATCTGTCGCCGTATAACCTTCTGGATGACCAACATGAAGTCCTGCTCCACTTGGATATGGAAACATATCAAGCGCATAATATTTTGGTTTTGATGAAAAATCTTCAGCTGCAAAAGTTTTATTTTCGAGCCAATATTTCTGCCATTTTTGTTCGATTTTCTGATGATCGTATTTTGTCATTCGTGTAAATAAAAGCCCGAAAAGTTTACCTCCACTCGCCTTATTGTGCAAATATGAACAACGAAAATTTGTCAATTTCACAATTTACTGATAGCGTGAAAAGCAGTTCATCATTATTTTAAAATGACAAATAAAAAAACAAATTCCAAACCTACTTGTTGTACACATAAGAAAACTTCCTTTCTTATCGCTGTTATTATCGTAATAACACTTTGGGTTCTCTTTTTACCAAACCTAATGGAAAAGGGAGAAATTCCAACAGAAACGCCTGTTGTTGAGATGATTTCGGATTCTATCGAAGTAATTGAAACAGACCCAGGAATAATTCCTGTTGTTGAAAGTGAAGACGAAGAAGTTGAACCAATTATTAATCTTAATAAAAACAATACTCTCACAGAAGCTGAACCAACTGATTCTGAAAAACTCGTGAAAACTTTCTTGAATAAATACAATCAAAAAGAATTTAAAGATGCTTGTGAAATTCTCGTAGATACAAAATGTGATGCACGTGTAGCAAACTCTGTAAAACGATTTGGTGAGGAATTTGAAAAGATGGAGAACGGATATGAAAACATTTCTGTTCATCAAGTAGATTTACCTGATTTCCACAGCGACGTTCTTTGTGTTGAATATGACTATCGATACAAATCTAGCTCAAATCCAAATCCAGTTCATGAGATTATGAGTTTTTATGTACAAGACGGAAAAATCACATACAGAATATGTGAAGACAAAACACGAAAAGACTCAAATCTTGAATGCCCAATTCAGGCTCGACGAAGCTTCTGCTTGTAAGAAAAAGAATAAAACAACATTAAAAAAGACAATCAATAAAGATTGTCTTTTTTTATCTGAACAAATTCATTCCTTATAAAATCTCAAATAACTCTTTTTCATTTAAATGTCCCTTTCCTGGACAATCTTTAAATATAGCACCTAATTCCGATGCAAGCTGTTTCAACTTCTCTACCGGAATATATGGATCATTTTCGGCTCCAAATATCTCTATTGTTCCAATATTTTGTTTCAAAACTTCTGTATTCCATGGTTTTTCAAAAAAATCCTTAATTTCATCAATTCCGCAATCGTCTGGTGTTGGTGCAACAAGAATTAACCGATCTGTTGAAATCAAATTTTCTGAAAGCCATCGCAAAAGAAATCCTCCTCCAAGAGAGTGTCCAACGAGAACTGAATCTTCGTTTACTTTTGAAGCATAGTTTTCATTCCAATACTCTTTCCATTCATTATATTTGGGAAATTCCGCATTTGGAAAATCAGGAACAAATACCTCATTTCCTTTTGTTTCTTGATATTCTTTTAACCAAGGAAACCAATTCGTTGTCGAATCTCCTCCCCAACCATGTAAAACGAACCACTTCGTCATGAATTCTTTACCGTTGACTGAATAGAGCGCATCGCATCACGCGAACTCATCGGTCCATGAAGTCGAAAAAATGAACTATCATCTCGCGCCCATTCAATAAATAATGTTTCATCGACTTTTCGTTCTCGAGCAGTTGTAACCGGATTTTCACTTGGAACAATTTCAAGTAAAAACTCACTATCTGCAATTCCCTCAATCTCATGTTTTGCAAACCCAAACTGCAAAAGTAGCGGTTCTGTTGGTCCAACATTTTTGAACCAATATCCCCACGGAGCTTTCATTGAAAACTTTAAATGAGCACTTGAATATGGAAATGCTTTTGCATCAATCAAATTTTCATAATCATCTTTTAATGGAATATCTGCTGCAGATTCCGAAGCTCTTCTCAGTGCTTCTTCTGTGTCAATATTCTTACCTGAATCATTAAATAAACGAGAAAAAAGACCTTCTTTCTTTTCTTCTGGTTTTTCTTCCTCTTCTGTATCAACTGTCTCTAATAAAGTTTCTTCTTGTTCTGTTTCTTTTGTTAATTCTCGAACCTTTTCTGCTTCTCGTTCAGCTTGTAATCGACGTTCCTCATTTTGTGCTTCACGTACCACATCTTCTCCCTCAATAAATGAATTTAACAACTGAAAAAAGGCTTTTTTCTTTTCAAATTCTTCAAAATTAGCGTTGAAAGAAAAGGTATATTTTTTATTTGAATTATTGGACCATAATACGATTTTTTGGTGTTCTCTTCCCAGTTGATCGCCCATAACACTTTTTGTTCCTTTAAATTCTCCAATTGAAACTGTTGCTGTTGTTTTTTTATCTCGACGTTCTTTTGGTGAAACTGTGAATTGAAGAAATACACGTCCATGTTCATCTGTTTTCTCTGTGAAATGCATTGTCCCATCTGGAGCCGTTGAATATTGCCAATCACGAGGAAATACAAAAGAAAAGTTTTGTGTTGAAAATCGCTCAGGCAATTGTAAATCGTCTTCATCTTTTGCTAATTCATCAGAAAGTAAGTGAAGTTCATCTACAATAAACAATTCTCTCATCTTTTCTGAACGACGAACCCCAGTAACAGAAACTTCTTGTCCTTCAAATTCTTCCAACGGAACAATCTCCGATGCCAAAAGTGCTATCAATTTTTCGTCTCGTTCTAATCGATGTGTTGCACGAGTTGCTACCGAAAGATCAAAAGGAAGCACTTCTCCAACAAGTGTTTCTCGTGGTTCTTCTTGAAATGGTGCAAATGGATCGTTTTGTGTACAACTAGTAATTACTAATGCACATCCGAATAATACTAATAATTTTTTCATAAAATTTAAAACCAAATTGTTCGCAACAAATTCTGACACCTCTTCCAAAAAAATCAACTCTGTTCTCTTTTCTCTTCAAATTTTGTACTTTGTTATTTGAACTTTGATATTTGAAATGAAGCGCCCTATCCTTTTCTAATAACTTCTGAAAGTCGTTCTCGAGTTCCTGGCCCAAAAACTCCTGCACCAACACTTTTTGCGTTTGGAATGACTCCTAAATCTACTTGAAAACGTTTTAATGACGCGCGAGTTAGTGGTCCTAGTTTTCCTGTTGGTTCGTGATCAAGATACCCTAATTTTTCTAATGCGATCTGTAATGTTTCAATTGAAGCATCTTCCTTTGCAATTTGTGTTGCTAATTGGAAACGTGCGTTTTCAGCAGAAAGCATTGCTAATCGTGAAACTGTTTTTTTCGCTTGAGAAACTTCTTTCCGTTCTGTGGCACGAGCTATTCTTTCTTCAGATAAAATTTCATTCAATCGTGCTTGTGTTTCTTCTCCGACTCTTCCTGCACCAGTATCAAATTTTGTTTTAATAATTCCCTCTTCTAACTGAAATTGCATTAATGCTTCTTCTGTTAATGGACCGAAAAAACCTGTTGGGGAAACATCTAGTAATTCTCGTTGTACTAAAACTTGTTGTAATTTCACTACTTCCGGACTTCGGTGACCACGAGTCATTCCTGCTTCAAATTCGAATGATTCCCATAATTCACGAATTTTTTTCTGTGTTTCAATTCGTGCTAATTCTTGTGTCAATTTTGCACGAGTTTTTGGCCCAAAACGTCCAGCACCAAGAGATGATTCTGATGGAAGTACGAAATATTTTATTTGAAAATCAAGAACCGATTGTTTTAAGGACTCATCATATTCTGAAGAAATTTCTCCATCATATAAATTCAAGCGACGTAATGCAATTTGAAGTTTTTCTACCTCTTCTCCTGTTGCTCCTTTTGCTAAATCTGAAAAGAAAGTTACGGCTTTTGGTAATTTTAAAATTTGTGTCAAAGGCAATGGAACTGAAAAGTTTACCGAATCAGCAATTTCTGATCCAACTGGAGACATTTCACAGTCTACATGTTGAACTCCCCACGCTAATGCTCTTGTCATTCCGTCCATTCCATATCCCATCCAAAGATCTAATCGATCATGTCTCGCTAAATCTCGTTTTCCTTGTTTCACAATTGCTCCTCCTCGATCATGCACTGTTCCACATCCAAAAGCTGGAATACAAACTTTTGTTCCAAACTCATATGATTTCGGTGCAGCAATCATTCCCGGATAAACTGGAGTTCCGTCTGCTCCATGTGTTCCGTTTCCATTTAGACGAATTTCTGATTCATATGAACCCGTTAGAAAATAATCTTGATCTGGAAGTGGAGAATAATATCCCGTAATCGTAAATGTCTTTGATTGCGCCATAACAAATGACGGCAACACCAAAATCAATGCCAAAATTATTTTTTTCATTTTTTGTATGCGATTTTAACGGAAGTAGGAAGCGAAAATTCAATTCCACTTTTTTCAAACTCTTTCACAATAATCCAGTTTATTTTTTCTTGAACGATCACATAATCCATATAATCGTCAGAATTAACATAATACACTGTTTCAAAGTCATAGCTTGAATCATTAATTTTTTTAAACCACACACGATCAAATTCACATATTTTTTGTCCTTCAATTGCAGCTTTCAAAATATCATCTACAATCTGTAATTTTTTCAATGGCGTATCAAATGCCACTTTCGTAATAAATTGAATACGTCGACTTTTTAATTTTCCATAATTATGAATACAAGATTCAGTAAGTTCTTTATTTGACATGACGATCTCCTCTCCACCTAACGCTGTAATACGCGTTGTTTTTAATCCAATCGATTTAATTTCTCCTTCTTCTTCTCCTACAACAACGTAATCTCCTTCTGCAAAAGGTTTGTCGAAGAATATAGAAAATGATGAAAAAATATCTCCAAGTATATGCTGTAATGCAAATGCAATCGCAATTCCGCTAATTCCCAAAGAAGCTATTAATGTTGTTACGTTGACGCCTAAATTTGCCAAAACCATTAGCAAACCAATAGACCAAATAATAATTCCAAACATTCGTTGTGAACCATGAAGCGTTGTTTTGTTTTTTTTCAATGGTGTCTGTGCTAATCCATAATTCATTGCTTTTTGGAATAAACACATTGCTTCATAGATAAGAAGGACAATAAACCCTTTGTCTATTACTTGTTCAAAATTTCCCGGTAATTTGAGATAAAAATTGATAACTACAACTGCCGAAAAATATGCAAAAAATAATGGTGAAATCTCTACTGCCCATTGCAGTATTTTATCATCAAATTTTCGTGGTGTTTTTTGAGCCCATTCTCGCAATTTTTTTAATCCGATGAGACGAAAAGCTCGAATTGTTGCCCACAAAACAGCAAAAAGAATGAGAGCGTAAGAATAAACTCCTACCGTATTCTCTCCAAGAGAATACTTCATTATCTCTTGTATTGCAGAAACATCAATGACCGATTGAAAAACTTCCAACATGTTTTTTGAGAAAAATTCAAGAAATTATACCTTAAAAAGAAGAAAAAATCAACTATAAAGGAGAAAAAAATTATTCCTCTCTCAAGAATTTCTGTATCATTTCAGAGATGAAAAAATTAGCAGGAATTGTTTTAGGAATATCTCTGTTTATAAATATATCTTCCGTTTCTGCTTTTACGGATATTGCCGCAGATGATCCAAATGCTCGTATATTCCAACATCTCTCAGATGTAGGCGTTATGAATAGATTTGAAGATGGCGGATTTCATCCAGAAAAACTAGTAAGTCGAGCAGAAGCACTTGTTATTTCTTTACGAGCTGGAGGAATTTCTATTCCTGAAAATTTTGATCCAACCTCTCTCCCCTTTTCAGATATAAATCCAAATGCATGGTATGCTCCCGCCATTTCTCGGGCAATTACATTGGAATTAGTCGGACGTGCAGATAAATTTCGTCCTGATCAACCCGTTTCCAAAGCCGAATTTCTTGCTTTTCTCTTTCGTGCAACCAATGTTGATTATCGACCTTTTTTGAATTCAAAAGCTGGAATTGCAGATGATATTTCTGAAGACGATTGGTTTGCTCTTGCCTTTGCATATGCAAAAAAATATCAAGTAGCACATATTCCTGCTGATAATCTCTATCGACCACACAAAGCTCTTTCTCGACTAGAAATAGCCCTTATGACATTTCGACAACTTCGCCTCTTTCATGGTGATGCTGCTACTCGTGATTTTTTAGAATTACAAGCAAAAATTCAACAATTCATGACCCTTCTTCAAGCAGGAAAATCTGAAAAGGCTCAAATTCATCTTCCTCGTATTTTAGAACTTACTGATGCACTAACTCTCAAACAAAATAATGAAAATGCTGTTGCAGCCCAAGCTCTTTCTCGATCGTTAAAACATTTGGTTAAAAGTATTCGAGCATTCAAAGCTGAACAGGAACTTACTGGACTTGAAGAACTATTTCTTGCAAGTCGTTATGCGGGAAGAACTGCAGAAAAATCAGAAAATCTCCTTCCTTTTGCTTTGGATGTACAAAATATTATAACCGAGACTCTTACAAATAGAATGTCACAAAAACTTTGACATACATACAAACTTGTTGTAAAATATCCTCTAGTGTTTAAAAAAAAACAACGACATGTCAAAACCATTTATCAAAAAATCAGAACTTGAAAAAACTCAACAATGGATTCAAAAAAATCCAAAAGTTGTTGTAATTGCACACGCGAATCCTGACGGAGACACTGTTGGTTGTAGTGCGGCTCTAGCACTTGGTTTAGAACAACTAAATGTACATGTTCAACGAGCATGTATTGATAAAATTCCGGACAGTTTTAAATTTATTGAAGGAACAGACAGATATGTACAGGATTTTGATGTTAAAGATTTTGATAGCGCATGGATTTGTGATTGTGGAGATAAGGTTATGACTCGTTTTCATGAAAATAAACCAGAAATATTATCTGACTCTATGACAACGATTAACTTAGACCATCACCCAACAAATGATAATTTTGGTGATATTAATTTTGTTGATCCTGCTGCGAGTTCTAGTTGTGAAATCACACTTGAATTATTGCAAAAGTTAAATGTAGAAATTACACCGGAAATCGCAACTGCATTATTGCTTGGTTTATATACTGACACTGGTGGATTTCAACATCAAAACACAACACCAGAAGCATATCGTGCCGCTGCAACACTTATTCGTGCGGGAGGAAATGTAACAAAAATCGCAAAACATGTATTCCACAGTAATGAATTCCGGAAATTTAAACTCTGGGGAAAAGTATTAAAAGATTTACATCTTACTGAAGATGGTGCCGCAATAATCGGTGCTCATGTAAATGATTATAAAAATCTTGGAGCAACGAGACAAGATCTTGGAGGTGTTATTGATTGGGTGAGTTCTATGCCCGAAGCACAATATTCGGTTCTTCTTTCTGAAGATGAAAAGGGAAACGTAAAAGCTTCTCTTCGTACACGAAAAGCTAATGTTGATGTGAAAGCGTTAGCAGAAAAATTTGGTGGAGGTGGTCACATAAAAGCCGCTGGTTTTACCATTCGTGGTGGACATCTTAAAAAAGAAGTAAAGTGGAAAATTGTTACAGAATAGATTTTAAAATAAATACACATGACAACTATGCACGGTTCCGGAATGCATCATCACATTCAAAAAAAACGTGAATGGAAGATACTTCATGTTGTTCATAATATATTTTCTCGTTTACTTGGACATCATGACCGAGAAAAAATAAAACATTTATTCGATCAATTCATTGCCGTTGTTGGACTTATTGGCCCCATTATGACAACGCCTCAAATTATGAATGTTTGGATTCACCATCAAACAGAAGGACTTGCTATTACTTCATGGAGTACATATGTCATAACATCCATTTTCTGGCTTATTTATGGAATTTTACATAAAGAACGGGCCATTATTCTCGTAAATATTGCATGGATTCTTGCTCACTTATCAATTGTCACTGGAATACTTCTTTTTCGATAGAAATTCTTTATCAATAAAGTATCGTGTAGCATCTTGTAAGTGACGAAATCTATCTGATTGAAGCTTTGTTCCGCCAAACCATCGTGTAACAACTACAATAACATCCACTACTTGTTGTTTACGAAGTTGATGAAGAATCACTTGTCCTGCGCCAGTTTCTCCGTCATCTGATTTTGTTTCAAAAATAGCGCCATTTCGAGAAATTCTTGCTGCCCAAGAATTATGTGTTGCAGCTGCATATTTTTTATCTTGTTTCACTTTTTTTAAAAACTCTTTTACGCCTTCACGAGATAAAACTTTTCCACCAGTTACTGAGTAATGAGAACCACGATCTAAAATTATTTTATGACATTGTAAATATCCAGAAACACAATGATATTCATCAGGAAATGCCATTGGAATTTGGGACACAGATTTTCGCGACATAAATTACAAAAAATAGAAATCGACAATATTGTACATTTTTGAGACACAAAAGTAAGGACGAATTATTTATTCTCCCTTACTTTAAATATTCAATATTATTATTTTCTTATTTAATTTCAAAAACTACATTTACGGTAGCAGTTACGTCTAATTCTCCTGATGGAAGTGATGATCCTCCGCCCATTCCATCTAACATAATCATTTCTTTGGCTGCAAAATTTTGAAATGGCATCGGATTATAATGAATACTTGCTTCTGAAATCGTAATAGGAGCTCCCAATGTAACTTTTCCAAATTTTGCTAATTCTTCCGCTTTTTGATGAGCTTTTTCAAACGCTTTTTCTCGAGCAGCAGAAAATAGATTTTTTTTATCTTCAATATCAAAATTAACTGAATTTAATTCCAAAAAATCAATTTCACCTAAATCATCTAATATATCTGTTACTCGTTCTGGATTTTTATCAATTCCTGGAATTTCAATATTGAGAGTTTGGCTCACTCTCTGTCCTAAAAGAGTTCGTCCATCATCACCTTTCCAATCATATTCTGGTCGAAAAGAAAGATTTGATGTTTGTATCTTCCGCGCTGGAACATCATTTTTTTCTAAAATAGAAATTATTCGTTCTAATTTTTCGTTTGCTTGTTTTTGAGCCTCTTTTGTAGTGTCGGCTAATTCAGAAACTCCTGCTGAAATACGTACTATATCTGGCGTTGCTGTAATTTTGCCTTCTCCAGAAACAGAAATTGAATTCTGGATACTCCCAGAAGTTGATCCTGCATTTCGAATAGTAATTCCTGTTTTTTGAAATTGAGCAATAGAAAATACGATAGTCGCACAAATGAGTATCACTCCTACTAATGGAAATAATTGTTCTTTTTTCATGTATTTTAATTTTTTAATAATTACACGATGAAAAATACGATGGAATGAAAAAAAAGTCACAAAAAACGAGACGACAATTTTAAAATTTATGGGAAAATGTAATTTTTTAACTCTCAATGATTGACAAAAGAAACAAAGATGCTAAAAGTAATGTGGTAAATCCATCAAGCGAATTTTCATTTGTTCTTTTACATTTCAATTTACAGAGCCTTATTCTTCTCATTTTTTACATTACTGATATTCGACTTCTTCTAAGAATGAAGTCGTTTTCGTAGTAAAAAGTGAGAAATTTCAGGCTCTTATGAGGATTACTACACAAATGTCAAAATAAAACCCCTCAATTTGTTAATACTGAAAGAAAAGGAAAGGGAAAAAACCATGGAGAAAGAACTCAAAGTGTATCTTCTGGATATCCATCATAAAAAATTGGATTTTACAGATCCCAATGTGATGGATAGTGTAACAAAAGACATTCTTGAAATTATTGAAAAACATCAGCCAAAACCATGTTCCGAATGTTCTAAACACCGGAACACAAACCATCAATAACTAGAAGGAGGAAAATGATGGCGAAAAAGAGTGGTAAAGGAAAAAGGGATCAAAACTGTTCTCCAAGCATTTCTAAATGCAAGAAATGCAAAAGACCTTGTAAGAAAAGTTTATGGAGAAAAAATCACTAATCCTCTCCCTGAAATTCCACATAGCTCTTGCCCTTCTGGTCGGAGCTATTTTTTTTAATACGTAAAAAATATTTGCACTCTCAATTGAAATTCGTAAACTGCGACTGTTCTTTTGAGCGATATGCCGGGGTGGCGGAATTGGTAGACGCGCATGACTCAAAATCATGTTCCGCAAGGAGTGAGGGTTCGATTCCCTCCCTCGGCACCAGATGAAAATAATATGGGACTTGTTTCCATATTTTTTTATCTATTGAGTTCGGAAGAGATCCCAAATGTATTGAGGGTTCGAATATTTGCACTGAGCATCGCGAAGATGCAAATAACTCTAACGAGTTACAATTTATTGTAACGAAGTGTCGAGATAAACCCTCCCTCGGCACCACGAAAATATTCTTAACCCTGTGGGTTGGGAATGTTTTTGTTTATGCGCGTAGCGCATGAAAATGAATCCTGGGGTTCGACGTAGCTGAAGAGCGAAGCACTAAAGATTCCCTCCCTCTACACAATAACATTTCATATTTATTTCGTTGACAATTTATGTATTTTGTGTTAAAAACATTATGCATTTTCATATATAAAATTCTTGTCTGAATATTACTGTATGAATGCTCTTTCACAAGACGGATTAAAAATTGAGAAATTAAAAATTTCTAGTCAATTTTTAGTTGATTTGTAGTAATCAATTGGAAATTGGCTAGAAATTTCAGTCAAAATATAAAAAGCCCAAAAGGGCGCGACGTAGGAGGTCGTATGAAAAAATTAGTTATCACAGGGCTCATTTTGAGTCTGTTGGCCGTAGGATTGTTGGCAGAAGAGTTTCGGTTTAACTGGAGTTTTACAAAGCTCTATAACGTTTTCCATGCAGTAGATCAGTATGCACACACAACCGATCGATACATGGAACACGTGACTGGGTTTTACGTAATCAATGAATACTACGCCGATAGACCGGATCAAGGTCATGGATTTATTAATGAATACTTTGGCTGTTTTCTTGCTGGAGTTGGTCAAGAAAATGGCGGAAGCCATAATGATGCACTTCAAAGCTTTAAGTCACTCTCTACCACGAGACTATCATCACTTTCAGGAAAACTCACCCCCTTCGTTGTAGAAGGAATTCAGATTTTTCTCTGTGAAGATCGCGTAAAAAATGATCTCACAATATTGTTGAAAAACCTGGAAGGAGAGTTCTCCAAAAGCTTCTGGGATCAAAGACTCCAACTTCTCCAGGATATTGACGCTTTGAAGGAATCTACTTTCCTTTGGAGTAACAATGTTCGCACTCAATATGATGATTGGAGCGCCGAATATGATATTCCTCGAGATATTCGAAATTCGGACGACCAAAAACATAAAGAGTGGAAACAAAATATTCAAAACCAAATCAAGGCCAAAAAGAAAGCCTTGTTGGCACTTAACATCAAAAACCAATTTATTAAAACTGATTATGAATATGGTCAGCAATTCTCAGAGTATGTTCCAACTGTGGCGAAGGCCATAAGAAACTTGCTCTCTCAACTTTAATCTATTCTTGCCAAACTGAAGGTGTTCGTAACTGTTCACCTTCTTTTCCTTGTTTAATTAAACAGAAGCAGGCGCTTGTTCTGGCGTGAGAACTGGTTCTGTAACTTTTGATGAAGATGGCACAACGATTTGTTTCCGCTCTTTTTTCGGTAAATTCATTGCTTGCATCAAATTATCGTCATTTGATTCCAACGCAATCGTTCGAATTGGAAATGGAATTTCAATACCTGCTGCATCAAAATCAAGTTTCAATTGTTGAATAACTTCTGATTTTATTTGTATCCAAGGAGCATCTGATTCCACCCAAAAGAGAACTTTTAAATTAATGGATGAATCTCCAAACTCTGTTGCAACAACATTTGTTACTGGCTCTGGCATAACTTTCTGGTGTTTTTTTACAGAAGCAATTGCTAACTGAATTGATTCTTGTAATGGTGTACTATAGCTCACTCCTACATCAAATTTCACACGACGCATTGCATTCGCAGAAAAGTTTTCAATCACTGCTGTGATCATTTGTGCATTTGGAATAATCAATAGTGTTCCATCAAAACTCTTTATTTGAGTAGTTCTTGTTTCAATTTCAACAATTTTCCCTAAAATATCTCCTATTTTAATAGCATCACCGATTTTAAATTTCTTTTGAGTCAAAATCATTATTCCAGCAATAAAGTTCGAAAGTAGATCTTTGAGCGCGAAACCAATTCCAACTCCAAGAAATGCAATAAGTGATCCAAAATTTAATCCCACAATTTCTGTGGCAGCTAAAAGTCCGAAAAATACTATTCCATAGGTTGTAATACGTCCGATCAAAATCAATACTTCACGATTCAAATCCTTTTTACTTAAACGCAATATAACGACTCCTTTAACAAATTTCGCTAAAATTAATGTCGCAATCAAAACAGCAATAGCCGATATGATCAATGGAATCATTCCCATGATATTCGTAAGAATTCCTGAGCTTTCTTCTACTACTTTTGAGGCAGAAGCAGCTGATACTGTATTAATGAATAACATATTTTTTATATAAAATTCTTGGGATTATACTCTAAAATACCTTTTTTTTCAAGTCTTTTTGATACGAAAAGAATCTTTTGTTAGAATTTGAAAGATGAACAATATATCTCGTCCGTGGCAAGCCCTTTTTCTTATAGCTTTGGGAAGTTTGAAACTGCTGATAAACATAATTCTCCTCTTTTTATTGCTAGTAATGAATGAATGGTTTGGAACGTGGCTCAGCCAATTTAATCCGAATTTTGTAGTAATTTCTGCTATTAATTTAACAATCATTATTCCTCTCATTATCTCTGTTTGTATTTCCTTTTTTGTAATCCGTGGTCTTTGGTTTGGAAAAAAATGGGCACCAATATTTCTTACAATAATGCATGGACTTTCTCTTGTCTTTATGGGAATTCTAATGATTGCTAACTCTCATTGGGCTATTCCGTTTGCAATTGTGCTCTTTGTTCTTGCCTTAGACATTGAATGCTGGCTTGATCCTTTTTTTCGTCAAAATATAAAATAAGATCTATAAAAAATCTTTCATATCTGTAATTTGATATTTGTACTTTGACCCTTATTTTCTGTACGGCTGAATCGGGAGTGATTCCGCTGTTGGAAACTTTTCAAGCGTTTGAGCCAATAACTTCGCTGCTTGCAAATTAATTATAAGCGGAACATTAGCATCAATCGCTGCACGACGAATTCCATATCCATCAGTAACTTCTTCATGAGAAAATTTATTTGGTGTATTTATAACCAATCCAATTTCTCCAGATTCAATCAATTCTGAAACGTTTGGATGCTCTCCAGAAGAAATTTTAGCAACTGTTTCACACTCAATACCATGTTCATTAAATAATGCTGCGGTTCGTTCTGTGGCAACTAAAGAAAATCCTAACCGTAAAAATGCTCCTGCAACTGGACGAAATGCAACTTTATCTCGTAATTTTCCCAATGTTACTAATATTTTAGAACCCTTTTCTGGTACACGAAATCCTGTTGCAATAAGTGATTTTAAAAATGCCTCTTCTAACGTTTCTCCAAAACAAGCAACTTCTCCAGTAGAACTCATTTCTACTCCCAATGCAGGATCTGCTCCTTTTAAACGAGAAAAAGAAAATTGTGCCGCTTTTACACAAACTCGTAAAATATCTAATGGATTTATTTCTTGTGATTCGACTTCCTCACCCAATAAAACGCGCGTTGCAAGTTCAATAAAATTTTGTCCCAATGTTTTTGATGCAAAAGGAAAACTTCTGCTTGCTCGCAAATTACATTCAATCACTTTAATTTCGTTGTGCCGAGCAAGAAACTGAATATTAAACGGTCCTGAAATATTTAATTCTTTCGCTATTTCTCCCGCAATACGACGTACACGACGTACTGTTTCAAGATATAAATTTTGAGGAGGTAAAACGATTGTCGCATCTCCTGAATGAACTCCAGCATTTTCAATATGCTCTGCAATTGCGGAACAAATAATGCGTCCATTTTGAGCAACTCCATCAAATTCAACCTCTTTTGCATTCTCCTCAAATTTTGAAATAACTACTGCTGCTTTTGATGTACCAATCGCTGTTTCAAGAAACTCTTGTAAACTGTCCTCATCTATTGCAACTGCCATTGCTGCCCCCGAAAGAACAAATGAAGGACGAACCAATACGGGAAATCCAACCTCTTTTGCAAAAGCAAATGCATCTTCCATTTCGGAAAAACATTCCCAACGTGGCTGATCAATATGTAAATCATCACACAATTGAGAAAACTTTTCTCGATCTTCACAACGATCAATTGATTCTACCGATGTTCCAAGTAAATTAATTCCTGATTTCTCAAGTTCTTCTGCCATATTTTGAGCAATTTGTCCTCCCGTAGAAAAAATAACTCCATCCGGTTTTTCATGATCACAAATATCTAAAACTCGTTCTACCGTTAATTCTTCGAAATACAATCGATCACATTCATCAAAATCCGTCGAAACTGTCTCTGGATTAGAATTAATAAATACGGTCTCATGTCCAAGACGACGAAGCGTTCTCAATACTTGTACTCCACACCAATCAAACTCTACCGAGCTACCAATTGAATATGGACCCGATCCGATAATTAAATATTTCTGAGCGGTCTTTTTCATCCGTTGTAGTGTACCTGTTCATATAATATTCTCAAAGATTTTTGAGGTTCATTTTTTCATACGAGATACTGACTCAATTCGACGCATATATTCACAACGAATTTTATGTGTAATAATAACTCCCAACAACAGCGTTCCTACAAGAATTACATATAAAAATATTCTCATTGAAAATCCTGGCACACCTCCAAAACGAGATAAAACAGAAATAATTCCAAGAATTCCCAAAAAAGGAAATGCCCAAAATTTCTTCTTCATTGATTTTCGAAGATACTTATTTCCATGTGCCATTCTTCGAGCAAAACGTCCTGAAAACATAACAAATATGAAGAACACCAACAATGCAAACCCAATAAGAAAGTCTCCACCAGGATTTACGTCAAAATAATAATGTGAGGTCAAGAGTAAAGAAAAATCCATTTTAAAAAATTATCAATCAAGTAATTTTTAACACATCATTTCCGTCGAAGCAAACCAACTACACACAGAACTATTGCTGTAAGTGAAAAAATTTGTCCAATACGCAATGCATCTCCTACCATAATTGAGGCATTTCCATATAAAAATTCAAGGAAAAAATGTATCACAAATAAACATAATCCTGTAATCAAAGAAAGTCTTCCTGGCTGACGCTCCCACAATATTTGTTTTTTTAATGCCCAATTAAGCAATATTATATGAGGAATTAAAGCATATAATGTCACTGGATGAACTGCCACCAATGTATCTACGCCAAAAGTTTCATATTGAATTCCCCAAAAAAGAGAAGTCTCAGTTCCATAAACAGACCCCGTAAAAAATTGAATAAAATCAATTAAAATAACTCCAATCATAATTGATGGAATCGCTAAATCGAGCCAGCGAAAAAATGAATATGAATGTTTTTTTAAATCCCACGCCATTGCCATTAGTCCTCCTGTCAACATTCCCCAGAAATCAATTTCTCCGTCCCAAAACACTGCTGGAGCCCATATTCCATGTCTTATAAAAATTTCTGGTTCTAATATTAATGCCATGCATCTTCCTACCAATAAACCAATAACTATCCATTTCCAAAAATGATGAATTAAAAATTCTGTTGAAAAGTTTTTAGAAGATACTTGTTTTAAATAATGCCACGCAACAAGAAAAAAAGTTATACTGAGTAACAATCCATTAATTTTTAATACAAAGAATCCGAAACCCAATTGTGAAAAATTCATCGCATTGAGTGTATCGCGCCTACAATTTTTCGCAACTTTCTCTTCGTTATCAATCAATATAAAAAATTGTTTCGCTTCATTTCAAAACAACTTCTCACTCGCAATTACAATAACGTATACGATTTAAACTTTGTTGTTTGTACTTTGATATTTGAAACTTATCGTGTCCACCAAAACAACATTGGTGAAAACCAAAGGAAGAAAATCACCGCTATAATCGAAATCCCAATGAAAAAATATTTACGTTTATAGGATAATGTTTTCCAATAATATAAAATGGGAAATAAACCAAAAGAAAAGATCAGGGCAACTCCTGTTAAAATCCATAACATAAGTGATGAAAAGGAATACCAAATTGATCCTTGTGAAAAATTTATAAATAGACGAACAATATTTACCACCCAAAACACAACCATAAGTCCCAATAAAGAAACCATTGCTATATAGAAAACTCTAACAATTTGTAAAAATGGATCTGATTGAATAATTTGTGCTTTAACTTTTTCTTTATCAATAGACGCAAACCCCACTGAAACTGATGCTAATCCTGCAACTACTTTTTTTTCTAATTGTTGTGAAAAAACGCCAAATTGATTTTTCCGTACTAATAATTCGGCTTGCTTTTCTTCAGAAAGTCCCTCTGCTTCAATAAATATTTTATCATCACCTAACTGTTTTAAGAGCTTTTTGGTTAATTCTCGTAAATGCTCAATTGCGTTTGATCGTCTCAATCGTGATAATAAATTAATACGATCTAATATTTCACGTCGTGCAACAACGTCCATATACTCTTCATTCTCTTTTAACAATTCCATTACGTCTTTTGTCACTCGTCCAATTTCTTCTTGATAAAATAATAATTCTGCACGATCTTGCTCTGATAATAATGGTTCTTCTTTTTCTTTTTTAACTACTTCCTCTTTAACATCTTTTCCATTTTCAATTTTAAAACGCTCAAGCCATTCAGCTGGAATTCCTTGTTTTTGATATGCTAATCGTTCTTCAGGAGTTGCTGACAAATCTATTACATTCTTTAAATCAAAATCATAATCTTTTCGTAATTTTGCATATGCTTCATATGAATCTGTTGCTTCAATTGTTCCATGAACTGGTTTTCCACTTGCTTCTGTTCCTTCAAACTCAAATTGTTGAAATCCTTCAGTTACTGCTGCTTTATCAGCAGAAAATTCATTAATTGAAAATAACGCTAATCCTCGTTCCGAAATCTTTTGACGGGCTTCCGCTTCTGTTACAGCCCAAATGGTTCCAGACATTTTTTTCCCATCTGAACTTACCGCTACGAACTGATATCTGTTTGTTTGTCCTTCCATTTATATAAATTCTCGCAGAAAATTACATATGCTGCAAAATTTATTTTTCGATGACCACTCTTATGAAATCTCTGAAAAGTGGATGTGGACGCAATGGACGTGATTTAAACTCTGGATGAAATTGAGATGCAATCATAAATGGATGATCTTCAATTTCCACTACTTCCACTAATTCATGATCTGGAGAAATTCCTGCAATACGAAATCCGTTTGTTTCAAATTCTTCACGATACGCATTATTAAACTCAAATCGATGACGATGTCTTTCTGAAATTTCTTCTGTTTCATATATTTTTTGCACCTTCGTTCCTTTTCGTAAAATTGCTGGATATGCTCCTAATCGCATTGTTCCACCTTTTTTTCGAATTTCTCGTTGCTCTGGAATAAAATGTATTACGTGATTTTTTGACTTATTTTCTTCATCGAACTCTTCGCTTGTAGCATCCTTAATTTTCAAAACATTTCGTGCAAATTCGATAGCCATAATCTGTGAACCCAAACACAAACCTAAATACGGTTTTTTGTTTTCACGACAATATTGCGCAACTTTAATTTTTCCTTCAATTCCACGATTTCCAAATCCTCCCGGAACAACTATTCCGTCAACTAATTCTAGTTTCGCTAATTCCTCCGCATCATTTTCTTCAATTTTTTCTGTATCTATCCATTCAATTTCCGCTTTTCTTCCATGGTGAAATCCTGCTGATTTAACGGCCTCAATCACGGATAAATACGCATCATCGAGTTCATTATATTTTCCTGCCAATCCAATCGTAATAGACTTCTTGATTCGTTTAATTTTTTCCACTAACTCTGTCCATTCCTCTAAATCACATTTCAATTCATTAATATTTAATTTTCGTGCCAAAGTTTCTGCAAGTCCAAATTTCTGATATCTCAATGGCACTTCGTAAATGGAAGAAACTGTCTCTGAAGGAATTACGCAATCTTCTTCTACATCACAGAAAAATGCGATTTTTTTTAAAATTTTCTTTGAAATTTTTACATCTGCTCGAGCAAAAATAAAATCAGGCTGAATTCCTGCCATTCGTAATGTTCGTACTGAAATTTGTGTTGGTTTTGTTTTTAATTCTCCAGAGGCTTGTAACCACGGCAAAAGTGTTAAATGCATAGAAACTAAATTTCCTCCGTGTTTTCTTTTCATTTGACGTAATACTTCCAAAAATGGTTCTCCTTCAATATCTCCAACAGTTCCACCAATCTCTACCACTAACACATCTACGTCCATTTTCTTAGCTGCCAATTCAACTTTTTCTTGAATTTTTCGAGTAATATGTGGCACTACTTGAATAGTTCCTCCTAAATATTTTCCATCTCGTTCTTCCGTCAAAACTTCTGAATAAATACGACCTGTCGTAACTGAACAGAATTTTTTGAGTGGTGTATCAATAAATCTTTCGTAATGACCTAAGTCTAAATCTGTTTCTGCTCCATCATCTAAAACAAAAACTTCTCCATGTTGAAATGGACTCATTGTTCCTGGATCAACATTCAAGTATGGATCCAATTTCATAATTGCAACTTTCACTCCAGCAGATTTTAAAATTGCCGCAGTAGAACTGGCGACAATCCCTTTTCCTAAACTAGAACAAACTCCTCCTGTCACGAATATAAATTTTGTTTCTTTCATCGAAAGAAATTGTACGACGAAACAGAGTGTCGTGCAATGAAAAGAAAAAGAAAATTTATTATGCTGCTGACATTTTTTTTATTTCTTTATACTTTTTTATTATTTCCTTTGCTGTTTCAGTATGTTTCTCAAGTTTCAATTCTCCTCCACACATTCTTCCTTTCGTGATTTTATTCAAAATCAACTTAACAGTAGAGTTTAAATGAAGACATCCTATATCTCGAGACACATTCATTAAAAAAACCTTATTTTCTATTCCCAAAGAAATATCCTCTGATACGGCGACCAACATTTCTTGAATCGGTTTTGGCAATCTGCTCCAATTATTACATAATTCCGCATCAATCGCGTGTCCAGTAAGATTGTCTATTTCTTTTAACGCCCTTCTTATTTTCCCCAGATCAGTTAATAGGACATCTTCCACAATCTTTTTCACTTCTTCTGTAAGAGATTGTAATATTTCAATCCCTTTTCCTGTTTGCTGAAATCAGAAGAACTGAGTTCTTCACAAATGACCATCACTTTTTCTTTTATCAAAGCTACTCCATCCTGAGCCTTCAACAAAGTATCTTTTGTTATTTCATTTTTCCCCATCTACACTCTTTTACACTTTTGTAAAAAATGTCAAGTATTACTTAAGTAAAAGAAAATGTTCATATACATCATGTACTCGTAAATATCGAGCTCCAGAATCCATAGCTAATTTTGCTGCTTCCAAATTTGGTTCTACTTCCTTTCGATGTTCTCCCAAAAATCTCTTTCGGGAATGCCCAATCATAACGTTGTATTCTGGCAACCATTCTCCAAATTTTAATAATTCCCAATTACACTCCATTGTTTTCCCAAATCCAATATTTGGATCCAAAATAATTGCATCAGATGATATTCCCACACGAATCAGTTCTTCGTAACGAAGCAATAATTCATCACATACTTGATTTACTGAATCAATTTTTTGTTCATGAACTTCAGCAAGACTTTCTCCAGGGAAATGTCCCACTATTACTTTTTTTGCAAATTGAGCCACAAGCTCTTGCATTCTTGGATCAGCAACACCTGAAATATCATTTAAAATTTCTCCTCCAACATGAAAGAAATTCGCTGCTGTTTCCCAATTTTTTGTATCAAGAGAAATACGATGTTGGAAATCTGGTTTTTCTAACAAATTCGATACTACATTTTCTACACGATCCCATTCTTCTTCTGGTGAAACGGCGGTCGCATTTGGTCGAGTTGATTCCCCTCCTATATCAATAAAAGATGCTCCGTCGTGTATCATTTTTTCTGCATGAGCAATCGCCACTTCTGGTGTAAAAAATTTTCCACCATCTGAAAAACTGTCTGGCGTCACATTGAGAATCCCAAAAATTTCACAGGTCATGTTTTTATAATAACTTCAATACAATTGTACAACAAAATCTAAAATTCTATAGATAAAAAATATTATAAAAACATAAAATTGCATTCTACCTCTTATCATGATAAAATAACCAATAGATTTTGATAATTTTTTAATTTTCACTAAATCATGAACAAACTACATTCATCGAATTCAATAACTAATAACACTAAATTTATTTGTAAAAATCCCGAAGCAATTCCTAACACGGTATCAAATAATAAAGTTGAAACAAAAAAGGTAATATCTGAAACAACAACTGCACTTAATGAAATAAAAGAAACAATAAAGCCATTTAAAGAGCATAATGGGAATCTTGATTTCAAAGAATATCAAGCACTTGATTATATTCCTAGTCCACTCAATGGACATCTTGATCTTGGCGCTTCAGAAAGTCTTCCTGAAGGATTTATTTTTCCAAAAATAATTAACGGAAGTCTCCATATAAGAAATGTAAAAAATCTTCCTGAAGGATGTAAATTTCCAGAAACAATTGCTGAATCTCTTTATATATGGAAAGTAGAAAAATTTCCTAATGATTTCACTCTTCCAAAAGAAATAGGAGGATTTATTGTCCTTCAAAACCTTTCAAAAGATGAAGTAAATAAATTAAAAAATCTTTACAATCTTAAGTCCACATATCCTAAATGGAAATACAAGTTTGAAGGAAAAAAATAATTTATCGTAGTGAAAACGTTAAGTATTGTTGAATATCGAATTTAAAGTTAATTATTGAATTTTTGTACTTTGTACTTTGTAAATTGATTTTGTTATACTTTGCGCAGAAAATATGAAATCACCTATTGTCGTGCTCGAAGGTCTTGATGCTTGTGGAAAATCTACTCAAACTGAAATATTAATGAAGAATTTAAAAGAACGCGGTATTCGCGTTGGATTTATTCGATTTCCCGGATATGAAAAAACTTCTGCTGGAAGACGTATTGCGGCTTATTTGCGTGGAGAATTTGGTGAAATAAAAAATATCGATCCTCGAATCGTAGCTTCTTTGTATGCGGCAGATAGATTAGAACAATTGGAAGAAGTAGAAAAATTACGTGCAGAAAACGATCTTCTTCTTTTTGATCGTGGAGTTACTTCGAATTTGATTTACACACCTGCTCGAAGTACAAAAAAATCAGAAATTACTGCACTTGAAAAATATGTTGAACAACTCGAATACGATATTTATGGGTTTCCCCGAGAAAGTTTAGTTATTTTTCTTGACGCAAGTGTCGAAGCTCGTGCTCAAATTCATAAAGCAAAAAACCGTCTTGCCGATATTCATGAAGCTGATGAACAATATTTACAACAAGTAAAAGCTGTTGCACTTGATCGCTGCAAACGAGATTTTCGATGGACAAGAATGCCAGTTGATAAAGGTGGCGAATTACGTCGTCGAGAAGATATTGGAAAAGAAATATTAGCTCTTGTATTAGAAAAATTACAAAAGAAAGATATTCCATCCGATAAACAGGCAGCTCTCTTTTGATGAAACTTTTTACTTATTGGAAACGATTCCTCTTTGTTGAAATTATTCTCATCTTCATAAGTTTTTTCTTTGTAAACCTCTTGGTAGATTTTATGACATTTTCTGCTGAACCAATTACAAATACACCCGCACCTTATTTTCCGTATGTGTTTGAAGATAATGCTCCAACTTTAGATGGATTTGTTGAGAAATATTGGACACAACTTCTCTTCTTTTTACTAGTATTTTTTGGACAAATTGCTATTTTTCGCTTACGAAAAAACATTTTTATTATTAAACCAAGAAAAAATGGCTGAAATAATTTCTGGTCGCGACATAGCAAGTAAAATAATTGAAACCGATCTTCTTCCGAAAGTTGAAGAATTAAAAGCACGTGGAATTATTCCAAAATTAGTTGTTATCCTTGTAGGAGAACATCCCGCAAGTGCATCATATGTAAAACAAAAAGAGAAATTTGCTGCACGAGCAGGAATTGAATCTGAAATCCGAAAATTTCCTGACACGATTAGTGAAGAATTAATTTTGGCAGAATTGGATAAAATTGATCTGGATGACACTGTTCATGGTGTAATTGTTCAAACTCCTCTTCCTGATCACATTTCTGTAAAAAAAGTGTTAGCAAAAATTTCTCCAAGAAAAGATGTAGACGGATGGACTGCGGAAAACATGGGGAAACTTACTCGCGGAGAAGAAACTCTCGAAAGCTGTACTCCAAAAGGAATTATTCGGTTGATTGATGAATCTAATACTGAAATTCAAGGAGCAAATGCGGTTGTAATTGGACGCAGTAATATTGTTGGAAAACCAGTAAGTCTTTTATTGTTAAATAGAGGTGCAACGGTAACAACGTGTCATCGACACACAAAAAATATTGATTTCTATTTAAAAAATGCAGATATCGTAGTTGTCGCAGTAGGAAAAATTGGTCTTATTCACGGAACACAATTGAAACCTGGTTGCACGGTAATTGACGTAGGAATAAACCGAAATGAAGAAGGAAAGCTTGTTGGAGATGTTGATTTTGCTTCTGCTGAAACTGTTGCTGGGAAAATTTCCCCTGTTCCTGGAGGAGTTGGTCCAATGACCGTTGTGAGTTTAATTGAAAATACAATAATCGCTTCTTCGCTCCAAATATCAAAGAACAACTAACAAAGAACTATTTTTTGTGCTTTCTACTTTGTTATTTGTACCTTCTTTCATTTTGAGACTTTCTTTGTTGCACGCAACATTCGAATATGATGTGGTGCAACTGTTGCTGCATTATCAAGTAATCGTGCATCTAATTGATTACCACAGTTTTTACAAAATTTTGCATCATGATCGTGATGTGGAAAATGACAAAACGCACAGGTATGTAAACGTTTTCCAAAAAAATGATCTAAAAAAATACGGGTAACAATCGCGGTCAACATAGACATCGTCGCCACTCCCAAAATAATTACGAACCCCGCTAATATTTTTCCCGCTATAGTAATGGGAACAACATCTCCATATCCAACAGTTGCCATCGTAACTAAAGCCCACCACAAAGCATCTCCTAATGATGAAATTTCTGAATTAAAGCCATGTTCTAGTAAATAAGCACCTAATCCACTCATTATCCATACAACAAAAAATGAAGTACCCAAAATATTAAATTCATGACGATAATGAGAAAATGATCGTAAAAAATTTAGTAAGAAATCAGAATAACGAAGTACTTTCAATAATTGTAATATTTGTAGCAAACGAAGCCCTCGCAAGAACATTAAATTCAAATGAGATAATCCCGAAACTACTACTAATAAATCTACAATTCCTAGTGGAGAAAATATGAATTTCCATCTTCGTTGAGAAATTAACACTCGTAATAAATATTCTACAAGAAAAAATCCAATGATAGCCTGATCAAGAATCAAAAAATAATATCTATAATGTCTTAATCCCTCACTGTTTTCAAGCGCGAAAGAAATCGTAGAAAGTGTAATCAATAAAATTAAAATATGACCAAACACTCGTCCAGCACGAGACTCGTGATGTTCTAATAAATCAACTAATGTTGCGTGTATTTTTTCTTTCATATTTGTTTGCTCTGATATTGTGCCAGAGTGAACGAATTTTGAAAAATAAAAATACATGAAAAGGACGGATAAATAAGCAAGCTTATAATCCGTCCTAGTTTTCCCCGAAGAAAATGTTAGAACCGTCTATCTCCACTATGAGCAAGGTTGCCCACTGTGGAATGACAGTCTTGAAATGTAGCAGTAACGCGTTGGTGTTTCGCCTGATCAAACAGACGTACATCATACGCTGCGAAGTTGTCATAGCCTTTGTCGGTCACAGCCGACAAGTGTTTTAATGCGTTTTTATTGATCGCTCCATGAAGCACTTGCCCCTGAGTGAACAATGTAAAGACGAATAAATCGCCTTCTGTACGCAAAGTTGATCTGGTTAAGTCAGGGTAAAACCCTTTTCTTTCCCAGGACAGTGATCCTTCTGGCATAGATACATTTACAGTAGCTTCTTGGATTTTACTCCAATCCGCTTCTGCAGAGTATGAAAACTGAATAACCGATGCAACTGCATCTGGTTTAACAGTATTGCCGCTTGGTCCTGTAACTATAACTTCATCCTTTCCACCAAAAAAGTGGAATCCAGCCCATACGAGTGCCAATACGACAGCGGCGATAATAAGAATTTTTTTCATAAGAAACCTCCGTTTTTTTTTAGTTTTTTTAGTTTGATTTTCAATTTAGTCTTCGGGAGCGATATTCGGATAAGAGTCCTTCTATAAAAGAATTCGTCCACCACTAAACACCGCTAGAAAGACTAAATTTTTCACCGAGATTTCAAAGAACTTTATATGATTATACATTTTTCATAAAAAATGTCAAGCAATTTAAAACATTTTAATTATTCTGTAAACTTAATATCAATTTTAGTGATACATGGAGCATCTGCTCCATCTCTCAATTCCGATTCAAATTTTTTGATAGCTACCACCGGTTGTTCTCCCGATTCGTTACGATGTGTCCAAATATCCTTCAGTTCTTTCTTTTCTCCATTAATAGTTACTTCTACATCAGAGGCTGAGTATTTCTTTATATCAGCTTTTATCTCTTTTAAAGCTTTATCACCTACTCCTTCTCTAAAAAACGACTCTAAGTTTTCTTTTCGTGGACCTTCAAATTTTTCCTTTCTCGGATAATTAATAAGTACAGTTGTTTCCCTTTCTTCAGTAGGAGCTTTTTCTTGTTCTCTTACTTGCTCTTCCACTGATGGTCGATTTTTATTTAAGTCTACAAAAGAAGTGGTGTTATGCTCTCCTTGTTCTGGAAAATTATCATTGATGTTTCTTTCTACGCTTTCTGTTTTTCTTTCGTTATAACGTTCTGTATTTTTCAACGCCGCAAAAAGAAGTGATCCTTCTCCTCCCGCTCTCAATAATTCTGGTCTTGTTAATGGCTCTAGAACTGTTTTTGTCGGAGACATTGAAGCTACTGGTTCAACTCGTGGTGTAGCTGAAGCATTCGATGCTCTTTCTTCTGGTATAATTCGAGCAGGTCTTTTAACTGCAGAAGTACCCATCCCCTCACTTTTCCATGCACGATGCAAAGCGTTTGTTAAATTAGTTGTACCTATTGCTGGATTATTATATGGAACAGTCCGTCCTCCTTCAACTTTACGCATCCATCCACCTTCAGATCCTTCTGTCCAAGTTCCCTTATACTTACCTGCCTTTATAGTAATTCCCTTTTTAGTTCTTACGGCCTCTTCAAATGCCTTTTTGCTAAACTGTGGATTTGGAGCTCTTCTAGGAACTTTTTTAGGAGTATTCGTTGCTTTTGCTACATCATCTGCTTCATCTAATATTCTTAAATCTTTGACATTTCCTTGTTTAATACTTTTTATTGCTTTTGATGTTCGAGTAGAAGCTTCTACTTTTAATTGTTGTGCTGCAACTTCTGCTTCTACATTTCTGATCAATGCTCCATCTGGATCTAGTTTTTTCATTACCTGTTTATTTTTTCTCAATAATCGTTTAGCTTTTACTCTCGCGACCCTCGTAGAACGTCTTTCAAATTTTCCTAAATCATCTGCTCCATTTGCCAAAATATCATCTAATTTACTTACTTTACCTGTAAGTTGTTTATTCATTCTATCTAAAGCTCTCATGCGTCCCATTTTTGACCATCGCGTTGGTCGCAATCCTGTAGCCGCAATATCATCTATTTTGGTACCAAATTTCCCTAATCCTTTCAATGGTTTTAATCCCCATCTCATTGGAGTAAGAATAACATCTCCAGCTTTTCCTATATAACGAACTCCACGTGTCTTTGAAGTCCATTTAGCTGCACGTGCCGCAAAACGCGCTCCTGGAATGTTTGTAGCAACTTTAGAAATAGCTGATGTCATTTTACCAATTCGTCCTGCAACAGCTCCTCCACGAGCTCCTGCAGCAGCTCCTCCAGTAAAGAATGTAGCCGCAACATTTAATCCTACTTCACCAACTGCCGCAGACATTTCTCCCCACGCAGTCATTAAATCTCCTTCTTTAAATGCTTTTGCCATATCACTCCATGCTTCTCCCGCAAAAAGCCCCATTCCCAATCCTTTCCATGCTTCTCCTGCTGCTTTTAATCCATTTGGAATACCAACAAGTGCACCTAATCCTTCTACTACACTCCATGGATCGGTAATCATTGAACCAATTCCGTCAATCATTCCTCCAGCTCCACGAAGAACTCCTCCAACCAAACCTAATACTGGAATTTTTGCAAGGAAATCTCCTGATACATCCAATACTTTTGCTACATTTTTTGTTAAGAATCCAACCGACATATCTAGTGCTGTTGCAGATGTAATATCAAGTGTTTTAATATATTCTAAAGAATCATTAAGACTTCCTAGTGACCCTCCTGTTGCTTCTGTTAATTCTGAAACAGAACCATCTACGTTCATATCTAGCTGATCTACCGCTGATGCAACTTGTGCAATCGTTGTTCCTTCGACTTCTCCCGTAATCTTATCAATCATTCCTTTCCATGGCTCAACATTTGGATCTGCACCTTTTGGCAAATCTTCTATCAAACCATTTCGTACAGAAGTTCGTACATCATTTGGAGCACTCGCTCTGAGTGATTCCGAATTGGTTGACAATGTTTTTCCATATGAATCTAATTCTGATTTCTTTCCTGCAAGTACTTGTTGTTTTTCTGCAAAACTTATCTCAAAGGCCTCTTTTTCTTTCCGTAATTCTGCAGCAGGACTTTTTACGCCGAACATTTTTTCAGCAACATCTATACTTCGTTTGTTCTGAGGATTTAATCCAAACCAACCTCCAACTTTCATTGTTAGATCAACGGCCATTCCGGGTAAAATCGCAATTGAGGAACCAACAAATCGTCCAACATTTCCTAATGTAAAGGCTGATTTTTTTTCTTCAAATTTTGCAATTTTTTCTCCTAATTCTTGTGAACATTCTTGAAGAAAATTTATTTCTTCTAACGTTTTCATAGATTCTGTTCTGTGGCTCATCATTCCTTGCTGAATTTGCTCTAATGTTTTAGGATCCGCTGGTTCCAAAGACAAAGGCGATTCTGGTAAGTTTTCTGGTTTTTTCTCTAATTCTTCTAATTTTGCCTGAAACAATTTCACTTCATCCTCAATCTTTGTATCCATTGCTTGTAATTGCTCCTCCGTTTTCTTTTGATATTTCTTTTCTACTCTCTCTTGTTCTCCTGCACCCCTTTCATAAATTCCCACTTTATTTCGTGCTTCATCAAAATCACTTTTTAATTTCAGTGCATCTTCTTTTAATTCTGGGAATTTTTTCCCTTCTTCCTCAGCAATAAGAACTGGTGTATGTATTTCATTTAACTTCCCTTGAAATTCTTGATAAGTTGTTATATCTAATGTAGTAAAATCAATGCTATCCAATAATTTTCGTGCATTGTCTAAATTTTCATGAGCGGCTTTTCTCTCCTCATTTGCTTTTCTTTCTGCCTCTTTGTCTTCTAAGACTTTCTTATCTTGTTCTAATCGAGCCTGTTTTTCAGCCTCAGTTTCTTTTTTTTCTGGAACAGAAGTGGTTGCAGCCACAACTGTTTCTTGTTTTGAAGTCGCTTCAGGTTTCTTTTCTTCTGGTTTTTCTACTCCATTGAGTGTATTAAGATGTTTTTGAGCCTCCGCTACTAAATCTGACAATTCTTTATTATCTTCATCTCCCGTATATTTTTGAAATCTATCAACAATTTTTTGTAACACATCCTTTCTCTCATCTATTGACAATTTTTCATCGTCAGCAACCGCCCGTAGTGCTTCATACAATTTCGGTGTATCACTTCCTTTTACTCTATGTAAATCAAGACTGTATCCATCTTCTCGAATGGTAATATATTGAGCTAAAATTCTCAGTGATTCTGTTTTATACTCTATTTTTTCTTGTTCTATATCTTCTTTCTGTTCTAATTCAAACCCAACATTTTCCTTAACTATATCGTTTTTAAGATCAATTTTTAATGAACGATTCCTTTTCCCATCTTTTATTTTCAATTCTTCCCCTTGTTTGAAAATAATTTTCTCATCATTATCGGGATCTTCTAAAATAAAAGTTCCATCCCTTTGTTTATACACTTCTCTATCACCCCCCGTTCTAACTGCATCGTAAACCGCATATCGATCAAGAACGCTTCCCTTTAATTCGGTCAAGTCATCTTGAATTTCAGCTAAAACAAGTTCTTCCATTTTCGCTTTCCCATCTTGAACATCATCTCGTTCGTTTGGTCTATCCTCCCGGAAAGTCTGTCCTCCCATGAAAATAAATTTCGCAAGATTCTCTTTTGCCGAATACTGGTATAAATTTTTCATGATTTTGGCTAAAAATCCTGTTATTATACCTTATATGTATCTTTTTTTCAAGTGTGATTTTCTCGTCAAAAAAAGCTCCCACTCAATGAGCAGGAGCTTTTGTTTTTTATAAAAAACCGAATTAGATTTCTCGATCTTGTTCTACTTCTTTCATTGATAATTTAATTCGTCCCATTTTATCAACTCCTGTTAATTTCACGTTCACTTTATCCCCTTCTTTTAGTACATCTGTAACATTCTCAATACGACGATTCGCAATTTCTGAAACATGAACGAGCGCTTCTTTTCCAGGAACAAATTCAACAAATGCTCCGAAATCCATAATTGATTTCACTGTTGCATCTTTGAAGATGTCTCCAACTTCTGGCTCGTACGCAAGTGATTTAATAGCTTCAACAGCTTTCGCAGCATTTTCTCCATTTGAAGAAGCAACCATCACTAATCCATCATCTTCTAAATCAATTGTTACATCGTATTCTGCACACAATCCTTGAATCGTTTCTCCTCCTTTTCCAATAATTATTCTGATATAATCTGGATTTATGTGAAACGATGTAATTCGTGGAGCAAACTCATTCATCTCTTCTCGTGGTGCAGGAATTGCAGATTTCATTGTTTTCAAAATCTCAGTTCGTCCCGCTTGAGCTTGAGTCAAAGCTTCTTTCAAAAGATCCATAGAAAGTCCTTTCAATTTGATATCCATCTGCAAGGCCGTCAATCCATTTTCGTCTCCACAAACTTTCAAATCCATGTCTCCACAAAAATCTTCTTGAGCCTGAATATCAGAAAGAATGTTGTATTTCCCTGTTTCTTCATCCATCACAAGTCCCATTGCAATTCCTGAAATCGCAGACTTAATTGGAATTCCTCCATCCATAAGCGCTAATGTTGATCCACAAACAGATGCCATTGAACTTGATCCATTACAAGCCATTATCTCTGAAACAACTCGAATTGTATATGGAAAATTATCTGCTTCTTTTGTTGGCATTACATATTGAAGTGCTCTTTCTGCTAATGTTCCATGACCAATTTCACGACGATTTGTCCCACGAAGCGGTTTTACTTCTCCCACTGAATATGGTGGGAAGTTGTAGTGATGGAAATAATATTTATTAAATTCTGGACGATCTGGATCATCAAGCAATTGTGCGTCTCCTGTTGAACCAACTGTTAAAACTGATAACGCCTGAGTATCTCCTCGTTGAAATAATCCTGTTCCGTGTGTTCTTGGTAAAACTCCAACTTCAGACGAAAGAGAACGAATGTCCGTAAATCCTCGTCCATCGAGACGTTTTCCTGTAGACATAATTTGCTTTCGAATATATTTTTTCAATCCTTTATTAAAGAACTCCATCAAATCTCCTTTTGTAACTTCTTCATTTTCAATCGCATCTGCACATGTTTCGAATAATTTTTCTTCAAGTGCGTGAAGTGTCTTCTTTAATGCTTTTTTTCCAACTCCACCAATTGTTGCCCAATCAGAATCTGACAACGCATTGTTTACGAGTTTTTCTGCTGTTTCATTTATTTCACGAATTTGTGGAATTTTTGGCTCAATTTCAACCTGAGAAGCGAGTTCTCTTTGTGCTGCACAAAGTTTTTTGATTCGCTCGTGAGCAAACTCAAACGCTGCAATCATCTTTTCATTTGAAATTAATCGAGCTCCTGCCTCTACCATCATAATTGCGTCTTCTGTTCCCGCGATAACTAAGTCTAGATATCCTTTTTCTACCTCATCATATGTAGGATTTATGAAAAATTCTCCATCTTCCTTCATTCCCACTCGAACCGCAGAAACGGGAGCTTCAATTGGGATTCCTGACAGTTGCAAGGCCATTGATGCTGCTGTAATTGCTGTTGCTGCATCTGAACGAGTTCCATCTGCTTGTAATAATGTTACGATCAGTTGTACATCGTTCATCATTCCTTTTGGAAACATTGGACGAAGTGGACGATCAATCATTCGTGCAACTAAAATTGCGCTCTCTGGTGGTCGACCTTCACGTTTCATAAATCGTGAACCTTTAATTTTTCCTGTTGAATAGTATTTCGGATCGTAGTCACACATCAATGGGAAAAAATCTATTCCCTGACGAGCACTTCCTGCCATTCCTGCTGTAGCCAAAAGTACTGTATTTCCGTACTTAACAACCGCAGAACCATCTGCTAAATTTGCGAGTTTTCCAGTTTCGAACGTGAAATCTACACCATCGAGCTGAACCGTTTGTGATTTAAATGTTGCCATTTTATTGAATATTTACAAAATTATTCACAGAAAAAAGTTTCACTGTGAGAAAAAGAAAAAACCCCGCAAAACGGGGTTAAAATTTATTTTCGAAGACCGAGTTGTTTCACAACATCGGCATATTGAGACTGATTGCTCATTTGCAAATATTTCAACAATCGACGACGTTTTCCAACCATTCCGAGGAGTCCTCGTCGTGAGTGTTTGTCTTTTTTGTGCTCCCGAAGGTGCTCTGTAAGTGCTGCAATTTTTTCTGTCAGAATTGCAATCTGTACTTGCGAAGATCCAGTGTCTTTCGCGTGCGTCTGAAATTTCTGCATGACGCTTTTCTTTTCGTCTTTCTTCATTGTATTAAAATTAATTCGTCGGAAGTGTATCGTTTATTGCCATTTGGTCAACTTTTTCAAAAAAATTTTGACAGTCAGTAATAAAGTCGCCAGAATTCCGTCCGCAATTGACTTTTAGCGAGCGATTAGCTCAGTTGGCTAGAGCGCCTGCTTGACTTGCAGGAAGTCACAGGTTCAAATCCTGTATCGCTCACCACTTGCATAAAGTTGACAGCGCGACAAAAATCAATATATTTCGCGCGAAAACAACATTCTTTACTGTTTAGAGGTATATGCCAATTATCAAATCCGCTATCAAAAGAGTTCGACAAACAGAGCGTCGTACTGCACGAAACGTTATTCGTAAACGTTTCTTAAAAACTGAAATGAAAAACTTCATTACTCTTATTGAAGAGAAAAAATTTGATGAAGCGAAAAAATTACTTCCAATGGTTCAAAAACGAATTGATCTTGCGGTAAAAAATAATCTTTGGCACGCAAATAAAGGATCACGAATCAAATCACAATACGCAAAAATGTTGCCCAAAACAAAAGCAGCACCAAAAGCAAGTACTGAAGAGAAAAAAGCTCCAGCAAAAAAACCAACTGCTAAGAAAGCTGAATAATTACAGCTTATAATTCAAAATATAAGAATCTCGCTTCAGCGAGATTTTTTTCATCCCAATAAAACTTTATCCACAATCTTCAAAAGTTTTGTTTTAAATTTACCTTCATAAATTAAATACGCTTGAAAAGCTTTTTCAAAAATTTGTTGTAATTCCGGATCCGTACAATCGACAATACTCACCGTTCCGTCTTCATAAAAACGAAGTTCTGGAGACAGCGTATTCATACCAACCTTTGTTCCCATATCTTTTATGAAACCAAGCGCTGTTTCAAAACTATTCGCAATTCTTAACTTCTCTTTCACTTCCGCTGGACAATCCTTGCTTTTCAAAAATGAATCAAGATCTTCTCTTGTCACTGAATACTGCGTTTTCTTTTCAACCATGAGATATATTTAATTTCTTCATAGACTTTATTTCTTGCAGTAAAAGCAATCCAACTCCTACAGAAACAAGTACATCTGCAACATTGAAAATTGGGAAACTCCAAAATGCTAGAAAATCTGTAACTTCATGAAAAATAATCCGATCAATTACGTTTCCAATCGCACCAGAAACAATAAAGACCGAAACCCATTTTTCGCACAAGGTTCTATTTTCTTTCGTTGACCAATAAATAAGAAATCCCGAAACACCAAGTGCCAGTGCAATTAGAATTAACTGTGGTGCCGGCAAACTAAACGCAAATCCTTTATTAAAAGCTAATTGCAATCGTACGTCACTGAAAATCGGAAACGCTTTCTCTATTAAAAGGGCTCGTGCCAAAAACTTCGTGATTTGATCAATCGCTATAAAAACAGGCGCCAAAATCCAAAGTTTCATCAAGTGAAGTCTGAAGAAAGAATGAAAAAAATCAAATCCAACTCTGTCCATTTTGATTAAACACTTATACAAAAAACATGCAATTAAGACAGACATAGATTGATAAAAAAAGTGGTAATATACATTTGCCATCACAGAAATAAAATCCTATTCTTTTTGTGATTCTTTTCTCAATTTTTTACAAATGAGTTTATTAGCCAAAATCAAAAAGACACTTGCTCTCCTCGGATTAAGTGAAACCGAAATATCTGTTTATCTGGATTTATTAAAATCAGGGAACTCCTCCACTTCATCTGTAGCAAATCGACTCGAATTAAATCGATCAACTGCACGATATACACTCGAAAACTTATGTAAAAAACGATTCGCTTTCCAGGAAAATCGAGATGATAGTTTTTATTTTACCGCGGAAGATCCCGAAAAAATACTATTACTTCTCAAAAATGAACAAAGCGAAATAGAAGAAAAAGAAAATGCTGTTTTAGATGTAATGGGAGATTTAAAAAAATTAAAAAAGAGTCACGTCGATGTTCCAAGTTTTCGGTTTTTTGAGGGAGTAGATGGACTTATTGAAATGTATGAAGACGTACTGAAAACAAGTCGGAAAACTAAATGTGATCTCTATGGATATGCGCGCCTAGACTACAATGAGACGCATCCTGAATTCGTTAAATTTTTGAATGAAGTTTATATTCCAGAACGAGAAAGAATTGGGAACAAATCCTTTTTTATATTTAATGAAAGCGAAAGCAATATGAAATATCTGGAAAATAATGAAAAAGTTCATCGAGTGTCTTTACTTGTACCAGAAGATTTATTTCCTTTTAAAACAGCCTTTCATATTTATGACAAAAAGATAGCATTCTCTTCACAATCAAAAGAAGAGTTCCCTTCTGGAATTATTATCGAACATAGTAGCATGAGAGATGATCACTTTTCTTTATTTAAAATGGCATGGGAAGTAGCAAAAAAACTTCCAATAAACAAACATGCAAAGGATATTAGTTTTTAGTTAATTTTCAGTTTTCAGCAAAGATAAAATTTCTTCTATTTTTTTCAAGGAAGCACTTCTTCCTTTTTCATATTCTTCCAATACTGGATTTTTTAACGCTCTCAAAAAAGCATCCATTAATTCGGGTTTATTAAGCAACGCAATTATTGATTTCAAAAAAGAATCTTTATCTTCTTGTTGAGACAAACTCATGTAATAATCCTTAATTATATTAAATCCCTGTTCTCCTAATTGATCTTTTAATGCTTTCTCATATTCTTTTGAAATATTAAATTTTTCATAACCAATTCTTTCTCCTTCCATCATCAATACAAATAAGCGCGTTTATTGGCATTGTGTTCGTCTAACGTGCGTCCAAAATGAACTTGTCCATTGTTGTCGTGTAAATAATAGTAATATTCTGTTGAAATCGGCGTAACAGCCGCGCGCAAAGAATCCATTCCTGGGTTTGAAATTGCCGTTGGTGGTAATCCTAAATGTCGCCGAGTATTGTAGAGTGAATCTGAGTCAAAATCCTCTGTATACAACGGTCGCTTCCACTCGTTTAATTCATAACGCGTTGTCGCATCAATTCCTAAATGAATTCGTTCATCTAATCGCTTCCAAATCACATCTGCAATTTGTCTTTTTTCCTCTAAACTATCCCCAAAAGCTTCCCTCTCAATCATAGATGCAACGATTACTATTTCATTCAATGTCCGTCCTGACTGTTGTATTTCTGTCTGTAATTTAGCAGATTGTTGCCGAAAAGTATTGTATAATCTTTGAACAAATTTTTTACTCGTAAATGTTTTTGGATTTTCAAAATAAGTGCTCGGAAATAGATATCCTTCTAAAGAAGAAATACGAAATCCTAAATCACAAAAGTTTGTACACGCTACAAAATCACCAGGTGTTATAAGCGACTTTTTCGCGAGAATCGCGTCAATTTGATTAATTGTGCTTCCTTCTGGAATCGTGATTTTTATTTCAGAACTTTTTCCATGTTGAAGCACTTCAGCAATCTCAGAAAATGTTAAATTTCGTGGAATTATGTATTCCCCTGCTTGCAATTTTGAAGCCAGTTTTTTACTACGAATAAACCATTTAAACGACCATCCATCACGAACTAATTCCCGATCTTCGAGAAGATCTGCAATTGTTGATAATGATGATCCAACAGGAATTTCTATTGAAACTCGAGACACAGAATCTGAATTCGGTCGAGACCAAGACAACATTAATCGCGCTGAAATGAACAAGGTCACACCTACCAATAATAAGAGGAGAAATTTCTTCATAAATTAAATATAAATATTTGAACTTTGTACTTTGAAATTTGTAATTTGATTACTTCCCTCCCATTCCAGGAAATCCACCCATTACTGCTTTCATCTTTTCTGCAGCAACTTGTTGTGATTTTTTCATAGCACGATTAGATGCATCTAGGATCGCTTTTTCTAATTTTTTAGAATCTGTTAAAACTGTTTCATCTGTAAACTCAACTGAAAGAAGTTCTTGCTCACAATTAACGGTAACTTTTACACCTGCTGATTCAGCAAATACATGGATTTTTCCAAGCTCTTTTTTTATTTTCTTTGCTTCTTTTTGAAGCTTATACATATCGCCCATTTGTCCCATCATTCCCATTTTATTGAAAGTTAAAAATTCAATGAAAGTGTACTTATGAAATATTTTTTGCCAAGCGAAATTCGCTTCACTCCAAAGTACAAATAACAATGTATTAAGCGCAGATTTTAACAATATTTTGCACTTTGTTCTTTACTCTTTGTAATTTGAAACGAAGTGCCTATTTTCTCTTGCTCAAACATCTAAAACCGGTACAATTCTCGCGACACAATTTTTGGAACCCCATATGAACACACAATCAACATACGATGCCAGTTCGATTCAAGTACTCGAAGGTCTTGATCCAGTTCGAAAGCGACCAGGAATGTATATCGGATCTACTGATGTACGTGGTTTACACCACTTAATTTGGGAAGTTTTAGACAATGCAATTGATGAAGCAATGGCGGGACACTGTTCTCATATTGAAGTAACAATTCATGAAGACGGAAGTTGTTCTGTTGCAGATAATGGACGTGGAATTCCTGTAGAAAAACATAAACAAACTGGAATCTCTGCTGTGGAAACTGTTTTGACAGTTCTTCACGCTGGTGGAAAATTTGGTGGTGGTGGATATAAAGTATCAGGAGGACTTCATGGAGTTGGAGTAAGTGTTGTAAATGCTCTTTCTATCCGTACAGAAGTAACGGTCGATCGTGATGGAGGAAAATACTTTGTCGCATTTGAAAGTGGAGCACCAGCAGAACCTTTGGCTAAAATCGGAGAACAAACACGTCAAGGAACATTAGTTCATTTTTGGCCAGATCCTGCCATTTTTGAAACACTAGATTTTGAATTTGATGCTATTAAAAAACGAATACGACAGCAAGCATACCTCACTCGTGGTGTAACTATTACATTTAGAGATGAACGGAATGATGAAGAAAAAAAATGGATTCCACAGGTATGTCAGTTTTATTTTGAAGGAGGAATTGAATCCTTTGTTCGTCACATAAATAATGGAGAAGACGCTATTTCTCCTGTTATTGCTATAAACGAAGAACGAGAAAATATTTCTGTAGAAATTGCATTACAATACACAATGCAGTTTCGAGAGACACTTCAATCTTTTGCTAATAATATTCAAACTATTGAAGGCGGAACTCATGTTACAGGATTTAATACAGCACTTACTCGTGTTTTAAATAAATATGCCCGTGATAATAGTCTGCTAAAAGACAAAGATCCCAATTTTACAAATGATGATGTTCATGAAGGATTGACTGCTGTTGTGAGTGTTAAAATTCCTGAACCACAATTTGAAGGACAAACAAAATCAAAGTTGGGAAATTCTGCTGTTCGAGGATCCGTGGATCGAATAGTTTCAGAAAAACTTACGGAATATTTGGCAGAAAATCCAGATGACGCGAAATCTATTATCAATAAATGCGCATTAGCAACTCGTGCTCGACTTGCGGCTCGTGCAGCTCGTGATACAGTTATTCGAAAAGGTGCACTGGAAGGACTTACTCTTCCCGGAAAACTTTCTGACTGTAGTTCAAAAAATCCTTCTGAATGTGAAGTATACATTGTTGAGGGAGATTCTGCTGGTGGAACTGCTAAACAAGGTCGAGATCGTCGTACACAAGCTATTTTGCCTTTACGAGGTAAAATTCTTAATACAGAAAACTGTCGACTCGAAAAAATGCTTGCAAATACTGAGGTTAAAAACCTTATTATTGCTCTTGGTACGGCTATTGGACAAGAATTCAATATTGATAAACTTCGATATCATAAAGTTGTGATCATGACCGACGCTGATGTTGATGGTGCTCATATTCGAACATTATTGCTTACATTCCTCTACCGTCACTTTCCTCAGCTTGTAGAAGCGGGTCATATTTATATCGCACAACCACCTTTGTTTAAACTAGCGAAAGGAAAACAAGTTTGGTACGCTCTAACAGAAGAAGAACGAGATAAAATTGCAACTGAACATGATATAAAAGGAGATAGTATTCAACGTTATAAAGGTTTGGGAGAAATGAATGCAGATCAACTCTGGGAAACTACAATGAATCCTGAAAATCGAACTCTTTTACAAGTAACCATTTCAGACGCAGAACGCGCTGATCATGTATTTAAAGTGTTGATGGGAGATGATGTACTTCCTCGTCGAAAATTTATCCAATCTCACGCTTCTGAGGTTCAAGACCTAGACATCTGAATCAGATATCAGTGTACAAAGTGCAAAGTACAAAACTTTTCCTGTCTTGGAATCTAGTTAAATTTTTATTTTATTGACTGTTTTTTGCGAATGGTTGAAAGAGTTTTCCCTAAAATTTTCAAAATTTCTTCACAATCATTTAAAATTGAAGAGGCTTGATTAAATGAAATATAATTTGAGTCTTGTAAAAGATGCAGCCAATATTTTGTTTCACGAGCTTCTTTGTATGCAATCGATAATTTTGAAAAAAAATCTTTTTTAGATTGTCCTCCCATAGACTCTTCTGTGTTTGCTCCAATTGAAGTTCCTGAACGAAGTATTTGTTTTGAAAGGATATATTCTTTTTTTTCTTGTATTAAAAATTGAGAAAGTTTCACTATTCTTAGCGCAAAAACGTATGTTTTTTGAATGAGAATGTTTTTTGAAGAATCAGTCATGTTTAAAAAATTAAAGATGACATATTTATTGCAAAACAAGTTTCATAAAGAAACTTTCTTCAGGAAAAATTTTAATAAATTTTTCACTTTTCAAATATATTCCAAATCAAGTTTGAAATGACATGAAAAGTTTTGTACTTTGCACTTTGTAATTTGTACATTGAAACGCTAGCGACTAAATATCTAAAACCTGCCCCAAAAGCCAATCAATTAAATGAAATTTTGTTCTTTTAATTCCTGAATAATTTCGCTGAACGAGTGATCCTACACGAACTCCAGCAATCTCACGTAATCGTAAATTATCCTCAAAAACACCTCTCAATGAAGGCAAAAATTGAAACTTGATATCATGTTCTTCACAAAACGAAACAAGCGAAAGAGTGTGCTCAAATGCGTCACATTGCACAATCGCCGTAATTTTTTCTCGTTCACAAACTTTTTCTAATTGATCAAGTTTCCCGAGTAATAAAGCTCCTTTAAATTTTTTCGCTAAACCATACGGATCAATCACTCCCATAATTTGAAATGGTGCAAACGAATCTGCTTTTACACGAGAAACAAATTGCTCTGAAACGCGATTCGCACCAATAATCAATGTTTTATATCCTTTTCCGGCTTTCTTTGATCGTCCCAGAAAAAATCGAAATATCTTTTGTGAACAAATAAGCCACAATGCACCGAATAAGAACGCATATACTCCAATTAAACGAGAAAATAATATTTCGCGGGGAAAGAAGTACGAAACAATTAAAAATCCAACGGCAATAATTCCTCCAGCGATAATTAAAACGATATCATACCACGAACGCACTCCTGAACGTGGTGGAAGTCGATATGCTTTTACAAACGCGAGAAACGCGATCCATACAAGCGTTGCTGCACCAGAAAGCAATGCAAATAATGTAAATGGGAAATCTGTTGAAAATATCCAATGTACTCGCACAAAGTATGCAAGCAGAAACATTCCCCACACAATTAATGTGTCTAATAATATTTGACTTACTCGCAACCAAATCCATTTTTTTGACATTACACCGGATCTACACAATCAGTACCACTTGTACTACATCCAACATCTACACAATACTGCGTTGTGGTTCCCGTACAACCCACACAATTACCAATCCAACAACCATTTAGTCCTGCAGTTAATGCTTGAAATTCCCATACTCTTGTTACTGCTCCCTCTACAACATTCGCACAACTAACTAAATTTCCATTCGTCCATATACAAGTAGGTGCAATATCTATTCCAGCTGATGTTCCATCTGCAAAAATAGAAAACCCCGTACCAGCATCTTGTAATATTCCATTAGCAGCATTACTTTCTTCTGCTCCAACGGCGATAAAGAAATCATTATCTCCTTCTGTCGCTCCCGGCAAAAATGCATAATGGTAGTTTAATCCATTTTTTGAATTCGGCATTTTAAAATCATTACTATTCAATAACTGACCAAAAGCCAAATATGAAGCATCTGGACAAGTTGAACCATCTGGAAAAATAGTATCGTCTGTATAATTATAAACTGTACAATCTCCTGCTCCACCAGAATCTACTTTAATCATCATCGCCATATTCTGAACCGCTGATACTCGTTCCGCATCTCGAGCTTTCGCGAAATATGATCGGAATGTACCAACGGATATCGTTGATAAGATTCCTAAAATAACAATTACAACAAGTAATTCTATTAGCGTGAAACCTGATTTTTTTAATACGTGTTTCATCTGAATGTTTTTATACTTTCACACTATAAATACAAATAAGTAAAATTACAACTTACATATTTTAGAACCTGTGTTTAATTTTATTCCTAATAAAAAAACTTCCTCTTTCGAGGAAGTTTTTTTTATTAAATAATATTCTATGTTGTTGCTGCCACGAGAAGCGTCAATTCGCCATCTGAATTAATAGTATATGTTGACCAATTAGTAAAACACGTTGGTGCCCCACTCACAATAGTACAACCTCCTGGATCCGTTCCCGTAGCAGTTGCTTCGCCTTTTGTAGCCGAAGCAATTCCCTTTGTTGTTCCATCTACAAAAATATATTCTCCTGCACCAGATTGTTTTCCATTTTGTGGATTATCTTCTTCTGCCCCAACCATAACAAAAAATTCATTATCTCCTTCCGTATCTCCTTCATAAAATGCATAATGATAAACTAATCCGTTTTTCGCTTCGGGCATTGAGTAATCATTATTTGTCAATAACGCTTTCAGTACAGTATCTAATACACCCACACCTGTTGTTGCACACCCTGCACCATTCCCTTTATAATTATACACTGTACAATCTCCATGTCCTCCAGAGTCTACTTTCATCATCATCGCTAAATTTTGTACCGTTGATACTCGCTCTGAATCTCGTGCTTTTGCGAAGTACGATCGGAATGTTCCTACTGAGATCGTTGACAAGATTCCGAGAATCACGATCACCACCAGCAACTCGATAAGGGTAAACCCCTTCTGTTGGTTTTTATTTCTCATTTTGAAAATGTTATAAAGTATTTTTACTGATACATACTGAACATTCTCTATCCTTAGTGCAAATTTTTTATTCAAAAAAAGATAGCAAAAATGTAATTTTTATGTTTTTTTATAAATTAATTTAATCCACTATTTCTCCTTTATCTGAAAAAAACTTCCCCTTTCGAGGAAGTTCTTTCTTAAATTGTTCCATTACTACAAAAGCTCTGCGTCATCATCTATCGTAAACAATTCCCAATTAGTTGCATTACAAGTGATCACACCACCTGCTGCAACATCACAATCTATTGTAGCATCTCCTGCCAATGCCGCCGCAATTCCTTCTGTCGTTCCATCTACAAAAATAAATTCTCCACCTCCAGTCTCTTCTTTTCCGTTTTGTGGATGTTCTTCTTCTGCTCCAACTGCCACAAAAAATTCATTATCTCCTTCTGTAGCACCAATTTTAAAACCGTAATAATAAGTTAATCCATTTTTTGCACTTGGCATTGAATAATCATTGTTTTCCAAAAGAGTTTTTAATGTTGATGTATCTACTCCATTACAAGTTATAGTATCTCCACTCGTATGTTTTAACCCATTTCCATAATTATATACCTTACAGTCTCCACTTCCTCCTGAATCAACCTTTATCATCATCGCAATATTCTGTACCGTCGATACTCGCTCTGAATCTCGTGCCTTTGCAAAGTACGATCGAAATGTTCCTACTGAGATCGTTGATAAGATTCCGAGAATCACGATCACCACTAGCAACTCAATAAGGGTAAACCCTTTCTGTTGGTATTTGTTTCTCATTTTGGGAGATATTAAAAATTATTTTTACCCGTGTATACTGATATCTTACATCCTTTTTTGCAACTTTTTTTTATTTAGATAATACTTTTTTTTCACAAAAAAAACTTCCCCTTTCAGAGAAGCTTTTTTATTTAAATTTCTAAAACACTTATGGCGTTGTACAAGTACCACCAATTTGACAGTAAGAATTCGCTCCACTACATGTTGCTCCTCCCTCACACACACAAGGCAATGTTGTGTTATTTGAACTAACCGTACAAGCTGGCGTTCCCGCAAATGCTCCTCCATCTAGAATTTCTATAACATTCCAAACGTTCGCCGTACAGACAGGAGCTCCTGTCGTATTATCAGGATTACAATTTGCTGTTACTTCTGTAATTCCCTCTGTAGTTCCGTCTACAAACGCAAACTCATAAGGATCTCCAGCATCAGCACTAGCCAATGCTTTTCCATTCTGTGGATTCTCTTCTTCTGCACCAATCATAATAAAAAATTCATTATCCCCTTCTGTCTCACCTAATCTAAATCCATAATAATATTTTAATCCATTTTTAGATGTTGGCATTGCGTAATCATTATTACTCAAAAGACTACCCAATACGCCTAGATTTGAACATGTACCAGTTTCAACACCACTTGCGTCTTGAGTTGTACCACTCGCTGCTTGATAATTATAAACTCCACAATCCCCACTTCCTCCTGAATCTACTTTCATCATCATCGCCAGATTCTGTACTGTCGATACTCGCTCTGAATCTCGCGCTTTTGCGAAGTATGAGCGGAATGTTCCTACTGAGATCGTTGATAAGATTCCGAGAATCACGATCACCACTAGCAACTCAATAAGGGTAAACCCTTTCTGTTGGTTTTTATTTCTCATTTTTGGGAGATGTTAAAAATTATTTTTACCCATACATACTGAGCATTCTCTATTCACAGTGCAACTTTTTTATTCAAAAAAGACTAGCTAAATAACACTTTTTATGTTTTTTATAAAAACCAAATTTTCTCCTGTCATTGTTGACTTGATCCGCAATCTACTCGAAAAACTATTTTTATAGATCCTGAATCAAGTTCAGAATGACAAAGTTCTTTTTATTATTACAAGTAAATCGAAGTAATCCAAGATTGCTTCACTTCGTTCGCAAAGACAATTCAAATTTTGAACTTTGTAGTTTGAATACTGTAGTTTTGAGCGAAGCGACTACTTTGTAGTTTGTAATTTGTTATTTTGAGCGAAACGACTCTTTGTACTTTGTACTTTGTACTTTGTTATTTGATATTTGATAATGCCTTTTCAATCCGTCCCTCTGCATCTATGTCTTCTGGGAAAATGAATTTCTCTCCAGTAACTCTTTCGTACAATTCTACGTATTTCTTCGCCGCAGCAATGCGTAATTCGTCATTCAAATATTCTGCCGGATCAGCGTTTGGATCATCTATATCGTATCCTTTTTCAACTAACGCAGAACGCACAAACTCTTTACTAAGTGATTCTGGGGATTTTCCTGCTTCAAATAATTCTTGATATGTGTCCGCAATCCAGTAACGAGAACTATCCGGCGTGTGAACTTCATCAATTACGATCAATTCTCCATCCGAAGTCATTCCCATTTCATATTTTGTATCTACGAGAATCAATCCATGTTCTGCTGCAATTTTTTGCCCCAAAGCAAACATTTTCAACGCATATTCCCGTGCTTTTTTCCATGTTTCCACGTCAACAAATCCACGAGAAACTACTTCTTCTGAAGAAATATTTTCATCATGAGCGCCTTCTTCCGTTGGTTTTGTAGTCGGTGTAATAAATGGTGTGTCAAATTTCTGATTCTTTTTCATTCCTTCTGGCATTTCAATTCCGCAAATCATTCGATCTAAATTCTGATATGCATACCAACTCGATGTTTTCGTAGATCCAGTCAAATATCCGCGAACAATCACTTCTATCGGCAACGGCGTTACGTTTTTTACCAGAGAAATATTTGGATCTGGTACATCAATTAAATGATGTGGAACTACTCCGTCCAATTTTTTAAACCACCACGCTGCCATTTGATTCAAAACTTGTCCTTTGAATGGAACGGTTCCAAGAACAAAATCAAACGCAGAAATACGATCAGTAACCACAATTGCACGTTGATTATTATTGAGAATAAAACTTTCTCGCACTTTCCCTTTATGATGCTCTTTTGCTTCTGAGAAAGATATTTTATCAACAGTTGTTGCAAGTGCCGATTGAATCAGATCGTTCATTTTATTATTCTAATAAATACAAAAACATTATGTATAAATTCAAAAAAACTTCAATTCTCAATACTCAAATTTTAAATATAAAATTCTTCTTTGTAATTTTCTGTTTGTAGTTTGTAGTTTTATTACATTTCTGCCAAAATCCGATCATGAAATTTGAAATTTTAACTCTTTTTCCAGAAGCTTTTGAAAGCTTTTTAAAAACATCCATTATTGGACGTGCCATTGAAGAAAAAAAAATTACGGTAAACCTGTATGACATTCGCGATTTCACAGAAAATAAACACAGAAAAGTAGACGATGTTCCCTTTGGTGGCGGAGCAGGAATGGTAATGTCTTGTCAGCCATTATTTGATTGTATCGAGCACGTGAAAAATCTTGAGAAAGACGAAGCTCCTGTTATTTTTCTAACGCCGTCTAAAACTGTTTTTAATCAAGAAATAGCCGAACAATACTCAGATCAAAAAAAGTATTCACGAATAATTTTATTGTGCGGACATTACGAAGGAATTGACCAGAGAGTAAGAGATTCACTTATTGATGAGGAAATATCTGTAGGAAATTTTATACTCACCGGAGGAGAGCTTCCTGCACAAATTTTCATTGATACTATTGGAAGGTTGTTACCTGGAGTTTTAGGAAAAGAAGAGAGCCACCAAGAAGAAAGTTTTAGTGAAAAACTTAATGGAAAAATTGAATATCCTCATTACACAAGACCTTCTGATTTTCGTGGCATGAAAGTTCCAGCCGTACTTCTTTCTGGTCATCATGCAAAAATTGAAGAATGGCGAAACGACAACTGTAAATAATCGTTTCGCTCCAAATATCAAAGTGCAAAGTACAAAAGATTCTTCTTTGTTATTTAATCTTTGTACATTGAAGCAACGCGCCTTTAGAGCAAAGCGATTTTGAACTTTGTACTTTGACATTCTTTCTGATAAAATATGAAGGAATTTTTTGAATAAAAACATGAATACAGAAAAAAACGTTTCCCTCTCTCAAATAATCTTCCGTTTTTTTACGGGTGTTGGCGCCGGTTTCGCCGGAAGCGTCGTCTTCATGCTCATCCTTTTCGCTGGATGGTCCATTGTTGGTGAATCTTTATCCGCTACAGCTGAAACGGTGAATGGATTTGGCGTTCTTGTGAAAGAAACAAATACACACCCTTTATTTGTTTATTTAGTTATGCTCGCATCTTTCCTTGGAGTTCTTGCTTCAGCTGCAACATATACACTTCTTATGGTTCTTGTTGAAGACAGATTCTCATTAAAATCAACGGCACTCACTCATACATTTTTTGGGAATTTAGTACTTATGATTGTCATGATTCCTGGATATATAATTGCAAGCAATAAGACTGGTGTAGACGGAGTAACAAACATCGTTCTTACTCACTTCCTTATTGCTGGAATTTTCACTTTTTTAATTCTTGAAACACTTCACTGGAGTAAGCATTTCCTCATTAATGTATATTCTATGGCTATAGCACTTGCTTTTTATTTTATTGCAACAATGAGTCTTACTTCTAATTCTACTTCTCTCGTTTTATTGGCAATGCCGCTTCTGTTTGGATTTCTTGCAATGAGTAATTCCTTTACTACAACCATTTATCAATGGGTTTTTCGTACATATGGAAGTGATGTTCTTAATACAGAAACTCGATTTGGAAGTGATTATGAAAACTACAATTCAAAGTAAAATTTTTCTACAAATAATTTTAAGCTAAAAAAATCTCGCCTAAGCGAGATTTTTTCATAATTCCTATCTATCTAATTATTCTGTGAGTTCTTCTAAATCTTCACTTCCTTCTTCTTCTGGAGCAAGTTGAACAACTGGCGCTTCTTCTTCAACCGGAGGTGTTACAACTGGTTCAGGTTGCACAGGAGTTGGTGCTGGCTCTACTGCTTCTGTTGCCTGTGATGCTGCTGCTGCTTCAGCTGCTTTTATTTGTGCAGGTGTACATTCTGCATTTACAAGTCCGATTTCAACTCGGTTCTCCCCTTCTCCAGCAAATAAATTCACCATGTTACAATTTTGTGACAACTGAATTATTTTCGTAATAGATTCATTTTGTCCAAGCAACGCTCCTCTCTGTACTCCTTGACGGAAAATTACATTTTTTAGTGCTCCCCATCCAGAGTAAGCGGCAAATACCGTTGCAAATAAAAACCAAACAATAAGAATTATTTTCCCTACCGTCCAATTCTTTGCCATAAATGGATTTTTGATCTTCATGTTTGTATATGTATTTTAAAAAATAGAAAAACCACAATTGAAAGTAACCCGAGACGAAAAATATTTCAAGTAATTTTTGATCAATTTTCGAAAGAAAAATTTGCTCAGTATTTTAAATGACTTACAATTACACAGAACGTTTTGAATAATAACCCCTAAGGACAATGAAAAAACTTCTATCAATTGGATTCGCTGTTGCGTTTTCTGCAACGACAATCTGTACTACAAATGCGTACTCTTCAAGCTTAACTGCAGATGAATTAAGCTACAACGCAGCAAGCCCTTCGCTTGTACAGTCTCGACAAAGTAATTATCTGGATGCACTACGTCTTCGATATAAACACATGTATGATCGCTCACGACATGATCGTGATTACTACAATACATATAATCAAGAATATCGTCTCAAAAACTTAAAACAGGAAAATCATGTTACAGGAAACCTCGGTTCAGAAATGACTCGAAATGGTGAAATGGAACAAGATAAAGATCGAGTTCGAACTATAGACAAAAATCGTGTTCAAGCAGTAAATTCCAAACAAACATTCCGAAAAGCTGCTATTAATTACTATGTTGACGGTGGAGTTGGATATGGAAACAAAGACGCAATGGAAATGGGAAATGTAGATGGAATGAAAAACGAAGTATCACGAAAAAGAGTATTTAGCGATATGTTCAAAATGAATGTTGGAGCAACAAACTTAACTACTCGTGACATGGTACGAAATCTTGGACGACGCCAAGGAAATACTGGTATCACAAAACGTGCTACATATTCTCAAGGACGATTCCACGATCGAATGGCTTCTCCTTATATGAGTACTCGTTGGATGGAATAGTTCCTTCACTACAAGAAAATTTAAGACCTGCCGAAGCAGGTCTTTTTTTTATAACTACAACCCCCTCTTCTAAAATCCTTTGAACTTTTATATTTGAAAATTTAACTTTCAAGCAAAGCAACTACCAATCTTTTCTCTGTCCTTCTGCACCACGATGGAATACTCCAAAATCAGAAAATGTCATTGCTCTTTCTGCAGAAACAACTGGTCCTGTCTGACACATTTTTTCTCCTGTTTCCACAACACACTGTCCACAAATACCAAATCCACATTTCATATATCGTTCCACTGAAACTTCACACGGAATATTTTTTTTCATACACATCTCCGCAATTGCTTTCATCATTTTTTCTGGTCCACACGTCTGAACGAGATCTATTTTTTCTTCGTGTAATAATTTTTCTAAAATATGCGTTGTAAATCCTTCAACTCCAGCTGATCCGTCATTCGTTGCAATTAAAGTCCTAAAACCCGTTTCTTCTGATTTTTTTTCCCAAATAAGAAGATTTTTACTTCGTGCTCCAATAATCATTGTTACATCTGAACCAGAATCTTGATGACATTTTCCGGTAAAATGAAGCGGAGCCGTTCCATATCCACCACCGACTAGAACAACTTTTTTGTTCGCAACAGTAGAAAATCCATTTCCAAATGAACCACGAAGTCCTACTCGATCTCCCGGTTTCATCTTAAATAATTGTGTTGTGGCTGGTCCAACCTTACAAATAGTAAGCCAAATTTCTCCATCATAATCTCGAGCAATCGAAAACGGTTTCTCGTCAAATTCTGGCAACCAAAGCATACAAAACTGTCCTGGTTTGGAATGAAGTGTTCCTTTGAAGACAAAAGTTTTTATGTTTTCCGCTTCGTCCCACATTCGATCAATAACAAATGCACGAGGCTCTGTATTGATGTCGTGATGAATATTTTTGTCTCCGCAGCCGCTATTACAACATCCCATATTTATTTTTTATGAAAAAGACCAATAATATCCGATAAATTATCGAACTCACTTTGTTCTAACCATGCAGACATTTCGTCTGTAAATTTCTTCCACGTCGCGTCTCCGTGATAATAAATCGCTGTTCCAACTCCAACAAGCGTTCCTCCAGCCATCATGATTTCAAGTGCATCGCGTCCCGAGTTAACTCCTCCAGTTGCAATAATTGGTGTATTTGGAAGCGCTTTATGAATGTCGTACACAGACTTCACTGCAATTGGGAAAATTGCTGGTCCAGAAACTCCTCCTACTTTATTTGATAAAATTGGCGTTCGTAAATCAATATTCCAACGCATTCCTGGTCCAACGGTATTAATTGCTGTAATTGCATTTGCTCCAGCGTCTACCACTGATTGTGCAATATCAACAATCGATTCTACATTCGGTGACAATTTCACTGAAATAGGAATATTCCCCACATTATCACGAACAAGTTTCGTCACATTTGCTGCATCTACTCGAGAACAAGCAAATGGTTTTCCAAATTCTGACTCCACATTCGGACAAGAAATATTTACTTCCACTACGTCTGGTTTTAATTCTCCAATTGATTCTGCAATTGCTCCAAAATCTTCTACTTTCCCTGCAACAATATTGGCAATTATCGGCGCAGAAGTTCTTTCACGTAATTCTTTCATCGTTTGAACCCCTTTCACAAGTCCCGCATCAGACAATCCTACCGCATTCATGAAATATTCTTTCGTCCCAAACATGGTTGGATTTGGATGTCCCGGATGCGGATCTCTCCACATACTTTTTGTGGTAATTCCTCCAGCACCCAATTCAATCACGTGAGCTAACGAAGCTGCGGTAACTCCCAAGACGCCAGATGCCAAAACAAGAGGATTTTCAAAATCCACTCCACAGAAAGCAACATTCAAATTTTTCATCGATTAAAGTCTGCCATATTTCCTGTTTTTTTCAACTTTAATCCAAATCAATTTCTGAAGAAATCTCTTGCATTGCCGCAATAGCAAGCTCAAAGAAAACTGATTTTTCTATTCCTATTTTTTCTATATCTGAAATAAATTCTCTCGAAACAGGCGCTGCAAATTGTTTATTTTTAAATTTCTTGTTTAAGGAACTCGCTTTCATTCCAGACAACTTCTCTGGCCTCATAAGAGCATATGCGTAAATTAATCCTGTGATACTTTCTCCAGCAGCAAGCGCGTAATCTAAATCGGATTCTCGTTTTACTGCTGTATATTCTTCATTGTGAGCAGTAATTGCGTGTGCCATTTCATCTTCAATTTCAAATCCTTCTTCTGACAAAATTTCTAATGTGCGAACTCCATGCTGAGAAAAATTATCTGATGTCTGTTCCCAATCTAAATCGTGTAATAATCCAGCAATCGCCCATTGTTCTTCGTCTTTTTTTAAATATTTTGCAATCGCGCGCACAACTATTTCACTTTCACGAGAATGCAGCCGATTATTTTTTTCTTGTAGATATTTTTCAATCAAATTTCGTGCGTCAACCAGTGTTATTTTTTTCATAAACAATTTTTAAAATTTATAATTTGTAGTTTGTAATTTGAATTTTGGAGCGCTAGCGACTCAACCATTTTTCTGCATCAACATGTCGTCCTCCCGCAAACACTTCAAAATGTAAATGTGCTCCAGTTGTAAAAAATCCAGATCCAGGCAATCCTGGTGTTCCACCTGTTTCTGCAATTTTTTGTCCTCGAACAACCGCTTCTCCTTCCTTTACAACTGCATCTGAAATATGTCCATAAAGAGTAAATAAATCATTTCCATGGTCGATAATTAGATATGAATATGCATATCCATTTTGAGCAATTTTTTTGATCACACCATCCATTGGAGCAAATATATCCGTTCCTTGTGGTGCCCAAAAATCTGTTCCAAAATGATCTCGTCCTAACATTTTTTTATATTCTGGATCCAAAAAATGAGCCGTAATCTTTGGTTCTATTTTTAAAGGAAAAGCTAATTTTTGTGTTAATTGTATTGGTGTTTTAACAGAAACATCATTATTTAATTTTTCTCTTAAGTCCTGCAAAACAAGTGTTGCCTGAACTTGTTGTTGTCGCGCAGATTCAATTGCGTTTTCTGTTTCTCCTTGTGAAAACTCTAGTCGTGCTAATACATTTGCTCTCGCGGATAATAAATCCGCTAATAACATTTGCTGTCTTGCAGATTGCCGCTCTAATTCTTGTACACGAAGGAGAATTGCTGCAATGCGTTGTTCTTCTTCAGCAATCTGTTTTTGATCTCTTTTTAACTGTTTGACTCGACTCTGTAATGAAGACTCAATATGCTGATCTCGTCGCTGTTTTTCAATGAGCTGAGAAATAGATTTATCTGAAAAAATCCATTGTAAAATATTTAATCCCTCATTATTTTTTATTAAAGATGATTGTATAAATTTTTTACTCAATAATTCATTTTGAGCTCTGTTCTCATGGCGTACAGACGCATCTATTTCTGATTTTTTCTGTGTAATAATATCTAATTCATTTTGCCATTTTTTTACTGCTTTATTTCGCTGTTCCTGCATCGCTCGAACAATCGCCAAATCACTATCTAATTGTTCTAATTGATATTGTACTAAATCATGCTCGTCTTTGATTTTAAATAAAACGTTCGTATTTTCACGTAATTCTTCCTCAATTGATTGTAATGAATCTTCTTCTTGAAGAATTGCTTTTTTTACATCAACTGGTCCTTCTCCAGAAATTATTGGGGGTGTAGGTTCTGGCACAGATAAAACTTCTTCTGCAGAAACTGGCTCTTCTCCAGAAAAAAAATTTTCCAACAGTGAGTTAAATCGGTCTCCAAAACTAGCAAAAACAAAAGTTGGAACAAAAATTGTGATCAATATAAAATATTTTAACTTCATTTTTTTTAATTTTAAGGCAGACTTTAAGAGATGGCAAAAAAACAACTTTCCACTCACGAACTCATTTCTACTTTTGAGACATTGTATCCGAATGAACAGTGTCATTTACATTGGGACAAAACACGTCCATGGACATTACTTTTCGCAGTAATTTTATCTGCACAATGCACCGATAAGCGTGTAAATAAAACGACACCACAACTTTTCAGACTCTTTCCTGATCTTGAATCTTTTGTCGCGCGACCTATTGAAGATCTTGAAAACACAATTAGACCGCTTGGTTTTTTTCGCACAAAATCCAAAAGCCTTCGTGGCGCAGCAGAAAAAATCCTTTTAGAACACAATGGCAATCTTCCAAGCTCAATGAAAGAACTGATTCAGCTTCCTGGTGTTGGAAGGAAAACGGCAAATGTCGTACTTCAAACAGTATTTGGAAAAAATGAAGGATTTGTGGTTGATACACATGTGTTAAAAATTTCAAATCGTCTCGGATTTGTGAGCAATCGAAATCCAATTCGTGTTGAACAAGAACTCATGAATATATTTCCAAAAGAAAAATGGGCATGGATGGGACATTGCATGGTTCAATTTGGACGTGATTACTGCAAAGCTCCAACTCCACACTGTAATAATTGCCCACTTCGAGAAAACTGCCCCAAAATTGGCGTAACAAAATATAAATAATTCACATACAAAAAAGCGAAATCCAAAGACTTCGCCTTCTTTTAGATTTAAATTTTATTTTCTAAAAAATCATTAACTCGAATCCATCTACTGGATAATCCTGTAAGTGTGTTTCTCCATTTACTTCTACTTCCACTTTTTCTAAAAACACCTTTACATTGTCTCCTCGAGTCAAACCACTTGATTGAATGGACGCAAATATTTCTATCAATGTGTCTTCCCCTTCTGTTAATTCTTGATTTACTGGAATTGTCATACGTATACGATTTGCCGCTTGTTTCTCTCCTCCTTCGATCCATGCTTTATCAAGAAATGAAGCAGAACTTAATTTCAACTGTAATGATTTTATTGTTCCTTTCCCAGAAATTAATAATGGTAAAATAAGCTCTTCTGCTTTCCCCGCATATGTCATCGTCAATTGAGGATTTTCATTTGTTGCTCGAACTGAGAGCGTTTTTCCTGTTATTGAGGAACTTGAAGAACCTGACGAAAAACCATCCATCTCTTCTAATTTCGGGCGCATAATTCGATATAATGCAACAACCACTTCTCCTCGTGTCATTTCTCGTGCTGGCTCAAGAAACGCCGGATCACGATCTGGAAACAAATCCCACTCCGGAACATTTCCTGCATATGCAGCATACCAAACATTTGAATCAACATCTGCAAAGTCTTGCATTAAATTTTCTGGGAGATCAAATGTTTTCACCAACATCTTCAAAAACTCAGCTGTATTTACCGTTTGTGCGGGCTTAAAATTTCCACTTGGATATCCATTAATAATTCCTAATTCCGCAGCATCAATCACATATTTCACATACCATTCTCCTTCTTTTACATCTGGGAAACGACCATTATTATGTTTAATTTTTACATCACGACCTTTTGCTAATAGTAAAAACTTTGCTAACTCTGCTCGATTCACGGATTGATCTGGACGAAATGTTCCATCATCGTATCCTGAAATAATATTAGCTTCTCGTAAATTTGCAGCAGCTTGTCCTACCAAAGAGTCTTCATTGAGATCAGAAAAAAACTCTATTGTTTTTACGTCTTGTGCTGAAACAATGTGGAAAACTCCTGCGCCACTGATTCCTAAAAGAATCATCGAAATTGTAAATAATTTTTGCATGTGTTTGAAATATATCCATTGAATTTTCCAGAAGTTCTGTGCAAAAGTCAAGAACTACGCGCAATAAGTATCTGATCAATTTTTGCTGGCAATTCTTGTTTTTCAAGTTGTTCCATGATTTCGTGTGTTCGTAAAAAAAGTGCCGATCCTGCTGCAGCATCTGAAACTTGAATTGTTAATTCTCCTGAATCAAATTTTATTGGCTCCCATCCATGAGAAAACTCTGAAAATTCTTGAATAAAAAAAGTGCGCACACGTTCACAAATAATTCCAGCTAATGCTTGTGATTCGAGATTATATTTTTTCGCAGCAGCAAATAAAAAATTTCCAGCAGGTTCAAAAGTCATCCGTGCAGTTGTACCGGAGAGAGAAATGGTCGTCAAATTATTTCCTTTCATAAAAAACCTCCAACGGATCAATCTTCAGTTCTCGTAATTTCTCACCAATTCGCTGCACAGGAACTCCCAACACATTTGGGAAATCTCCTTCTATTTTTTCCACCAACCACGCTCCAGCACCTTCAACTGTAATTCCTCCCGCTTTTCCTTCCCAATCACCAATCGCAAGAAACTGTCGAATTTGCTCATCCGTAGAATTTTTTCGAAAATGAATCCATGATTTTTCGAGGAAAGAAGTTTCAAATTTTTCACCATTTCTCATTCCCACGATTCCTACTCCTGAAAAAGCTTTTACGCGTTTTCCTCTGAATAGTTGGAACCAATCGAACGCTTCTTCTTTGTTTTTTGGTTTTCCAAAAACTAAATCATCTAATGCTACGAGCGAATCAAAAGCTAATACTAAAACATCTTCTTCTGTGGATAATTCACTGAATGCAGTTTTCGCTTTTCGTTGTGCAAGACGAATTACTGCGTTTTCAATATTTTCTGCTGGAAATAATACTTCATCAATATCTGTTGGATGAGTGAGAAATGAAATTCCTAAATTAGAAAATATTTTTTGTCGTGTTGGAGATCCGGTAGCAATCACTATTTTCATTGTATAAATATTTTACTCAAAAAATCAACCACGCACCAAGCAATGCACAATACGGAGCAAACCAAATCCATTTTCCTTCAATCAATTTCAACATCCACGCAATGGCTCCAACTGCTGCAACCGCACTTACTGCGAATCCGATCCATGTCGTTACTTGTAAAAAGATAAGCGTTTCTGAAGCATTATTATCTAATATGGAAAAGAAAAGAGCTCCCAAAATCGTAGGAATCGCCAGCAAAAAAGAATTTTCAGCAGCTTGTTTTCTCGGTAAACCAATTAGTATCAAAAAGGCAATCGTCAATCCTGAACGAGAAATTCCGGGCAAAACGGCTAATCCTTGAACGAGTCCAAGAAGTATTGCTATTTTCCAAGTAAACTCTCGAACTTTCTGTGGACGAAATACCTCTGCAGCAACTATCAATCCTGCTGTGATTAAAAGTGTTATTCCCACCAATCGAGTCGTCATTTCTCCTGTGAAAAAATTATGCATTAAAATTCCTGTTGGAGCTGTCAACAAAGTCGCAACTAATAATTTCCATCCAAGAGAATCCCCTCCTCGACGAAACATTTCGCGAACAATTCGAATAATATCTTTCCAAAAGAATCCAATCACTGCCAAAAGTGAACCGGCGTGAAGCACTACTTCAAGAGAAAGAGAGCGAATATCCCAATATTCGAGCAACAACCAAAGGTGTCCGCTCGAACTCACCGGAAGAAATTCTGTTACTCCTTGTACGAAACCAAGTATCACGGCATGTAATATTTCCATCATCGACAGTCTAGCGCGGGAATATTATTTCGTAAATTTTTGATATAAAAAAAGACAGAGTAATCTCTGTCTTCATTTAATACTCTACTTTTCTACTGAATAACTGACTCTACTTTTTCCATCGGTTTTGGAGCAGGATAATCCTGTTGCATTTTTGACTCGGGAAATTGCGCTTTTACCTTTGCTAATCCTGCTTTGTAAAAAGCTGCATCATCATAACCTGTCGCATTTTCTACTATTTCCCATCTACCTCCACCTTTTATAGAATTCCATTCAATTCTTCCTTTTGCTGTGCCCATCTGATCAGAAATAAGAACATATGGAGCATTTCCTCTTTCACCACCTAATGATTCGCTAATAAAGACTTCTTCTTCAGGTTTATCTACCACTTTCTCTCCAGGTATTTTATCTAACAAATTTATTACCCTCTCCATTATAGAGATTTTATCTGGTGAACCGTCTGCCTGTTTTGTTGTTTCAGCCATTTTATTAAAAATAATTCGCATAAACATTAACACTACTTTTGTCAACTTGTCAAGTTGTTATGTTATACATTCTGTACTTTGATATTTGTAGTTTGAAATTTTAAGCGCCAGCGCCTCTAGTCTTTCAATTGAATCTCTATTCCTCCATCATCATCTAACTCAAAATCTACTTCAACTTCTGAATCTTCTGAAATATCTAAGTCCTCATCCTTTTCTCTCAAAAATTCTTCTGTATCACGAATTGGTTGTCCTTCTTTTCGTACGTGTGTCTGTACCATCTGAGACAAAAGTTTTTGAAGCGCAGATTCTTCCGTGAAGTTTTTCTCATCTAACATTCTTCCTCGATGATGGCGCAAAATCTTGATTGCTCGCTTTGGATTTTTTACTCCTTTGTAAATATAAGACGTTCCACCGTTTATTTTTTCAAATATCAAATCTCCTACTCCAGCAAAAAATGAAGCCGCTCCTTGACGTTCAAATCCCACTTCATCTAAATCCCAATAATCCAAACGTATTGTTTTTCGGTTAAAAAAACCTTTCCATTCAGCAAAAACTAAACTCTCATTCGTCATCAAAATAGCGTTTCCATACCATTCCCAAAACACACGCAACATTCTGATCATTCCCATAATCACAACGAGTGCGATGAGCCATCGTGATTCATTTCCAAGTGGCAATATTCGAGGAATAAATGTCCAAATCATCCATCCAATTGCTCCAAAAAGAAAACTCCACAAAATTATTTTGGAACAAGAAGGCGTAAATGGTCGTCGAAAAGAACGCTCAACTTTCTCACCTTCCTCTAATTGACTCCCGAATCCAATTCGTTGAAAATTCATGACAAAAAAATTGTACCATAAAAAAATTTTGAACTACACTCCGGACAATGAATTTATCTTCTTGGATCAAAACCGACGATCAATCTTGGAAAAGTTTTTTCTTAGAATTAATCCTTTTATTAGGACTTGTCCTATTTATTCGTTTTTATATATTCCAGTTTTTTCGTGTTAGCGGACCATCAATGTGTCCAACACTGAATCAATTTGATATGAATTGTTATCATGGAAAAGGTGAATTTATTTTTGTAAATGAATTTTTGTATTCGTTTAAACGAACTCCTCATCGTGGAGAAATCGTTGTATTTCGTCCACCAACAACGAAGAAAAATTATATAAAACGAGTTATTGGTATTCCTGGCGATGTCGTGGAAGTGGTAGATGGAAAAGTATACTTAACTGGCGATGAATACGAACGAACGGAACTTCCTGAGTCTTATTTGTCTGAAAAAAACCAAGGTCGCACTTTTGCGGCATTAGAAAAATTTATTGTTCCAGAAGGTAAATATTTATTATTCGGAGACAATCGACTTGAATCGCTTGATGCTCGTCGCTGCTTTGAATTTGATTGTACTGATTCCAATACTCCATTTGTTTCTGAAAATAAAATTCGTGGACGTGCAGAATTTGTTATTTGGCCTGTGACAAAATTTCGAACATTAACACACGATCTTTTTTTCACACCAGCAAAAATTGACACTCTCGTAGACGACAAGTAGACTCATTTTGAATTTATAAAATATATATAAAAATGAAAAGATTCTTTCCTATGGCTTTCGTATTTGGGTTTGCTTTCTTAGTTTCTCCCATTGTTTTTGCAGGACAGATTGAAAATCTCGATGTAACACCTGCTGGTAATCAGCTTTTGATTGAATGGGACAAACTCACTGACAGTGAAATGTTTGATGAAAATGGCGGATATGTTCTGCAATATAGTACCGTACAAAATGACATTCGAAATGACAAATTATACCGAAATCAGGCCTCTAAAAATCAAAACACATTGACACTTCGATCAGCAGGATTTGATAGAAACCAAACATATTATTTCCGTGTATATTCGTTGAAAACTGATGGACGAAAAAAATATCTAAACAATGGATCTAAGATATTAAAATGGGAATGGGCAACAAATGGAGATGTCACTTCTGAATTTATTGCAGCAAATGATCCTGTTATTGTTGATAATTCTTCTTCAGATGATATGGCTTTTAATTTTGGAAAATTACGAGCTGAAAAATTTGATACATCTATTCATTTTAAATGGTCCACACCTAGTATTAGTTCGAACGATTATGATGGATTTGTAATTGTTTTATCTGAAAATGATGATCTCTCTTCTCCTGTTGCAGAAGTTGTTATACCAAGAAATATTACAACTGCTTTCATTGAAGGATTAACTCCAACTACACAATATTACGCTACTGGATATTTCAAAAAAGGAACTACCCGCTTTGGAAAAAGTGAAACGATCAACACAAAAACACTAGCAGCATTTACATCTCGTCAAAAATCAAATTATAATCGTCGTGTATTAAAGCGTGGAAATTTAGGAATTCGTTACAATGTTGGTGGAACAACGACTCCTGACACCACCACTTCGAATTCAACAAGTGCTACAACCACTTCCGCTACTCCTGAGACAAGTAGTGAAATTAAGGCACGAATAACTGAATTAAAAAATTTAATTAAACAATATCAAAAAGAACTTCGTTCATTAGAACGAAAAAGTAGTACATCTACTTCTTCATCAAGTTCTAATACACGAGCTTCTCGTCTCCAAGCACTACGAAATCGACTACTAAACCGTAACCGTAATTAATCATGAATAAAATACTTTTGGCTTCAGTAATCATTTTCCCCACTTTTGCGTTTGCAACAAATGATGTACCTGCCTCTATCTCTGTTGAGGAAATGATAGAACATATATGTGATGATTCTATGGAACAGGAAATATGTGATCCAATGACAATAATGCCTATAAGCGAAGAACAAGAAGAAATGCAAGAACAGAAAACTGTGATAAAAAAACCAGTTGTAACATCTATAAGACATCAAGAAAGAAAAACACGGAAAATTAATATTCCATATTTAACAGAAAATAAAACTCCTGAAGAAACAAAAATTGATTGGAAGGAGAAAAAAGAAATGGAAAAGAAACAGTATTTAATGGAGACTGAAAAAAAGAAAGAATTATCAATAAAACCTACTCTTATTAAGTCTTCTACGAATTCTAATGTAAAAAAAGTAGAACCAGAAGAATTCAAAAAGAAAATCCAAATCCAATCGAAAAGATTCGTTCCAGTAAAATCAAAACGAACAATCTCTATAAGAAAGTCACGTAAAGCAAAACTCATTTCTCCTACATCAAAAATCAATATTTCAACCTCAAAGACAATTCGAGCAAATACAAAAAGACGATATGAAACACCGAAACAAATTTCACAAAAAAAAGTTTCACTAAATACTACCGACGCATCACAAAAGGAAGCTATAAAAAAATTATCGACTTATCGGTCAGTGCGATCTTTAAATCGTTTTAAAAAAGAAAATCCTGCTACTAAAAAAATAAAACTTCAACGGCCAATGTCTATGAAAAAATATACAAAACGCCCACTTCCTACAAATATTCCTGTAAATGGATATGAAGATGACGTGATAGAAGAAACCTTAAAATAATTATTAATTATGAAAAAATTATTATTGATTACAGCTCTCATGTTGCCCACAATAACTCTTGCAGTTGATGTAAAACAATCTGCAATTGATTCTCACGGAACTTGTAAGGTTTTCACAGATACTAAGGAAATTCCAAGTGACTGGAAAATTGTTGATTCATGTAAAAATTACTCATCAGAAAAAACTGGTGCAAGTCCTGAGGAAGTATTAAAACGTCGTTGGCAACGCCGAATAAAATCACGTCCAGCAACGAAAAATACTGAAAAACCTTCTGTGCTCGGAAGACGACGTATTGGAAGTGGAACCCTTACTCGAGGAGGCTCTGATAGAGAAAAAAGTCTAGGAAAAGAAAAACGCGCAACACGAACTACTACAACAATGTCGTTTGGAACAACAAAAAAATTCCTGTTACAAGACTCTCGTCGCCTAACAAAAGATAAAGAAGACTGGAGTCGTCGTCGAAATGCACGAAGCGGAATAAAAAGCGGTTCTGCGACAGAAATGGATCGTTCTGGACAACTATCGGGAGAATTTTGGAGCACAGAGGCTAATAGTCGAACCAAAAGATTAGAAGCTCAAGAAACAACAGATGGCTGGAAAAATCATTTATCAAATCGCCAACAAGTTTCTTCTACATATAAACGCCGAGTTAAAAAACCTTATGTATATAAAGGAATTTCACTTCGTCGTCTTTATCGAGGAGAACGTTTGGAAGGAGATATTGAATAATTAATTCACATTACTAATAATTATAAAAAAGTGGGATATTGTTCCCACTTTTTATTTTAAATGAAAATGACTGTTCTTTTTTTTAGAAAATGGTATATAATACGTTTGTGTTTTTTAAAAGGTTATGTTAAAATAATCTAATGTAATTTTAATACATGAAAAATTTATCGCATGATTTCGGCTTACAAAAAGGACATTCCCCCTTTCTATTCATTTTAGAAAAAAGAACAGATGCAGCAGTTGATGCATCAAAACAATGGGAAACGTCCGAACAAAACAAAATTAGAGATCAAATCTCAACCGATCTTAATAATTTGAAAGAGTTTACTAATCTAAATCTTGCAGTTAATACCATGTCAACAACCGTAAAAAAGGGAGACACCCTGGCTTCTCTTGCATATGGATTCGATAGAGCAGAAACCGCTCGTGTAAAAGGAATTGATTCTTCTTTATCTTGGAAAGATCGAGCAAAAATGCTGAAAGCAAGACGATTTAATATTACATCAAAAACTACTGTTCAATTTTATAATGCTAATGGAACAGCAAAAGAAGGAATTCAAGGAACTATTGGAGGAAAAGAAAACAACTGGGCACATTTAATTCACCCAGGACAAAAAGTAATGTTTGCTAAAGCTCCAAATTACGACACAACAAAAGACGTTATAATTCAAATCCAAGATCCAGCTGATGTAGAATACGATTATACAAGCGACGGAGCAAAAAAATTTATGGAAGCACAAAATAAAGCTGCTGCTAAACCTGAACCTAAACCAAAAGCAAATCCTGAAGCAAAACCTGCTGCTAAACCTGAGCCTAAACCGAAAGCAAATCCTGAAGCAAAACCTGCTGCTAAACCTGAGCCTAAACCGAAAGCAAATCCTGAAGCAAAACCTGCTGCTAAACCTGAGCCTAAACCGAAAGCAAATCCTGAAGCAAAACCTGCTGCTAAACCTGAGCCTAAACCGAAAGCAAATCCTGAAGCAAAACCTGCTGCTAAACCTGAGCCTAAACCGAAAGCAAATCCTGAAGCAAAACCTGCTGCTAAACCTGAGCCTAAACCGAAGGAAGAATTCAAACCAAGCAAGGAAGCAAGTATTAATATCTTAGGAACAAGAAAGAAGACTGTTGAGGCTCCTGATAGAAATTTAAAATACGAAGTTTTAAAAAATGGAGATATCCAAGTAACAGGAAAAGTAGAAGTGCAAAAAGAGAAGAAAGACAAAAAAACATGGGGAAAAATGGATGAACTTATTATCCCAGCGGCTGATGCTTCAAATTATTTGAAGAAAACAGAAGAAGTTATTGCAAAAATGAAAAAGACTGCAAATGAAAAACGAGAAAATTATATTAAACGTGAAGAAGCTATCGACTTTTTGGAAGGAAAAAAGAAAACCAAAAAAGTTGATGGTAAAAAATTTAAATGCGAAATTTTAGAAAGTGGAAATATTAAAGTAGAAGAGAAGGACAAACAAAATTTCATACTTGTGGGACCTCATACCGGATCTATAGAAGAAAGCATTAGACGACATTTAAGCGCTCATAGAAGTGAATCACCTAAAGAAAGTATTCCCGAAAAACCTGAAGAAAAACCAGCTAAAAAGGAGGAACAACCAAAAAAACCTGAAGAAAAGGAAGTTACTTCTACTGGCACAAAGAAAAAAAGTGTTGAACTCTTAGGAGGGGCTAATGTAGAAAAAACAGTAGGAAAAAATAAGTATCAATGTACTGTTTTAGAAAATGGAGATGTAGAAGTTACAGGACAATATTTAGAGAAAGAAATAATTGCAGCCAAAGATATTTCAAAAATTAATGTAAAAATTATGCAAGCTGCAATGAGAAATAAACCACGAAGAAACAAATAAAACCTTTTTTATAATGAATAATCGTGAATCGTTATCGGCTTCCTCAAAAAGTAACTTCGAAAATGAATACGTTCGAGTAGCTGGGTTAGAGGATGTAACAAAAGAAGCATTTCTTGAAAAATCAAATTTCATTCTTTCATTAGAAGCTGAATATGGAGGAGCAGATTTACCAAATCTCCCTGAATCAGAAAATGATAATATACGCTTTATGTATGAATCAATTCTGAAAGATGCAGCTGACTTAGCAACTGCATTAGCAACAAAAGATGAATGGACTGATTTAATGGAAGACTTAATGGAGGCCGGACAAACAGAAAATATGCTCGGAATGGATCCATTGTCTGTAACTGATAGTCAAGAAATTGTGAATGTTGCACGAACCTCTCTCCCCGCAAATGTAGAAAATAATGAAGTAATTGATATTCAAGACTTTTGTGACGATCTAAAAAAACAAGTAAAATGTGATGTTGATTTTTCAAACACATCATTAAAAAATGGTCGTTATGAAATTGGTCTTGGAACATTGGGAAAAATTTATATTCCAAAGAATCCAGATCCTGTAAAAGCAAAAGGTGCTGGACACACTCCAGAATCTTATGACGGAGACAATGATCCATATATTTTCCAACTTGAATTAAACGGAAAAACAGAAAACTTTTCTCTTAAAGATGGATACAACGATCAAGGATCTGCACTTCCAAGTATTGTTATGCGAGTAAATCAAGCAATGGAATAAAAAATACATAAAATTAATTTTTAAAAGAGCGGAAAATCCGCTCTTTTTTATTATTACGAACAAAGTATGACTATCTGTTTTAAAAATATTTTGTTCTTTAATATTTGTACTTTAAACATTCACAAACTCATCAACTCCATCTTCTTCATTCATTGCAATTTGTAATAATTCCCCAAGTTCATCTTCACTTAAAAATGTTGCATTTCCGGGAAGAACAGATTTTCCTTTCGAGTCTTTCATCTCATAATATTTATCTCGATTTTCCCACATAGTTCCAAATGTAGAAATTTTTTGAGGATTTTTATTAAAAACTACTCTATCCAAAAATGATGATCCAAATTCCGTATTTTTTTCTTTTTTGTAATAAGCATATCCATATTGTCCATATTCTGTTTCTACAACAATATCTGGAATAGGATATCCTCTCTTTTTCATCGCTCTACAAAGATCATCTCTAAGGTCATCCGTTATGCCACAACCTCCAACAACAAGAAAATCTCTATTTTCTTCTGAAGGTTCTACTCCTTCAGCTGTCAATCTTTCCCATCGTTTTATTAATGCATCTTGAAGTTCACGCACTGTTGAACTTGCACTATGTTTATGCGTTATAAAAGTAAGAGGCGGATCGGCATTGATAATTTGATCACGTGCTCCGTCACTCAATCTTTCTCCTTTTTGAAAGTCAATATACGATCCTGATACCTCTCCGTTTTTATTTGTTTGTTGCGCACCAATCGCTTGTTTTAAATTCTCAAATTTTATTCCTAAATCACTTGATGGGAAATATCCTATTACATTTCGTCCTTGAAATAAAGGCTTATTGTATTTCTTTTGCTTTGCCTCAAATATTTTATAATCTGCTTCTTGTACCATTTCTGGAGTAATATCTGATGGATTCAAATCTTTATTTCTCAACCCCAAATATCGAGCAATTAAGAGTTTTCTTCGTTTAATAGCTTTTGGTGAATTTAATTCTTTTCGACAAGAAGGATCAAAACGAAGTTTTAATTTTGGTCTACTTTTGAAATGTTCATTCGAAGTAATCCATGTATCTCTGATTTCTGGATAATATTCTAATGTTGGGTCCGATTTTAAATCTTGAGGGTGTTTTGAAGGATTATTTTCAATAAATGTATAAACTTCATTTTTAATGAGTTCACGCTCAACTTGTTTCACAAAATATTCTCTTACATTTGTAAGTCCAGCTCCTTCCCATACATTTTTCACTTCCTGAGATTGAAGGATTGCCATTGTCTTTTCCGAATGTCTAATAGCAATTGACGTAAGTTTTTCTTTATACGACTCGGTATAATACGTTGGAGCAGATACAAAAATCGACATAAATTTCTCATCATTTTCAGCATACTCTATGGCTCTGTTTATGATTTCTTTTCCCTGTAGAAAATCTTTGTATTCAGAAAGTATTTCCTGTTTCAACGCATTTGCTGGCGCTGTTTTAGCAGCTCCTTTAAATATTTCTGTTAAATACTCCTCATTACTTACACACGCTTTCACTATTCCCATATTTTTAAATATTTCTTTTCCTCCCTCTTTTTGCTTTGCCAATTTTAGAAACATATCCGACATCAATGAATAATCCGGTGAATTATTTCCATGTTTTTTCTTGGTTGGTGTCTCTAATGCATATTTTTTTATAACCTCAAATTTTTCCCAAAAAAGCTCTGGTGAAAAAGGTCCAAGTCCGGTTAGCAAATCTATACAATTCACTTTAATAAAGTGATTGTTTAATAACACTTCTATATTTTTCAAAATAAAATCAGGATACACTTTAGCCAAACATCTTAATTGATTTTTACTAATATCTATTTCGGGCGTTCCATTCGGCAGATTATCATCAGGAAGTGTTTCTAGTGCAAAAGAGTACGAAAGCTTATTAAATATTTTTATAAAATCTCTCTTAAAATATCCATCCACATTTGGAAGATTCTCTAATACTTCTTCCATTGCGCCTCTCTTCGCCCTTTTTACTATTTCTTTTTCTCCTAGTGACCTCAAACAGCTATCCTTATCCCAATCTCCTAAACCTTTTAAGTCTTCTCGAGCACAATACAATGTCACTCTTTCAATACTCTCATCTTTTGCTCTTTGAACATGAAATTCTTGATTCTCAAACCACACTTGATCTCCATCATCAAACATATTTACATTAAACCCTTGACGCTCAAGAAGTTCTAATATCAGTCCTGCTTTTCCCCCTGTTCCAACCATTTCTACCAAACACGCATGCAAAAACTTTTCTTCATTTGGCTTATGAATAATTGTTTGCTTTTTCCGATTTGAAATATTCAAATACGCTCTATTTCCATAGGTCTCTGGAAAAAATGAAAATTCTTTTTTTGCTGCCTGAGAAAATATTTTCTCTAATTTAGATTTCTCGACTCCACTCTTTGTAAGAAGAATTTCTTTCATTGTCTTTTGAGGATCATTCCCAAAAAATTTATCTATAACTAAATCGTCAACACCATGTAAGTAAGAATCTATTTTATCAAAATGTTTTATACAGAGCTCTCTATGTCCCTGTAATAAAATTGGAAGCACTTCCTTTTCACGCATACGATAATCAACATCATCATAATTAGATATTATCTTTTCCGGCGCCAATGGAACCACTGTTTTTATAACGAGTTTTTGTAAGTCCTTTGGCATTTCATAATTCCAATAATGATAATCAAGAACCTTTTCTACATCCGACATTGTTTGTAGTAATTCCACAACCTTTCTTTGTGCTTCCCCTGTCCCCTCTGTTTCTGATATCTTTTTGTAATATTTTGGTAAGATCGAACAAATACCCTTACTTCCAACTCGGTCTATATATTTATCTGAATAAATTTCCACAACAAATGCTTGCAAACTATCAGGCATTTTATTTAAGCGATAAATTGGCTTCTCTGAATCGAATTTAATCCATGTTTTTACAAAAAATTCTTGTTTGTCTTGTGAAAACTTTTCCCAATTTAAATTATAAAATAACGATGTTACTTTTCCGGATTCTTGCAACAGTAAACGAAATGCTTCTTCTCCTTCCTCTTTTCCCAATTCTTCAGTAAAATTTTCATAATATGTTAATAAATTTTCAGAGAGATCACTCCGATGAATTTCATCAATATTCAATTTTGGTGCTTCCAAATCTTCCTGTATTTTACGTTGCTCAAAATAATCCCCATATTCTTTCGCACACAAAGAAGGTATTAATTCCTGTATGGAAGAACAAAATCTCTTTTCGTGATCTTGTGGCCAATTCCCATTTTCTCCTTTAAAATAATGATATTCTTGTATCACTCTTGGTCGATCTATATCAATCATAACTTTTACAAGACTTGAAAAAATTTCGTCGGTGTATCCAGCGTCTTCCGTACAATAAGCAAGAAGAAATGTAAAACTGTTTCTTGAATTATATGTATTATTTTTCCACGCTTTTTCAAAAATTGGTTTCATCAATACTGAAGCTTTTTCTATTCCTAATTTTTCACAATAAGCTGGAAAATGTTTTTGTGCCTCATTAAAAGAAAGTTGTGAAAACAGAAGTTCAGCAACTGTGTCTTCCCCATTTCCATCTTCATCTATTTTCTGAAAATCTTTCCGTTTCATTTCGGAAGAAAAATTTTCTAATATAACAGCTTTACACCAATAACTATCGTCTATTGTTTCTACATAATTTAATATTTCATCCAAATCACCCGTCTCTGCAAACATTTTTAATACATTGTTGTCTTTGTACACTTCTTCTGAATCCTTCGTCATTGTACCTACGTTACTTGAAGTCAACACTTCATCTACACGTTCTCGATTCTGCAAATTTTGTTGTATGATCTGCGTTGTTATTTTTTTTCCTAATTCATTGCCAGTAATTTCTTTTATTTGAGGATAAACTTCTGGAAATAATGATAACGCTAAACGAAATCCTAAATGAGGAATAATGAGTGACGGAAATGGAGCTGCTTCGACATCAACTTCTTTTGTTTCTGTGTATATCTTAATTTTTGATAAATCATAATTCGAAATTGATTCAATTATTTGTTTTGTTTTCTCTTCTGCAGAATTCCATTCTTTATTTGAAAGAACAATATTGATTAATTCTGTTATTGCTTCATCTTCTTCTGATACATTTTCACTCGCCGTCTTTAAAACAGATTCTAATCGTTTATTATTCTCTGAATCATTCTCTGTAAATGAGTTTTTAATTATTGTATTAAAATAAGAAAAGAAATCTTTTGCTGTCTGTGGATTTTGTGCCGGAAGAAGTAATACATCTGCTGCATTTTTCTTCTTATCAATATATGCTCGAGGATTTTTTTCTGAATACTCATTCATAATCCCTTCAGGATTTTTTTGATGAACAATTTCTATAATTTTTTGTACTTCTGGTCGATCAATTTCATTTGATAAATTATCTATTTTATACAGAATTTCTGTAGGATTGGTAAAAGGTGCAACTAAAAGCGCTACTTCATAATATCCTGATATTTCCGTACGAGCCTTTTCTAAGCCACCTGGTAATATTTCTATAACATTCGGTGTATTCCAAGGAGCATGTTGATTTCCAAAAATATCCAGTTTCACTTCTCCCTGTTCTACATATTCTTCTATCGCGACTAATTTTAATATATCTGCCACAGGAACTCCTGTCTCTTGATACAATTCCATATTTTCAAAAAACCTTCGTTTTTCTCTCCAAGACATTGATACTTGATTATAAGCAAACTCTATCTGTTGCTGGGAAGATAATTCCTGAAACTCTTCTTTAAATCTGTCTAAATCTTCATATTCTTCACTATAAAATTCTGTAGACAAAAGATGTAAGTCTTCTTTTTGCTCTCGTGTAAGAGACTCTCGTCTGCGCAGCCCAAGAGATTTCTTACACGCTTTCACCATCTTCTTCATTTCCTTTCTTCTCCGTTCAATCTTTTTTTCATCACTTCTAGAAACTTCCACTTCTGCCTTCAAATCATCCAGAGATTTTTTAATTTCTTTCAATCTATCTTGAACGTATTCCCTCTCATCCGAATCAAAGCGAGACATCGTTTTCGGTATTAGGAAATTCTTGAAGCAAATGTTCTACCGTATCTGAGTCTTCTTTTTGGATAAAAGTTTCCGTTTGTTTTGCATATTTTTTCATAATATCTTTCAATGCAGACATCATTCGATCCTGGCCTTTTAATTCCATTTTTATCTTTTGAGCTGTTTTTTTCGATTTCATCTGTTGACATTATCCTTTCATTATAGACTATCAGAGGACAAAAAGCAACTTTGATGTCAATTTTCAAATCACAAATATCAAAGTACAAATACTAAATTTTTTCGGAGAATAAATGTATTGCAAAATATTACACAAAAGGCGTATTTACGCCTCTTACAACCTATGTAAATATAAATTTATCCGTGAAATGTAACTAAATTTTGTTTCACTGTTTTCCAATCCCAACTAAATTTACGATTTTCTGATGCACGAACAAGTGCCGCCACAAGTGACCAAATATTTCCTTCCTCAAAGGTAAACGCGCATCCAGTTTCTTTTTGCGCATCAAAATTATCCAATCCACATCCTTCCGGTAAAACAGGAATTACTCCAGCTGCAATTATTTCTTTCAGCTCCTTTTTAGTTGGAGAAGTCGCAAAAACAATCACATCTGCTTTTTCTAAAATTTTCACACGATTATCCGGCATACTCTCAAGCATGGAAAATTTTCGTGGAAATTTCTCTGCATATTCAAAACAAAGTTTCTGTGCTAACGCATCACCTTCAGCTAAAACTGAGACGTTAAATCCCAACGAACACATTGCTTCTAATGCTGAACAGAGTAAGGTTGAATCACCTGTTTCTGTAATCGCACTCACAACACCTACACGAAATTTTGTCTTCGTAGATTTTTTTGTGAGAGCAGAACTTGTTGTTGTCATTGATTTGTAAAGTAGGTAAATCAAGATATAATACCAGAAGAAAAGAAAAAAATCGAACATTTCACCTTCCTCACTCTTCAAAATGTGGCAAAATAAAAATTCATTCGTACTTATTGATGGAAATGCTCTGATGCATCGCGCGTATCATGGAATTAATAGAGGATTTGTTCCTGTTTGGAATAACATGCCTATTGGAATGGTGTATGGATTCGCTTCAACACTTCTTTCTGTCCTTGAACACTTGCGTCCAGAACGTATTATTGTTGCTTTTGATACCAAAGAAAAAACTTTTCGACATAAACTGGACACGGAATACAAAGCGCATAGAACTCCGACTCCAAACGATTTTTATGCACAAATACCTCTTGTAGAAGAATTACTCAGGGCCTTTAATATTCCTTTTTTAAAAGTCCCAGGATTTGAAGCAGATGATATTTGTGGAACGCTTGCTGTACAAGCTGCAAAAAAAAATATGGATGTTCGCATTGTAAGCGGCGATCTTGATTATTCACAATTACTGAGTACGAAAATAAATCTAGTAAAACTAAATGGAAAAATAGATCAATCTCCTATATACACTCCTGCAGAAGTAAAAGCTCGCTTTGGAGTTACTCCAGAACAAATGATTGATTTTAAAGCCCTTGTAGGAGATAGTTCTGATAATTTTAAAGGACTCGGAGGATGTGGTCCTAAAACAGCAGCTGAATGGCTCCAACGATGGGAAACACTCGATAATATTTTTGATCATACACAAGATTTATCTATGAAGTGGCGAGAAAAACTTGAAACTGAAGAGTCGTACGTGCGCCAGTGTAAAGTATTAGCAAAAATCAAAACTGACGTCCCTGTTGAAATTAATTGGGATTCTCAATTTGATATTCCAAATGACTCTCTTCAATCCTTTTTTGAAAAATTAAACTTCAGAAGTTTAAATGGTCGACTCTTTCGATTGAATAAAAAATTAGAACAACAACAAAATATTGAACAAAAAAATGTGTCAAAAAAAAGCATTCAAGAAGAACAATTACAGCTTTTTTAAATAAAAAAATCCTCTTTCTTTCCAAGAAAATATTAAAAAATAAATTATTGTGAAATTTATTACGATTCTTTCATATTTAAGCAACAAGAACATTGAACACATTTTTTGTTTTTTCGACTTTTTTTTTCTGAAGTTAAAATATTGCAACCCTCTACCTGTATGTTTTTCATTGGACAAAAAATAAGTTCATCCGCACTACAAGTGAAGAAAATGCTTGCACAAGAGATTTTGTCCTGCTAGGATTTACCGTGAATCAAATCTGAATAAAAAACATGTCACAACAAAAAATATTTACAGCCCTCGACATTGGATCTTCGCGTATCCGTGTTGTAGTTGGTGTCGTAGAAGACAAAAAACCTCTTGTTAATATTATCGGTGTCGGATCAGCTCCTTCATCCGGAATTCGTCGTGGAATTATTTCTGACATGGATGAAGCTGTTGGATGTATTTCTGCTGCTATTGAAGAGGCCGAACGAATGAGCGGCGAACCAATTCATAGAGTGTTTGTAAGCTTTTCTGGGTCAAGCATTGAAACGTTTGATTCTCGAGGAGTAATTGCAATAAATGGAAATAGCGCAGAAATCACCGAAGATGATGTGGATCGTGTTCTTGATGCTGCACGAGCAGTAAGCCTTCCGGCAAATCGAGAAATATTACGTACTATTCCACGAAGTTTTTCTGTAGATTCTCAGCATCAGGTTAAATATCCTGTTGGTATGTCTGGGATTCGACTTGAGGTTGAAACACACATTATTACTGGACAGCGAGCCGCTATTCGAAATCTTGAAAAATGTCTATATCAAACAGGAATTAATATTGAAGAAATTGTTCCATCACATCTTGCTGCAGCAGAATCTGTTCTTGAAAGAAAACAAAAAGAACTCGGAAGTGTTGTCGTAGAAGTTGGTTCAGGATCAACAAGTTTAGCTGTTTTTGAAGAAGGATCTGTAATTTATTCTTCTGTTATTCCGGTTGGAGGAGAACACATCACAAACGATATTGCTATTGGAGCACGAGCAGCGATTGACACTGCTGAAAAATTGAAAATTGAATACGGAACATGTCAGCCATCAGAAATTTCTGATCGAGAAGAAATCGATCTTACACAAATTTCTCGTACTGATGCTCACACTGTTTCAAAAAAACAAATGTCTCAAATTATTGAAGCACGATATCATGAAATTTTCTTAATGGTTCGAGATGAACTTGAATCAATTGATCGAGCGGGAGCTTTGCCAGCCGGTGTTGTTCTTTGTGGAAGTACTGTAAAAATGCCAGGAACAGTAGAACTAGCTCGTGAAGTATTGCAACTTCCGGTTCAAATTGGATGTCCTCGTGATATCGAGGGAATTATTGATCGTGTTGATGATCCTGGATTTGCTACCGTAATCGGTCTTCTCCACTTTGCTCAACGATACGGAACTTCTCGTTCTTCGTTACTAAATTTTAATTTTGGTAACATTGGAGATTCCGTTATAGATTTCTTTAAACGACTTCTTCCCTAATTTTCCCTCACGTATTCCCCTTTTCCCCCACACACAATGAAAGACTTACTCCAATCCGCAATCGATAATAGCCGAAAAGGTCCGGCTGTAGCTTCTTCTGCATCAATGCGAGTTGATCCAGCCATTTCTCCTATCGCAAACATCAAAGTTGTTGGTGTCGGTGGTGGTGGATGCAATGCTGTAAATCGTATGGCAAGCTCTGATTTTGCAAATGTAGAATTTGTTTCAATAAATACTGATGCTCAATCTTTGTATCACTCAAAATCAGAAACAAAGGTACACATTGGAATGGAAGCAACTCGTGGACTTGGAGCAGGAGCAAATCCTGATATTGGGAAAAATGCTGCTGAGGAATCTGTTGAAGAATTAAAATCAGCACTCAAGGGAGCAGATATGGTATTTATCACTTGTGGACTTGGTGGAGGAACTGGAACAGGAGCTGCACCAGTTGTAGCACAAATTGCACGAGAACTCGGAGCACTTACTGTAGGAGTGGTAACAAAACCATTTTCATTCGAAGGACAATCTCGAAGTAAAAAAGCGACACTGGGTCACGAGGAATTAGCAAAAAATGTTGATACATTAATTACTATTCCAAACGACCGAATCCTTTCTATTATCGATCGTCAAACACCAATCACTGATGCATTTAGCGTTGTGGATGAAGTATTACGACAAGGAGTGCAAGGAATTGCAGATTTAATTACATTACACGGATTAATTAATGTGGACTTTGCAGATATTCGCTCAATCATGAGTGGAGCAGGAACTGCGTTGATGGGAATTGGTTACGGAGCTGGTGAAAACCGAGCAATCGAAGCGGCAAAAGCAGCTATCGAATCTCCTCTTCTTGATCAGTCAATCAATGGAGCAAAAGGAATTTTATTCAATATTACTGGAGGAAGCGATCTTTCAATGTTTGAAGTTGATGAAGCGGCAAAAACAATTACTGAGGCTGCTGATCCTGAAGCAAACATTATCTTCGGTGCTGTTATCAATGAAAACTATACTGGTGAGATGAAAATTACAGTTATTGCAACTGGATTTTCCGACACTGATAAAAAGAAACCAGCTGGACATTCTGCATTAATGAGAAAAGCTTTCACATTAGGAGACGATAAATCTGAACTTGAAGCTGAACTGGAAACACCAGCATTTATGCGAAGAAAGATTCGATAAGAAAATTTATCAGATAAAGAAAAAACTCGTGAGAATTTCACGAGTTTTTTTAATAACTAATTTATGGTTTTACTCTGACTATATTTAATCTTCCCATCTGTATCACGAACCTCTATTTGTAGAGAATACGGATGTCTATCAGACTTTAGCATAACAGTAACTCTATCTTCCGGTTGTAATAAAGGAAACTTCTTTAAAATGTCTTCCTCAGAAATTCCTGGGAACAATTTTATATATTCTTGAACAAATTCTTCTTTTGTTAAAGTTTTTCCTCTATTGTTCTTTATAAAAGCATGAAGACAATCATTGTTTTCTATAACACCTAATACCTCTCCTTTTGTCTCATTAGAAGTGTCTTCAACCACAGAATCTTGTTCTACTGATTCAATGAGATTATGTTTTTGAAGAAATGTTTCTATTTCTTGTAATACGTCATCTTCATCTAATTGTCCTAATTTCAAACGCTCTATATTCGTGAGTTCTATTGCAAGATATTCGTTTTTATCTTTAGTTGGAAAAAAGAATTCTTTTCCCTGATAGGAAATCGTCATTGGAAACTGTTCTGAATCTTGTAATATATTATCTATTCCCGCTTCTTCATAAGATGAATAGCCTTTATTTGAAGTCAATATAGTAAATATTTTTTGTTGTCGTCCTATTTCACGAAGAGTTTCTAATCCAATAATTGCTAATAACTGAGTTAATTTTTCTGGCGCCAATTCTTCAATATTCGCTTTAGACAAAAGTTCTTCTACATTCCCTCCTTGTATTACTAGTTTCGCTATCTCTTTTAGTTCTTCTTTATATCCAAAATTTAGCTTTTTATCTAAAATTGCTATTCCTCCCGCGCTCGATTCCATTTTTTCAACCATTTTTTATAATTTAAAAAACTAAATACACTTTAGTATGTTTTCCTGAAAACGCAAGTTTGTTTTATATTAAAATTCCTGATTTTTTCAAGTTTGACAAATTATGTAAATAACACATTATACCAATGACTTATTAAAAAGTAATTCAATTAAAAATGCTTGAACAACGTGATGCTAACGATGTTGAAAATAAAGAAAAAACAGAAAATGAAAAAGATGAAGAATTCTTAATCGAAGAAGGATGGGAAAGAATAGTAACAAATGGAAAGGGCTGGGAAACTCCAGAAAGTTTAAAAAATGCTACGAAAATATCACAAATTGAATTAGTTAAAACAAGAGATGATGTTGTTTTTTTAAGAGAAGATTTTTATGTTATGCCACAATCACTTCAAGAAAAAGGCTATATTTATCATTATATTCGAAATACTTCTGAAGGCGGATGGACTCAATATTGGCCAGGAAAATAATTTTTTCTGGGAGAATGACACATACAAAAAATCATGCTATTCTTTCGTCGATGCAAAAATCCGAAATTCTCGAACGATTAAGCGCGCTTACAACTCGATATAAAGAAATTGAGTCTACCTTAGACTTGGAAGAAAAAAAGACGAAATTCGAGCAATTACAATCACAAATGAGTGCTTCTGATTTTTGGAATAATCCAGAAAATGCACAGAAGGTTTCACAAAAAGCATCTGGTCTTGAAACATTCATCAAAATATGGACTCAAATTGCGGAGAATCTCCGCGATCTCCCAGAACTTGCTGAAATGGCAGACGATAAAGAATTACAAGATATTGCGAGTGAGCTAAAAACGACAGAAAAAAACTTTGCTGCTGGAGAAATTGAGACGCTTCTTTCTGGAGAATACGATGGATATAATGCAATTTTGAAAATTTCTACTGGAAACGGCGGACAAGATGCAGAAGATTTTAGTCAAATGTTATTGCGAATGTATTTGCGATATGCAGAACGAAAAAATTGGAAAGTGCAAATTATGGAAGAATCTACCTCAGATGCAGGATTGAAATCGGCAATGTTAGAAATTTCTGGATTGAATGCGTATGGATTTTTGAAATCAGAACATGGCGTACATCGACTCATCCGATTGTCTCCGTTTAATGCGAAAAATTTACGACAAACTTCTTTTTCTCGTGTGGAAATTCTTCCTGCAATTGAACAAGATACTGATATTGAAATTGCAGACTCTGATTTAAGGATTGATGTGTTTCGTGCTTCTGGATGTGGTGGACAAAGTGTTAATACAACTGATTCGGCAGTACGAATTACCTATTTGCCATTAAACTTGGTGGCAACCTGTCAAAATGAAAAATCTCAATTGCAAAATAAGCAAGCAGCAATGAAAGTTTTGAAATCTCGTTTGTTGCAATTGCAACTGGAACAAAATGCTGAAAGAATTGATGAACTGCGTGGAGAACAAATGGAAAACTCTTTTGGAAGTCAGATTCGAACCTACACGTTACAACCATATCAATTGGTAAAAGATCATCGAACTGATTGTGAAATGGGAAGTCCAGATAAAGTATTTGATGGAGAACTTGATACATTCGTCGATGCATTTTTACGAAAAAAATAATCTTTTTTTTATGAGTAAAACTATCTCCGATTTAGTTTCATTTTGTACAGATTGTCTCGGGAAACCGTATGTATTGGGCGCAAATGGTCCAAATGAATATGATTGCTCAAGTTTACTTTGTTGTGCTTGTGATGAGATTTTTTCAAAAGAAATTCCTCGATCAAGTACTGATCAATACTCTATTGGAACAGAGGTTTCGAAGGAAAACTTACAAATCGGAGATTTTGTGTTTTTTGATACTGGTTGGACAGATCGAAAACCAAATCACGTAGGAATCTACATTGGAAATCGAAAATTTATAAATGCGAATTCGTACAATGAAAAAGTCGTAGAAGATTCTCTCAACACAGATTATTGGAAAAATGCATGGTATGGAGCAAAACGCGTTTTTACTACAACTGGTGAATGGTTTAGTGAGTTAATAAACCCAGAAACTTCCTGTTTTCCAGACGTCGATCTCAATCACCCGGAATATGAATTTATTGCACAACTCAAAGAATCAGGCGTTGTAAATGGTGATAGTCAGACAGGAAATTTTCGTCCAAATGACACGCTCAATCGAGCAGAATGTTTGAAAATCGTATTAGAATTTTTTCAGGTATCAATTGCAAATTCTTCAATACACCCTTTTTTAGATATTCCAGCAAATGAATGGTATGAAAAATACGTCACAACAGCGTATTCTCAAGGAATTGTTTCTGGATATGAAGACGGAACTTTTCGTCCTGCAAATCCAGTAACTCGAGCAGAAGCAGTAAAAATTATTTTTGCTACTAAAGAAGAAAATTTAAGTGATATTGCTGGAAGTCAGTGGTTTAAAAAATACACAAACGAAGCGCAAACTCGAGAAATGCTTCTACCTACTTCTGGAGATATTGATCCACATCGATCCATCACTCGCGCTGAAATGGCACGAGCAATTTGTGAGGCGTAAAATTAGTTCTATAACAAAGAAAGTAAGTAATCCATTTCGAAAGAACTCTCTTCCATCATTTCATCTGTTGGCCATCGAACAACCGAGAAATCTTCATATTCTTGATAAAATTTATTCCTAAATTCTTGTAACTGAATAAAATCAGTATCACTTAATCGAAGCGCTATTTTATTACCTTGAAATTCAAGATGATTGTTTATGATGTCTGGAAATAAAAATTGTTTTCTCTCTTTTATACTCTGATAAAACCCCGGTATATCTAAAAGTTTTTCAATAACAAATCTATATGGATCAATGTCTCTATGCCATTCCTTAAAAATTGCACTTTCTGGTTTTTTCGAAATGACTTCTCCATCCTTTGAAACAGAAAAGGGTGCAATAGAATTATTAATCGTTTCACTCACAATCATTTCTGGTTTATTTTTTTCAACCCAATCATATGGAAGCTCTGCCGTAATATCTTCTTGTTCAAACTGAATATTCGCATCTGTAAAATCTAACACATTTTCTGCTTTTTTAAGTGAATCATCATCAATATCCAAACCAATACACGTAATTTTTTTTATATTATTTCTTACAGCATTAATAATCATTGGAACCATTAATATTCCTGTTCCACATCCTAAATCTATTCCTCGAAAATGCTGTGTGTGTGCATCATAATCTTGAGAAAACATAATATGTTTAAAGATTGCTGCTGTAGATCGAATATCCGCTAAACAACTCAATCCAAAATCTGGTTGCAAATGTTCTTGAATAACAATAAATAAATTAGCTCGCGTAATATGTCGAACATTCATGTATTTTGCTAAATACTTAATAACAAAATTTATAATTATATTATCTACTTCTGGTGAATTTTCTTGTAATTCTGAATTACATAAACTTTTATAATCATATTCCAAAGAGGAATCTGTAACGTATTCTTCAAATTTCTTCATAATACATAAATAACTCTTTTTGTGAAAAAGTCAATTCGCTTATACTAAAAATACTATATTTTGTGAAAATTAGATCCAGCATCTATCTCCAATGCTCTATAAATCTGCTCACAAGCCATTTTCCTGAACAAATTTCTTGTCCAAACCATTTTTCCGAATCTTAATAAAATATCTGCTCTCTCACGAACTTTTTCATCATGTCCGTGAGCTCCTCCAATAACAAAATGAATTGTTCCACGAGCAACAATCCAACTTTTCAATTTTTGAGAAAACTCAACCGAATCAAATTCCTGTCCTCTTTCGTCAAAAATAACAACGAAATCTTGATCACTTATTTTATTCAATATTTTTTCCGCCTCTTGTTTTTTTGCAACAGAAGGATCATTTATTCCCGCCTGATCTATTGCTTTCATTTCAAAATCACATCGAAAACCAATACGTTTCGCCATTTCTTTCTCAAAATCTGTAATTTCTTTTTTCTTTCCGAAAAACCAAAGTTTGATTTTCATCTCTCACACGGTACAATTTTTCCTGAAAAATGAAAAACTTTCTGATTCTCGTTCTCGCTCTAACTATTGCCGGATGTTCTACTCCTGTAATTCATGATGATCCTTATAACGCAATTATTCCGCTTGGAAACGCCGAAGTAGGAATTTTTATTCCTGAATCATGGAAAAAACTTCAAACGCCTGATGATGGAAAAAATATTGTATTAATGGCACAAAATGGGTCTGATAATGTTGTCATTTCATTTGAATACAGTGATGAACTCGTAACAGGAGAAGCACTTAGCAAAGGTGCAGAAACGGGTTTTTTAAACTTCACACAAAATTTTGTCGATGAAAATCAATGCTTTTTTAATGGAAATTTATCTACAAACACTCCCACTCGAAGTTTCTGGCAAAAAATTATTCACACATCCGAATCAACAAACTTTTTGTTATTGAGCTGTAGTTCTGAACAAATAAACGCTTCTGATAGTCCGTGTCCTGAAATATTAAAGAGCTTTAAAATTCTGGACAAAAAAGATTAGTTAGATAGTATTCGCGAGCGATGGCGCCATGGCGGAGTGGTTACGCAGAGGCCTGCAAAGCCTTGTACTCCGGTTCAAATCCGGATGGCGCCTCCAATTCGTCCCGCTAGCGGGACTCCAAATATCAATTTTCAAACTACAAAGTTCAAATCTTTTTTGCCTTTCTTTTATTAAATCAAAATTCCCAAAATAACTGACAAAATGTGTTTTGATTTTTTGATTTAAGGAGAAGGAATAGCGAAGCAGTGAAGCTTTTTTGTGTAACAAAAAACGGAACAAACACAGATTATTCCGACGTGGTACGCGGGAGAGGACTCGAACCTCCACGCCTTGCGGCACTGGTTCCTAAGACCAGCGTGTCTACCATTTCACCACCCGCGCAAATTGGTAGTCAGATAGTAATCAGAAAGCTGAAAAAAACAAATTATTTTTAAATATATTCCGTAAGATAAAAACATCCACAACCCCAAGGGATAAAAGATGTTTTCGTGGTGCTCGAGGCGGGAATCGAACCCGCACGCCCGTGAGAGCGGGAGATTTTAAGTCTCCTGTGTCTACCGTTCCACCACCCGAGCGAGGAACAAAAAGATTCTACTCAAAAAAGTTTTTTAGACAATATTGATTTTGATATTTTTTGTAAAAAATTTGACAAAATCTATACTCTCGTGACAGACTCTCAGCAATGAACGTCTGGATTCTGGTTTCACAACTTCGTCGTCGCCGCCAATAGGCGGAGATTTTGTGAACCAAAACGCAATTTTTGATCCGTCTCAGTATTACACTGCGATGGAATTTTTTTATTACATATTAAATTATTTAAACCCTTATAAATATGAAAACCACAACATCATATCAAAAAGTCGCTTCTCATGAAGCGCATTCTGGTACATTTAAAACTTGTCTTCTCCTTTATTCTGGAGGACTTGATACCAGTATTTTATTAAAATGGATTCAAGAACAATATAAATGTGACGTTATAACTCTCACAATTGATATTGGACAAACTGTCGACAATTTAAATGAAATTAAAGAAAAGGCACTTTCTCTTGGAGCAAAAGAAGCAATTATTTATGACGCAAAAGATGAGTTTGCAAATACATTTATTAGTGAAGCGATCATGGCAAATGCTGATTATCAAGGTGGATATGCTCTTAGTTGTCCTCTTGGCAGAATTATGATTTCAAAAGTTGCTGTAAAAATGGCACAAAAATATAACTGCTCCGTAATTGCTCACGGCTGTACCGGAAAAGGAAATGACCAAGTTCGATTTGAAGGATATATAACAACGCTTGATCCAAATTTAAAAACGATTGCACCCGTAAGAGAATGGTCTATGGGAAGAGATGAGCAGATTGAATACGCGAAAAAACACAATATTCCAGTAATTCAAAAAAAAGACTCGCCATTTTCTTATGATGAAAATATGTGGGGAAATACGGGCGAAGGCGGAGAAATAGAAAATCCAGAAAACATAACTATTGATGAAAAAATTCTAAAATGGTGTTCTATTCCTGAAAAAGCTTGTTATAAAAATGAAGTTATAGAAATAGAATTTCAAAAAGGAAAACCTATTGCGATAAATGGAAAAAAGAAAAAATTGAGTACTCTTATATCTGAATTAAATAAAATTGGAGGAAAACACGGCGTAGGAATTTTTCACTTAATTGAAGACAGGATTGTTGGATTAAAAGTAAGAGGTGTCTATGAAAATCCCGCGGCAAGTATTTTAATTGAAGCACATAAGAAATTAGAAAAACTTGTCTCCACGAGAGAAGAAAATGAATTAAAATCTTTTATTGATAACAAATGGGCGTACTTAACATATGCCTCAAAATGGTGTGATCCCGTGATGTATCACATTCACGCTTTTATCAATAGTCAAAATAAAAAGGTAACTGGAACGGTGAAAATAAAACTATACAAAGGAAATATCTCTATCATTTCTCTTTCATCACAAAACTCTCTCTTCGATCAGAATCTCGCAACATTTAATAAAAATACGGCATTTAACCAAAACTCTTCTGCTGGATTTATAGAAATCTATAATCTTCCTCAAAAAATAGCGTTTAATTTACATGACTGGGAATCAGATCTGTATAAAAACTGATTCTTATCTTGGGCGAGGAAATATTTCTCGCCCTTTTCTTTAATTTTAATAAAAGAAAAACTGACAAAATATCTTAATTTGTTACTCTATAAACAATGGAAAACCTTGTACTTACTTGGCTACAAAAAACTTTTGATCAAGAATTTTGTTCAAAGATAGAATTTGCACCTGTTCCTCGTGGACAAACAGGCGATCTTGCAATGAAGTTTTTTCTTCTGGCAAAAAGTGAAGGACAATCCCCTGTTCAGATTGCAACACGCGTTTCAGAAATACTTCAAGAATGCGATTTTATAGAAAAAACAGAACTCGTTGGTCCATATCTCAATCTTTATTTCGCACCAAAACAATTCTTTGAAAATGTGTTTAAAACCCCCCTCAACGGAACTTGTTCTGCAGGACAAAATATCGTAATTGAATTTTCTGGACCAAACACAAATAAACCGCTTCATCTCGGTCACATGAGGAATCATGCGCTCGGAATTTCCGTATCAAATTTACTGGAATCCGTAGATGCAAAAGTTCATCGAGTAAATATCATTAATGATCGTGGCGTTCATATTTGTAAATCTATACTCGCCTACCAAAAATGGGGAAATAATGAAGAACCGAACAAAAAAAGTGATCACTTTGTGGGAGACTGGTACGTGAAATTTAATGAAGAATCAAAAAAAGACGAAACACTTATCGATGAAGCAAAAGCAATGCTCGTGAAATGGGAATCTGGTGATGAAGAAATTAAAAATTTATGGAAAAAAATGTCGAGTTGGGCACTTAATGGACACGCAGAAACATACAAGCGTCAAGGAGTTTCTTTTGAAAAAGAATATAAAGAATCTGAATATTACCAAGAAGGACGAACTCTTGCTGAAAATGGACTTGAAAAAGGTGTTTTCCAAAAGAGAGATGATAACGCTATTGTTATTGATTTAACAGACGAAGGACTCGATGAAAAAGTGATACTTCGTGCAGATGGAACTTCTATTTATTTAACGCAAGATTTGGCTGTTGCAACAGCTCGAATGAAAGATTTTGAACCAGATCAAATGATGTATGTGGTTGCTGATGAACAGAACTATCACTTCAAAGTTTTATTTACATGTCTTAATAAATTAGGACTCATTGATCCAAAACATCTCCATCATCTCGGATATGGATTAGTAAACCTTCCCGACGGACGAATGAAATCACGTGAAGGAACTGTTGTTGATGCAGATAATTTAATGGATGAACTTCATTCTCTTGCAACAGAAGAAATCAAAAAACGTCATGAAGATTGGAGCGAAGAAGAAATACGCGAAACTGCTGAGAAAATTCAAAATGCTGCGTGGAAGTTTTATTTGTTACAGACTTCTCCGAAAAAAACTATTACGTTTGATGCTAAAAAATCTATCGCGTTTGAAGGTGCCACAGGACCGTATTTACAATACGCAGCAGTACGAATTCAATCTATTCTCCGAAAAGCCAGCAAACAGAAAAATATTAACGCTGAGAACTATTTAGGCGAAGCAGAAAAGGACCTTGGTGCAAAAATTCTCGCATTTCCAGATGTATTAAATCGCGCGGCTGAAAACTTGAATCCTACATATGTCGCTACTTATCTCTTAGAATTGGCACAAGATTGGTCGAGTTATTATGCAGCAAACTCTGTTTTGAAAGCAGAAACACCTGAGCTCATAAGCGCTCGTATTGCATTAGCCGAAAAGGTTTTAAATGTTCTTGAAAAAGGAATGGAAATACTTGGATTTCAAGCTCCAGAAAGGATGTAGAGGCGTCCCGCTTTGCGGGACTTAAAAGTTCAAACTACAATACTATTTGCACTTTATGGTTTGTAATTTTATGCAAATTAGACTTCCTTTTAAGTGCCTCACACTCTTTACTTTTAAATAAAAAAGATGTATAATATACAGATGGAAAAAATCACAGAATTACCAGCAACTTTTGAACAAGCTCCAAAAACTTTTCCTGTAGATGTTTTTTCTGCAAACAACCCTGGAGACGATGCAACTATAGAATCTTTAATTGATTTATATAAAAATCGAAAAAAATCATCTGATGAGTTTTTGAAATCACGAGGACTCACCTCAGTCACAGATTTTAAAGAACATTTAAAAAAATCTGGTATGATTTTCGTTCTTGCAAAATCAGAAGAAAAAGTAATAGGTGCCCGCATTGTCAATGCAGGAAAATCATATGGAAAATCTACTGACTCCCACTGGTTACATTCACTATGGGTAGATGAAAATTTTCGTCGCCAAGGAGTTTCTTCTGCTCTAGAAATGAAAACTGAAGATGTACTCCGCACAATTTGCAAACAAACAAAAAAACAAATTTTTATGTGTTGTCAAATTGACGAAGACAATGAAAAATCACATGGATCTCACAAAAAGAATGGTTGGGAAAAAGATAAAATTTTTGACTATGAAGATGAAGCTGGAGATAAAAAACTCGCTGCAAGTTGGTATAAAAAAATTACAGAATAAACACTTTGCACTTTGTAATTTGAGCTTTGAAGCGAAGCGATTATAAACTCCATTTCGGCTTTACCATGTCATCAAACTTTTTCAGTGCTTTTAGATCAGCAATAGTTACTTTTCCAATGTATAAACTCTGAATATCTCCCCCATTTTCTACGAACTTTTCAATTGCACGTTCTCCCTTGAAATATGCCAAATCTTTAGTAAATGAACCTGGTTTTGATTGATCCGCCGTTCCACGTTTTGCCTTTACACACAGCTTCCATGCAACTTCATCGGATAAAGAATAGGTTTGTTGTAGAATTTCAAATAACTCACGAAACCCCATCTTTTTCGCCAAGAAAATCGCAACAACCAATAATGCCGGCGTAAGGAATTTTTCACCTAAAGGAAGTCCTAATTGGTTTTGATTATAAATCGCCAATCCTTCTTCTGTTTCTAAATATCCAGCTGTTCCACGCTCAAATAATCGGAATTTTTGTCGTTTTCCATTTTCAAATCGAAACACATGTGTTCCAATTTCATGTACTAATAACGCTGTTAATCTGTTTTCAGTAAAGGTCGCATCTTTCCGAATGAGCACTTTCCCTTTTTTGGAAACCTGCATATCTGCCACAGAATCATTAATGATTGAAACCGTCCAATGTCCCAATTTATTTTTCTTACAAAAATTTTCAACCACCGCCGCCGCTCCCTTTGCATCAACGACTAAACTCGTGTCTGCCAGAATTTTTGCATGTTTCTTTATGAAATCTACTGCTTCTCGATACAGAGATTGTGTTACTTTTCCAAATAAAACTTCTGAGGCTTGTGAAAAATGATCTGTTTCTCGTGCTTCAATTAAGTCCAATTTATATGATAATTCTTGGATTTTATTTTTAAATAATGGAACCAATATATGATCTATATTAGTTGGTAATCGTTTTAACTCTCTGCGAAAACGATCAATGTCTAACTCAATAGCACGATAAAGAAATCGAGGAACATAATCTTTATGAGCAAAAAATAATTCTTTTTGTTCCAATAAATTCCTCGGATTGAGAACAGATAAAAGTTTTATTTGCTCATCTATCTCTGATACTTTTTCATCTAAACTTTTTAATTTTCGTTCATCTAAATCCGCAGCAATAAGCTCCGGAGAGTGTTCAACTTTTTTGTTCACATCAATAAGAAAATCAGTTAAAAATTTTCCAGCTAAGAGCAAGTCAAACTCCCCTGTTTCCCCTTCTTTTACTGGTAATTTTAAACGTTGTCCTCCAATTGTTATGTCCAAAAGACCTTTTATCTCTGTTGCAAAACGAGCAGAAATAATGTTCGCTGAGGCACCTAAATCTACTTTTGCTAATACCATTTCTGGAGAAGAAAGATTTAATACGACTGACTCAATCGCACCGATTACTTCTCGTTTTGGTTTTGATGAGTCTACTGAAACAGTTTGTGCAAATAATTGTTTTGCTATTTTTGCTCCATCTTCTGGAGACGCAATATTCAAATCTGCTACTTTTTTCAAACGAGGTTTTAACGGCGTATTATTTGCTATTTGAATTTTTAATCCTGGTCGAGCATTTACTTCCAACACCTTTACTCCTGATGGAACCACTACAAAATCACATCCTAAAAACCCAATTCCTGTTGTATGTTGTACTCGTGCTGCCGCTAATAAAATTTCGTCCCAAAATGGAACTTCAAATCCTACTGTAGGCTCTCCATTTGGTAATTTTTTTAAAAATTTAGAATGATAGGCTGCGCCAGTAGTTTTTCCGGTAGATAAATCTATTCCCATTCCATATGCTCCAAGCTCCATATTCGCTTTTCCTTCAGATTCTTCTGTCGGAATTCGTAACATTGCTAAAACTGGAACACGATTAAATACAATTACACGAATATCTGGCAATCCTATTTCTGTCAAAGAACGAAATGCAGAATGTGCCACAAGTACTTCTTCAAAAATAACACTGTCTTGTACTCCCGAAATAGAATATTTTCCTTCTAAAATATCAATACAATGACGAAAAATATCATTTACATCGAACTTCTCTCCTGATGGAGTGATCCATTTTTCATTTTGTTTTTCCAAAAATACATAAATTCCTCCTCCTCCAAACCCACGATTTGGTTTTATAACAAATGCACTCGGTAAAGATTTTATAAACTCTGGTGTTACTTGTGTATGAGAGCGTATTACATGAAATAATTTTGCCACTCCAATACCACGTGATGACAAAAAATTTTTGGTAAAAATTTTATCATCTGCGAATTTTTTATCTGCAAAAGAATTGTGTCGAGCAACGTATTCTAGATTACGCGCGTTCATGCCTAATATCCGATTTGCTCGTTGAAAAAAACTCATTCTTCTCTGGAGTCATCACGAAATAAGGCTGAAAACCGAAAATATTCAGTCAACCGCAATCCTGTCCATCGTCCAATCCAAATACATCCTAGAATTGGAAGTAACATTATTTCAGGAAACGCAAGTATTAAATTTTGCATCCAATTCCACTGAACAAACATGAATGCCAATAATGAAACGATTACTGTTTCTCCTGCTATTTGTACGGCTGATTTTAGTCCTCCTTCAGATTGTGCAGACAAAAATTTCTCTGATATTGTTGACATTACCAACATCGGGAAAACAGCTAATGCTAAATTTGTTTGTGTATCAAATTGCACTGCTACTCCCAGAACAAGAAAAAATGAAAGCGCTAATGCCGACAAAAGTAATGAAATTTTTGGAATATAGAGCAACTCAACTTTATCGAATAATAATCGAATCAAATAACTCACAATCAATACTACAGAAAATACGGCAAAACCAAATCTAAATCCTAATAAAATAAACGACAAAGTCAGCATTAATGGGGCATAAACACCAAATGTTCGTAATCCAATAACTTGTCTAGCAAACGCAATTAAAAAAGTTATAAAAGGCACTACTAACAATAAAAAGAGAACACTTTGCGTTACTCCATGTGTTACGAAATACGTCATTGTTCGAGAAATTGGCAAGAACCATGATGCACTCACACGATCATCTAATATTTGAGATTCTACACCTCTTGCTCGCAACTCATTTGCCACTGATTCCATTTTTGCTGCAGCAAAAATGACATCTAACGCCTCTGGTCGCGTAAGTAATATTTTTTCTGGTTGCAATATCCCAAATCCTGGTTGTGATAATTTCCGCAATTGTGAAAGTGATCCAGTTGAGACTTGAACCCAAAACTTATGTGTAGGATTAAATCTATTTTCTTCTGGCAACCCTTTCCACCATTGTGCAACTCCCTGAACTCCTCCTGAATTTTCTGTGTAAAAAATAATTAAATCTGCCTGTTCAATAAACGATTGTTTTATTTGCAGTTTCTTCATAAATTGCTCATCTGCTGTCACTCCTGAAACAGAACGTGAAAATGGTATAACATCAAGCCAAATTCCATATTTTCCAGCACGTTCAATTAATCCTGAAGCATCAAAATCTGGATCTGCAACTAATACTGCTCGACGATTAAACACTGAAATTGTCCGCTCTATTACTTCCCTCTGTCTTCCTTGTCGTAATTGTAAACGTACTGTGTATCGTCCTGCTTTATCAAATTGATATCCAACTTGAGATCCCCATTTCATACGACTTCCATCACCAAAATTCCATGCATAAACTGGTACTCCTGCAGATGGCGCAAGTAATCCTGAATTTGTTGCATCAAAAAGAACTTTTTCTCCTATTGGAACAAACGAATCAACTGTAATAACTGGTTGTAAAACCTGCTCTACAATCTCAACTGCACTTTCTTCTGCGTATGTATAATTTAGACTTGTAAGAACAAGTATACTGAAAGCCAAAAATATTTTCCTCATCTTCTTAGATTTTGCCAAAATTTCAAAAAAATGCTACTTTTTCGAGGATGAAAATAAATGTATACCGCGTTGATTCGACACTTCCTCTCCCGAAATATCAAACCAAAGGAAGTTGTGCTTTTGATTTTATTGCACGTGAAACAATTACAATTGAAGCACATGCTGTCGGGTTTGTTCCCGGAAACCTTATTGTAAAAGTCCCCGAAGGTCATTCTCTGCTCATTTTACCGCGCAGTTCGTTATTTCGGAAAAAGTCATTATTGATTCCAAATTCTCCAGGACTGATCGATTGTGATTATTGTGGCCCAGAAGATGAAATAAAAATACAAGTTCTAAATTTTGATGATAACCCTGTAATTGTTGAACGAGGAGAACGCCTTGCACAAGGACTCTTTGTTCGTTCAGATCAAGCGGAATGGAATGAAGTAAATCACCCAAACCATGATTCTCGCGGTGGATTTGGCAGTACTGGACACATATAATCAAACTTCAATTTTCAATCTTCAAACTACAAACGTTTAAATGAATTTAAAGGAAATCGTCACAAAATTCCTAGAGCGAGAAAATCTCGTAAATAAAAATGTTGGCATTGCTGTTTCTGGTGGAATTGATTCCACTGTTCTTTTGCATCTCATTGCAAAATGTGTGAATCCTGAACAGATTTTTGTTTTACACATTCATCACGGGACTCGCTCTACATGCGACATCGAATGGAATATGGTTGAAGAAATGTGCAAAAATCTTCATACACATTTTATCGGCAAAAAACTTACCAGTGTTCCGCAAAAAAACCAGGAAGCTACATGGAGAGAAGAACGAAAAAAAATCTTCGAAAAATGTGTTACAACATATAATATTAATCGAATTCTCACGGGACATCACGCAACAGATTTGGTGGAAACGATGGTTTGGCGACTGACGAAAGGATGTGGAATTTCTGGACTTGCTCCATTTGATGTTTCGAAAAAACCGTTATGGAATGTTCCACGAAGTGAAATCGAAAAATATGCAACTGATAATAAGCTTAAATGGAGCGAAGATGAGAGCAACTTGAACACAAATTTTGAACGAAACTTAATTCGACAAGAAGTTCTTCCAGTTCTCCGAAAAATTACTCCAAACCTCGAACAAGTGTTTGTTCGTGAATCAAAAATATTTCAGGACGCATCAAATTTTATTGAAAAAAATCTTCCAAATATTGAACCAATAGAGCTTAATTTTTTCATTGAGTTGGACTCAACTATCCAAACTGAATTTTTACGCCGTATTTCGAAGAAAACCCCAAGTGCCTCTGAAATAGATGATTGTTTGCGTTGGTTGAAAGAAAATCCTCGAGGAAATACTTTTAAAAATATTGGAAATACGAAAATCGTTTACAAAGATAAATTCCTTTCGTGGGAATAGAAATTTATTTCACGATCTCTTTCACAACTTCCCAATACTCCTTCTCTACTAATTTTTGTATTTCTTCCGGAAAACACCAACGAGCTTCCACAATTTCTTTCGTATCAACTTCTGGTTCGCCAGAAATATATTTTGCGTGGAAGAATTTTACATTCGCTCCTGCAAATTCCCCATGATGACGTAAAAAATCTGCAGGAAAATCATATCTATATTCTGTAATACATTCTGGTGAAATTTTTATTTTCAAATTTGCTCCACATTCTTCTTTCAATTCTCGTTCTGCTGCTTGTAAAAACGTTTCTCCTTTGTCAACTCCACCTTGAGGAAATTGCCACGCATTTTCTTTTCTTGGCTTTCGCACCAGCAAGCACTTCCCTTCTCTCTCAACTGAAATCGCCGCAACAGGTCTGTAATTTTTCATTATGAAAAGTGTATCATAAAAAATTTTATTACATCAATACAACGAAGGTGAGAATTCCAATTTTCACCTTCATTTATTAAATGCTCTTTATTTTGCAATTATTTTACCTCAATGATTTCATATTCAAATTCTCCTCCAGGTGCTGCTACTTTTACTTTTTCGCCTTTTTTCTTTCCCAAAATTGCTGCTCCAACTGGAGACTCATTTGAAATTTTGTGAACCAAAGAATCTGCTTCCGTAGAACCTACAATTGTGTATGTATGAGATTCTTTTTCTCCTTTCATTTTCAATACAACATCTGAACCAATCTGAATTGTACCTGTTTTTGATTCTTCAACCACTTCAACATTTTTCAACTGAGATTCCAGTTCTGAAATACGCGATTCAACAAATGCTTGTTGATTTTTCGCCTCATCATATTCTGCATTTTCAGATAAATCTCCGAACTCAATCGCTGTTTTCAAACGTGCTGCAACTTCTAGTCGTCCAGTCGTTTTTAATTCCTCAAGTTCGTCTTGTAATTTTTGTAATCCTGCTGCGGTAAGCAGTATTTTTTTGTTCTTGTCGTCAGCTTTTGCCATGGTTCAAGTGGGTAAAATAGTAAGGAAACCCGGGCGCAGTTTAGCGACCAGGAAATAAAAATCAAATCTCAATTTTATTCGCCATTGGATGAGTACGTAATTTTTCAAGTACTTTTCCTTCAATCTGACGAATTCGTTCTCGTGTAACGTTAAACTCTTTTCCAACTTCTTCCAACGTATGAGGAACTCCATCGTCCAATCCAAAACGCATTTTTATAATTTTCTGTTCACGCGCTGATAAGTAGGTCAACAAGTCTTCAATATTTTCTTTAATCAGTTGTCGATGTGTCACCTCAAATGGAGATAACATTTTATCATCTTCAATAAAATCCGATAATTTCGAATCTTCTTCTGTTCCCACTGGCGCTTCCAGAGACACAATGTCTTGAGAAATCTTGAGAATATAATTCACTTTTTTCAAATCCAAATTCATTTCTACTGCAATTTCTTCTGACAATGGATCTCGTCCGAGTTCTTGTTGCAGTCGACGTTGCGTATAACGCAATTTATTAATGGTTTCTACCATATGAACAGGAATACGAATTGTTCGTGCTTGATCTGCAATTGCTCGTGTAATTGCCTGACGAATCCACCAAGTAGCATATGTAGAAAATTTAAATCCTTTTCGATAATCAAATTTTTCAACGGCACGAAGCAATCCAAGATTTCCCTCTTGCATAAGATCCAAAAATGGAAGTCCTCGTCCTATATATCGTTTTGCAATAGAAACAACCAAACGAAGATTACACTCTGCCAAACGTTGTTTTGCTGATAAATCTCCTTTCTCAATACGTTTTGCTAAATCAACTTCTTCTTGCGCTGTCAAAAGATTTACTCTTCCAATCTCATTCAAATACATACGAACTGAATCGTTTGAAATCTCTGTTAAATCCATTCCTTTTTTCGGCTCTATCGCAATTTCTTCTTCTGAAGCATCTTCATCATCATCTTTTCCTGTAACTTCTACTTGAACTTCTTCTACGGCCTTTTGTACTTGCTTTTCTTCTCGTTCTTGTTGTCTCTGTTTTTCTCGCCAAATCTTTTCTTCTCGCACTTCTAAAACCTCAATACCAAGCTCAAGCAATAATTCGTATATTTCATCGAGTTGATCTAGATTTTCTTCTACTTCTGGCATAACACGAAACAATTCTTGTTCTGTAACGAATCGTTGTTCACGTCCTTTCTTTATCAAATCTTGGATCTCCTGAGGAAACTCCTTTATTTGTTCTAATAATTTCGGAGGAAGGTGTTGAGGCATTATTTTTCCTCCACCTCGTGTTCCAGGCTTAGAAACCTTTTTTTCTTTTTCTGCTTTCACAGTTGAACCAGCTTTTTTATCTGTCATTAAAATTGGGATAAAAATTCAATTTTTTGGGAAGACAATAATCGTATATCACCAATCCCATATTTCATCATTGCTAAACGCGTAAGACCGAATCCGAATGCAAAACCACTAAACTCTGTTGGATCAATATCGCAATTGCGTAGCACGTTTGGGTGAACCATTCCCGCGCCCATAAATTCAATCCATCCAGTATTTTTACAGGTTTTACATCCCTGACCGCCACAAAGCGCACAACTAAAATCTACTTCAAATCCTGGCTCTACAAATGGAAAATATCCTGGACGAAGACGAACTATGGTTTCACGCTCAAAAAGCTGCGAAAGCATCGTCTCAATTGTCCCTTTTAAATGAGCCAAAGAAATATTTTTATCAACTAACAGTCCTTCTACTTGATAGAAAACTGCATCATGTGTCGCATCGACATCTTCATTTCGGAATACACGTCCCGGAGCAATAAGCCGAATCGGCACACCGTGTTCACGCATTTTACGAATCTGAACATTTGATGTTTGTGTCCGTAACACAAAATTTTCATGAGAATCTGAAGAATTTTTGGAAACCCAAAACGTATCCTGCATATCTCTTGCTGGATGTGCTGCAGGAATGTTTAGCGCGTCAAAATTGTGCCATTCCGACTCAATTTCTGGTCCATCAGCAATTTCAAATCCCATACTTGTGAAAATCTGCTCTACATGTCTTTGCACATGACTAATCGGATGAATTGATCCATGTTCTAGTGGAAATTGTTGTGTCACATCAATTGATTCTTGTTTAAGTCGGATATTTAACTCTTGTGTTTCTAATTCTTGTTTTTTTAGGGCAAAAGAATCGACAAACTCTGAACGAAATGATGCAAGAGCCTGACCTATTTCTCTTTTTTCCTCTGGAGAACATTCCTTCATGTTTTTTGAAATCTGTCCAATCTCCGATTTTTTGGAAAGAAATTGTGCCTCAAAATCTGCAAGTTGATCGATTGTTTGCACCTGAGAGAATTTTTCTCGCGCCTGATCAGAAATCGCAATGACCCGAGATATAATGTTTGTTTTTGTCATTCGCAATAAAAAGACTTGATTGAAGATGGATTTTCCGGTAGAATATTGCGAAATAGTCATAAAAAGTCAAGTTTTCTCTCGAGTTTTATTGACACAAAAAAACACATAAAAATGGTTAATTTTAATTTCGGTCTCGGTGCAAATAATGCTCAAGGAAATGGTTCAGCAACTGATCCAGTAATAACGCAGGATAACTCAACTACAAATGAAAATTCTGTTTCTGCTCCAGTCGAAACACCAAAAACTCCCGTAGTTCCACCGGTAACTGCACCGATGAAAGAAGAAGTAAAACCTGCTCCAGAAGTAGTTTCTGAAAATAAAAGTGAAACTCCAACTGTAGAAGTTCCTACTCCTGAACCAATTGTTCCCTCGACACCTACTACCGTTGAAGAAAAAAATATTGAAGCTCCAGCGAATCCCTTTTCTGCGCCAGCTCCAGCAGAAACTCCCGTTGAAAAAATTGAAACTGAATTACCAAAACCAGAAGAAACAAAAACACCAGAAATTGCTGCCCCAGTTAATCCAATCATTGAACCAGTTCAAAAAGAAAATTCTGATGAGAAACCTGAGGTAAAAGCCCCAGCAAATCCATTTGCTGGACCAACAACACCTACGCTCGAAGAAAAGAAAGAAGAACCCCGAACAAACGAGGTTTCATCAAAACCTATAATTCCATCTCTTCCTTCTAATACACCAGTAACAGAAGAACCAAAAGAAGAAGATCTTGCAAAAAAAATCCCAATTGTGAAACCGTTTACTTCTAAACCAGAAGAAAAGAAAGAAGAGAAAAAACCTGCGACTTCTGAAAATCCTTTTTCTGCACCAATATCAAAACCTGTTATGGAAGATTCTCAAAAGGAAAAACAATCTCAAATTGCTGAGCCTCAAAAAGTTGCGTCAAGCGATGACAAAGATCCAATGGAAGCTGTAAAACAAGTGAAACGCGATATTGTAGCTTTTGTAGAATTTCATAAGAAAAACATAAAATCATTCCAAGAAGAAATTGGAAAACTTGAGAAAAAAATTCAAGAAGAAAAGGTTCTCTTACGAGAAAAAGGAAGTGCTTATACAAACATATTAAAAGAACTACAAGATTTAACACAAAATTTTGGTGGATTAAACGGAAATAATGGGGAAAAAATACAACATCGTTCTCAACACAATCAACAACGATCTGAGCACAAAAAAGCTGCTTAAGAACTCATTTTGATCCTAAAAAAAACTCGTCCTTATGGACGAGTTTTCCTTTTTTTAAGATAAATAGCAATTTTATCGAACTGCTTCTCGAAGACCTTTACCAGCTTTGAATGTAGGAACATTTCGTGCTGGAATTTTGATTGCTGCACCAGTTTGTGGGTTAACACCAGTTCGTGCTGCACGTGCTGAAACTTTGAAAGTTCCGAATCCAGTCAATGTAACTGATCCTCCTTTTTTAAGTTCTCCAGTAATTGTACTAAGCAAAGCTTCTAGAGCGTCTGCTCCTGCTTTTTTAGTAATTCCTGCTGCAGCTGACATGTCTGTTACGAGATCACCTTTTGAGTAAGCCATTTTGATTAGGGGTTAAAAAATAGCGTCGACGGAATCTTAGTCGCATAGATTGGCTCTTGGCAAGCGGTTTGTACGAAAAAGTGGTTGCATAACACATGAAACTTGTTTTAATATATAAAAACTTGATAGCCCGCACTGTATCTATGTTTCAAGAAATGTGTTCAACATTTTCCTCTTTTTTTAAAAATTTCTTCTATCCTATTTCACGAAAAACTATTTTCTTTCCTTTAAAAACTTATGCTATTTGCCATCCATCTAATCCTAGTTCTTGAGCGATTCTATCAGCTTTTTCTACATATTCTGGATCAGTAGCATATCCATCTGCAATAACTGTTTCTAGAAATTTTCGCGGATCATCTTGGTAATTAAATGCATCGCTATAACGTCCTTGTGGATTTCCATTTGCATCTGGTTTTTTTATAAATCGTGCGTAATCCATAAAACTATCTCTCATTGATCCATACGATCTAAAATTATCTGGTAATGAACATTTATATTTTCCGGTATTTGGTTGATATTCTGCTTTTGCCTGAGAAACTAATTGAGGATTTTGTCGTTTCCAACTCGCTAATTCATCTGCTGTAAAATATTCCGTTGTTCTAAATGTATTTTCTGAAGAAGATAATGATTTTATTCCAAAATGATTTCCTCCAACGGCATGTCTTCCATATCCACTTTCTAAACATGCTTGTAATAACGTAACTTGGTATGGAATTCCCATATTATTTTCCACTACTTTTGCATATTGTTTCGCAGTTGCAACGTATTTATCTTTCCATTCCATTGATTCCAGTCCATTCATTCCATCTAAAGCTTCATCCATTTCTTTTTGCATTTCTCTTTCTCGCACTTCTTCTTGTTCTACTTCTTTTACAAATTCTTCTCGATAAGCAGCCTCTCCGGTAAATACTTTTCCACTTTCATTTGTGTATTGAAACGAAGTATCTATTTTTGATGGTTCAAATCCTTTTTCTTCTTCTGTTGAAACATCTGTTGAAATTTGTTCTCCACCAGTAATGGGTAAATAATTTCCAGATCGGTCAATATAACCAACTTTATTAGCATTAAAGTTAGAATCAATTGAACGTTGTCCCACAACACCATTCACTTTTATAAATTTTTGTGATGCATCAAATAAGTCCCCTGCACCAATTCTTCGACGTGCAGAATAATTCCCACGAAAATCAACGGTTCCTTCATCTAAAAATAATGACTGAAGCTGATCTGGAGTAAATGATAAAAATGTTGATGCTGGAAGCTTTTGAAAAGCTTCAGGATCAGAAAAAAGAGAAAGTTCTGCATCGGCAAAGTTTTTATCTTTTTGCTCTAATTTTTGCGTTCTCTCAACAGCTTCAACACGTTCTTGTTGTTTTTCATCTTGATTTTGTATTTCTTCAGCAGTAATTTCTTTTGTTTCATTCACGACAACTGTTTCTCTTCCTCCTTCAACACCTTCCAAGAACAAAAATGTTCCAGAAGTATTTGTATTGAACTGAAAGAAATTTTTCATCTCTCTATTCTACCTCAAAATAGTCTTTTTTACAAGCAAAAAACGGGATTAAAAGCTTCTGTGATTGCAAGAAACAAGAAATAAAAAAATCCATTTTTGTACTTTGCACTTTGTTATTTGATAATTAAAATTTTAAAATAGTAGTTTTAAAATTCCGGAACTGGTTTTCCAGCTAATTTCAAGAGCGATTCCTTATCATCATCTGAAGCAATTTTATTGCGTCCAAGTTTTCCACATTTTTTGCACCGAAACACGATTTGACGCGCTTCACCACCGACATATTCTAATCCAATTGCATTCAATATTCCGTGACAATCACATGCACGATCTCCCGGTAAATTGTCTACATGTTTGGAAGATAGACATTTGCAACAGTGATTTCTGCACGTTTTTTCTGCTGGTGGATTTTCATGTCCACATATTTCACAAATGAAGGAATCGTTGATTTTTTCAAAAACTTTTGGCATCGTGTCTTTGTGGAATTTAAATTTCTTGGCGTTCGCATCGATTCGTTCTCAAAGAACGATCTCGCAAGAATTTTTGCGGAAAAACTCAATGGAAGCAAGTTTTGTCATGTAGCAACAGTCAATCCTGAATTTCTTGTAACAGCGAAAACAGATTCTGATTTCAAACAAATTCTCAATCACACGGAACTCAATATCTGTGATGGGTTTGGAATTCAGCTCCTGAGCAAACTATTGCACAGAAAAAATATCAAACGAATTACTGGCGTAGAAGTGGCAGAATTGTTGTGCAAAATTTGTGCACATGAGAAAAAGAAAATATTCTTTTTGGGTGGTCGTAATGTCGCAAAAGAAGCTTCATTAAAAATGAAAAAAAAATATCCCAATTTAAAAATTGCAGGATTTTCAGAAGGAACTCCTAATGAACTTTTAAACGAAGTAATTGAGTCAAAACCAGACGCAATTCTTGTTGCATACGGTGCACCAGCGCAGGAAAAATGGATTAAAAAGTTTCACAAAGAAATCCCTTCTCTTCGTATTGGAATTGGAATTGGCGGAACGTTTGATTTTTGGGCTGGAAAAGTAAAAAGAGCGCCAAATTTTGCACAAAAAATAGGAATTGAATGGTTATGGAGATTGGCACAAGAACCGAAAACAAGAGCAAAACGAATTTGGCGAGCAGTTTTTGTGTTCACGAATTACGCTCTTCGAGATAAATTCAAAGACTCAGAAAAGTAACCTTTTGCACTTTGTACTTCGATAATTGAAATTTGACTATAGGTTATCAAGTTCAGACAAAATGTCTTCATCATTGCCTTCTTCGGCCATTGCAGCTTCCTCTCGCGCACGCAATTCTGCTTGTTTTTGAGCACGTTCTTGTTGCATTTCGTTATTTCTCTCTACAATTTGTTCCTGTGTTAATGTTGGTTTTGATGGTCCATATTTTTTCTCAATTGCAGCTAATTTTTCTCGTTCACGAGTTAAGATTCCTCGCAATTTTTCAATCTGTTCTGCATTCATAACTTCGGTCAAACTAAACCAATACTGACGTTCTCCATCATTCATTGATTCTGAAAGCAACACCATTGCTACAAGATCAGAATGCTCTGCTATAAATTTTTCAGGAACTTGAAAATCACTCAGCATTTTCCCTGTTTTTGGCGTACGAATTGTTGCCAAATCAGTTGTTGTATTTGTTACCGGAGCCAATGTTGCATCTGTCATTTTTATGAATATTTATATTTATTTTAGATATTGTGTTTTAACCAAGCCATAAGTGTTTCTATATTTTCCACTCGAACATCCCAAGGATCCCAAAATGCCCACTTATTTGTTGTCCCATCTATCTGTATAACATCCCTTTTCGTCTTACGATCAACCTCTTTTGTAGTACCATCAGCCTGTAATACATCAAAATCATTGTCCCTATCCAATATGAAAAGGTCTTCATGAATCGCTCCACTCTTAATCTTTTCTGCAAGAAGCTCGCAATCTTTTTCAGTAAATTTATATTTTCCCCACACCGTATTAGGAAGTTTTAATAAATATTGCACTGATTTATGTAAATTATCTGAAGTTTTCTCTCCTGATTTGAACAATCCATCAGGAAGTTTCTCCACGTCAAATCTCTTTGCAAAGTCTTTTCCTAAAATTGCTTCAATATCATCTTTCGGAACAACCTCTTTTGCTTTTGTAATATCCGTATCATTCAATTCATATGGGGTTTTATCTAAATCCCCTTTAATAGTAAATGATTCGTTCTCTGCAGAAAATATTACTTTTTCTCCCATTTCATCGAGTGTTTTTATGCTTTCAATTGTTAATCCTTTTGTTCTTGCAACAGCTAAAATTGTTCCCGGTGTTGCGTTTAAAGCTTTTTGAAGAATTTCTAAATGTTTTCTATTTTCTTCAGATAGTTCTGTACCTGTGCCCAAAAAATCTTTTTTCTTTATACCAGAAATATTCACATCATCCCATTTTGACGGCTCTTGAAGTTCTTCAATAATTTTATCTTCTTTTTCTATTCTTTTCTTTTTTTCTTCTGGTTTTTCTTCTCCTTCAGCTACTTCTTTTTTGTCTTCTTTTTTCTCTCCATACCCCAAAAGCGATCCAATCCAAGATCCTTTTCCAAAAATATCTTTGAAAAATTTACCAAGTCCAGATTGAGCAATTAAAACTTTCAAAGAATCAAGCATTCCACCAATTCCTCCTGGTTTTGGACGTTCCACAAGCCATTCATCAAATCCTTTTGGGATCCAGTTTTTATTTATAAATGATTGTTCAATATAAACCGTATATTTTCTTTCAAACTCACTTCCCTGAAAGTTCTCGGGAATAGACTTCAACAATGTTTCCTTTTTCTCATTTTGCTGAGTTTTAGTAAGTTCTTTTGTTGCCTCTTTATATTCATTAAACGTCTCTGGCGTTGCTTTCTCACAAATCAAATCAATCTGTGTTCGAATAGCTTGATCTGCTTTTGCTTCATTCAGTCGTCCATCTCTATCTACATATTCTCCATCATCTACAAATCCTCCTACAAAAGCGATTGCATTGTAAAATTTATCAAGTTCTGTGTGATTTCCTGGAACTTGAGAAATCAAACCTTGTAATCCCGCCATCATTCCTTCATCACCCATTTTCATAGATGTTTCATGTGCAGTTTTTTCTGTTTTGGGTGCGTATTTTTGCACGAGTAAAGTTCTCACTTCATCCCACTTTTCAAGAAGGAATGTTTTCAACTCTTCTGGAGATGTAACCGCTTCCATTTCACTAGAATACTCACTAAATACACTCAAAACATGTGAATCCAATTGTGTATGTGGATCAACATTTTCATCGTATGTAGACTGAAGCATTTCTTCTTCGTCCAAATATATATCATCATCTTTCCCTGCTAATTCCGCTATACCTGAAATTTGTTTTAATCCAAGAAGTGTCGAATATTTCGCAAGTTCTTCTGTAGAACCAATCGCCGTCTCCATTGCTTTTTGCAATAATTCATACAACTCTGCTTCTGTTATTTTTTCTGCCTCAGTAAGTCCTTCCATTTTTTGTGAATATTCCTCAATATTCTTTTTTGTATCTGCGATAGCTGTATCCAATATTTCTTGTTGTAACTTCTCTAAGTCCTGTCCTGTTTCTTGTTTTATCGCTTCAATTTTTGCTGGAACATCCGTTAGCGGCTGCAAAACATCTGCCGCAAGATCGCTCAAAGCAGAATTTGTCTCCTCAGCAATATCTACTGAAGATTCTAAATTGTCTGGCATATTAGCGTTTGTTTCAGGACTCATTGTTTTGCTTTTTTAAGCTCAGCAATACGCTCTTTTAGCAAACGATTAAATTCTGCCAACACAAGCAATTGCTCTTTTACTGAAGGTGATGATTTTTTATCCATCGCGTGATTATATCAGTTATTCGGCTTTTTTTCAACCTTTTTCCATTCAGAATCAAGCATCTCATCAGCGACATCTGATTCTATTTTTTCATGTTTAGAAATTTTTTCACTCAATGCGGCAATTTCTTCCATTGATTTTACCGTTCCACCAAATGCACTTCGACGATTTCGCGCCGAACTTCGTTTCCAATATTGCCGTGAGAATCCTCCAAACATTTTTCAAAAAGTTCCAGAAAGTGTACCATTTTCAATGAAAATATGCAACTTGAAGAAGCTCGGCAACGAATAGAAAAGTTACGTGAACAATTATGGACTGCTATTCGTGCGTATTTCAACGAAAATCGCGAAATTGTTCCTGAGTCTGTTCGTGATCAAATGAAAAAAGAGCTCATTTCTCTTGAGTCTGAATTTCCAGAGTTAATTACTCCCGATTCTCCTACTCAGCGAGTTGGTGCTCCACTTGATGGGAAATTGCCAAAAGTCGAACATCTTTCTCGAAAATTTTCTCTCGCTGATGTTTTTAATGCTGAAGAATTACGTGAGTTTGATGAAAAAGTGAAACGATTTCTGAACACAAATTCTGTTCAATATTCTTGTGAACTAAAGATTGATGGAATCAACGTTACACTCTGGTACGAGCAAGGGAAATTTATAAAAGCTATTTCGCGTGGAGATGGATTTGTTGGCGAAGATATCACGCACACGATTCGAACCTGTCAAAATATTCCTCTTCAACTTTCTGAGCCCATTAATCTCGAAGTTTCTGGTGAATGTTTTATTTCTAAGAAAAATTTCCAAGAAATCCTCAAAAACGAAACTGAAGAATTTGCAAATGCACGAAATTTGGCTGCTGGAACTGTTCGCCAACTTGATCCTGAAATTGCTGCAAAACGAAATTTACAAGTATTTTTATATGAAATAGGAAAACACCCTGACGAATTAACTCAAAAAATAACATCACAGGAAACTTTGTTCAAGTTTTTTGATCAATTAAACCTACCTCATGAAAGTGAATTTAAGGTTTTCAACAATATAAAAGATGTGATCAATTTTTGTGAACAAACAACGGATTCTAATGTTCGAAAAAATTTATGGTACGACATAGATGGAATCGTAATAAAAGTGCATAATTTTGATCTTCGAAAACGACTCGGATATACGGCGAAAACTGCAAAATATGCTGTTGCATGGAAATTCCCTGCTACGGAAAAATATACCAAACTTTTAGATGTACACTTTCAAGTTGGACGAACCGGCGCAATCACTCCCGTTGGAATTCTTGAACCGATTGAAATTGATGGATCGACTGTTAGTCGGGCAACTTTGCACAATGCAGAGGAAATGGAACGAAAATCTGTGAAAATTGGTGATACGGTCATTATTCGGAAAGCCGGCGACATTATTCCTGAAATTCTTGAACCGATTGAAAATCTACGTGATGGCAGTGAAACCGAAATTCTCTTTCCGGACAACTGTCCAGAATGCGGTAATCCGCTTGATCGAGAGGAAATTGTTGCTCGATGTCATAATAAATCGTGTCCTGCTCGTCATCGTGAATCTCTGATTCATTTTGCAAAAAGTTTGAAAATCGACGGTTTAGGCGAAAGCACGATTGATGCGTTGTTGAAACTAGAACTCATTCATTCCCCTGCTGATTTTTGGAAATTGGATCAATTCGATCTTATCCAGCTTCCCGGATTTAAATTTAAAAAAGTGGAAAATCTTCTGCTTTCACTCGAAGCACGAAAAAAACTCACGTTAGCAGAGATTCTCACTGGACTCGGAATCCGTCTGATTGGAGTTGAAAATGCAAAAATGATTTCGGCATTCTTTCGTTCTAGATTTGGAGAATTACCACTTCTTCAGTGGTTTGAAACGGCAAAGCTCGTTCCTTTGGAAGAGTTGCAAAATGTAGATGGTATTGGAGAAAAAGTCGCCAACAAATTCTATGAATGGCTTCATTCTCCTTTTACAGAAGAAATTTTGAAGGGATTTTCTACATCAGGAATCACGTTGCTTTGGTTGGAAGAAGAAAATGATGGAAAATTTAATGGAACAAAATTTGTGATCACAGGAACGTTCTCAGGATTCAGTCGTGATGAGATAAAAACAAGTATCACAAAAAATGGCGGAAAAATATTATCAGCCATTTCCAGTAATTGTGATATTCTTCTCGCTGGAGAAAAAGCAGGATCGAAATTGAAAAAAGCAGAAGAATTAGGAATCATTATTTGGGATGAAGAAAAAATTTGCAACGAACTAGAAATAGCTCCTAAATTACAAGAAGAAGACAATTTGTCGTTGTTTTAAATTTAAATTTTGAAGTTTGCAATTCACACTTGGTAGTTTAAATTCTCCTCTCTTGTTTTTTGACAGATATGAGATTTTGAGTACTGTATCCACGAATTTTTCATGTCTTATATGAATAAAAAATCTTGGTCTCGAGTCGCACTCGTAGGTTTCTGCACCCTTCTTGCTGTGATATTTGCCGTTCCCGAAAAAACATGGGGCGATAATTGGTTTGGAAATAAAATGCAGAACTACAAGGTAACACTTGGTTTGGACCTCGCTGGAGGAACTGAACTCGATTACAAAATCGATCTTTCTGATGCGATCGCACAAAATAATGATGACGATCCTCAAAATGATGTGAATTTAGAATCTATTGCAGAATCTGTTCGAGATGCTCTAGAACAACGCGTAAATCCTGCTGGTGTGGGAGAAATTTTGGTAAAACGATCTCAAATCGATGATGAACAACATGTGTTGATTCAAATGCCACCAAGCTCAAACGTTATTCAAGCAAAAAAAGATGCTGAACGAGACAATCGTCTTGAGTTTTTCGCAGAAGATCCAGCTATGGAAGAGCTCGTTCGATCAGAAATTCGTCAACAACAACGAACCATTAACAATAGTAATTGGGATCGTCGTGTAAAAGAATTGGCTGATGGAAAAAAGATTATTCATCAAATATTTGAACCACGATGGTCTGATGAAATTCATGATCCAAATATTAAGGAAACGTTATTATCTGCACGTGCAAATACTATTTTACCTGATTTAGTTGAGACACAAACTGAACTTGAATATACCGTCGATGAAAATGGACAAATGCAAATTAAAAGTATGCCACGTCCACTTTTGGCTATCGTAAAAATTACTTCAAATACACAGGAAACACGCGAAAAAACAATTCCAGCAAAAGCTACTGCTCGACACATTTTATTTGGATTTCCTGGTGCATCTCGTGCAGATAAAGACGTGAAGTATGAAGATGAAAAAATGGCACGAGTAGAAGCGGAAAAAATGTTACAACGCTTGCAGTCTGAAGGAACAGAATCTTTTGAAGATCTCGCGAAAGAGTTTTCTACAGAAGGTGCTGCCCAAGAATCTGGTGGAAATTTAGGAACATTTTCTCCTGGTCAAATGGTAAAAGAATTTGATGAAGCTGTTTTTGCTACAACGGAACCAAAACTTATTGATCATATCGTTGAAAGTGAATTTGGATTTCACGTTATTGAAGTGTTATCAATCAATCCTGAACACACTGAAACTTCTTCTGAACCACGTGTCGGATATGAATTACTTGGTTGGGATCGAAGCGAACTTGGTTGGAGAAAAACAAGTCTCGGAGGAGCACAAATGGAAAATTCTGTTGTTGGATTTGATGAAATCGGACAACCAATTGTAAATTTACTCTTCAACAAAGAAGGAGGAGATATGTTTGCGGAAATAACAGAAGATGTTGCTTCTCGAACATGTAAAGATGGTGTTTGTAGATTAGGAATTAAAGTTGGTGGAGTATGGATTACTACTCCAACTGTACGAAAAAAGATCATTGGAACTTCGGCTCAGATTTCCGGAAATTTCACATTCGACAGTGCAAAAGAATTATCTGATGGATTAAATCTCGGGGCAATTGATGCACCAGTAAAATTAGCTGGACAAATAACTATTGAACCGTCTCTCGGAAAAGACCAATTAAATCGAAGTATTTATGCTGGAGCACTCGGATTGTTAGCAACTATGTTATTTATGATTGCTTCATATAGATTTGCCGGAGTTATTGCCGCAATTGCATTGCTGCTCTACACTGGGCTCTACATTTTCATTCTAAAATTCTGGCCAGAATCTTTTGGTGGACCAGTTGTGGTTTCTCTTTCTGGAATGGCTGGTATTGCATTATCAATCGGACTTGCTGTTGATGGAAATATTTTAATATTTGAAAGAGTACAAGAAGAACTGAAAGACGGACGATCTCTTTGGGAATCAATTGAACTCGGGTTTGATCGTGCATGGACAGCAATTCGGGATTCAAATATTACAACGCTTATCACCTGTTTGATTTTGTATAATTTAGGAAGTGCAATGATCCGTGGATTTGCTATTACACTAATTGTAGGAACTCTTCTTTCAATGTTCACTGCCGTAATAATTTCACGTAATTTATTGCGACTCTCTCTGAAATGTAAATTATTGAACAATCCGATTCTCTTCGGTGTTTCTAAAAACTCTTCAAAAAAATGAAATTCAATATAACTCGACATCGAAAAACATGGATCACTATTTCTAGTGGACTTGTTGCAGCATCACTTGCAATGGTTGGAATCTTCGGCTTCAATTTAGGACTCGACTTTCTTGGTGGACTTCGTTTGAATGTTCAATTTGACTCAGCCACACCTGTTGCAACTGAACAACTCACTACGTTTTTTGAAACCAGTGAATTACTAGAAAAAGAAGCAATTATTCAATCATCTGGAGATAATAGCTTTTTAATAACACTTGAAGAATTAAGTGAATCAAAATTTGAAACTCTTTCAACAAATTTAAAGAAGGAAATAGGTACGTTCGAAATCACTTCTTTTCGCCGTGTAAGTAATTCTATTGGAAAACACTTTCAACGTGAGGCACTTATTGCTATTGGTTTAGCACTTGTGGCAATTGTTTTATTCGTGGCTCTTGCTTTTCGAAAAATTCCAGAAACTATTAATCCTTGGCGTTTTGGTGGAGTAGCAATTATCGCACTTTTCCACGATGTATTAATCATTGTTGGAGTATTTGCTGTTCTTGGTGCTATTGCAGACGTAGAACTGGATCTACAATTCATTACTGCGTTACTCGCAACTCTTGGATTTTCAGTGAATGATACCATTGTAATTTTGGATCGTGTTCGTGAAAATTTGAATAAACAAAAATCAAAAGAAACATTCGAAGATGTGATTGAAAAATCTGTACAACAAACATTACGAAGGTCTATAAACACTTCTATTTCAACACTCTTTCCTTTGATTTTTCTCCTTCTCTTTGGAGCAAGTTCTATCTTCTACTTTATGCTTGCGTTAACGATTGGTATTGTTGTGGGAACATATTCATCAATATTTATTGCTGCTCCATTATTAGTTACTTGGAAAAACTTAGTAGATCACCGAAAGTAACTCATTTTATCCTGTTTTTTAAAATCCCTTTCTGTTGAGAGGGATTTTTTTAAGCAAAACAATTTTGACAATATTTAAGAGATATGAAGAATGAAAGACAGTATTATTCACTTGTATTCATGTCTCACAATACCAACAATCAACAATGGAGTTCTCGCCTAATATTTATTTTAGCTGCGATTGGAGCAGCTGCAGGCCTTGGGAACTTATGGCGATTTCCGTATCAAGTATATGCAAACGGAGGAGGAGCTTTCCTTTTTGCTTATATTATATTGCTTTTCGCTATTGTAATTCCATTAGTTGTAATGGAAGTTGGATTCGGACAAAAACATCAACTTGAAGTCGTCGATAGTTTTGGAAAAAAAGAACATCATCCAAAAAATTTGCTACATCAAATTGTTTGTTGGGTAAAAAAAGAAAAACAAGAATCGATTGTTGAAGCTTTTGATGTAAAACATAATTGGTTTGGAAAATTTACAGGATGGCTTCCTATTCTTCTTTTGTTTGTTGTCATTGGTTATTACTCTTGTATTATTGCTTGGAGTTTTGACTTTCTTTGGTTTTCTCCTTCTGTTGCATGGTCTACTGGTGCAGAAGAATTCTTTTATAGCAAAATCCTAAATATCTCTGATAATATTTCTATTTGGGGCGGATTATCAAAACCCGTCATAATTGGTCTTTTAGCTACATATGCAACCATTTATTTTTCAATATTTCAAGGAGTAAAATCCGTAACACGCGTAATAAAATGGACTGCAACGTTACCTTTCATATTACTTGCGATTTTGTTAATTAATTCTTTATTTTTACCGGGATCTAAAGAAGGATTTGAATTTTTCTTGAAACCAGATTGGATACGTCTTGCCGATCCAACGTTATGGAAAGCAGCCGGTGCACAAGCTTTGTTTTCTGCTAATGTTGGAGTTGCTCTAACTGTATTCTATGCAAGTTGTAATAAAAAAGATCAAGATATAACTGGACCCAGTATTTGGATTGCTATTGGAAATTTCTCCGTTTCTTTATTGGCTGGATTTGCTATTTTTGGAACATTAGGATGGCTGGCACAAACCAAAGGAGTACCAATAAGTGAAGTTGTTGAATCTGGTGTAACACTTTCATTCGTCACTTTTCCTGCGGCTTTGGCACAATTGCCATTTGGAGCACCTTTCTTTTCAGTATTATTTTTCCTCACACTTATTTCACTTGGAATAGATTCTGTTTTTGCTGTAGCAGAGGCCGTAATTGCAAGTTTCAAAAACCAATTTCATATCTTTAAAAATATGAAACGTGAACTTTCCGTTGGAATATTGTGTATCGTTTTCTTTGTATGGTCACTCGCCTTCTCTGGCGGAAATGGTCTTTATCGTCTTGATATTACCGATCACTTTTTATTTGAACATTTACTCTATCCGGCAATTATTTTTCAACTCATTCTTATCGGATGGATGATGCCCGCAGAAAAATTACGTTTATATATTAATTCTGTATCCAGACTACAACTTGGGAAATGGTGGACATGGATTCCGAAACTGATTGCACCCTCTATTTTAATTTGGTTTTATATATCATCTTTACCAACTGAATTCGCAAAACCTTATGGTGATTATCCAATGAATCAATTATGGATTTGGGGCGGACTTCCTGTCATTTTAACTATTGTAATAGCTGCATTACTTGCTTGTAGAAAAGAAAAAAAATAAACTCTCAGCAAAATGAGTAATGTAAATATTGAAGCAAGCTGGAAATCCGTACTTGCTCCTGAATTTGAAAAAGAATATTGGCACAATCTCACGAATTTCGTGAAAGAAGAAATTAAGTCTGGACATGAAATTTATCCTCCTGGAAATCAAATCTTTGCAGCATTCGACTTATGTCCATTTGATTCGGTGGAAGTAGTGATTCTCGGACAAGATCCATATCACGGACGTGGACAATGTCATGGTCCCTGCTTTTCTGTGAATCCAGGAATTCCTCTTCCGCCAAGTTTGAAAAATATTTTTAAAGAACTGAAATTAGAATTTCCCAATTTCAAAATCCCAGACAATGGCGATCTTCGTGCTTGGTGCAAACAAGGAGTTCTTATGATCAACACAACGTTGACCGTTCGTGCTCACCAACCAATGAGTCATTCCGGAAAGGGCTGGGAAGAATTTACTACTGCAGCAATTAAGAATCTTTCTGAGAAAAAAGAAAATATTGTTTTTTTATTATGGGGACGCCACGCTCGAACAAAAAAAGTGATCATAAGCTCCAAAAAACATCTTATTCTTGAAGCTTCACATCCATCCCCTTTTAGTGCAAATAATGGATTTTTTGGATGCAATCATTTCAAATTAACGAATGAGTATTTGGAAAAACTTGGCAAACAACCAATCGACTGGCAGACTTAGAATGATGAAAAAATTATTTCTCGTTTTCACCTTTACACTTCTCTCTGGCTGTTCATTTATGGAAAAAGAAAATCCTGTAGTAATTCCTCCAAGTATTGAGTCTTTCACGATTCAGTCTGGTGACACAGGACTTATTTTAAAAAGTACTGCTGACGATTCATTTGAAAATATTCTCTCAACGCATCCTATTCTCGATGCTGAAATAAAAGATGGAATCCTCACCTATACAGAAGATATCGACAGTGTTCCTATGACGCGCGCGGTAAACTTGAACGCATTTTTGCAATTTCTTAAGAAATAATTTTTTGCTTACATATCAAAAAAATCTATTGAATGGATTTTGAAGTACGAGAAAAACGGAACCTCTGTAAACAGAGGTTCCTTCTCAGTGACGGAATTTTTGAGATTTTTTCGATGATTATTTTACGAGAACTACTTTCTTGTTAGTGAAGGTGTTCCCGTCGGACACACGTAGAAAATACGTGCCCGATGATAGATGACTAACGTCTAAAGACGCTACCATTTGACCACTCGAGCCATAGTATTTGTCTACTACTTGCCCTTTAATATTTACCATTGTCACGGCAAAAGCCGAGTTGTTTGATGAACGATGGTTCTTATTTGCAATCAACTCAATGTTAAGCTGATTTCCTGATCCAACAGGATTTGGATAAACAAACACCGAAGTGTCTATTCCTTCAATATCCTGTTGTGCGACGTTAACGTTGTTTTCCTCATTTACCCAGATGGGTAAAGGGAAAGTATTATTTTCGAGATTTTGCTCAAGATGGGAATATATCCCATTTTGATCGGATACAATAAGGATATATCCGACCCCTAAGAGAGCATTTTCTGGAATCTGCAAATAAGCAGACTCCATTTCGTAATCAACGCCATTCCCGAGAGATGAATGGTCTTCTCCCAAAAGAACAGCTTCCGATGTTGGTTCTGGTAATGACGAATAATAGTATGACACACCTACGCGCCATGATAATGTATCCGCATTTACCAGACAGTGTTCGACTGTCAACTCTATCTCTGTGGAGATGGTCACATAATTGTGCCCTTCGTTTTCGAGATAGGGATTTTGAAAAAATAGATCTGCTCCATCTTGCGCAAATAATTGCGCTGAAAGAAACAGAAACAGAACTATTATGAGTTTTTGAACCATATGGTCTCCTGATTCCGTCAAAGAGCGAGCCGAGTGTACGCAAAAAACAAAAATATGCAAACATTAAATTTATGTTATTTTAATACTCACTAAAGAATATACATCCTTATTTTTTGAAAAAAATGCAATTCACTACGTTTTTTACTTCGGGCTAATCTTATCAAACCCACACAATGAACGAAGTGCCTTTGGAATAATCACGGAACCATCTTTTTGTTGAAAGTTTTCTAAAATTCCAACCAAAGGACGTGAGCTCACAGCTGTTCCATTAAGAATGTTGGCAAATTGCAATTTATTATTTTCGTCTCGATATCGAATGTTCAAACGACGCGCCTGAAAGTCCGTACAAATCGAAGTTGATGTCATTTCTCGATATTGTTCTTGCGCTGGCAACCACGCTTCTAAGTCATATTTCTTCGCTGCAGAAATTCCTAAGTCTCCACAACAAACATTTACTACTTGATACGGCAATTCTAATTTTTGAAGCAATTCTTCTTCTACTTCTCGAATTAATTCGTGTAAACGATCGGTATCTTCTGGTTTACAAAAAATCACCATTTCTACTTTTTCAAATTGATGAACGCGGAAAATCCCACTTGTATCTTTTCCATAAGAACCCGCTTCACGACGAAAACATGGTGAATATGACACATACATTTTTGGTGTAGCAAGATCTAAAATATCATCTGAATGGTAGGAAACCATCGGTACTTCTGATGTTCCAATGAGGAATAAATCATCCTCTCCTGGATTTACACAATAATTTTCATCATGAGCAAAATATCCCGTCCCTTCTATCGCTCTTTGTTTCGTGAGGAATGGAGGAATCATTGGTGCAAATCCTTTCTTTTGTACTTCAGTAAATGCCCAAAAAATCAACGCTCGTTGTAAAATCGCAAGCTCATTTTTCATGTAATAAAACCGAGCACCTGACACTTTTGCTGAACGTTCTGTATCGAGCAAATCAAGCGATTCTGCAATTTCAGCATGATCACGAACCGGAAAATTAAATTTGGGCTTCTTCCCTTCTATACGAATCACTTCATTTTCCTCATCTGATTTTCCATCTGGAGCATCTACATGCGGAGGATTTGGTAATTTTTTCAAAATTGTATCAACTGTAACTTCCGCATCTGATTGTTCTTGATCCAACGTTTTCTTTTTCTCGGACAACAATTTCATTGCCTCTAATAACTCATTTTTCTCCGTTCCTTGTAATTGAGGAATTTTTTTTGAGGCTTCATTTTGCTGAGATTTCAATTCATCAGATTGAGACTGTAATGAACGACGTCGTTCATCCGCTTCTAATAGTTCTGTAATAATCGATGAATCCACACCTTTTCGAGCGAGACTGGTTCGAAATTCTTCTGGATTTTGACGAATGGCTTTGATATCAAGCATAATCAAAAGTTTTAATACGCACGAATCGTAGCCGAATCTCTTATTTTTCTCAATTCTAAATTGAATTCATTTCAACATTTCTCTTCCTCCTTGACAAAACCCGTTTGACATTTTAATTAAAACGTTGTAATATTGCGTCTTGTATCAAAAAACAAATGCATAAACCCCCTCAAAAGCAAGTACTCGGACTTCTCAAACAAGCGAAGGAAATCCTCATCATTGGCCCAAATCACTGGGATTCTGATGTGGCAGCTGGAGTTCTTGCTCTCAATACTGTTTTAAAAAAATCTGGAAAAACTTCCATTGCGGTTGCCCCAGAAACTGTTCCTCGTCAATTACACTTTTTACCAAATTCTGATGCCGTTTCTCAAACATTAGGAACAGGAAATGATTTTGTTATCTCTATTCCTACGAAATCTACAAAAATTAAAAATGTTCACGCTACTGAACATGACGGCGTTGTTGATTTGGTTTTACAAACAGACGGAACTATTGATCCTTCTGAATTAAGTTTTCGACATCATCTTGAACGATTTGATGTAATTGTTGTCGTTGGTGCAGATGCATTAGAAGATTGTGAAAAATTATTTACTGATCATCCAAAACTTTTTTCTGAAACTCCTATAATTAATATTTCTGTTTCTCCAGCAAATGAATTTTTTGGACGAGTAAATTTCGTTGATTCTTCTGCAAGTGCTGTATGTGAACTTATCACTGACTTCATCACTTCTGATCCAGATTTCGAAAAACATCTTGATGCAGATCTTTCTACGACATTACTTTCTGGAATCCTTGCTGCAACTGATAGTTTTCTCGCATCAAATACGAGCGCGCGATCTCTTGAATTAGCCGCAGAACTTCAATCTCGTGGAGCAAATCAGTCCGATGTAATTGAGTCTTTATTTAAACAAAAATCGTTTGCCAATCTTCGGGTTCTCGGACGTCTTTTAGGAAATCTGCAATTCGATTCTGTACATCATTTAGCATGGACAAATTTAACCGCTTCAGATTTCGAACTCACTGAAACAACATTTCATGATCTTGATGGTTGGTCTGATCAACTTATTCGACATATTAATGGAGCAGACATTGTCATCTCTTTTGTAGAAAAAGAGGGAAATGCGCTTATTCAAGTCCGCACAGCAAATGATATATCTTTGGATTCTTTAGCAAATATGTTTGAAGGAAAAATAGAAAGTGTTCTTCACGGATTTGATCTTCTTATAGAAGGAAAATCTGTTCCGGAAATCCAATCTCATGCATTGAGAATTGTTGCAGATTGGCAAGAACGTCGTCTTCATATTGAGAAAACAGATATTCGAAAAGTAACTCTTGAAGAACTTAAATTTCCAACCGAAGAAACGACTTCATTTCCAATGCAAAAGGCTGATCCAATTCCAACTGCACCAGAAAACATTCCATTTGAAATTCCTATTCAAGAAAAATAAAAAACACGTATTAACTTATGTCACTTTTTTTCTGCTCTTCTGCTTTTTTTTGCATTTCTTTAAACTTAACATGTAACTGCCAAATCGCTGTTACCACAGAGAAAACAAATAATATTCCTCCGGCTATAATGACTTTTTTGTGATCTGAAAAATCAAATATCCATCCAATTCCTGCATCTAACACAAAGCAAAATCCTAATAAACAGATTGCATTTCCAAATGAATGAATGAGTCCTCGCAGACCAATTCCTGAAACAATCATCATTCCTCCCACGATAGCCAAAATAATAGAAACCATAGTTCAGGATAAGCTTAGCTTATCCTTCAAAATATCAAAGTACAAATTTCAAACTTCAAGTATTTTTTCCCAAATCAAAATTCCCAAAAGCTGAGGAAGAAGGTGTTTTGATTTGAAGAGGAGGAATAGCGACGCGGTGAAGTTTTTTTGTGAAACAAAAAACGGAACTAGCGAAGCTTATTCCGACGTGGTATCCTCACCGGGGATCGAACCTGGATCTACTCCTTAGGAGGGAGTTATTCTTCCATTGAACTATGAGGATAAACCTGCTACATTTTGCTTCGATGAACCTTTTTTCGCAAGCCGATATAGAACAAAAAGTTGGGTCTTTTCTTAAAAAAGAGCCTTCTGGTGTGTTGGAAATACTTGGTCCAACTGCCAGTGGAAAAAGTGGTTTCTCTATTCATATTGCAAAATGGATAGAAAAAAAACTCGGGAAAAAATGTGAAATTATAAGCGTTGATTCCCGTCAAATATTTCGTGGATGTGATATCTCTTCAGCAAAAATAACCGAAGAAGAAAAATTCGGAATTCCTCATTATGGAATTGATATCGCTGATCCAACAGAAACTTTTTCAGTTGTTCAGTTTCAAAAATATGCATTTGAAAAAATTGAAGAAATTCTTTCTCGAGGAAACGTTCCTATTTTATGTGGTGGAACAATGCTCTGGCTTGATGCTATAAGTGAAAATTATATTTTCACCGATAATCCAAATGAAAAATCTACACAATGTGGAAAACCATTGTGGCCAATTTTAAAAATCGGAATGCATTGTAGTCGAAACAGACTTTATGAAAGGTTGAATCTCCGTTCTATACAAATGTTTAAAAATGGAATGATTGAAGAGACACAAGAGATGCTAAAAAAATCGGTTTCTCGCTCTACGCTTACTAGTTTTGGGTACCAAGAAATTGCTGCTTTTCTGGAAGGAAAAATCTCAAAAGAAAAAGCACTGGAATTAAATCAAAAAAGAAATAGGAATTATGCAAAACGACAACTTACTTGGTGGAGAGGACGAGAAGATATTTTGTGGGTTTATGCTGAAGATATTGTGTATAAATAAAAATCCCTCGTAAAGACAAGGGATTCTCTTGGTCTTAGGAATATAAACTCTTACAATTCGCGAATCTGTGTCGTCAAACAGAATTCTCCATCAACAAGAACGCTTGAATATACAATAACTTTTTTCCCTTCCATTTTCGGATGTTCTTCACGTAATTTTTTCAAAGCAGCTCGTACTGTTTTTTCTGCATCATCTTCATAAAAATTAATATGATGCGGTTCCGTCCCCCACAGTAATTGTAATTGACGACACGTTGTGGTGTTGTTTGTAAATGCAAAAATTGGTGCTTGAGGACGATACTCTGCAACACTAATCGCTGTTGTTCCTGATTTTGTCATTACCACAATTCCAGCAATGTCATTTAGATCTGCAGCAATTTGCGCTACATTATGAGACATCGCTTCTTGTACTGTATTAATCGGAAGTTTTCGCAACGATTTTAATTGAAACATATTTTCTTCACTCTTTGCAGATATTCTCGCCATAGCCATAACTGCTTCTTTTGGAAAATCTCCATTTGCCGTTTCTCCTGACAACATTGTTGCGTCTGTTCTCTGAAATGCTGCATTTGCAACATCTGCTACTTCCGCACGCGTTGGCGTTGGAGTGGTAATCATTGAGTCCAACATCTCTGTTGCAACGATTGTCATTTTTCTATGTTTTGCGGCGAAATTAATACAATCATGCTGTACCCTTGGCACATCTTCAAATGGAATTTCTACTCCCAAATCTCCACGAGCAACCATGACTCCATCTGCCGCTTCAATAATTTCTTCTAAATTATCAACAGCGATTACATTCTCAATCTTTGGAATAATCTTCATTTGTGATTTTTTCTCGTTTAAATATTCACGAAGCTCGTAAATATCTGCTGATGATGAAGCAAACGAAAGCGCACAAAAATCTAAATTGTGTTTCACTCCAAACTCAATGTCTTTCCAATCTTTTTCAGTAATAGTTGGTAACGAAATTTTCTTTCCTGGTAAATTTATGTGACGACGTGAACCAATTTTTCCATCCTGATTTACGTGACAAATCACGTCTTTCCCCTTTTTTTCAAGAACTTTCATAGTAAACGCTCCAGAATCAACTACAATAGTATCTCCTACTTCTACATCATTAATAAATTCAACGTAACTTACTTTATTCTTTCCTGTTTTTGCATACACATTTTCCTGATCAATCGTCCAAGTAAATGTGTCGCCTTCTTTTACAATAATTTTTTCATCCACATCTTCTGTTCGAATATCTGGTCCTTTTGTATCGAGAATAATTGGATATCTTTTTCCCATTTTTTCTTCGATACGACGAATCTGTTCAATCCGATGACCGTGTTCTTCAAAGTCTCCGTGTGAAAAATTCAAACGAAACACATTTGCTCCTGCGTGAATAAGTCGCTCAATGTTCTCAATTGTATGCGATGACGGACCTAGCGTGGACACAATTTTTGTTCTTCTCATGTAATTAATAAAAGTTATTTCGAAGAGGATGCTAGCGATTCAGAGGAGAAAATCAACTCTATTAAAAATATAAATAGAGCAAGCAAAACAAATTCTCCCCATCCAAGTAAATTAAATAATCGAAGTCCAATAATCATATCTACAAATAATGCGACCAAAAAACCTCTTCGAAGCGATTGTTTGAAGTTTTTTGTTGAAAGATTTTTCCCGACAAATAATTCTGCTCCAAAGAAAAATAAATATGTCAGAACAGACATAACCGTTCCAAAAAGTGAAATAAAAAACAAGGAAAGAGCCAAAATTGCTTGTACTCCAAGCGGATCAAGTTGTGTAAGTGTGAAAATTAACACACCAATACATAAAATCAATGTAAACGTTGTCCAAAAGAAATACTTAAACATCAGAGAAAGTCTACTTCGATTTTAAGTTCTGTTAAAGAAAAAATACAGAAAAATTTCATCTTTCAATAGGGTGGGATTTAAAACATTTTTATTCAGAAAAAATTAGAATCTTTGAGCGTTATAAAAACTTGACTTTCCCCTTTCTACAACTAAACTCTCGCTGAATTGAAAACTTTTTCTCTTCGGCCTCGGCAGTAAATCTGTGAAAGAGACTGGTTAAGAACCAGTGATTTCGGACGTCTGACCGCCTTTTACCCTTTATAAAATGGCGAAAAAAACGTTAAATTTCCCGGCAACGCTCAAACCGACCCTTGAAAAATCAGGACGGTATTTTTTTTCAGATATTGGAAAACAATTTCCATTTCCAGATCTGACTGAAATTCAAACTCGTTCATATAAATGGTTCCTCGAAAAAGGAATTAATGAACTTTTGGAAGAAATTAATCCTATCGTAGATCCGACTGGAAAAAAATTGAAGCTCGAAATTATGAGCTATGAAATCGAAGACCCGAAACATTCTCTTGAATTTTGTCGTCGAAAAGGAGTTTCATATGAATCAATTATTCGTGCACATGTTGCGTTAACGAATCTTGAAAACGGAGAAATTAAAGAACAAGACGTATATTTTGGACAAATTCCACAAATTACAAAAGAAGGTTCTTTCGTTATTAACGGAGTTGAACGTGTGATTGTTTCACAAATCGTGCGAAGCCCTGGAATATTTTTCCTTGAAGACAAAGGTCAAAGTGGAAAATTCCAATCAAAAATGATCCCAAAACGAGGAGCATGGCTTGAGTTGGAAACAGATAAAAAAGGTCTTATTTGGGTAAAAGTTGATCGAAAACGAAAAATTCCAGTAACAATGTTTATGCGAGCGTTTGGTTATGATACAAACGAGCAAATTCTTGGAGAATTTAAAAAAGTAATAAAAGAATGTGGACTCTCTGAAACAGACAATCCTATTTTGAAAACACTTGAAAAAGATGACTCTGAAACTCCAGCTGATGCTTGGCAAGGGGTTTATCGAAGAATTCGTCCTGGAGATTTAGCTACTCCAGAAAATGCGCGAGCTTTTTTGAATGATCTCTTCTTCAATTTCCGAAAATACGATCTTGGTCCTATTGCACGACATAAAATAAATCACCGATTTGGATTAAAAACAAAAGATGACCACGAAGGTCGTGTGTTCCGACTGGAAGATTTTATTGAAATGATTCGAGGATTGATTCGAGCAAACGCTGGATTACTTGAACAAGATGATATTGATCACCTTGCAAATCGTCGTATTCGTGCTGTTGGTGAATTAATTCAAAATAAATTCCGTGTTGGGTTGCTTCGAACAGAACGTATCATTCGTGATCGAATGTCTATTGTTGATCTTGAAGTAGTAACACCAACGCAAATCGTTAACTGTCGACCAATTACGGCAGCAATGCATGAATTCTTTGCAAGTTCACAATTGTCTCAGTTTATGGATCAAGTAAATCCATTAGCGGCGCTAGAACACAAACGACGAATCTCTGCAATGGGTCCAGGAGGACTTTCACGAGAACGAGCTGGATTTGATGTTCGTGATGTACACCCAAGTCATTATGGACGAATTTGTCCTGTTACAACACCTGAAGGACCAAATATTGGTTTAGTATTGCACTTAGCTTCGTATGCTCGTGTAAACGATTTTGGATTTATTGAAACACCATACCGAACTGTTGCACATACAGTTAAAAATGACGGAAAATCAGCTGTTGGAAGAACAACAAGTATTGATATTTTAGATGGAAAAAAAGTAGTGCTTAAAAAAGATACTGAAATCACAAAAACAAATGCACAGGATCTTGCAAAGATAAAAAAATTGGATGTTGTTCCAGTTCGTGCATATATTTCCAACGAAGTTGCATACTACGATGCTGAAGTGGAAAAAACTATGTGTGTTGCGCAAGCGAATACTTTTTTGAAAAAGAACGGAGAATTTGTAAACGAACAAATTTCTGCTCGTCAAAACTTTAAACCATCAAGTGTTCATGAGTCACAAATTACTCATATGGATGTGTCTCCACAACAAATTGTGTCCCTTTCTACTTCGCTCATTTCTTTCCTTGAACATGATGATAATACCCGTGCTTTGATGGGATCAAATATGCAACGTCAAGCTGTTCCTATTATTAAACCAGCTGCTTCTTTTGTGGGAACTGGAATTGAAGATATCACCGCTTCAGAACAATGTGTTAGAGCACCTGAAGATGGAACTGTGAAATCTGTAGATGCAAAACATCTTGTGTTTATGGGAAAATCTGGGAAAAAATATGAATACACTATTGAAACGTTTGTACGAACAAACCAATCAACATGTCATCATCAGCGTCCTGTTGTCGTGACAGGAGAAGAATTGAAAGAAAACGATCCAATGATTGATGGAACTTCTGTTGATCACGGAGAATTAGCTCTTGGACAAAATCTACTTGTTGCGTATCAAACATGGAGCGGATACAACTATGAGGATGCGATTATTATTTCAGACCGTATTGTCCGCGATGGAACATTCAATTCTATTCATATTGAAGAATATGATCTTGATGTACGAGACACGAAACTTGGACCCGAGGAACTTACTGCAGATATCCCAAATGTTGCAACGGCTAAATTGAAAAACTTAGACGAACAAGGAATTGTTCGAATCGGGGCAACGGTTCTTTCTGGAGATATTTTGGCGGGAAAAGTTACGATGAAAGGTGAAACAGAACTTACTGCTGAAGATCGACTTTTGCGAGCAATCTTCGGTGAAAAAGCACATGATGTAAAAGATTCATCTCTTCGTCTTCCTCGTGGATCAGGAGGGAAAGTAATTGAAGTAGAAGTTTTGGAAAAATCTGAAGGAGACGAACTTCCAACTGGAGTTTTGAAACGTATTAAAGTACGTGTTGCTCAACTTCGTCATTTAGAAGCTGGAGATAAAATGGCCGGACGTCATGGAAACAAAGGTGTGATTTCACTCGTTGTTCCTGCAGAAGATATGCCATATACAAAAGATGGTCGTCCAGTTGATATTATTTTGAATCCACTTGGGGTGTCTAGTCGTATGAATATTGGACAAATTCTTGAAACTCACCTTGGTCTTGCTGCTGAAAAAATGGGAATTAAGATTGCAACACCAATTTTGAATGGAATTTCTAACGATAAAATTCAAGACTTCTTACGAGAAAATGGATTTGATGAAGACGGAAAACAACAACTCTTTGATGGTCGTACTGGAGAACCATTTGATCATAAAACGGTTGTTGGAATTGTATACATGTTGAAATTGATTCATATGGTAGAAGACAAAATCCACGCTCGTTCTGTTGGACCATACTCACTTGTTACACAACAACCGTTTGGAGGAAAAGCTCAAAATGGAGGACAACGTTTTGGAGAAATGGAGGTTTGGGCGCTTGAAGCACACGGAGCTTCTCACATTCTACAAGAAATGTTGACTATCAAATCTGATGATGTGAAAGGTCGAGCAAAAGCATATGAAGCAATTGTAAAAGGCGAAGAAATTGTTGCAGCACACTTACCTGAATCGTTCAACGTGTTGATAAAAGAACTCCAATCTCTCGGATTACGTGTAGACCTTCACACTGAAGAGGGAGTTGTGGATCCTGGAGAAAGAAAAGAATCTCCTGATGTAATCACTAAAGCAAATCCGTCTCCAGAAGGAGAAGAAGAAATGCTTGCTGAATCTGAAGATGTGGAAATTCTAGTAGAAGAAAGTGTAGAAGCCGGAATGTCAATTGAGGGAGAAGAGGTAGGACTTGAAGAAGAAATGGCAGGAGAACTAAAATCAGAAGTAACCGAAGAATAATATATTAAAAAAAACGGAGAGAAGAAATCCTTCTCTCCGTAAGTTCTTTCGCGCGTATAATATAGTGGCTATTATACGGCCTTGCCAAGGCTGAGACACGAGTTCGATTCTCGTTACGCGCTCCACGAAAATATTTTTAAGCCCTTCTGGCTTGAAGATATTTTTGTATGTGACGAAGTCACTAAATCGAACGACTAGAGTTCGACGCAGCTGAATCCGCAACGCGGATGAAGATTCTCGTTACGCGAATACAAACTCTGCATCGCGAGGTTTTTGTTTTTTACTCGTCTCGTGTTGCAAGACTGAATTGAACTCGACAAGTTCGACAGCGCCGACTTTTAAAAATTTCTCAAAAGAGGATTCTAGTTACACACTTCTATAAACAATTTATCAATATGTTCACATCCCTTCTTCCTCTAACAAAAAAGTTTTGTTGATCTTTTACAATATACTGAATGTAGGTCTTAACCCTCTACTTTTTTTTCTTTTTTGAAAATCCTCCTTTATATCCATTACTTGATTTCTTAAACGGTTTTTTTGATTTTTTAAATGGATCATCTGCTCTTTTTTTCTCAGCACGACGAGTAGCACGATTCTTTTCAAAACTTTTTTCTTTTCGCGATTTTCGTCCTTCTCTCCCCAGTGTATGGGAACCACGCGATCCTCCTCCACTTCGACGATTCCGACTCTCACGATATTCATCATGATCATATCGTTCTTTTTTCTGTTCTGGTTTCCCCGAACCATTTATTTGATATAAAAGAGCTGAAACTACTTCCGTATCTCCAAATTCTTGAACGAGCTGTTTACTTACATTTTTATAAAAAGATGTATCTTCCTTGGTCATGATTTCTTCAAGTGCAGAAACTAATTTCTCCATTTTTTTCAACGCAACAGCTGATCGAGATGGGAGTTCTCCTTCAAGAATCGTATTTCCCGTGTCTTGAATAAGACGCTTAATCTTATATTCTTCCCTATTATCAATAAACGTAATCGCAACTCCCTTTTTTCCTGCTCTTCCAGTTCGTCCGATACGATGAATATAACTATCCATTTCTCGTGGAAGCGTATGATTAATCACGTGCGTTAAATCATGTACGTCAATTCCTCTCGCCGCCACATCAGTCGCAACTAAAACATTTATTCTCTTTTCTTTGAATTTTTTCAAAATTCGCTCTCGACCAGATTGATTTACGTCTCCATGAATACAATCCACATCCAATTTCTCTTTTTTCAACATATCCGAAATCTCATTTACAATTACTTTTGTTTGACAAAAAATTATCCCATGAAATTCGTCTGTTAACGCAATAATATTTTTAATTACCTCAAACTTATCTGATCGTCTTACTCGATAAAATAATTGCTCTATATTATCTCGTTTCTTATTTTGCCCTTTTACCTCCAACATAACCCGATTTTTCATATACTTTTTAGATAAATCTTTGATTCGTGTTGGAATTGTTGCAGAATACAAAAATACACGTTTCTCTTTTGGTGTTTCTTCGAGTATTGCTTCAATCTCATCAACAAATCCCATTTTCAACATTTCGTCTGCTTCATCGAGAATAAAATATTCTAAGTGAGAAAGGTCTAATACTTTTCTACGAATTACATCTTGAACTCGTCCTGGAGTTCCAACAACAATATCAACACCTCGTTTTAACTCTCTAATTTGAGAAGAAATATCTTGTCCTCCGTAAACCGGAAGTGTTTTTATTCGTTTCTCTCCCTTAAAAGAATCAAGTTCTTTTGCTACTTGTATAGCTAGCTCTCGAGTTGGAGTCAGAATTATACATTTTACATTTTGATTGTGGCTCTTGAGACGATCCATTAATGGAAGCCCAAATGCCGCTGTTTTTCCCGTTCCTGTTTGAGCAACTCCAACAATATCATGTTCTTCATCGAGAATTACAGGAATTGATTTTGCTTGAATTTCAGTGGCAAACTCAAAACCTTTCTTTTCAATGGTTTTCAAAATGTCTTTACTCAGTCCTAATTGGTGAAACGGTATTTCTGTAGTCAAATGATTGTGGTCTTAATTGGACGCAAATGTACTCAAAACAATAATTTCGTCAACTACTCTCTATCTGTTGTCTAAAATTTAAAATCAATCTCTTTTTAATCAAACGCTGTACGTAACTCAATGCGCTGCAACACTTCCGGTAAGACCTTTCTCCATGAAGGAAAAGTTTGAATATTGATTACACGCTCAATTTCTGGCTGATTCACTAATACTGCTCTCGCTTCATCAACACTTTTTTGTGATATTTCCTTTTGTAATGCTCGTCTCCAAGCAAGGTTTTGTGGCGATGATGATTCGAAATCTAAACTTCGCACTCCAATCATTTTTACCGATAATTTTACCCATTTATCTTCTAAAAATTTGGTCGCATCTAACACTCGATATTCTGCAGAATGATTATCTATTTTTAGTAATCGTTGACGATCATCCAATGTTGATTCTAATTTTGAAAGGACTAATCGCTCTACTTCTGATTCAGAAAACACAAGTCCCGCAACACTCATTTTCCCAGATACAGGAACCGTTTGTCTTTCTGTTCCAATAAGATCTTTCGGGAATACATAGTCTGAAAAATTTGTTTGAACCAAGACATCATCATCTAATAACACTTGTTTTTCTTTTTCTCGAAGAGATCGGCGTTCCACTTCTCCACGTAATTCAAATAATGCCTTCTCTCGAAACTTTTGTTTCAAAAAATCTTCCGCGAGCAATTCATCTTCTTCTTCAACAAAAAAATGAGTCAATGTTGATCCTCCAACTAACGGTCCTCGATTTGCTTTTGCGTACCAAAATTCACGTGAAACTTCTGGTAATGCCGCAAATTGTAATTCTGTTCCTGCATCAATATTTCCACGAAATCCAATCGGATTTCCTTCTGAATCAAATGGATCTGCAACTATCTCTACTTCTAATTCTCCCGGAATTCCGTTTTCACTTGACGCAATTGTGATTTCTTTTGCAAAACGAAAAATCAATCCATCTGGCGATTCTAATCGAGATGGAACAAAAAACTTTTCACGCGTATTTTCATTAAAAATTGTCACTTTCCCATGAGCATTTTCTATATCATATTCTCGTCCTGTCGTTGGAAACATCTCTGTTCCCTCTTGATAGCTTTCTACAAAAATCCCTGAAACCAACGGCAAATCACTATTGATAACGGGCGGAACGGCTTCTGGCAATGCAACAATTATATTTTGAACTATCGGAACGGCTTCAATTCGTGGTTTAACAGTAATAATCGCACGTGGACGCAACCAATATGCAACTATTCCAATAATAAGAATTCCCACAATAAGTAAGAAAAATATCTGACTTCGTCGAATAGAAAACCTTGTTTTCGGTATATTTTTAGATGTAAATACAGGCATTTCTACTGCAGAAACGGAAACTGGAACTTTTTTTCCATATAGAACTTCTGACACCGTGAGTTCTGGAATATCTGCTGCATCTTCTAAACAAGTTGCAACTGTTGCAAAACCAAGATGTGCAACAAAATCACGAGCAAATTTTTGAGAAAGAACAAATATAATATTTTTATCCGGCACACTTGCCACCATTTTCTTTAACAACGTAGCATCTGTCGCAATTCCCCATTTCCTTGGACAGATCAACAAAATCTGCTCAGCATCCGCCTGTTTGAGTGCTTCAAAAACGTCTGCAATTCGATCTTCTAGCTCAATTCGCAACTTAAGACATTTCATCATATGAATTGTAGCGTAGACTTCGTGAAGAGAAAACTTGATTCTCAGATTTTTTTCCGTAGAATCTCTGCGTTCTTCAAATATTTAGAACCCCACGAGCAAGGGGTAACTGAGGATGAATAGACTGAGTGCGTGTAACAAACGAAGTCGTTCAACAAATCCGAAGTCCTCCTTGTAAGTGAAGACGAGAAGAGACGCAATAGTGCGACAAATTTTGTGAAAATTTGAAGTTACAATAAAGTCCTCTTCAAGGATGGGGTGTCGCCAAGTGGTAAGGCTCCGGATTTTGGTTCCGGCATTCGGGGGTTCGAGTCCCTCCACCCCAGCCAAAGAAAAATCAAGAATATCTCACCTTATGTGGGATATTTTTTATTTTATTCCCGACTTGTCGGGATTAGAGGCGAACCCAATGGGTTCGACCCGAAAGAAACAAGGGCGCAAAGCACTCTCTCCACCCCAGCCAGCATAAAAATAAAACATGGCTTGTCCTTGTTATTTTTTTATCCAAAGTTTCTTAATGCCTTTTCTATAATTTTTGCCTGTCGACGGGGTCTAGATATATTTTTAATAGAAACGATATCACGATTATCACTGTGATTGATGCTAATTTCTAAAGTTCCAAATTTTAAAATGGCGCCCAATAAACCTTGTTTTATCTTCACAGATTCTGCTTTTTCAAGGGAATAACATTCCGTGTTTTTTATAATAACTCCTTTATGACAGGTTATTTGTTTGTCGTTTATTTCATAACAAGTGTAGAACCAACGTAAAAAAATGAAAATCAAGATAATAACTTGAAACAATTGTGAAACAAAGAAAATGGTTAACCGAATAGATGTTATGCCTTCGTTCGCAAGATCTAGTAAAGAAAGAGAAATAAAATATAAAACTCCCATTACAATCTGTAAAAGTATTATTTTGAAAACCAATATCGAGAATGAACTCCGTATAAAGAATTCCATAGTAGCGTCTTGTTCTTCATTCATTAGATATATAATTAAAAAATAAAAGGCGTTAAAACCATTTTTTGTACTTTAAATATAACAGAATACATGTACTAATAGTAAGCATAGCTATTACAATCATCCAGAATCCTTGAGGAGAAGTAAGTCCTGGCATATTCTGAAAATTCATCCCATACATTCCTGTAAGAAGTGTCAAAGGAAGAAATACTACAGTAATAATGGTAAGCATTTGAATAGTCCTGTTCATCTTCACATTCGTCAATGAAAAATAAAGATCAAAAATATTTGTAATTGAATCTAGGTATATTTTAGTAGTTTCTTGTACTTGAATGATGTGATCAAGTAAATCATTAAAATACATATTCACCCCATTCCATTCTTTTTCTGGAATCTCTTCTGACATTTTGTGAATCAATTCTGACAATGGACTCGTTTGCTTTCGAATAAAAAACAATTGTTTTTTAAGATTATACAATTGGTCTAGTGGTTTTGAGTCAGCATCTATTAAAACATTATTATCAATGATTTCAACTTCCTCACCAATGTCTTCTAAAACTCCTAAAGAATGATCCACTAAAACATCCATAAGAGCATACAGTAAATAGTAGGTACTTTTTTTTCTCATCGCTTTTTGTTTGTCTTTCAACCTTTTTACTACAGGAAGAAACCAATCATTTTTATCCGCTTCAGAAAAAGAAAATAAAATATTCTCCAGTAGCACAAAACTCACTACACTTGACCCAACCTGACCTTCATTATCTAAATATAACAACTTCATGCTCACAAAAAAAGAGTCTTCTATTTGCTCTACTTTAGGTCTTTGATTTGGATTAAGTACATCCTCCAAAAAAAGTACATGCACCGAAAACATTTCTCCAAACTTTTTGAGAGTTGCCACATCATGAATTCCACCAAAATGGAGCCATTTTCTCTTTTCTTTTTGTATACTCAGTTGTTCAAAAGTATTTGTGATTTCTTTCTCTTCCACTCCTTGGTCGTCATATTCCCAAAGACAAAGTTTTGTTTCTTCGGTTTTGATATCACCAGTATACAAAAGCACTCCCGGAGCTTGTCCTATTTTTTGTTTTGATCCCGAAAGAATTTTTTTCATGTATTTTAATGAAAATGTTTATTGTTTCCATTCTCGTTCGCCAATTGCTCAAATGAATGCTGAGTTCGTCCAATATCAATAAAATGAAATTGAATATTCTTGGATTGTTGAACTCTTTTAATAAATTCTTCCTCTACCTGCTTTTTTGTAAAAGAAGCTTCTTCCAAACGAGTTAAAAATCGAGCAAGAAGATTTATTCCATGATCGTTTTGTTCACACCATGCTACAGGCTGAGTTTCTTCTTTTTTGAGTGAAAAATTCTTAACAAGTCTTTCTAATTGAGGCCCATACTCCTCTCTTTCTGAAACTATAATTTCCTGAATGACTTCTAATAAAAGTGATTTCGCTTTTTCAATATCAGTGTTTTCATCAATTAAGAATAAAACCTCCTTATTTACAAATCCATTGTATCTTGAAAAATGTCTAATTTCCTGCCCAAAAACAACATTATTTGGAAACGTTATTATTTCTCCCGTTTCATGATCGCCTTTTATTTCTTTAAGAAAAGTTAAAAAGGGTGTTATTTCATGTACTTTCCCATAACATTTTCCAACACGAATTATATTCCCTACTCGATATCCATTCTCTCCACCGATAAGAAACCATGCAAGAAAAGAAGAAAGTGCATCCCGAACGGCGAAAGCAATTCCCGTACCCAAAAGAGCGAGAAATGGAAGAAGACTCATGAATTGTGAAGAAACTGTTCCTATTAAAACAATTATAATGACTACATTGAAACTTATTCGAAACACTCGAAGAAGAACTTGTTGTCTCTGCTCACTCATTCTTGATGAAAAGTGTGATACTATTCGAGTTGATATAAATTTAAGTCCTAAAAGGAAGATTATGATTCCTATTATAAACAAAATCCAAGTAAACGTTTGAGAGAGTTGAACCTCTATTACTTTTTTCTGTTTATCAATGCCTTCTTGAAGATCCTCTAAATCTTCTTTAAACTGTTTTATATTAACTTGTTGTTTCTCTTTTCGTTTCACATAGGTTTCCTCATACCCTTTTTTTTCAAGAAGTAACGCATCTAGCTCATTTTGTTTTATTTTTATCGAATCCAAAAATACATCCTGTTCTTCTTGTGTATCTAGTATTAAGTACTGCGTGTTAAGTCTTTCAAGATTAACTTCTTCTTTTTCCATTTCTACCTCTATTCTTTCTATTTCTTTCAAACTTGGAAAAACAAGTCCCTCTTCATAAGTAAGAGCAATTTTTTTTTCGGTTTTTTGTTGTCGAAGATCTTGCCAATTTCCAATAGCTTTTACTAAAACATTAAAAGATCCCTTCGAATAAACTGAAGATTTTGTTTCAGAATTCAAGGAACTATTTGCCTGAACACTTAAGGGAGCGCCAAACAAAGAAGTAAATAATATCAAAGCTATGCAATATTGTCTCATTAAAGTGAAAATAGTAAAAAACTTATGTTTGTGCAATATCAAAATGTTCGAATAAAAATGTATTTAAATCAAGTAATAACTATTAATTCAAAAAAACACCCTTCATTTTATGAAAATACAGAATTCATGTCTGTTTTTTATAATAATAAATTGGGCATTTGACCATTCTCTATTTTATTTTCTTTATTAAAAAGTTCGCTTTTTATTGAAACAATCGCTACTCTCTCGCCAATTAGAAAAGATACTATGAAATTTGAAGAATTAAATCTCATCGCCCCAATTTTAAAAGCGGTAATAAATAAAGGATATACAACTCCTACTCCAATCCAAGAACAAGCAATTCCTATTGTGCTCCAGGGACGAGACTTACTTGGGTGCGCACAAACTGGAACAGGGAAAACTGCAGCATTTGCAATACCAATACTTCAATTATTGTGGAAAGAACAAAACACGGGACGATGGAATCGAGGAATAAAAGCCCTTATAATAACTCCAACACGCGAACTTGCGATACAAATAGATGAAAGTTTTTCTGATTATGGAAAAGAAACAAATATTCGCCATACGGTTATTTTTGGAGGAGTAAAACAACATTCTCAAGTACGACGAATCCAATCGGGAATTGACATTCTTGTGGCAACACCCGGACGATTACTTGATCTTATGAATCAAAAAATTGTTAATTTAAAAAACTTAAAAATATTTACCCTTGATGAAGCCGATAGAATGCTCGATATGGGATTTATTCACGATGTAAAAAAAGTCATTGCTACATTACCTGCGAAACGACAATCTTTATTCTTTTCTGCAACAATGCCTCCGGCTATCACAACTTTAGCAAATACACTTCTTACGAATCCGAAACGAGTAGAAGTCACTCCTGCTTCATCGACTGCCGAAACTGTAGAACAAAAGCTTTTCACTGTAGAAAAAGGAAATAAAAAGCATTTATTGAAACACGTTTTGGAAGACAAAACCCTTACTTCTGCTTTGGTGTTTACCAGAACAAAACATGGCGCAAATAAATTAGTGAAGTATCTCGATTCCGTAGGAATAGAATCTGCAGCAATTCATGGAAATAAATCACAAGCTGCACGACAGAAAGCTTTAAAAAGCTTTAAAAATAAGTCTTTAAAAGTACTCATTGCAACAGATATCGCTGCACGTGGAATTGACATTAATGAACTATCTCATGTTATTAATTTTGAAATTCCAAATGAACCAGAAACATACGTACATCGTATTGGAAGAACGGGACGAGCCAAAAGATCTGGAATCGCGTTATCGTTTTGTGATAAAGAAGAATGTGCATTTGTGCAAGATATTCACAAATTGATTAACAAAGAAATTCCAATTCACAAGGAACATCCCTATCACACAGAACATTTTCGTGATGGAGTTATTCCAACGAAACCCAAAAGAAAACCCCAAGATAATCGACAATGGAGAGGAAATAGACGACGAAGATAGATTTTTACTGATCAGAGTGGAGGATGTTTCTCTTTTTCAAAGAGAAGAATTTTGTATCCAATCATAAACTCTTGGACAAAAATGCGAACCTGCGAGGTTCTCGTCCTTATGTCACTTCGTGGCACTGTAAAAAAGGAGGTAATCACGTTGTGATCATCGCCTTTTCTACTCTGGTCGGGGTGAGAGGACTCGAACCTCCGGCCTCACGGTCCCAAACCGCGTACTCTAGCCAACTGAGCTACACCCCGACATTACTCATTATTCTTGCAACACAAACCTACATAACTTTGTGTCAGAACAATCAAAAAGAGCAGAGGAAGTGTAATTTCAGCGTCAAAAAAGTCAACTTGATTTTGAAGACTAATTTTGAAACAATCCCCGTCGATGAATGAATCACGAAAAACAAAATCACGCGCACCACAAACAAGACTCTTTTTAATTGGAGCCCTTCTTTTTGCAGCCGGAATTGCTGGAACCTTATGGCACTTCAATTCTCAACCAACAGCAAAACTTTCTTATATTTTCCCTGATTCTACTTTGCTATTCATAGAAGCTTCTCTTGGATCAACATCATTCGAACGATGGCAAGAAACTTTCACTGATTCCGAATTACCTACTTCAACCGAATCAATTCTTTCTAAATATATTCCGCTCGCAAATACTGAAAACATAAAACCATGGATTGGAGGACGAGCAGGAATGGCATTATTGCCAGATCACGAATTTCTTCTCGCAGCACGATATCGAAACAAAACTCGTGCTCAAGAATTTCTAAATGAATTAGTTCTTCCAAATGAGTCTCTCGTCGATCAAACAGCGAACGAAATCACTGTACAAACTCCATCATTTTCTTCTCCTCTTGCTTTTGTATTTAAAGATGGATGGTTATTGATTGGAAGTTCTGTTGAATCTTTAACAAGTGCTCTTGCCGCGTCTCCGATTGCGAAAAGCTCAGAATATATTGAATGTTCTCGAGATTTCCCACTACAAGCTGATGCTATTGTATTTGTAAAAACAGAGGCGCTCCTCAATGCAGAACTTTTGAGTGAAAATTTTATTGCACAAGAACCAATCCTTCGAGCTCTTTCAAATACAATTCCGGCTGTTGGAATAACACTTAATTTAGAAAAAGATCGAACGCTTATCAATGCAAAATTTGTAACTTCTGACGGAGTATTTTCTGCAGAACAATTGAGAAACACACCAAATGAATTACTTCCACAAATGGCGCAATTCTCGCCTCGTGACACCTTGTTTTTTATGAACGGACACGATCTCTACAAAAAATTTCGATATACTCGAGAATTTTTATCAGAATTACATCCACAATTTTCTGTTGTCTTTGACGGATTATTACGCGCAGAATTTCGGAAAATATTTGGTCAAGAATTCGATTTTGAAGAAGATTTTCTTGCTCAAATGCATGGTCAATATGCACTCATTTTTGATTTTGAAGACACGACTGCTCCAGCTCCTTATTTCACACTTGTCACAGGATTTGGAAATTCAGATATAGAAAAAAATGCACAATCACTTCATCATGTGATTCGATCTGCACAAAGCCAAGTTGCTACCGAAATTGTAGAACGAAAATTAGCAGACGGTTCTTTACGTGAAGAATTGGTGGCAGTGGATCCTCGTGAAGTTGAAATACGAAAAAAGACCGAAAATGAACGAACATATTTTACCGCAACTTCTCCAAGTACTGACGTTGCAACCTCGACACGAAAATTCTCTTACGGATTCCTTAATGGACAACTCATCTTTTCTTCTCATGAACGAGGAGTAGCGAATGTAATGCGTTCATTTGATACTGAAAACTCAAACTTGGCACAAAATGAAGATTTCAGACAAAGTGTTTTATTTGATTTTGCTGCCGCAGAAAGCTTCGGATATGCAAACTTCAATAAACTCCGAACGCTCATTGATTTTTCTCAAACACTCATCGCTGGAGAAGCTCAAGTTCCCTCTTGGTCTTCATTATTGCAACCATTCCGAAATATCTCGTTTTCTCGAAAAAACTCTTCACGGGCAACATTTATATCTGGAGTATTGCGACGACGATAGGCACGAAGCGGAGCTTCGCTTAAAATTACAAACTTCAAAGTGCAAACTTCAAAGATCAGATTACAAAAAACACATATTTGTCATTCCTGCAAAAGCAGGAATCTAGTAACGTAACTTTTTCTTTTTTTTCATATAAAAAACTCCTCTCCTTCTTGTTACCAAGTCAGAGAGGAAGAAAATCCTTTGAGTACGAGAAAAACTAACAAGATCGCAAGAAAACGTTCATCTTCTCGCACGAAAAGAATTTTTTTATTTCATCATTATCATTTTATTTGTCTTGGTGTGTTTTCCTGCCGTAATACGGTAGAAATATACACCTGACGAAACTGCATTTTGATTATCGTCTGTTCCATTCCACGTTACTGAATGAGAACCCTTCGTTCTAAAATCAGAAACTAAAGATTTCACTTTTTGTCCCTTGATATTGAATATCTCAAGACTTACGTTTCCATCTTCTGGAAGTGAATAAGCGATCTTTGTTGATGGATTGAATGGATTTGGATAATTTCCTGTCTCAAATGAAATTTCTGAAACAGAAGAATCATCCACTGCTGTCGGTACATATCTTAATCCTGTAATGACGACATGTTCTGGATCCGTATTGACAAGCATTTCTAGATCAAGGTCGCCTGAGCCTTCTAATGACACAGCCAGAAATTCATCATCAATAACTGGCATTGAACCAGCACAGACAATATGGTTACCATTTCTGGCAAAATACCATCCGCCATTAACCCAGAAATCTTCTCCGAAATCCACATTTTCACTTTCCATTATAACCTGAAAAGCGAATAACTCACCATTAACAACTTCGAAAACAAGTTCGTCGCCATCAATATATGGATTCACTTCGGCTTCTATAGGATTTACTGGAGGTTCTCCAGTAATTGACCATAAAAGGTCGATCCCATCATTCACATCTACCAAACCATCGTTGTTGAAGTCAGCCAATAACAATTGCTGAGGAGAAAGAGTTATAAATCCGTCCCAGTGTTGAAATATGAGAGACGCATCCATTGGTTGGAGAAAACCATTCATATCAACATCACCTCTCAAGTTCTGAGAGGTGAAATCCCCGTTCACTTGAGTTGTTGTATCATTACCTAAAAGATAACCGTTCTCCCAATCATTTGTTATATCAGAATGAGTATTAGATGACTCATCCGACCAAATGATATTTGCATAATCTTCCAAAAAGGCTCTATTTGTTGGTACCAAATAGTCCAAATCTGGAACAATTGATACACAAACAGCATCATCATCTTCTCCGCCGACATTTCCGGTGGCTCTGATAAACAAAGCATATGTTCTCGACTCTCCAGCCGAAAACATTTGATTCTCAAAATCAACAACAACAATTGCGTTCGACCCAAAAAGCTCTGCATTATCTACAACAGAAGTGGTAACCACTGCCGAGTAATTAATGGTTCCATCTGGGTTAACGAGCTTTACTTGGAACAAATCTCCGGTATCTTCTGTGAATTCCATTCCGGAAATATCCATGCCAAGTGTAACTCTTCCAATCTCAGCTTGACGCGCTACGTCAGCTGTAACTGTGAATCGGTAACACTCTTGAGAAATCTCAGAAGGATCCATAAAATTCGGTTGAACTGCGGCATGTTCCACAAACATTTCTGTTCGGTATGCAATAAATTCTTCACCGACAAAATTTCCTGTAATAACATTTGCTGCTAGATCAACTCCAGTAGCAGAAGTAATTGCCTCTACTCCTCCGGTTCCCTCAGATGTATCAAGCGTTAATTTCAATCGTTTACCAGTCATTGCTGCTTGAGTAATGTCTCGAATATCAACTTTAATAGTAACGAATGTCGATCCATCTTTCGGAACAACGATTCGATCCTGGTTTGCAAGTTCGAAGTGAAGAGCATCTCCAGTTTGCATTTGTTTTGTCTGAACAAGTTGTCCAGCTTCATCATACAATTTGAAGTCTGCTCGTGGACCAAAGTCAGTCCATCCTCCAGAGTTATTGTTCAAGTATATATCTTTCACTTGAACTTCATCATCTACAGCATCAAATCGAATTTTTAATACTTCAACATCATCAGATCCTGCTACGAGGATGTCTGAGTATACGGTAGAATGTAAACTCATCTGCAACGATCCACTCTCAATAAGTGAGAACTCCGCTCCCATTAAAGGAAGATAATAAACGTCACTAACAGGTTGCCCATTTTCCACATTATCTGCATCAACTGCAGTAATTCGCATTCGAAGAACATCACCAGATGATACTTCGCTTGTGTTTACTACAACAGCAAATTCTCTCTGACCATCTGATGGAATAACCACCGACAAGTCGTTGAATACTGCTGTATTTGTAGTAGCACTGAAGTTCTTAGATGAACCCTGTTGTGTACCGTCTACGAAGATCGCAGCAGTATAGTTCTGAGGATTTCCAATAGATGCTTCCGGAAAGGAATCATCTATTTCTACTGTAATGGAAGTAGTATTCACGTCACCGACATCATTGTTATCAAGAACGAATTCCATAAATGTAACATCATCCAATCCAGCAACGATAGTCTCTGATGAGAATCCATCTGTTCTGGTTGCTGTTAAAAATGACTCTCCAAACAATCCAGCCGCCATAATCATAACGACCAAAATTAAAACACTTTTTTTCATCTTAAACTCCTTTGCTCAATCCTTTGTTGAGCTTCTTTTTTTATTTTTTTAGGTTAAAGATAATGCCGCTTGATTAAGAATAATCTACGGACGAACACTAAATCTATTTCTTTTTAATTATTATTTTTCACGTAATCGTCAAAGAACCATGTATCATAACGATTCAAGTTCTAGTTTGTGACATCTTTTTTTCATTCTTTTCTTTTGTGATGCTGTGCAAAACAGCATCATTATTATTTTCCACGCAATCGTCAAAGAACTAGATATAAATTACTTATTTTGCGGAATTTGTCAATCTTCGGGAAAATGTTATTTATTCACGAACTCTCATAAATATGTTTTTCAGATTACAAAAAAAGAGCCAGTCAATACTTTACGTATCAACTGGCAAAAAATTGTTCTTATTTCTCGCTACACCAATATCTGTCCCCGTGGTTATAATTGTCTAATGGGTTTTTTCCGGGATTTTTAGCAGCTATTTCTAGGGCCAATTCAACCATTGTTCTCGAGATTCCTCCACTGTTAATTTCTCCTGTGTTTTGAACTGAACGAGATGAAGCTTCAACTTCCTCCTTAAATATTTCTAGTAATTCTTCTGGCATGCAACAATGCTCCTTTTTTATTATAACCCTCGTACTTTGTTCCGAGGAATCTACCTTCTACTAAAAATGTAAAAAATAAATCGCTCGAAACAAAATCCAAATACGAAATGAGATGTATAAGAACAATGTAATTTTACAAAAACAACATTGATTTGAGTTAAGTTGCTTTCGATAAAATTACTGACGGTGTTTTATCACCATTTTTTATTTTCGCAAGTGTTTTCTTTTAATTTCTATTCCATCGCACCCACTAATTCACGCAATTTTTCTAATGGGTTCTCCGCTTTCACAATTGCTGTTGCGACTAGAAATCCTTTTGCGCCAAGCTCAAGCGAAATCTTTACATCTTCAACAGAATTCACTCCTGCACCAACCAATAATGGAATCCCTCGCGCCAACTGAACTGCTTTTGCAATTGATTCAGGATGCGCTGTGGCCACAGAAGCCGTTGTTGAACCAATTAATTCTGGTGGTTCAAAAGCAATAAAGTCTGGGTCCAAATTCGCTAATTGCTCTACTTCTTCTGGTGATTCTGCACATACGATACGAATCAATCCTGATTTCTGAGCAAATCCTGCTGTTTCTTCCAAAATTTGTCGTTCTATACGATCTTCAGAATGATTAATCAATGAACCGATTCCTCCAGCTCGTCGAATTCCTTGTGGCAAAATCGACCCTGTATTTTTCCCGAAATCAATCGCATCCATACTCTGACTCAATACTGGAATTGAAACCTCTTGCGAAATTCTATAAATGTCGAGTGGACTTACCGCAACAGCAATAGATTTTCCTGTTTCATCAGCTACTTGTTGATGTATTTGTGCCAAATCTAATGCGTGTTGACCAATCGATTGCTCATAATTTTTAAAATTTGTAATCCAAAGAGGCTGTTTCATATTTTTAATAAGTTATAACACCTCTATTTTTGATAAAAATTTTGCTCCGGTCAAAAAGAAACACTAGAATTTACACAAACTCATACAAAAATCATGTTTGAAATTCTTTCTCCTGCGGAAACAGATGCACTAAAAAAATTATGTCGTGCAACGAATTATCTTTCTACTGCTCAGATTTATTTGCACGATAATATTTTATTAAAAAAACCGCTCAAAGCTTCTGATATAAAACCACGACTTCTTGGTCACTGGGGAACATGTCCAGGAATCAATTTTTTGTATGCACACGTATATCGTTCTATTGCGAAACATAATACAAATATGATGGTTGTTGTTGGTCCGGGTCATGGATTTCCAGCAATTCAGGCAAACTTATTTGTAGAAAAATCTCTTTCTCGATTTTACCCAAAACAAATCCCCTATTCATTGAAGGGAATTGAAGAAATTTGTTCGAAGTTTTCCGCACCATATGGATATCCCAGTCACGCAAATCCTGCAGCTCCTGGAGCTATTTTAGAAGGAGGTGAACTCGGTTATTCTCTTTCTGTTTCGTATGGAGCCATTTTGGATAATCCTGATCTTGTCCTTGCGTGTCTTATCGGTGATGGAGAAGCAGAAACGGGTCCGCTCGCTGCTTCTTGGCAAATAAATAAAGTAATAAATCCTGCGGAAAATGGAGCAGTTCTTCCGGTACTTCATATCAATGGATATAAAATTTCTGGTCCAACATTTTTTGGACGAATGAGTGATGTAGAAATCAATGATTATTTTCGAGGACTTGGATATAACCCAATTATTGTTGATAGTGAAAAGAAAGAAGATATTCATCAACAAATGGCTCATGCGATGGATAAATCGCTTCATCAAATTCGTGAGATTCAAAAACTCGCTCGTTCTGGAACAGACGTTGAACGTCCTCGTTGGCCAATGATCGCAATGCGAACACCAAAAGGTTGGAGTGGAAGTGCGTTTGATGGAAAAGAAAAACTTGAAGGAAATTGTCTCTCACACCAAGTAATTCACGCCACAGCAAAAACAAATCCTGCTGCATTAAAACGACTAGAAAAATGGTTAAAGTCGTATCATTTTGATGAACTCGTTGAAAAAACAGAACCATTTCAATTCTGTAAGGAGATTCAATCTCTTTTACCGAAAAAATCAAAAGCACCAGGAAGTAATCCAATTGCGCTCGGAGGAAAACAAATGAAAAAACTTAAACTCCCAAATCTAGAAAATCTGGCAATCAAAGATAAATCACGTGGCGAAAAGAAATTTAGTTCTATGAAAATTGGTGGAAATTTACTAGCAGAAGTTGTGAAACAAAATTCAAATAATTTTCGTATATTCAGTCCTGACGAAACATATTCAAATAAAATTGACGCTGTATTCAAACACACAACTCGTGCGTGGCAATGGCCAATTGAAACGTGGGACAAAGACATGGCTCGTTCTGGCCAAGTTCTAGAAATGCTTTCTGAGCACTCTCTTTTTGGAATGCAACATGGATACAATGTAACAGGACGTCACGGAATATTCGTTTCGTATGAAGCGTTTGTTCAGGTGGTTGCATCGATGGCAGATCAATATGTTAAATTTCTAAAAGCGAGTAAGGAAGTCTCTTGGAGAAAACCGTTGCCAGGAATGAATGTTATTCTTACTTCTCTTCTTGAGAGACAGGATCACAACGGATTTTCTCATCAAAATCCATCGTTTATCTCATCTATGCTTGAAAAAGATGGTGAATTTATTCGTGCGTATTTCCCACCAGATGCAAATTCTATGTTAGTCGCTTTGGAAGAAACATTGCTCAGTCGTGATAGCTTGAACATGATTGTTGTTGGGAAAAAAGAGAATCACAAATGGCTTTCTCTAGCTGAAGCAAGAAAACAAATGGCTGGCGGAATTATGACATGGGATTTTGCAAGTGATAAAAATCCTGATGTGGTTTTTGTTGCGAGTGGAGATTATGTAACGAAAGAATCAATGGCTGCCATTGATATTTTGAAAGAAATGATTCCTGGAACAAAGGCGCGTTTTGTAAATGTTTCAGAACTCAGTGTTCTCGGCGTTGGAGATCCAACTATTGCAAGTGATGATGATCTTCTCGATACATATTTCACAAAAGACAAAGGTGTTATTTACAATTTCCATGGATATCCACACACTATTAAAAAATTATTATTCGATTATCACGGATCACGTCGGTTTAGTATTCACGGATACAGAGAAAATGGTTCAACAACTTCTCCATTCGATATGCATATTCGAAACGAAACTTCTCGATATCACCTCGTTTTAGATGCTGTACGAATTCTTCATCAACAAGGAAATATTCAAGCAATTCAACGACAAAAACTCGAAAAGAAAATTATGAAAAAACTCGAAGATCACCGTCAGTATATTATTAAAAATGGAGATGATCCAAAAGAAATTAGTGGATGGAATTGGAAATAATTTTTTCACAAAGAAAAAACCGTATCTAGAGCTACATTGCTGTAGATAGATACGGTTGAGTGAAAGTGTTTTTTACTTCTTATTCACCTCCTTTATATACCAACGTTTGTTGGCGGTTTTGAAGGTATTGAATAAAGCAACTTTATGACTAGGAATACCTTTAAAGGGAAATTCCTCTAAAGCTTCTACACTAACCATTATTGAAGCAGCCTTCATATCTTTTGTGTCAATGAATTCATCCTCCATGGGGATTTGGAATACTACGAACCAACTCGGGCAGAATTCTCCATCCGGAATTAATTCGATAAAGTAATACGAACTTCCCGAAACATCAATTGCTTCTTTCGAAAACACAGTAACCTGTCCATCATCGGCCTGAGCCTTAAAAAGACTTGCCAATCTTGTTTGAGTACGACTATCTAAGTCCCTACTCTCTAATCCGAATGCTACACAACTGATGATTACTAATGCCACTATTAATACTAAACGTTTCATAACGTCTCCTTTTTTAATCCCCTACGGGATTTATTTTTTATTTTGTTAAATGAAATTATAAAAGAACACCTTCTTGCGCATTATACAACCAAATGTTGATTTTGTCAACCTAATGCCATTTCCTTAAAAGACTCTCTTTTTTGTGTTATATTTTCTTTGAAACAAAAAAATTATATATGCTTTTTCTCTCCCTCAATCCCGGATCAACCAGCACTAAATTCTCTCTTTATGATGGAGAAACTGAACTTCTTACAAATGAATTCGTTGGAGAAGTTTCCAATATCGAGAAAATGCTGAAAGAAAAAAACTTCACGCTCGGTCAAATTGATGTATTTGGATTGCGAGTTGTTCATGGAGGAACGACGTTTTCTGAACCAATACAAATTACTGATGCCGTAATAACAGAACTCAAAAAACTCTCTGAACTTGCTCCTCTTCACAATCCTCCAGCAATGAGAATTGTGGAACAACTTTTGGAGTTTGATAAAAATGCGAAAATTTTTGCCGTGTTTGATACTGCGTTTCATCGTACAATTCCAGAGAAATTAGCACGTTATGCTATTCCAAAAAAAATTGCTGACGATCTTGGAATTCAAAAATTCGGATTTCACGGAATCGCTTGCCAATCGGTAGTGCAAAAACTGAAAGAAAAAAATGATCTCCCTGAAAAACTTATAATTTGTCATCTCGGTGGTGGATCTTCTGTAACAGCTGTAAAAAACGGGAAATCTGTTGACACTTCAATGGGATTCACTCCTCTAGAAGGACTCATGATGGTTACGCGTTCTGGAAATATTGATGAAGGAGCCGTTGCTTTTATGCAGGAAAAACTCAATCTCAATAAAAACGAAGTACTGGATGTATTAAATAAAAAATCTGGAATTTTGGGTATCGCTGGATCAACAGATGTAAAAGATGTTTTTGAAGGAAAAACACCTGATGCAAAACTCGCTCGAGAAATGTTTCTTATCCGTGTAATAAAACATATATTTTCTGCTGCTGGAGTGCTTGGCGGACTCGATACAATTGCACTTTCTGGAGGAATTGGCACAAGAAATGAATGGATTCAAAATGAAATAAAAAAAGCACTTGCTCCACTAGAGCCCTTTAAGCTCTCTATTGTCGATGTAGATGAAGCAGAAGAAATCCGAAGACAAGTTTCTGAAAAAGTTTGACAAACACTCGTTCAACACTACAATCGCTGGGCTTTTTTCATATTTCGCGAAAAAATAGGAATTTCTTACCGAGGTCGTAGTCGAAGGTCCGCTCCGCGTGACACTCGACAATCACACAGGATTAATCAGCACATTCGTGTGCCTGAGGTTCGTGTCGTCGATACCGAAGGAGAAATGTTGGGAGTAATGTCCACTGATGATGCTCGCTCTCGTGCAGACGAGTTGAATGTAGACTTAGTAGAAATATCTCCAACCGCTAAACCACCTGTTTGCAAACTTATTGATTACGGAAAATTTCTGTATGAAGAAAAGAAAAAACAACAGGAGAATAAGAAATCTGAAAAAACTCATGAAATAAAAGGAATACGCCTTACTTTCAAAATTGATGTTGGAGATCTTGAACGTCAAAGAAAGCTGGCACACAAGTTCCTTTCTGAAGGAAATACTGTACGACTTCAAATGCGACTTCGTGGTCGAGAACGAGCACATTCACATCTTGCAGTTCAAAAATTAACCGATTTCATGGAATCCCTTTCTGAGGTTAGTTCCATTGAGCAACCGGCTCGTCCAAATGGATTTCAAATAATAGCGATTCTCAAACCTTTAAAAAAATGAAGCAAAAAACGAAAACAGCCGCAAAAAAACGAGTAAAAGTAACTGGATCTGGAAAAATAATGCTCCAGAAAGCAGCGAAAAATCATTTACTCTCAAGTAAAAGTTCACGACAGAAAAAAGTTTCACGTCTTGGACAAAAGGCACCAGCATCTCTCAGAGGAACTCTCTCTCGAATGCTAAATATTTCAAAATAATTTTCTGAAAAATGGTACGTGTAAAAGGAGGACCGGCATCGCGAGCACGACACACAAAAATTCGTCGTGAAACAAAAGGATTTCGTGGGAAAAATCACACAATTTTCAGACTTGCAAAACAAGCATGGATGAAAGCTGGGTTAAATGCCTACGTTGGACGAAAACAAAAAAAACGAGATTTTCGACGCTTATGGATTTCTCGAATATCATCTGCACTTCGTGCACAAGGATTACGATATTCTGAGATTAAAAACAAATGGTTACATGCAAAAATGGATGTTGATCGAAAAAACTTAAGTGAACTTGCCATCAATTATCCTGCAGTATTTCAAAAAATAGTAGATCTTGCGAAAGCAACCAAAGTGAAATAAGAAGGAATTACTCTTTATGAAAATGTAAAATAACGTCTTAAAAGACGTTATTTTTAAAAAAAACTCCAAAACTTTCTTGGAAATATCCAATATGCAGGGGTAGAATGTAATCATGATGAAAAAATACATAATTATTGTTTTCACAATATCTCTTTTATTGGGACAAGCTGCACACGCAGACACTTCTTTAAAAGAAATTCAATCTGCACGTCATACACTCAGTAAGTCTGCGTTTCGAGATATTTCACCAAATTCAAAACTTCGTCCAGCTCTCGATTGGGCCACAGAAAATGAATTTCTGAAACCGGGTGGATTTTTCCGATCGAGTGAACCTATTCCCGCTCTTATGTTTTGGCCACTTGTATTACAAGAAGCTGGATTTGATAAAAATTCTGCAACATTCAATACCCCACTACCACCAAATATTGATGATGATGATCCTCTTGCACAATTTTTACGTGAAGCAATTCGCAGAGATTTCATTTCACCAGAAGATGAATTTGATCCATTGAAAAATATTACACAACTTGAGGCGCTCTCTGTTCTGGTGAAAACAAAAGCATTGCTTCCTCCAAGACGAACAAGCTCTGCATTCCAAACACAATTTAACATGCTTCCCTCTAATCGAGCGGAATATTTACCTCTTTTAGAAACAGCTTTTGCTTCTAATATGATAACTGAAGCTGATGTGAAAAATTTCCGTCCAAACCTTAGCATGAAAAGAGGAACCCTTATCTCATGGCTATATAGGTTTGCAACAGAAGGGAAAAAACAATCTTTATTAGAACCTCTTCAGTCTCCAATAAAAGTAGTACGAAAAAGAACAAATGCTCTTCAAAAAAAGAAAGAAGAGGAACAAAAAAAACAAACCGTTCGCACTACTATTCGAATTATTAATGAAAATGATGACAACAATAGTACTTCTATAACAACTAATACCAAAAATAGCGTCAAATCTGATACCTCAGAAAGTTTTGATATGTTAAAAACAATTCTTAGTGAGTTAAATTCTAAATATAGATTTCCAGAAAAAATCACGAGAAAAAAGAAAAAAGAAATGATCGAATCTGCAATCGCCGCAATGGTATTTGAATTAGGAGACAAATACACTACCTATATAAAACCAGGAAAATCCAAAGAATATGAAGAAAGCCTTAATGGCGAAATCGAAGGGATTGGTGCTTATGTAGAACTAGTTGATGGAAGGCTCTTTATAACAGCTCCTATAACTGGATCTCCCGCTCAACATGCGGGAATTCTTCCTGGAGACATTATCACACATGTTGATAAGTTTAATATTGAAAACGAATCTATCACAGACAGTGTTCAGAGAATTAAAGGACCGTCTGGAACAAAAGTACTTCTTAATATTCGTCGTGGAAATCATAAGCTAGAAGTTGAGGTTGTGCGCGGAAAAATACAAATTCCATCGGTAACTCTTACATGGGATCGTTCACTTCCTATTCTCGGAATTCATCAATTTAATCGATCTACTAGTGAAGCTTTATTGAAAAAAATAAAAGAAGAAATTATGCCAAAAAATCCTCGTGGAATAATCATTGATCTCAGAAATAATCCTGGTGGTTATCTCACAGAAGCCGTTGAAATCGGGGAAATCTTCTTGAAAAAGGACCAAACCATCTTTTCAACTGAATTCAAAACTTATTCTAATAATTACACTGCTTCCCGCGATGGAGAGCTGAAAGATGTAAATAAAATAATTATTCTTCAAAATAAGGGAACTGCTTCTGCTTCAGAAATCCTAATCAAAGCATTGAAAGATTATAATCGTGCTAAAACAATCGGAGAAATAACTCATGGAAAAGGAGTTATACAATCACTCTCTCAGTATAATAATGGTGGAATTTTAAAAGTTACTGTTGCGAAATGGATAAGTCCGAATGGAACATGGCTGGAAGGAAAAGGAATTAAACCAGATATCGAAATCCCTTGTCCAACGGTAGAACAAAGAAAACAAAATGTTGATCCGCAACTCAGTCGAGCAATTCATGAATTATTGAGTTGGTAATCTTTTCAAATGTAAAAAAGACGCCGTCACACGACAGTGTCTTTTTTTATTAAAATTTTATTACTGTTTATCGAATCTGAATCAATTCAACATCAAACGTAAGTGTCGCTCCACCAGGAATAACATTTCCTGCTCCAGCGTCTCCATATCCCAAGTCTGCAGGAATAATGAGTTTTCGTTTTTCACCAGGAAGCATTCCTTCCACTCCTTCGTCCCATCCTTTAATCACTTGTCCAGCTCCAACCATAAACTGAAACGGCTGACCTCGATCTACACTTGAATCGAATTTTATACCATTATCAAGCCATCCTGTGTAATGAACACTCACAAGATCACCACTTTTTGCTGCATCACCTTTTCCTTTTGTAAGGATTTCGTACTGTAAGCCGGAGTCTGTTTTTACCATAGAATTATTAAATAAGGAACAACCAGTAATTGCTACTAGAATACCGAGACCGAGAAAAAACTTTTTCATCGATGAGTAGTTTAATCGCTTCGCTCTAAATATCAAATTCCAAATTACAAAGTGCAAAGTGCAAATATTTAATTTCCCCGAGCAAAATTCTCAACATGCTAAGTAAAATGTGTTTTGCGAGGAAAAGGAGGAATAGCGAAGCAGTGAAGTTTTTTTGTGAAACAAAAAACGGAACAAGCGAAGCTTATTCCGACGTGGCGGGATGGCTCGGTCTCCTACCTTATCTTCAATTATTTTTTGACTTCCGGGTAGGAGTCTGACATGGCGGAGAGAACGGGATTTGAACCCGTGATACGATTGCTCGTATACACGCTTTCCAAGCGTGCGCATTCGACCACTCTGCCACCTCTCCGCGGCGAAAAAAGTGTACTTCGAATTTTTATAACGTCAAAAAGAAGCCGTTTGAAATAAAAAAAAATGCGCACTCCGAAAAGTGCGCAAAATCTCAGTCCAAGGATTATCTTCTACCAAAGTAGTAGCTGTCTTTACAACTATGCATTCCCTTACAATTGTGACAGGGTCTTTTCCCGCCTTGATCTACATTTCCGTTACATACACCTTTTTTGGAATTAAATGCTTTCGTACTACCACCTTTACCACCTTTACACTTCTTCTTTGCCATTCTTAAACTCCTTTTCTTTTGCCTCATCAATTTCATTAGCTATTCTATTAATAGCCGATGTACTTGTTAAATTTACTCCATTGTTTCCGTACTTTCTTAAGATTTCTTTAATTCTTGCCAAATTTCCTTTTTTAAATGAATAAAGAGCATGAATCTGTTCCGCCAAAATCTTAACTGCCGATTCACTTCCCAAGTTCATACTATTTCGTCCTGCGTCTTGCAGGAGCTCTATGACTTTTTCTTTCATTAGACTTTTCTCCTTTTTTTTATTTCGATCGATATAGATCGAAACATAGAGATGAAAATTCTGTTCTCCAAGTTACGATCTACATCGTGTAATCCTTGTAGAGCCTGAAATTTTTCACTTCTTAGTTTTACTTACCCTTATATCCATTCCTATTGGAAGAATGCAAAGAGAAATAATAAAACAAAAAATGACAAGAATTAGGCCCTGTAATTCGCAATGTAAAAGAACAATTTGCGCTATTTATACTTATTTATCATAAATTGTCAAACATCCTTTAAAAACAACTCTCTCTATTTGAACTTTGTAATTTGTAGTTTGTAGTTTTAAGCGAAACGTATTCACGTTTCGCGCCTATTCCCATTCAATTGTTCCTGGTGGTTTACTTGTACAATCGAGTAATACCGCAGAAATATTAGAATCTTGTAAAATTTCTTTTGCCGCACGATCAAAAAATTCCCATGGTAAATTTCCGACCGAAGCAGACATGGCGTCGATTGAATCTACTGGTCGCAAAACAATTGTTTCGCTTCCTGTTTTATTAAATGACACCGGCAATAACACAACTGGAAATTGCCATACATCTGAATATACATTCATTTCTGATAAAAGCTTCGTCACAATTGCATCTGCTCGTTGTAATGTTTCAACTCGATCTAATGATGTATCACATTTTTTTACAGAAACGTGGAAAATATTTCCCTCAAAGTTTTTTCCTAAAATCAACGTACAACGATTAATTTCATCGTAATGATTGATAAGTTTTGTAGAAAATTTTTCTAAGTTCTCAATGGTTTTTTCTCCAGGAATTGAAGTCAAAACTGCAGGATGACGATACGTTCGAAAGTCTCCCTGAACTCCAACCGACTTAATCGGCAATTGAACGAATGGTCGTTTTTTCGGCTGCATTGTGAATGAGTCAATCTCATCTATCAATGTTTCATTACTTTTTTCCGCAGAACAGAGAATTCTCACTCCCAATCCCGGTCCGGGAAAAGGATGTCGCCATACCAACTCATGTGGTAAACCAAGCAGTTCTCCAAGCGCACGCACTTCGTCTTTATATAAATCTGCAACTGGCTCAATAACCTTTCCTGCATCAATAAGTTTCTGTACTTCTGGTGCACGATTGTGATGTGTTTTTATTTTATCAGCATTTTTTGTTCCTCCGGTTTCAATTGTGTCTGGATATATTGTTCCTTGCGCTAATAACCATTCATCTCCAAGTTCATTTTTTGCGAAAAATTTTTGTTGAACATCAAGAAATGCATGACCAATCGTTGTTCTTTTTTCTTCCGGGTCTGTTTGTCCAGCGAGTTTTGAAAGAAAGTATTCACTTTCCCGAAGTGTCGTTAAGTCCGTACCAATCGCACGAATTGATTTTTCCACTTGTTCTACTTCTCCTTGCCGCAAAAGTCCGGTATCAACGAATAATCCTCGAACTCGATCTGCTCCAAGAATTTTGGAAAGTAACGCAAATGTAACCGTACTATCCACTCCTCCTGAAACGAATAGAAACACATTTCTATCGCCAATTTGTTCTTTCAATCTTTGCTCTTGTGTTTGATAAAACTTCTCTACACTCCAATCGCGAGAACACTCACAAATATCTAGAAAATTATTGAACAATGTTTCTCCAAATTTAGTATGTGTTACCTCCAAGTGAAATTGAGTTGAAAAAAAGTTTTTCTCTTTATTCCATGCAGCAGCAGTTTGACAATGTTCCGTCTCTGCACAATTCATAAATCCATTAGAATATTTGCCAACAGCGTCCACATGATTCATCCATACAATAGATTTTTCTGGAATATTTTTAAACAGTGGACATTTTTTGTCGTGAATCAATTCCGCTCTACCAAATTCCCCAGTCGTTCCTGGCGCAACAACTCCACCCAAAGCATGTGCTAAATATTGATGTCCATAACAAATTCCTAAAATTGGTTTTCCTAAATCAAAAATCGCATCATCTGTTCGTGGTGAATCTTTTTCAAAAACTGATTGCGGTCCTCCTGAAAGAATAATTCCCTTTATCATTTCATCTGATAAATCTGCCGCTTTTGTTTCACTCGGTAACATAATTTCTGCCAAAACTCCAAGTCGTCGAATACGACTCGCAATTAAATGAGCATATTGCCCCCCAAAGTCGAGAATAATAATTTTTTCGTGTTTCATCGTTCGTAGTCTACAAATTTCCTGATTTTGAGCAACAAAAAAAGGAACTCTACAAATTCCTTTCTTTGAAAAAATTTAAAGTTTAATTATTTTTTTGCCGCAGGTTTCTTTGCTGTAGTTGCTGGTTTTGCAACTGTCTTTTTTGCTGCATCTTCAACTTTAGCCGCTGAGTCTTTCGCAACTGCAACTGTCTTTTGCATAGAACTCGTTGCCATATCTTTCATTCCCTCCATATCTCCCTTTAATTCATTGACTCCTTTTTTTACATCAGATCCATAATATCCAACGAGAATACAAAATGGTCCAAGGATAATTCCGAATAACGCACTAAACCACGGAGCAAATGCCCCAATAACACCACCAAATATAATAATTATTCCAATGAAAAACAGATACAAACGCTCCTTTGGCAAAGACTGTAATTTGGTTTTTATTTTGTTCATTTTTTTATTGTTTATGAAATCGGATACATTCTATCAAGGAAGACTTATAAAAAGCAAACCATTTAATATCTACCGAATTAATAGGAAATCTGTGTCTTCATTGTTTTTAAATATCTCTGTTTTAAAATTTTCTGGTGTCACAATAAATAAAATATCTGTTGTTGTGGTAAAATCTTTTACTAAAAAATATTTTTCATCTCCATCTTTTATCAAAACCTCGACGCCAGGAAGTTTATTATGTGCTCTTAATGACACTTCATTTTCAGCTCTTACAACCATAATTCTTAAATCATAAACCCTTTGACATGTTTCAAAAACAATATCATACATTTTCTGAAAAAACCCTTGTCCTCTGACCTTTTCCGATACACAGACTTGACCAAGTGCAACACGAAAATCATCAATTGAACGTCCCATATATTCTAACCCTTCAGGAAGTTTTTTCTCTCCTTCTTCATTAATTATAGTTCTATCAATGGTTAGAATATAACCTAAGACTTCTTCGACCCTTTTCAAAACAACAGATCTCTCATAATCCATATATTTCAAAAGTTGTTCTTTTGTTAATTTCCAACCAACACCAGGCGTCTTTTTAGTTCTAAAATTAGCGTCTCGTAATAAGATAATTCCGTCTATATCATCTTTGGTGGGAGATGTTATAGAAATCTTTTTATCTAATTCTATTAATGACGACATTTTAATATTTAATTAAAACATAAATAATCCTTCCTCTTTAATATAAATAAGACTATTAATACATATTGTCAAATATTTTTATAAACCTCAGAACAACATCTCCGTCGACCCGTTCTACTGAACTCAAAGAAAAATCATAAAATGAAATTTCTTCTCTAAATGTTGAGATTCCTTTTCCCGAAACTCGAGGCGCAATAAATAATAAGATTTCATCAACTAAATTCTCCTTTAATAACGACGTTGCCATTTTTGATCCACATTCTGTTAATAACGTTTTTACACCCATTTCTGATATTTCACGAAGATCACGAGATAAGTCTTCGCCTGTGAGAAATTTTATTTCTCGATTAGATGAAAGAAATATGTGAGCATTTTGTGGAATTGTTCGTTTTCCAAATACAAATAAATTTTGAGCAATATTTTTATTCACAAGTCGGCAATCTAAAATTGGATCATCTGTAATAATGGTCTCTGTTGTGGTCAAAATTCCATCTACTTGTGATCGCAATTGATGAACTTTTTTTCTTGATTCAAAAGATGAAATATAAACTGGTGTTCTATTTGAAGTTTGAAGTTTGTAATTTGAAGTCTCACCAATTTTCCCATCTAACGTCTGAGCCATTTTCAAAATCACATATGGTTTTGCTCGTGATAACTGCTCACTTTTTTCATGATTTATTACCTCAACTTTTATTCCTGCTGCTTTTAACTTTTCCACATTTTTTCCACAAAACCGCTTATCTAAGACTCCAATAACAACCTTATTAGGATGAAGTTCGATCAATTTTTGTGTACAACTTCCCGTTTTCTTTCCCAAAAAATGATCACACGGCTCAAGCGTTACATACACTTCAACCCCTGAAATAAATTTCTCATTATTTGAAGTTTGAAGTTTGAAGTTTGAAGTTTGTAATTTAAAGTTCTCTATCGCCATTACTTCTGCATGCGCACTTCCGTATTTCTCATGAACTCCCGTTGCTACCACATCCCCATTTCGAGCAATCACACATCCAACCCGTGGATTTGGATATACATCTCGCCAATTCACTTTTTCTGCTAGTTCTGCTGCTAAATCTAGAAATTCCATATTTGTAGTTTGTAGATTGAAGTTTGTAGTTTTATTTCTCTAATTCTTCTCTCCGCACAATATATTTTCCTAAAATGTCGAATTCCAAGTTCACTCCATCTCCTTCTTTTTTTGTTCCAAATATTGTTTCTGAAAAGGTATGTGATATTACGCAAACTTCTAACCAATCATTTCCACAATTAGCGACTGTCATTGAACATCCATCAATTCCAATTGATCCTTTTTCTACAACCAATGCTGCATTTTTTGGCGAAAATTCTATCCGAAATCTCCAGGCATCACCATCACGAGAAATCGATGAAATTTTCCCAACTTCATCAATATGTCCTGTAACGAAATGACCAGAATTTCGCACGCCAATCTGAACAGAACGTTCTAGATTTATTTTGTCTCCTCTTTTTGCTGAACCAAATGTCGTTCTTCGTCGCGACTCCAACATTATTTCTACTGTGAAAGATTCCTCATTTGTAATGAGAACAGTCGAACACATTCCTGAAAGAGAAATGGATTCCCCTATTGAAAATGTTTCTCCAAAAGGATGCGTGATTGTAAACTTGTTTCCATCGATATATTCAATCGTTCCAACGGCCTCAACAATTCCTGTAAACATTACTCGTAGCCTACTTCTTTCTCAAGAAAAAACAATGGTATTGCTTTTTACGACAAATTCTGGTAGAATAATGAGATTTAAATATAAAAAATGAAATCACTCGCCCACTCGTCAGACATGTTTGTTTCAAAAAACTTTCTGTTTCAGAATGGTTCTCCAGAACAACACACTGTTCTCACAGAGCAGGAGAAAAAAGAACAAGCAAAAAGAATGGAGAAAAAGATGGAAGAAAAAAAAGCGCAACTGGAACGAGCTACTGAAATTTTTTATAAGGACTTCGAACAATATAAAAACGAACAGTTGCGAGAACTTAATGAAAATATCTCACAAGATCATCCTGGTTATAAAAACTGTAGACTCACCATTAATAGTGAAGGAGCATTTGAAATGTTCCAACTGAATGCATCCATTGCATATCCACGAAAAGGACAATCTTGGCAATCTCTCGTTCGTGACTCTAATATGATTAATTCCGCAAAAAAGACCTTTCGTGAAAGTCGCGAAGATGATCCTCAAATATTCAATCTCCTTCAAACTGATGAAAATATAAATAAGGTTGCGCTACATCTCGAAGAAAAATTTGGAGCATTGCAACCTTCTGATGGCGTAGGAATTTGGTTCGATCAAGAAACACAAAAAACTGAGGTATATTTTGTTCGTGAAGGACGAGAAGACTACAAAATTTTATTTGAAGATATCGGAAAAGACGAATATATCGTTACTCAATAAATCTTTCAGGAAATTGTAGAACTACGCTTGCTGTAGTTCTGTAATCAATGCAGCACGTTCTGCTGAATCTTTTTTCATAAGAAAACTTCCCACAACAGCAATATCTACTCCTGCGTCAGAGATTTCTTGAATATTATCTAGATTTACTCCGCCATCTATTTCGATTTCTCCAGAAAATCCTCGTGAACGTAAATCCTCAACTTTTAATAAAGCCGCTGGCATAAAGGATTGTCCACCAAATCCTGATTTTACAGACATTACTAAAATTTGATCTGACAACGCTAACATTTCATCCGTAAGCCAATCTGGATCTGTATATCCATCAATTGTAATTCCTGCCTTCACTCCTTTTGATTTTATTGTTTTCAATAATGCAATCGCACGATCCACTCCTGTTGCTTCGATATGAAACGTAATTGTCTTTGCTCCGAGTGAAACAAAATCATTTATGAAATTCTCTGGATTCAACGTCATCAAATGAACCTCGGTTTCTTTTGGAAATTTCACTTTTTTCAAAACCCCCGCTCCAAGCGAAATATTGGGAACATATTGCCCATCCATCACATCTAAATGGATTCTATCTGCTGTTTTTATGGAATCCAACTCAACACTAAGCTGAGAGAAATCTGCATCGAGAATCGAAGGGGCTATTTTCATTATTTAAAGTATATCAAAAAAACATCTCTCCGAACACTCTTTTTCTCGAAAATAATATCACTTAAAAATAATCAATAATTATTGTCAATGGATAATATACTCATTCTGTAATTTTTTTTGATTCGCTCTTAAAAAATTGTATCATTTTATTGAACATAAAAAATACTCTTGAGCACGAATGAAATACAAGTAATATGTTATATTATCGATATAAAAACGTATTTAACAAAATTTTGTTAATCACAGCATTGTTTATTTTTCCCAATTCAATATTGGCAGTAAATACGCGACTCAGTACTACCGAACTCACGACCCTTCAAACTAGTGGCACTCTCGTTCCTGGATATAATTATTGGGACACGACTTTAAAAGTGTACAAAAAAGCAGTGAGTCAATCTTCTCTTCAGCCACTATTTGCTCCAAACGGATCTTTACTTTCTGCTGCAGAATTAACGACGCTTAAGGATTCTCATCAAGTTGTTCCCCATAAATTATATTGGAACACCGACGCACAGATATATGAAAAAGGAGCAACCACATCTTCTACCACAATTGTTAATACTAGTCCTAGCTGGAAAACCTCCTCAGAAATAAGTACAATAAACACTCTTAAATCTGCTGCTCCAGGAATCCTTTATTGGAACACAGAATCACAACAATATTTTCGCGGACAAGAGGATGGAAGTTTAAGCGCTTTAAATAATGAATTAGACACTCCCACCTGTAATGATGGCGAGCAAAATGGTGATGAAACAGGGATAGATTGCGGAGGAAGTTGTCCTAATATTTGTGCTACATGCAATGATGGAATTTTGAATGGAGATGAAGAAAAAATTGATTGTGGTGGACAAGATTGCACGAGTTGTCCAGATTTGAAATATTTAATAGATTTTGGACGAAATAGTACAACTACTCCTGGAAATTGGAATAATCTTGATAATTATGCAACTGGACAATTAGTGGGGCTTGTAGATGACTTGGGAGAAACTAGCAACATATCTCTTTCTATTGCTCAACAATTCCAAGGAAGAAATAATTCTGGATACAGCACTATCGAATCTCCTTACCCAAATACAGCAAAAAGAGATTCTTTTTATTTCAGACGATGGCACACTCCTCCAGAAATAGTTCTTTCAGATCTCGATACAGACAAAGAATATAGTTTCACTTTTTACGCTTCTCGAAGAACTTCTCGAGACAGAACAAGTATATACACCATCAATGACACATCTGTTTCATTAAATGCTGCGTATAACAATACAAACACTGTTTCTATTTCAAACATAACACCTGAAGCTGATGGAACTATTTCCATTTCAATGACAACTGGAGAAAATGCTTCGTATGGATATCTCAATGTACTTGAAATTGTAGAACATAACTGATTATTTCTTTATTCTGTAAAAGCCTAAGCTAAAAAACAATGTTATTCCGTTCTCTCTTTCTTACGATAATTTTCTTTCCACTTGTAGCAATTGCGGCTCCTGGTGGAATTGGAAGTTCTCTCCAAAAAGGACTCATGGGACATTGGCCATTAACAACAAATTCAATATCGATGGGAACAAATCTTGTGGAAAATAATGATTTTGAAGATGGATTTACTGACGGAATGGCAAATGATTGGATTTTCAATAATCAAGGAGATGGTACTGGGACTTTAAGTGAAGAAACTTCCGATGTATATTCTGGAAAATCTGCTCAAAAAATTGAAAAAACTGGTGGAAGTTATTACGGAGTTCGTTCTCAAAATTTTTCTGTAGTAAGTGGCGTAGAATATAAGATTTCTTTTTGGCATAAAAATACAGTTACGCATTCTGCCGGATTATATGCCAGCTGTTCTGGTGAAGGAGCACAAACAATTCCAGCTGTAACAACATGGACAAGACAAATTTATACAATTACTCCTACAAGCACGGGAAATTGTTCTCTTTATCTTCGGGCCACAAGCAATAATTCTCTTCTCTTGGACACTGTTTCGATAAAACCTGTCCAAACAGCCGACGTAAGTCCACATGATAATTCAGGAAAAATTATTGGTGCGGATATTCGAAACCATGGTCATAAATTTGATGGAAAAGATGATTATGGAGATTTCAATAGTTTTTCTCCTCCAGGAGGTGCTGTTTCTTTTTCTGTTTGGTTCAAAACAAATGAGGTTGGAAAGAAACAAAATATAATCGGAAAAAATCGTGGATATTCCACACATGGATTTGGATTAGAAATTAATAGCGACAGACTTCGTGGATTATATTCTACTGCCAACTCTGAATGGTATGATAATCTTAATGCTCCCATAACACCTGGAGAATGGCATCACGCTGTTCTTACTTTTGATAATGGAAATGAATATAAAGAACAAAAAGATGTAACTGGAACTCTATATCTTGATGGAGTAAAATCAGCTTCTCACAAAGGAACAACTGCTTGGTACGAATCGTATGATTTTTTTATTGGAGCAGGACATCATTCAACATATCCAAATCAAGAAGTATTTTTTGATGGAAATATTGCTGATGCACAAGTATTCAACCGTGTTTTATCTGAAGAAGAAGTTACTGATCTTTATGAAAAGAAAAATATTGAAAATGGTCTTGTTGGGTTTTGGCCTTTGAGTAAAGGTGCAAATGATATTTCTGGATACGGAAATCATGGAACTCTATCTGGCGCACAAAAAATTGGAGAAGCTGCAAATTTTGATGGAACTGGAAATTTTATTAGTATCCCTAACGTAATATCTGGTGATAATACCCATACCATCTCTTTCTGGATAAATCCCCTAGCTTTTGGCGACGTTTGGATGGATATGGGAGCAGATAATGGGTATAGCTTTATACAAACAACTTCTAGTGCCTTATATATTGGATACAGTCCTACATCTTCCTCGTCTTATCGAATATATAATCACAATTTTGAATTAAATACTTGGTATCATATTTTAATCACAAAAACTTCATCTGGAAATAATTTAAATGTCTATGTTAATGGACAATTACTCACTAATTATTCTGGATCTGTTGGAGATATGAATACAGGATCAACAATTTTTCTTGGAAAATTCCATACTAGCTCTGCATATGATATAAACGGAAAAATTTCAAATCTTCGCATTTATAATCGCGTTCTTTCCGCCACTGAAATTGAACAACTTTATAACCAAAGTCCCTCAACTATCATAACCAAAAAAACATCACTTGAGCGCGGACTTGTAGGACATTGGCCGATGAATGAAGAAAGTGGAAAAGGGGGAAGCCAAACGGCTGACATAACTCCATATGACAATCATGGAGCTATTAATGGTGCAACCTTAACTACTGGTGTAAACGGAGAATCAAATACTGCAATGAGTTTTGATGGAGATGCACTCAATTATGGCGTTTATAATGATTATTTAAATGTTCCTCATTCAAGTGTTTTAGATTTTAAAAAAGAAATGACCTGGTCTATCTGGCTCAAAACAGCAGAGATGAACGATCTTGAACATGGAGATATTGGACATGGAATTTTCTACAAAAAAGCAACACCAAACTATAATCAAATAACGCCCGGATACAGTGTTTGGCAAAAATTAAATGGACGATATTTCATGCTCACTCTTGGAGACGGAACGAATACAGAATATAAAATGTGGAATTACTCTACAAGTCTCGATTCTTATGATAATGAATGGTTTTTGCTCACAATTTCCCTCGCCGCCGATGGAACCGTACAGTTTTATTTCAACGATATTCTAAAGTCGACTCAACAATTTACTGCTGTTGATGTTTTAAATAGTTTAGAAAACTCAAATGATCTTATTATTGGAAAAGGTGACCATGGAACATGGGACGGAGAAATGTCTGATATGCGTATTTATAATCGAATTCTTTCAATTGAAGAAATTACTCAACTCTACAACAAGACTGGAAAAAAAATGGGGAATAAAATTCCTTCATTAAATAGTGGACTTATTGGACATTGGCCACTTTCTGGTGGATATACAAACTCTTCCGTGTTTTCTGATATCACTCCTTATGATTATCATGGAACTCCTACCGGAACAACTTCCTCTACTGGAATAAATGGTGAAACGGGTGGAGCAACTAATTTTAATGGAAATGATTACATAAAAATTCCCTATGGACTTGGACATAATGTTGGAACAAATGATTTAAGCCTTTCGATGTGGATCAAGGCAAATGAAATAACAGGAAGTCAAATATTCGCTGCATTTGGAACAAATATAGACAATCGAAGAGCTTATTTTGCTAAATATAACAATAAATGGGCAATGGGAATACAAGGAAACTCATGGGATACGAATGGAAATTTTTCTGTAACACAAAATTGGACACATATCTCAATTGTTTTTGATAGCGACACAAACAGTGTGACAATGTACATTAATGGAGTATTTCATCAGAGCAAATATTATACTGACTATGAATTATTAGATAATTTAACTATTGGAGCATATGGAAGTAATACATATCCCTTTGATGGAGATATTGCTGATGTCCGAGTGTACAATCGAGCTCTTTCTACAGATGAAGTACAAAGGTTATATGAGTTGAGATAATTATAAGTTTGAACTTGAAACGAGAAAAGTTGCATCATCACTCGTTTTGAGTAGAGTCGCCAAGATGAAACGTCATATTCGTTCGTTTTCGAGAAAATCAACAAGACGCCAAACACAATCATGGTTCCAGCAACTTCCTTGGTGGAAAAAGGGACTCCTCTTTTTTGGCGGAATTTTTGTTATATTAGTTTTATATTCTTTATTATTTCTACCGAATGTAAGAAATAATGATGAGTTAATTTTTGCTGAATCAACAGTAATTTATGATCGCGGCGCACTTGATCCAAATGAAAATCCAACAGATCACGTTCTCTATACAATTCATGGTGACGAAAATCGTGAATTTATTCCGCTTGAAGAAATAAGTCCTTGGGTCGAGAAAGCAACTATTGCCATTGAAGATGGTGGATTTTATCATCATTTTGGATTTGATATTGGTGGAATTATAAAAGCTGCATTACACGAAATATTTGGAATTGGATCACAACGAGGGGGATCTACTATTACTCAGCAATTAGTGAAAAATACTTTTCTTACAAACGAACGATCTATTTCTCGAAAATTCAATGAAATATTACTTTCCATTAAAATGGAAATCGCATTTTCCAAGAAAGAAATTATGGAAATGTATTTAAATAAAATTCCTTATGGACACAACGCTCATGGAATTGAGGCAGCAAGTCGTAAATTTTTCGGGAAATCCTCTCGAGACTTAACTATTGCTGAAGCAGCTATTCTCGCGAGTTTGCCAGCACGACCGACTTATTTTTCTCCTTACGGAGCAAATAAAACAATGTTGATGGGATTTTATAAATTTGATGAAAACACTAGTCAACAGGAGTATAAAAAAGGACGAAAAGATCTTGTGTTACAACGAATGCTTGATGAAGGAATGATTACCTTTGAACAATTCCAAATTGCATTTACTGAAGCAAAATCTATTGAGTTTACGGCAAATAGAACTGATATTCGTGCTCCTCACTTTGTGTTTCGTGTACGACAATTATTAGAAGATAAATTTGGAAAAGAGTTTTTACGAAATGGTGGATTACAAGTCTACACAACACTTGATCCTGAGTTACAAAAAGCAGCTGAAAATGCTATTGAAACAAAAACTGCTCATTATTTGAGAACATATAACGCGCAAAATGTCGCACTCACTTCTATTGATCCTGACTCGGGAGAAATTCTTGCGTATGTAGGAGGAAAAGACTATTTCGATGTTGAACATGATGGACAAGTTGATGTTTTGGGTTCAACGCGTCAACCTGGATCAAGTTTTAAACCATTCGTATATGAAAGCGGATTTGAAGCCGGATATTCACCAAGTACGATTTTATTTGATGTTGAAACAGATTTTGGTGGAAATTATAAACCACAAAATTTTGATGGGGAATATGCTGGACCTGTTTCTGCACGAAACGCATTAAATCAAAGTCTAAATATTCCTGCGGTAAAGATGGCTTATTTAGCAACTCCTAAAAAAGTATTTGAAAATGCAAAAAAAGCAGGAATTCAAATCGAAGGAGAAGCGGGAATGCATGGAGTTGCAATGGGAATTGGTGTCGCTGAAGTAGAACCTCTTTCTCATATTAACGCATACCAAGTATTTGTGAATGACGGATCTTGGTATGAACCAACACTTATCTTAGAAATTAGAAATTCGAATGGAAAAGTACTTGATTCGTTTAATAAAGAAAAGAAAAAACATGAAGGATTAGATCCCGAAGCAACGGCACTTGTTCGCAATATTTTAACGGATGAAACAACTCGTCCAACAACTGGAGAAGGTGAAGAAGCATTTGATTGGAATCGATACTTGCAACTTCCCGATCTCGATAATGGAGCAAAAACTGGAACTTCGAATCGACAAGTTGATAATCCTGATTTTGACAAAGAAAAACCTGAAGATGAAGAGAAAAATCCAAGAAAGATCATTGCTCCTGGAGATAGTTGGACTATTGGATTTACACCTCATTTGGTAACTGGTGCTTGGGTTGGAAACAATCGAGGAGAACCGATGAAACCTGGTGCTACAGGTTTAACAGTTGCCGCTCCAGTCTGGCGTCAGTTTATGATTGATGCACACGAAATATTGAAAGAACGTGGTGCAGATATGGAAAAATCGTATCCAGAAATAAAATTGGAAACGATAAAAATAAATCGACTTTCTGGAAACCTTATTTCTGACGTAACTCCTATGAATCTAATAAAAGAAGAAGTTTTTGCGAGCTACGCTACGCCAATGGATTTGGACAAAGCAAAAGAATACACGTCTCGATTAGGAAATTCGGGAAATAAATTTATTCTCGATCTTCATTCTCAAAAGAAAGATATGCCAAATTGGGAAGAACCCGTACAAGAATGGCTTCGACTTCATCCAAAATTTCTTTCAAGTAATGGTGCTGTACGATCTTCTTCCTCTAAAGATTTAATGGATTTTATATCACGTGACCCACGAAGAAGCACTTCTCTCTCGCGTCAAAATCCTGTTTCTCGATCTGGAATGGCTCCAAATGTAGCGATTATTTCTCCGAGAGACGGAGGAACAATTGCTCCTGGACGTCTCGATGTAACATTTGCTGCAAGTGGACGAAATGCTATTGATAAAATTGAATTATTTTTTGACGGACAACTCATTACTACAGACTCAATACCTCCTTGGAAAAAAAGTATTACTATTCCTGCCTCAATTAAGCACGGAAGCACACACACATTAGAAGCTGTAGCAACAGATTCTGCTGGAAACACTGGTATAAAAAAAATTGAAGTCACTGTTCAACCAGACACTACTGGACCAGAAATTGTTTTTCTTGGACCTGTGCCACAACAACGTATTCCCATTCGATCCCGAATTGATGCATTGGTAAGCGTGCAAGATTTTCAATCAAATGTTCGTGTTGTTGAATTTCTTCTCGATGGAAAAAGTCTCTCTACTTTACAATCTCCACCATATCGTCACACATTATGGACGGGCGAAGATTTGGGAAAACATACGCTTAGTGTAAAGGCATGGGATGCGAATAACAATATGAATGAACGCTCTGTCCCTTTATTTTTTGAACGTGAAAGAATGCTTGCTCCACGAACACCAGAAATCACAAATGTAAAAAATTATCGACAAGCACTCTCTGTCGATCTTACCGTTCCTTCTCCTGAAAATGTTGAATGGATTGAATTACACGTGATTATAAATGACGAAATCATAAACACTGAACATATTGATTCTCCTTTGAAATTTTCTCAACTCCAAATATTGAAATCCCAAAACGGTTCTGGAAAATTGGAACTATGGAGTAAATACAGAGGAAAAGAAAGTAAAATTACATCACAAAAAACTGTGAAGTTTTAATCTTTGCGGTTTGAAGTTTGTAGTTTGATATTTGAACTCTACACCGGTGGAACTTCGTAATCAGTGATAAACTGTGGATGTCCTGGTTCTTTTTCTAACAAAGATAGGAGAAATTCTGGCGCATTATCCATATTTATAAAAAATGGATTAGAAAATATTTTTTGTTTTTCTTCCGGTAACCAGCTCACACACACTGGTTTATGTGAAAAATATTGCTGCACATCTTCCCCTTTTTTCCGTATTAATTCTGTTCCATTTTGTATCCAAACTCCATCTCCAAAAGAATTTAATACCACTTCAACTGCTTCTTCTTTCAGTAATGCTTTTTGTAAAAAATCAGCACGCAATGAATGAATTGATAGATTTGTCGTAAACGCGAGAGAATTTAAAACTCCTGCGCCTGCACGAAGCGACGAAAATCCACCAGGACCAGAAACTCCACCTAAGAATGTAAATGTAGAAACATCCTGATTCTTTAAAAATTCCCATAATTCTTTTCCATCACGACGACGATCATTCCACTCATGATAAAAAATTCGTACATTTTTTTCATCAAATAAAGCACAAAAATGTGGGTCGATTGCCGTATTAAGAATGAATTTCACGACCGCATCATAATAAATAAAACAAAAGTTCCAATATTTTTAATTATTAATTCCTAAATTTCCTACTCAGCTCTAAAGTATTTTTCAAAAAATTCTTTTGAATCTTTTATGACTTCTTTCATTCGTTCATCATTTCCTTCGTGTAGATTTGATGGAGAAATTTTCAAAGTAAAATCTCCGCTATAACCTTCACGCGCAAGTTTCGTCAAAAAACTTTCTACTGGCAAAACTCCGTGTGCTAATGGTGTATAACCTTGTCCTCCTTGAGCATTTGATAAATAAATATGTTTCATTTTTTCACGCAAAAATCCTGGTGCACGCATAATATCCTCACTACTTTTCCATAAAGCAATCAAGTCTACACTTACATCTCCAGCTTCGCGCAATGAATGCATTGATCCTTCTGTCCGCGTTGGCATAATCCCCAAAACTGTCTTAAATGGAGCTGTCACACGATTCATTCGTAATCGATATCGCTGACAAAGCTGTGGCAATGATTTTTGCATCCAAGCTTTATATTGGGAAGAAAATACTTCAGGAGAATAAACATTTACTGTTATTCCCGTAAATTCTGCTACTACTTTCTCAAAAGCTCCTATTAATTCTTCGGCACCTGAGGCAGGCAAAGAAATTATTGAAATTTTTATTCCAAAACGATCTTCTAATTCGTGTAAATATTTTGGATTTTGTGTATCAAAATTTGAAGAAATTCCTATTTCAACCGCCTTAAACCCCAATTCTTTTGCAAATTGAAAGAAACGCTCCAAGCCATATCGAGGAAAAGATTGCGATGCAAGAATTAACATTATTGTAGAATAAAAATCCCCTGAATTCTACAGTGTATGAATACATTTTCAAAACTTTTCTTGCAAAAGATATAAAATATAAGGAAAAAACAGAAAAAATGTTTGACAAGTTGCCGAGAGGTTCGTATTCTATGCGTAGATTTTCTTAAAAGAAATATGAACGTTCCATCTCCTGCAGCCGAGAAAGTGCAAGTTGATTTTGGTACGCTTATGACACGCCTTCTTGGGTTACTTTCCAAAAAGGAAAAAGATGTTATTGAGCGACGATTTGCTATTGGTTATCCTCAACGTGAAACATTGGATCATATTGGGAAACGATATTCGGTTACTCGAGAACGAATTAGACAGATTGAAGCAGTTGCTATCCAAAAATTAGTTCGTATTTCTCAAGACAAGAGCATTCGTGTTTTACATGAACTTGCTCAGCAAATACTTGAAGCTCGTGGAGGAGTTGTAGTAGAAGATCTTTTGATCTCTGAAATGTTAAAACATATTGATGAACCAAGTATGGTAGATATCAATTCATTGAAATTCACGTTGAAGGTGTCTCGAAGCGTACAAAAACAAGAGAAAAACCAATTCCACCGAACATTCTGGCATGTAAACAGTATTGCTGCGAGCACGGTAAAGTTAGCAATGAAAGATGTTAAAAAGTTTTTGACACAACAAAAAACAGTTCAGTCTTTTGAAAACATTAGTGCAGCACTCTCAGAAAAACATTCAGAAGAACTTCTTCGTTCTGTGATGTATATTGATTGGAATTTATTAGAAACAGAAACTGGTCAATGGGGATTGAAATCATGGCGATTTATTAATCCACGATCAATAAAAGATTGTATTCAAATTGTGTTAAAAAAGAACGAAAAACCAATGCATTTCAGTGACATAATGCAAGCAATCACTGCAGACTTTCCAGATCGAAAACGCGTAACGCCTCAAGCAAGTCACAACGAGTTGATTCGTCATGATGAGTTTGTTTTAGTGGGACGAGGATTGTATGGATTACGTGAATGGGGACTTGCTGCTGGAACAGTATGTGATTTAATCCGATCTGTGTTAGTTGAAAATAATGGAGCAATGAAACGTCAAGAAATTATTCAAAAAGTATTGGAAAAACGTGATGTTCGATTGGGAACCATCTCACTTAGTTTACAAAAATATCCATTCTTTAAACGAGTTGGACGAGCTGTATATGAATATGATGAGTCTCTCGATATAAATCGACGACAAAAATACAGCGACTGAGCTGACTTCATGTACGATACAATAACAATCCACGACGAACGTGGGTAGATTTTCTATGTAAAAGATTTAATACAAACGCAAAAATAATAAAAAGTAATGGAAATATTAATCCTATTTGTCCTAGTTCAAGAAGAGAATTAAATATTGCATGTACTATCATTGCCAATAACATTCCTTCAAGAAGTTTTGCTTCATGAAATAAAACCATTCCACGAATATGAAACAATCGATGCATCCAACGTAAAATTCTACATTGATTTTTTTGTACTTCTTCTTTGTAAATTTCAGAAGAGAAGTTTGCGACTCCATAAAAATATCCCAAAATCGCAGAAAAACATACATGTGCAATGACTGAAACAGTTGATCTCAATAAATAAAATGCGGAAAATGAAGATAAAACGCCATTCACATTTTCCCAAAATCGTGCGAGATAAATAATATTTTCAATAAATGCAAACCCCAATGCAATCATAATTGAAAACGAAATAGCATCTGACACTGATCGTATTTTTTCTTCGTCGGCAAAACGTAACATAAGATATTTCACAAACTCTTCTAGCATCCCAACTACCACAAAAAACCATATTTTTGAGGGAAAAACGGATGATAAAAAATAAGCAGCAATACCAAATACAATTCCCACCATAAGAAAAATAAGTGGTGATTCTGAAATTTTCATACATTTATGCCGAAATGATCGCATTGTATTTTCTCTTGCACAACATACTTCAACCAGAAACATCAAAATTGCGACCGAAAAGAAAATTGCTGTTGCGACAATTGCACTTACGACAATAAACGCCAACATGCGAGGGAATGAAGGAAAATGAATTAAATCCGCAATATATTTAAACATATTCACATGTTCTAAATATAATATCGAAATATTCCATATTCTTTCATACACTTTAATCGGTAATACTGCTAACATACCTGCTACAAATGTCCAAAATATAAATGTTTTATTTTCAGGATTTTGCTTTTGAAAAAACAGAATCCAACACACAATTGGTAAGGCGCTCATAGCACCAAATTTTATCACTGTTCCAATAACGGTAAGATATTCCATATAATTTATTTGTTGTGCAAAACACAATCTTGTAATTAAACCAGATTATGACAAAAAAAGCAAGCGTTTTACACGCTATAAACGGTTAAATACGAACAAAAACGGAATAAAATAATTCACAAATCAATTATTGGATATTTCTAATTTTTTAAACTTAAACTCCATTCACACATTCTTTTCCACAAGCATACAATGCTTGTAAGTTTTTATTACGAACATTAATTGCCTGTAAATGTCCCACATTTGGTTTAAAAATTTCAACTCGATCATCTTCTAAAAAATGATTTTGTTGGGACAAAAATATGATACGAAACGTACGCGTCATAATATTTTGCAAATCTTTTGTTTTCTTAAATAAATCTTCCTTATTAAAATCGATTTCGTTCCCAATTGCACCACTAACATCAATCCCCGTTATTAAATTTCCTGTATAGTTTTCTATTGCAATATCTATTGGAAAATTTTGTGTCAATCCGCCATCAACAAGCCAGCGACCTTGTTCTGTATGATAAAATGGTTTAAATAAAACCGGAACGCAACACGATGCACGTAATGCATCAACAATGTCTCCTTTTGTAAGAATAACTCTTTCTCCAGTATTAAAATCAGTTGAACCAATAAATAATGGATATTTTAGTTCTTCAATACGAGTATCTTTCAATATTTTTCGTAATGCTTGAGAAAATTTTTCTCCATGCAAAATACCATAATTATTGATCGTAAAATCAAACGTCATTTCTAAAAAATCTGTGTCAAATGCAAAATCTACTACTTCCTGTGTAGAGAAACCAAATGCCTTTAATGCACAAATGATAGCACCAACACTTACTCCGGCAAAAAAATCATATCTTCGACCATCTTTTTCTAATTCAGACAAAACTCCTAATTCTGCTGCTCCCAAAGCTCCTCCTCCAGAGCAAACTAATGCTGCACATTTTTCCTTCATCAAATAAATTATACTTCAAGTCTACTCTCTTTAAAAAATATTTGTTATAAAAAATCGCCAGCTTTCGCCAACGATTTATTGAGTATATAAGTAATTTAAACTACTTTTTTTATAATCTGTGGCTTCTCTAATAAGTGATTTACAACCCATTGTTGTCCAATAGCAAAAACCGTACTCGTAAACCAATAGATTCCTACTGCCGCAGGAAATGTTGCCGTGAAAAACCCCATCATTGCTGGCATTACCCACAACATCATTGTATTCATTTGCTCCATCTGACTTGGCGTTTTTGCGTTTGTAGTATCTTTTTTCGTTCGTTTCTTTGCTCGAACCATTGATAACTTAACTGCGCACCACTGTGCTACAGCAACAATAATTGGTAATACTAATAAATTTCTTTTTGTAAGATCTAATCCCAAAAACATTTCATCGAAATTAGTAAGATCTACGTTTAGATTAAATGAATAGAGCAAATGACTTAAGTGAGGAGAAAGTCCGTCACGAACGATCCAATACACTCCGATCATAATCGGTAACTGAATTAACATTGGCCAACAGGAGCTCATTGGAGACACTTTATGTGTCTTATACAACTCCATTGTTTTCTTCGCCATTTGTTGCTGATCTTTTCCATATTTTTTTCGTAACTCATCAAGTTTTGGTTGCAATTGTTGCATCCGACGCTGCGATTTCATTGCATTCTGGTTTGGTAAATAAAGCGCCAAACGAACAAGAATTGTTAAAACAACAATCGCCCATCCAAAAGCCATACGTTGCGATAATATAACTAATAAATTAAATAACGGTTGGCTGATTAATGCACGAAATAAACGTTTGATAAGATTCGGATCTTTAAATTCAATTACTTCTGACTGTATAAGTAGTGGTTCTTGATCACTTTCCTCTATTTCAAAAGCCATGGATATCGCATATGTTCCCTCTTGCGAAAAAAGTTCTTGATTCCAGTCTCGTAAATGAAACACATGTGACTCTTTTGGTTGAATAGTAAAATCTTCAAGAGAAAATTCTCCACAATCTGAAAAATCTGTAACTACTTTTTTCTCTCCTAATTCTAATTGTAAAACCTGGAGGGAAGAACTTTCCGCTTCACATGGTGAATTAAATGTAATCGCATTCTCTGAATTATTCGTAATAATCCACTGAGCAAGATTTCCAGTTGTGAGCTCATCTCCTCCTCTAACTGTTTCGATAGTTATACCACCATCCAGTGGAGTTTCTATTTCTGGTTCTGGTGCAAATAATTTTTGATATCCCCACATAATTACATAGAATATGGCAAACCAAATTAAAAAACTTTTTAGGAAACTCCCTATTGAAAACTGTTTTTTCTCTGTCATGTATTTGAAAGTTGAATAATTAACTGATCACACGCTGATAATAATGATTCGCGTCGCTCAAATTTAGCGCCTCCGTTGTACAGAAAAATCACATTACTGTCCACTTTATCTCGTAATTTTGCTTCAAAAATTGGATATATCTGACGACGAATTTTATTTCGTTCTACGGCACTTTTTGATATTTTTTTTCCAACTACAACGGCAAATCTCGGTACACCACGCGATTGAGAAACTAAAAATGTCCATCCATCAATACGAATCCGTCGTGAACGACGAAAAACTCGGTCAAAAAGCCGAGTTGTGAATCTATATTTACGTGCCAACATGAAAATGGATTAGTTCCAAGAAGAAGCTTTTCCTTCTACGCTCAACAGCTTTCTTCCTTTTTTACGACGAGCAGCAAGGACTCTTCGTCCTGTAGCAGTCTGCATTCGTGCTCGGAACCCATGAGTTCTCATTCGTTTTCGCCATCGTCGTTTTGCAATCATTTGGAAGAATTCAAAGTTCTATTTCGGGCGCAATTTAGTCGGATACCCTTTGTTTGTCAACTTTTTACAAGAAAAAAATTAGCGTTAAAAATCATGTAAAAACTCGTCTATTTTTTACACTGAACAAAAAGATTAAAGTTTTGACGCATCTTTTATCTCCTCTTAATATCGTTCAAACAATATTTCTTATTCCTAAATAAAATGACTACAAAAAAACCATTTGAAAACTTTCTTATCAATTTACGATCAGCTTCCAAAACGATTGGTCTATCTGATACTGCTCTTAAAGCTCTCGAAACTCCCGAACATATTCATGACACAGAAATTGAATTCAAACTCGATTCTGGAGAAACAAAAAAAGTTCCTGGATATCGAGTAGAACACAACTCTGCTCGAGGACCATACAAAGGAGGAATTCGATTTCATCATGAAGCAGATCTCGATGAAGTAAAAGCACTCGCTTCTCTGATGTCGCTCAAATGTGCTGTCGTAAATATTCCCATGGGCGGAGGGAAGGGTGGAATTCAAATAAACCCAAAAGAACTCTCAAAAACGGAATTAGAACGAATGAGTCGTGCTTATTTTCGTTGGGGAACGGAAAAGGGAGTTTTTGGTGTAAACAGAGATGTTCCTGCGCCCGATGTGTATACAACTCCTCAAGTTATGGCGTGGATGCTCGATGAGCATGAAAAAGTTCTTGGATATCTTTCTCCTGGAGCTATTACTGGAAAACCACTGGAACTTGGTGGTTCTCTTGGACGATCATATGCAACCAGTCAAGGAGGATTATTTGTGCTAGAAAAATATTTAGAAAAGACTGGAAAAAAAGCATCCGAAACGACTGTTGCTGTACAAGGATTTGGAAATGCTGGAGCATATTTTGCAGAACTAGCACACAAAGCTGGATTTAAAGTTGTAGCAGCATCAGACTCACGTGGAGGAGTTTTCTGCGATTGTGATAGCGACGCGTTTGATGTCGCAAAATTAACAGATTGGAAAAAACAAGCGGGATCTCTCCGCGGGAATTTCTGCGAAGGAGATTCATGTGATATTGAAAAAATGAAACGGGAAAATGTGAAAACCGTTTCAAATGAAGAGTTACTTCAACTCGATGTAGATGTACTTGTTCTTGCGGCTTTAGATGGAGTAATTCACGAAGAAAATGCTAACAAAATTAAAGCGAAAATTATTTTAGAATTAGCAAATGGACCCATAACTCCAGAAGCAGATAGTATCTTAGAAAAGAAAGGAATTGCTGTGATTCCAGATATTCTTGCAAATGCTGGTGGAGTAACTGTTTCTTATTTTGAATGGGTACAAAATCGAAGTGGAGATGTGTGGGAAGAAGAATATGTGATAACAAAATTGAAAAAAGTGATGGATAATGCGTTCGATGATCTTGTAAAAATCAAAGAAGAATATAACATTTCACATCGTGAAGCAGCTTTTGTTTTAGGAGTAGAACGAATTGTTACAGCAATGAAATTGCGAGGACGAATTTAGGAAAAATTTCATTATTCAAAATGTAAAAATCGGGCATATCAATGCTCGATTTTTTTCTGTTTCAAATTACAATGGAAGTAATGAATTCTCTTTTACTTGCAGGAATTGATGAGGCTGGACGTGGAGCGCTCGCTGGACCAATTGTTGCTGGGGCCGTCATCCTTCCTGAATTTTTTTCTATAGAAGAATTGCGTGATAGCAAAAAACTGACCGACAAACAACGTCGAGAACTTTTTATTTTCATTCAAGAAAAATGCACTTGGTCCACGGGATTTAGTTCGTCAAAAGAAGTGGATAAACTCGGTGTAAAAAAAGCAACGCGAAAAGCGATGCAACGCGCTGTTGAAAACTTAAAAACAAAACCCCAAACACTGTTAATTGATGGAAATGATCATTTTCAGTTTTCAATTCCTTGTGAAGAATACATCAAGGGCGATGACAAAATTCCTGCAATTTCTGCTGCATCAATTGTGGCAAAAGTAACACGAGATGATTACATGATTGAATTAGGAAAAAAATATCCACAATTCGGATTTAAAAGCAATTCTGGATACGGTGTGAAATCGCATATTGAACTTTTGAAACAAGAAATCTACTGTCCTGAGCATCGAACGTCATATAATCCTTTGAAAACGGTATTGACGCAGGGAAAGTTGTTTTGAGATTCTTCAAAATTCTGTTACAACATTTGCGATGAACGAACAAAGAATCCCCTATCTTACTCTTGAAAACTACGATTCAAAACTCATTGAATGGCGATCAATTCTGGAACCTTTTTCAAAACGAGAAAAAGCATTTGATATAAACAACGCCGCACTTTTGGTAGTTGATATGCAAGAATATTTTTTAGATAAAAAATCTCATGCCTATACTGCACCGGGAGAAATTGTGGAAAATAATATTACTCATCTCGTTACAAATTTTCATGAGAAAAATCGTCCAGTGATTTTTACATATTTCAGTGTGAAAAAAGGAGAACCTGATCCTCTTGGAAACTTTTGGAAAAACAATTCTATTTCCGACGATACACTATCAGAAAATCTCGACATTCAACCAGGCGATCTTGTTTTGAGAAAAAATTCTTACAGCACTTTTCGCGCACCAGAAGCAGCGAAATTGAAAAATTTACTCAACAAATCTGATACAAAAAATATTATTATTTGTGGAGTGTTAACAAATTTGTGTTGTGAAACAGCTGCGCGCGAAGCATTTGAAGAACATTTCAACGTGTTCGTTCCGATGGATGCAACCGCTACAAAAAGCGAAGAATTACATCTCGCAAGTTTAAAAAATATGGCGTACGGATTTGCAACTATTCGCTCAACTAACGACTTTTTACAATGATAATGAATAAAGAAGTGTTCGATTGCGCAATTATCGGCGGAGGACCAGCCGGAATGATGGCCGCAATTCAGTTAAAACGTTCAGGGAAATCTGTGATTTTATTTGAAAAAAATGAACTCGGAGGACTGCTGAGAAATGCAAATTGGGTGGAAAATTATCTCGGTTTTCCTGAAGGGATTACTGGCGGAGAATTAGTAAAACATTTTATCGAACATTTACAGAGTCATAATGTTTTGGTGGAAAAACAATTCGTCACGGAAATACGGAAAAATGAAACGCTCGAGCTCGTTACAAAAGATGCAGTATGTCAGGCAAAAAGCGTAATTCTCGCCACAGGAACGAATCCTCGAAAACTCAATCTTCCTGGTGAAGAAACGACAAATCGTTTGTTTTATGAACGCGTACATTTCTTTCAAAGCCCGATATACAAAGATTTAAAAAAAGTGATTATCATCGGTGGTGGCGATGTCGGATTTGATTCAGCATTAAATCTAAAATCACACGGCATTGAGCCTGTTATTCTCACACGTGGAAATATATGTTGTTTGCCGTTGTTGAAAGAACGCGCAGAAAAAGAGAATATTGAGTTTCATGAAAATATTCACTTTCAAGAAATACAAGATAATAACGATACGATTAGTGTTATTTGTGAAAAAGAAAATTTCATTGGTGATGCTGTTCTCGTAACTATCGGACGCAACCCGGCTGTTATAGAAATAAATAATTTGAGGGAAACAGACGGAATATTTTTTACAGGAGACATGAAAAATGGTATAAAACGCCACGTACAAATAGCAACTGGTGACGCACTCACAACCGCATTAACTGTAATAGAATTTCTGAAATAATATGGAAATAGTAAAAAAAATTGGAACTGACAAAATAGCTGAGTTATATGTTGCAAAAATTGGAAATCATATGGTTGAGTTCGCTGAATCAATTCAGCCACCACTTACTCGTGATGAAAAGTGGGTCATTATTATTTCCTGTCTTTTTGGTTGTCCGGTAAAATGTTTGATGTGCGATGCAGGACAGAAATATTTTGGGAAACTGACGAAGGAAGAAATGTTTGAGCAAATTGATTATGTAGTTGATCAACGATATCCAGACCGAAAAGTTCCAGCCAAAAAGTTTAAGATTCAGTTCACTCGAATGGGAGAACCTGCTTTTAATCCGGCAGTATTAGAAACGCTTCGCGAATTACCAACTCGATATGACGCGCCAGGATTATTACCATCTTTTTCCACCGTTGGACCAAAGGGGTGCGATAATTTACTCATGAATTTGAAAGAAATAAAAGATGAACTCTATGGAAACGGGATGTTTCAAATGCAATTCTCGATTCACACAACAGACTCGGAAATGCGAGATAAACTGATTCCAATTGATAAAATGGATTTTGCTGAAATCGCAGAATTCGGAAAGAAGTTTTTCACTTTAGGAGATCGGAAAATCACATTGAATTTCATTGTAATGAAGGAATATCCAATTGATTTGGATATAATTGAAAAGTATTTTGATCCGAAAATTTTTGTTTTGAAATTAACACCACTCAATCCCACAAACAAAGCAGAAGAAAATAGTCTTACATCAAAGCTTGATCCGAATGATGAGTCTTCAATTCAAAAACTTATTGATAGCGCGAAAGCTCTTGGATTTGATGTAATTGTGAGTATTGGAGATCAAGAAGAGAATGTAATTGGAAGTAATTGTGGAATGTTTGTTTCTAGCGAAATGAAATAGTTAATAATCAATGACTTGACTTCTTCGTAAAAAAGATCATAAGTAGTATGTTAAAAGTAGCTGAGTTTTTTTCTAACGAAAAGTCATGCTGGTTTTACACTGGTTTGATCTTTTCGTAATCAATACAAGAGGAGGAATATTATTATGGTAAAGAAGAAATATCCATCGATATTTTCTGTCTTTTTAAACCAATCACAAGAAGATGATACAACGTGGCAACAAATGATGAAGTTGCCAAACTTAATTACCTTCATTCGAATTCTAATCGCACTCTTTGGTATTTCGCGTTGGCATATTGATATAACAATTGCCGCAATGGCTATTGCCACTGGGTTAAGTTTAGATGCTCTCGACGGTTTCGTTGCGAGAAAACGAAAGCAGATAACTGCTTTTGGTAAGATGTTTGATCCAATTGCGGATAAGATTATTGTCTACGCCGCGTTTGGGATTCTCTTTAAACATAACGTAAATCTTTTCCTGTTGGGAATGATGTTCGCTCTTGATGTTATTTCAACAAGAATGCATGGAGTAACAAAGAGAGGGGCCATTAGTTATGGAAAGTGGAAGTTCTGTGCACAATGCGGTAGCCTCATCACATTTGGAATTTCCCATGCATTCCAACAAGAATGGTGTGTGATTAACGGAAATTTCTTCTTAACTATCGCAGTTATGCTGGGATTCCTTTCCATCTCGAAAAGGATCAAACTATAATCTTCCGTGGCCCTTGCAAGAGGGTCACGGATTTTCCTATACCACTTTTTTAATTAGATTTAATTCAAGTGCTCAATCAAAATTCTAATTCCAATTACAATGAGAACAAGTCCTCCAACAAATTCAGCCTTCCTACCAATATACTTTTGAAGATTCGCTCCACACGTCATTCCCAAAAATGAAATAATCCATACAACCACACCAATCAAAAACATCGCACGAAACACATGGATAGGGAAAAATGCAAAAGAAAGACCTACTCCTACCGCATCAATACTTGTCGCTAAACAAAGTGGAAAAAGAGTTTTCCATTGGAATATTTTCGGGTTCATTTCTTGTTTTCCAAAAAAACCAATTATCATTCGTATCCCAATAATCGTAAGCAATCCAAAAGCAATCCAGTGATCCGTTGATGTGATAATCACTGAAAACTTTTCCCCAATCCACCACCCCAAAAGAATGGCAATCATATGTGAAACACCAAAACAAATTCCCAAAAGAACAGATTTCTCAAATAACTGTTTTTTTACAGAAGTTCCGAATCCCGCAGAAACAGCAAGTGAGTCCACTGAAAGCGCAATCGCGAGAATGAAAAGTTCTAGAAAAGACATTTAAATTGATTATACAAAAAATAATTTTTTCTGCTATTGAATTCCTTCCATGAAATTTAAAGTCATTTTCCTACGTTCTAATATATTTTTTGAGAAAACTTTTATTAAAAACGTTGACACAAATCTCATAATTCCTACAATCCATCCGCCTAGAGAAGGGCGTATAGCTCAGCTGGTTAGAGCGCGTCTCTGATAAGGACGAGGTCCCTGGTTCAAGTCCAGGTACGCCCACCATTCTTTTCTTGGCACAGTTCTTCAATTGTTGACGCGGAGTAGAGCAGTGGTAGCTCGTCGGGCTCATAACCCGAAGGTCGCAGGTTCGAATCCTGCCTCCGCAACCAATTAAAAATTAGAAATCCGGTCCTTGGACTGGGTTTTTTATTACAAAAAATTCCAAATTAAATTTAAATTCCCCCTTATAATATAAACTTCTCTACTTTTAAACAAAATTGTATAATTCTTTTACTTAGTTATATATTCTCCAAGATGAAAGCAGTATTTTTGATTTCGCTATTTACAGTTTTAATAGAAATGATAATTTTAACAGTAATAAAAATATGTTATCCTGATTTAAATCGTCCAACCATTTTAGGCTGGTTATTTTCTTTTACCTTAGGGGGAAGTATTTATTACTTATTTTTTACCTAAAAAAATCAAAGTTTGAGCCTTTACTCAATCGGACTAATCGGTGCAATCGACGCAACAATCTTTTTCATTCCAATTCCTGCAAACGCTACGGTCAAAACATCCCCTGCAACTTGAATAACTGTTCCTTCGCCAAATTCTGCATGTCGAACACGATTTCCAACGGACCAATCACTTGAATTTTCTTCAACACCAAAAATTGCCTCAGACCGAGAACTTGGCTGTTTTTTATTGAGAATAGATGGATACTCATCTGAAAATGGTTCCAATACTTCTTTCCGCACTTTGGGAGAAGAATTAACTTTTCGAGAAAATCGTGAACGAGAAGACGGCGCACTATCATCTGATGTACGCTCTACTGATGCTTCATGAAGTTCAGACAAAAACTGACTTGCTCCTCCATATTGCGTTCGCCCAAACAACATTCGCTGCTGTGCATGTGTAATCGTACAATGTTCTTTCGCACGCGTAATTGCCACATATCCAAGTCGCCGCTCTTCTTCTAATGCATTTCGATCCGTCAACGCTCCTTGTCCAGGAAACATTCCTTCTTCCCAACCCGCAAGAAAAACTCTCGGAAATTCCAACCCTTTCGACGCATGAACAGTCATCAATGTCACAGAATCTCCATCTTTCATTTGATCCAAATCCGAGATTAATGCGACTCCTTCAAGAAATGATGCTAATGAATCTTCCGCAGAATCATATCGTCCCGCTACAGAAAAAAGTTCTTGCACATTTTGCTTTCGTGCTTCTCCTTCAGAAGTTCCGTCATCAAGAAAATCTAAATATTTTGTTTTTTCAATTACACGATCAAGCAGTATAGAAATCGGCTGTGTTTTTGCGTCTTCCTGAAACTCTTTTATCAAATCACGAAAGTTTTTTAAGACTGTTTTTTTTGATTCTGGTAACTCTATCTCATTCACTTCTTCTAGAATTTCAAACATCGACATTGAATAATTCTGTGCAAATTCTTTTACTAAACTTAAAGTTGCCGCTCCGATTTTTCTACTTGGAATATTGATAATCCGCAGAAATGCCACATCGTCTCGTGGATTAAAAATAAGACGTAAGTACGCCACCACATCCTTAATTTCTTTTCGATCAAAAAATCGAGTTCCTCCAACGATCTGATAGGGAACCTGTCGACGCATCAACGCTTCTTCGATAGAACGCGACTGCGCATTCATCCGATATAAAATCGCACAATCATCATATCGCCCTCCATCACTCGCATGTTTGCAAATTTGCTCTGCAATAAAATTCCCTTCCATTCGATCATCTGACGCTTTATGAATTCGAACTTTTGAACCAGAATCTGCTTCCGTCCATAATTTCTTTGGACGACCTGTTTCGTTGAACGCAATCAACGTGTTTGCATTTTTCAAAATATGACCAGAACTTCTATAATTCTGTTCTAATTTAATCACTACCGCATCTGGGAAATCTTTCTCAAAGTTCAAAATATTTGTGTAATCTGCTCCACGAAACGAATAAATTGATTGATGATCATCTCCAATAACACACAAATTATTACATGGCTCCGCTAACAATCGCACCAATCTATATTGCGTAAAATTCGTATCTTGGTACTCATCTACCATCAAATGATGCCACCGATCTCTATATTTTTCCAAAACTTCCGGACATTCTTCCCAAAGCTGAACTGTCTTCTGAAGTAAGTCGTCAAAATCCAGTGCATTATGCTCTATTAAACGTTTTTGATATTCAGGAAAAATCTTCTCAACTACGCGATATAACGGTGATCTATTATTTTCTTCAGAAAATGTAAGTGGCGTTTTCAGCATATTTTTAGCGCTGGAAATAACACTTGCAATTGGACGTGGTTTGAATTCTTTTTCGTCTATTTGCAAATCCTTGAGAATCATTTTTATCAATTTCTGAGAATCATCCGTATCAAAAATGACAAAATTACGTGTCAATCCGCAATCCATTTTTTCAATATCTTCTCGTAAAATTCGAACACAAATTGAGTGAAACGTTCCGACTGCTGGCAATCTTCCTCCACCAAGAATTCTTTGAATTCGTTCCTTCATTTCCCCAGCAGCTTTGTTGGTAAATGTTACCGCCAAAATTTTATCTGCAGATGTTCCTTGTGAAATGATATTTGCAATACGATGTGTGAGTGTTTTTGTTTTTCCAGATCCAGCTCCAGCCAAAATTAAAAGTGGTCCACTCAAAATCTTTACTGCTTCACATTGTTGAGGATTGAGTCCGGCAAAAATTTCATCGTTCATACGATGCGAAGTGTACTGAGTGTTGGGGAAATTTTAAAGAAAAATCTGTATAATTTTTACTTTTTTCGATATCAAAAAAACACTTGATTTCTTAAGTATTTTTTCAAATATTTCTTTATCTCATAGAATAATTATACGTCATCCAAACAACTTTCAGTGTTCGTGTATCTACATCAATCCGAATATCTTCTAATCCATTTTCTCCAGAAAATATTACTCCCACACGATCTGGGGCAAATTTTGGTTCCCATGTCATTTCTTCGTTTTCCCACCACTTATCAATTTGTGGCTCACTCATCGATAACGTATCGAAATTATGTTTCATAAAAAATTCTGTCGCAACACGTAAAATTGCTGAATCACTCGGCATTTTTTCCCACTCTAACTGCGGAGGCATATCTACCATACGAGAATTCACCATTCCATCGAAAGCCATTGGCTCTATCATTCCGTCTTCCACTGAAACTTCTCCAATCGTAGAATTTAACGTTCCAGCGGCAACCATTAATTCTTGTGTTTCCGACATTGGCATTGAGCGCGCCATTTCTGGAGAAGACATTTCTTTTGCCATCATTGGCGCAATATCAAATTCTGGGATATTGTCTGAATCTTCGAGAATTAATTCTATTACTTCATGTTTTTCCTCTCCTCCATTCATTGCTTGCAATTGTGTTCTCTTTGTATGTATGAAATTGGGGGCATCAATAATATCTGGAGTTCTTAAAATTGGAACAATAACAAGCGCGCACATTGCGGCACCAGCAATAAACGTTCCACTTAATTTCAACCATTGAGGAATCTTCCATCGAGACGTTTTCAATTGTTGGGATCGTTCTAAAATTCGATCTCGAAGTTCTCTTGCAAACGCTTCGTTTAGCTCAATATTTGGTCGAGCAGAAATAAATTCGCGAAGAAATTCTTTCCATTCAGTATCGTTTGGCTTAATTTCTGGCACAAATTCTGCCAACTCAACTAACATGTTTTGAATATCGGAATCGGTATATTTTTTTTTCATTGTAAAAGAAATGAAATTGCGATAAAACTCGCAAGTGTAGGCGCGTCGGCACGTAATTTTTTTAATGCGCGCCCAACCTTCATTTTTACTGCTCCTTCAGATTTTCCTGTTAATTCTGAAATTTGAGCAAACGATAAATCTTGCCAAAATCGCATGATAAGAATTTCGCGACTTTCTGCAGACAAATTACGGAGCGCTGTATGTAATTTTTCTCCAATTAATTGCTTATGTGCTGAATCAACAACATCATCTAGTGATGCCAAATCCCACACATCTTCAATATCTCTATGTTCGCGATATGATCGCCAATGATCTGTAATCAAATTTCGTGCAATTGTATAAATCCAAGTAGAAAATTTTCCTTTTTCTGCATTAAATTGTTGTACCTTTTCAAGTGCTCGCACAAACGTATCACTTGTAAGATCTTCGGCTAAATCTCGTTGCATTGTTTTGTGAAAAATAAATCGAAAAATTCGATCAACATACAAGTCATATAATTCGGCAAACCGTTCTGTTTCGCCATTTTGACAAGCGGAAATGAGAGCTTTTTCGTCCATATCGATAGGAAATTTCCGTAGTAGTTGTACGGTATTTTTAGAAAAAGGTCACACTTTTTCTCAATTTAGTGAGTGTGTCCGATACTAACAAGTAAAATTGTTCCTACTCCTAACAAAACAAGAAATAATTGTTTCAATGAATGTTTCAGCGTGGTCGTTTTATGGAGTTCTGGTGATAAGTCCGCCAAAGCGATATAAAGAAAACTCGCTACAGAAATAATCATAATGTAGGGCAACGCTGTTTGCATTTTTGCAAGAAATAAATATCCCAACACCGCTCCGAGTAAAGCTGTAAGTGAAGAAAATAAGTTTGCTAAAAATGCTTTCTGTTTTGAAAATCCTGAATGAAGCAATATCCCAAAATCACCTATTTCTTGTGCTACTTCATGTGCAAAAATTGACGCCGTCGCAATAATCCCAATCTCCACTGAAACAGAAAAACTCGCTGCAATTAGAACTCCGTCTACAAAGTTGTGTAACGAATCTCCAATGAGAATCATAGATGCCGATTCATGAGAATGACTCTCACATGAAGTATTGTGGCAATGATGAACTCGAATCAATTTTTCGAGAATAAAAAATCCTAAAATTGATACTAATAAAATAAAAAATGGTGTTTTGTGTCCCACATTTAAATCCTCAAAATGATGTATCGCTTCAGGCAAAAGTCCCACTAATGCTCCTGTAAGCAATGCTCCAACTGCATATGAAACGAGTCCAGGAATAATTTTCTTTTGTTTTTCCTGAGAAAAAAGCAGCAATAATGCCGCCAAACAAAGTGAACCAACACTCGAAAGAAGTGTTGCGCCGAGAATCCAGTAAAAATTTATCATCGGTGCAAAGATTACTCTGATGGAAATTTAGGTGCAAATAATTTTCCCTCTAGGGTTCTATTCCTTAATTTTACATTTTTTATAAACACTATTTTTGTCTTTTGCGTCCTTCTCATCATCTTCCCCATTAATTATTTCAAATGTTTCTACATCAGCACCCTCCAAAATAGCAATAGAAAAATGTCCTCCACAATGTGCTGTTTTATAAACAAAATCTTTATCCTTAGCATAATAGTGACTTAATATTTCAAATGTATCTGCGTCCACTTCCCCTAAAATCTCGTTTCTGTAGAAAACATTATTACTATCTTTTGAATAACTGTTCTCAACTATTTTAAATGTTTTGGGATCGGCATTTTCTATTATTTTTTTATCCCAATAAACATAGTTTTTGTCTTTTGTATAAAGATACTTATCAATCATTTCAAAAGTCGCGGGATCAGATATGTTAGAAACTACTTTTGCATAATGATATACATTATTTTTATCTTTAGAATAAAACTCGCTCAGAACTGTAAAGCTTTCTGAATCCGCACCCTCTACTATTGTAAATATTTCCTTTAATCCATCTTTTCTTCTCCAATAAACATAATTTCTATCTTTTACATATACATCATTTATCAGCTCAAAACTCGCTGGATTAGAAATTATATGTATGGGACTTCCTCTCCAAAAAACTTTATTTTTATCTTTTATATATTCTTCATTTAGAACTTCAAAAGTCTCTCTATCAGCGCTCTCAAAAACCTTAATCTTTTCACATTTATAGGGTCCCGAATGAGGATCTTTCACAAAATCGCAGTGAAAAATGTTATTTTTATCTTTCGCATATATTTGAATTAAATTATCATACCTTTTTCCAACTGACACTTCTCCTAAAATTTCAAAAGTGTCGGAATCGGCTCCCACAACTTCTACAAACTTCGGAGGAAAATCAAAAGTGTTTAAAACAAAATAAACCTTATTTTTATCACCAAAAAATGATTCTGAAAGAGAGAAAAAGGATTCTACATCTACATCCTCTATAAACATAATGTTTGAAATACTTCCCCCAAGTCCATGTCGATGTGTACTATAAAAATAATATGCTTTCTGAGCATCAACCCCAAAACGGCCATTTGAAAAACGAAAATCATCAACATTACTTTCTGAAAATATTTCATCTTCTAAATAAAGATTGTGTTTATCAATCGCATAATTCTTTTTTATAACCTTAAAACTTTCTACATCTGCTTCATTTAAAACTATCTTGTTCTGAATAATCTCTTTCATCTGTTGAATACTATGAATTTCTTCATCATTCGTTCCAAAAAAGTAAAAATCTTCAAAGTAATATACATTCTTATTATCTTTTGCGTAATTGCGAAAATCTCCGTCTCCTAAAAAAATCAAAGAATCTATATCCACTTGAGGAAAACAAATATCTAACTCATTGGTGCTTGATACTTCCTTAGACGCAGGGAACCAAACACGTGCTATAATGTGTCTACACAATTTCCCCTCTTCTAGAAAAAAACTTTTCGGAACTTGTATTTCCTCTTTTTTTTCTTCAATAACTTGTTCCCTTTGTTCTTCTTGTACTTCTACCTCTATTTCTTCTTGAACAACATCTTCTCTCTTTTGTTCTTCTAATATTTCCGGATTTTCAACCAAAACTTCTGGTAATACAGTAGTATTTTCTTTTTCAAGATTTTCTTCAACAATTTCCTCTGTTTTTAGTTCTTCTAAAACTTCACTTTGTTCATTTCCTACACATCCAAAGAAACATGATGTAATCAATAAAACCGGAATCCATACAAATACTTTTTTCATTGTAATTTCTTAATCTCAATACTTCTATCAAACTCTTCCTGTCAAGACAACTAGAAAAATTTTGTGTTTAATATTTATTTTCTATTTCTCACACTGCTCTGGAAGTGAAAAAGTAAAACAAGAACCTTTCTTTTCAGTACTTATCACTGAAATTTCTCCACCAAGTTTTTCTATTAACAATTTTACAATATGTAATCCAAGTCCTGTTCCAGAACGGATAATTTTATCTGAATGTTTTGTACGATAAAACTTTTCAAAAATTCTCTCTTGCTCTTCTGCTGGAATTCCTATTCCCGTGTCTATTACAGAAACATTTACACATTTCTCGTCTTTCTCATTCCGTTCAAGTAACACTCTTATTTTTCCATTTTGAGGCGTAAATTTCAAAGCATTTCCAAGCAAATTCCCCATAATCTGTTTCAGTTTCAATGGATCACTCCGAAGTAAAAGAGATACATTGTTTGGGTTTTGAAACTCAATTTGAATCTGTTTTTGAAGTGCTATTATCTCAAACTCTCTTACAATTTCTTCTAAATAAACAGGAAATTTTATCTCTTTCCACAAAAACTCCATTTTATCTGCCTCTAAAGACGTAATATCTAACATTTTATTTACTAATGTAGTGAGGTCTCGGGAGTTTTGTGAAATAGAATTCAAAAACATTTTTTGTTTCTCTGATAATTCCCCCCATTTATCTGATAATAAAAGATCTGTAAATCCACTAATTACCGTCATTGGCGTTCTTAATTCATGCGACGCAATAGATAAAAAAGCATCTTTAGTTTCTCCCAAAACCTGTAATTGCGCATTTGCTTGAAGTAATTTTTCATTTCGCTTTTCCAATTCTCTGGTTTTTTCTTCAACTTCTTGTTTGAGGGAATCGCTGTACCAAATGCTCACCATTTTATGTTCTAAAAAACATCGGAATTCTTCTAGTATTTTTATTTCTTCTATTGAATAAAGATTGTTAAATGATTTTTCCCCAAGAATAAGAAATCCTAAAAGAACGTTTGATGAATGAAATAATGGAATATGAATTCCTCCTAGTGAGGCTAAATTTGGTGCAGATTCTTTTTTATTTTTAGGTAAAAATAATCGCTCATGCTGAACAAGAATTTCTGGGTTTTGTTCAAAATATTGTGTAAATTTCTCATATTTTTTTTCGTTATTTTCGTTGATGTATATAATATCTATTACATCAATATCCACACTTTGAAAAAGATCCTGAAGTGCTATTTTGAATTCATTCACTGTGCGATACAGCACTGGGTTTTTTGTGAAATCTTGTAATAATTTTCGAAAATTCTCAATACGAGTACGTCCAAAAAAACGATTTAAAAAATCTGATACAAGTCCTCGTAAAACAGAAAAATATACTAAAATTGAAACAATATAAATTATTGGTATCAACTGCCGTTTATATTCTACGAGCGACGGAATAACTATAATTATTCCCCAAATTCCATGTATAAAAAATATTGTAAATATTATAGCAATCGCTTGTCGTACTAAACGAACAACTGTAAATCTGACATCAAAAAATCTGTATCGAAACATTGAATACCCAGCAAATACAACAAAAAGTAAATTCAGATAAATGCCTTCTGTTTGAAATATATGTCCATCAAATTGAGGGAAAACAATGTGAAATACTATTGTTAAAAATGCAATAATTGTTATTCCCAACAGAACTAACTTTATTTTAGAGCGTTCTATATCTTGCATTATGAATATTTTCTTAAGGAGAAAAAAGAAGGATAAAAAAAGATTTAAAAAATAATAGAAAACAAAAACAACATAAAATGATCCATATACATCATGTATAACAATATCATTAAACATGATTTTTCCATATACAAGATCTGTAAACGAAGCAATAATCACTACTCCAAGAGTAATTAAAATATATAAAATTTTTAAAAACAGTGGAATCACAAACGTTTTTCGTGGATAAAAATATGCAAAAACACACATAAACGCTGAAGAAATAGCACTAAATCCAAATGTTAAACGAATAAATATTAAAGAAATATATGGAATATGTATGAAAAAATTTTCTAAATATAGCGCTCCAATCCACAATACTAATGACAAAATAAACAAGAAATACAACGTACTCTCCAATGATTTCTTATGTTTTAAAAAACACAACACTCCAATGCTCAATGGAATAAATGCCGCTAATACATTGAGTCCTGACATGAATCATTTGTTATTAATGCGAATATTTTGTTTTAAAATATTCTTGTTTTTCGATATATAATCGTGAATTTAAAAAGAATTTCTCAGTCTAGGAAAATGAAAAAATATTAAATATCTTTTTTCTCAATATAAATATAATCATTCAATAAAAATTAAGAAACCATTAATTTCATTGAATTTTCATATTACTCGATAAACATAGCACAATCCTTGTATAAGAAAAAGCCAAGCATTATATACTTGGCCTTTTAGACAATACTATTTCTAATGTTTACCAAGGAAGAATAAATTCTTTTCTGTTGGAATGAGATTGTTTTCCAATTGCCATCCACCATGTTCCATTCCAAAGTTCAAGTGCATTAATATCTGTATTAAAGATAATTAATCCAATTGGAGGAACTCCTCCATTTAATGCGTCTCGCTCAATAGTCGTGAGTTCTGGGAAAAGTACTCCTTTCCCTTTTTCACTCATATCCAACGCTGCTGCCACATGTGGAGAATCTGTTCCCATTCCTACGTCTCCTTCATTATCAATAGTAAATTGTGATTGTTCATCACCATTTTTACTCATACTTGCTAAATCTCCCGTTCCATATTGAGTTCCCCACAATAATGGATCCTCGGTGGCATTTTCTGTATTAACACCAGTTTTAAATTCTATTGGATCAATAACACATGCAGCTACTCCCATAGAACATCCATCAATAATTCCATCAAGTCCTGCAAGTGTACACGCACCTCCATTTAATACTTCACATCCATCTCCAGCTCCACCACTTACTAAATCTCCATTACAATCTAGGTAATTCCCTGAACAAACTGATGTACAACTTGAATTCACAGTACTATGTGCTGCATACGATGTAACGCCTGATTGCACTTCACATCCATTTGTAAGCGTAACTCCCTCAGCATCACAATCATAATATCCTGATTTACAAACAGCTCCACAACTCCAGTTGTACGTATTATTTGCTGCGGCATTATATGATGTAACTCCAACACGAACTTCACATCCATTTCCTGTTGCTGTATCTGTTCCAGAAGTTGCTCCTGTCCCTGAAGCATCACAATCCAAGTATCCTGAATTACATGATACTTGAGCTGCATCACACGTTGTTCCGTAATGATTATTACTTCCTGTTGGATAACTGGTAATATTTTTTCGTACACTACAACTTCCCTCTGTTGCATCTCCTGTACAATCTAATCGTCCTGATTGACATGATTCTGAACAAGTAAATGCTCCTGCTCCTGATGCAGAAAAGTTATTCGCTAAACAAACAGTATCTCGATAATATCCATTACAAAGAGATGAACGGTTACAATAATAATTTCCTCCGTTAGAACAATATGGATTTGCTGGATTAGCATTTCCATTTGTTACATCTGCTGTACAATTAAGAACGTAACCCGCTCCCAATCCTGAACCATAAACACTATTGGATGAAGTTGGAAAAGTTGGGGCAGTCAAATCTTCAAGACTTGCACAGTACGGAAAGTTATTTGTTGTCTCAACTCCACATACATAGTCAGCACCACAGTTCACTGAGTTATACACAACAGTACAATCTGCTGGATCATCTACCCATTGTGTGTAATCTGCAGCATGAACCGAGGTTATTCCGATGAGAATTGCCAGTGCCGAATAAATATATTTTTTCATTTTATCGTATATTTTTTATTTTGATGTTTGTTATTTACAACACGCTAAGGGTTTTTGTTGTGAACAAATTGATAATTGTCCAGATCCTCCTGTCGTATTATTAAATTGCCAAAATGCTCCTAAATAGTTCGCTGTTCCATCAGTCAAACCATTACAGTCATTTGCTGGTGCGGTATATCCTGGAGCTCCCTCTAATATCCATGCTCCTGCAAGATCTGTATACGTAAAGAGCGTACTAATATCTTTTGTACTAATAGCTGCCAAAATTTCATCTGTTCGACAAACATGACTTCCTGGGTAATCTACCCTACAAGCTGTGTCTCCTCCAACATATCCTCCGGCAATAGCTCCCGTAAAATTATCTATCGTTGTAACTCCAATGTATTTTCCTCCTGCTTCTGCGGCCTCTGCGAAAAGAGTATCTACATAATCTTTTGTTGCAGCGTCATCTGCATCTTCTGGTCCAGCAATATTTGAAAGTTTACTTCCACCAAAATCGTATTCATCATTTACTGAATCATACGTAAGATTATATCCCATTTTTGCCCAAGCATTGTCTTTGTATACATATAAACTATTTTCTGACTCAATATACACAACTGATCCATCAACCATTCCTGTAATTGCATCTCGTGCAGCAACATCTGCAACTGGATCTAACCATGTTCCAGCATCAAGAAGTGCTCGATCTAATTGTCCATTTTCATTTAAAAACGGAATATCTCCAGCGTCTGTCCCCGTATCATGTCCGTTCAATAATAATGAGTTTTGTGCATATGCGCTATCAAGTATTGATTTACGATCAACTGCATCATTCGCCATCATATTATCCAGAATAATATAATTTGTGTTTTCAGCTGTTGTTGCTTTTACATCTGCTTGAAGATATCTGTGAACTGCAGGATCGAATTCAGGCAATGCTGTTTCACTTCCTACTTTCGCAATGAAGAATCCTTGCGCATCTGTCGTCAAAGTTTGAACTTCTTGCCAAGCCGCACCAACTAAAGCTCCTGCTCCATTTTTATCTGTAGCTGCAACATAATCTTCATCATCCCAAATAGATAATCGAAGATTAAAAGTATAATTTGCTGCGGGAGTTGTAGCACTCATCAAGAGTCGTCCCTGAAAGTTCAAATATGATGTATTCTGTGCTTGAACAGTTGGCACTATTCCTAATACTAATGAAGTTAAAACTATTGCGCTCCAAATTTGCCGGATAATCAGTGTTGTTTTTTTCATTGAAATTTTTATATTTCAGGGCATTTTAACATAACGTTAATAAAAAATCAAACACATAATTTGTAAATTCGCTTCACTCTAAATATCAAACTTCAAAGCACAAAGACAAAATTAATTATCTGTTATTTGCACTTTGTACATTGAAAATTCACCCTTCTCCGTTTGCAAATTTTCGAACGCACTCATCTACAATTACGTCTGATGGCTTGAGTGGTTTCTTTAAGACTAATCCTTCTAAGCTTGTACATCGACTAAGTGCAACATATGTTTGTCCGTGAGCAAAACTTCCCCAACCAAGATCGATAACAACATTATCAAAAGATTTTCCCTGGCTTTTATGAATAGTAATTGCCCATGCAAGCTTTAATGGCATTTGGCTAAATGAGCCAATTTCTTCACGAACAAACGCGCCATTCTGAAATTTATATTTTGAAATATCCCATGTATGCTTTGTTACTTCAACGAGTTCTCCATTATTAATCCGAACCATTAATATCGTTTCCATTTCGTCCGTTTCTTCGTTGTATCGATCGACACAACTGCGAACAACGCCCAATGTTCCATTTACCCATCGACGTTTTGAATCATTATTAATAAACATTACTTGTGCTCCAACTTTCACCGTAATCATCGGGTCATTCGGATGTAAACTTTTCGTTAATTTTCCTTTTGCTGTTGCAATGAATTCCATTTCAGGCTTCGATATTTGCTCCAATTTCATCATGTTAATTTGATGCGCATTTGCATTCGTTGTCATCAAATGAATACATGATCCATCTTCTGTAGGAAGAAAATCTTCATCAACTCGAGCATTGAGAATTTCTAAGTCTTCCTCTGTTACAGAATTATCTCGAACAGCATTAAGAATATTAATAAATGTTTCATCCGTTTGACGATATATATCGTTCAACTCAATCCGTTCGATTCGAAATGGTTCAGCAAACAAATTTCTGGCTTGAAATACTCGTGCAGAAAAAAAGTACGGCGATTCATATTCTGAATAAAACCGCTGTTTGTCGGCATTTGTAACCACTGGTGGCAGCTGAAACAAGTCTCCAAAAAAAATCATTTGAACTCCTCCAAACGGTTCTTCACTCATTCGTGCTCGTCGCAAAAACACATCAATTGCATCTAACAAATCCGCGCGAACCATTGAAATTTCGTCGATTAAAATTGTTTTAATGCTGCCATACATTTTTCGTTTCTTATCATCGATTCGCATATTCGTTGCTTCATCGAGCTCAAATCCGGGTTTGAGTTTGAAAAAAGAATGAATTGTTTCCCCTCGAACATTAATTGCTGCCACTCCTGTCGGAGCGAGAACAATCATTTTTTTATCTGCCGTCATTCGCATGTGTTCGAGCAACGTAGATTTTCCGGTTCCTGCTTTTCCAGTTATGAAAACGTTTTTATTCTGATTTGCGACTAATGCAATAGCGCGTTCTGCTTCGGGAGAAAAAGTAAAATCCATCACGCGTAGTGTAGCGGAAAGTAGTAATTTAGAAATTTCCTTTTTATAAAAAACTCTATCGATTCCTCTTGCGTTCTAATTCAGACAAGAATTTTTTTCGTAAACGAATATTCAACGGAGTAACCTCCACATATTCATCTTCTTTAATATATTCAAGTGCTTTTTCGAGAGTAACCGGAATTGGCGGAACAAGATTAATCGCATCATCTGCTCCAGAAGAACGAACATTTGTGAGCTGTTTTCCTTTAATCGGATTTACCGTTAAATCAGAACCTTGATTGTGCTCTCCAATAATCATTCCTTCATAAATTTTTACGGCTGGATCAATAAAAATTGGTCCACGTTCTTGCAATTTCCATAAAGAATACGCTGTCGTTTCTCCCGTTTCTCCAGAAATCAAAGAACCAACTTGTCGTTTTTCAATTGGTCCAACATGTGGTCCCATATGTGAAAATGAACTAAACATTGTTCCTTCTCCTTTTGTGAGAATAATGAAGTTTGAACGAACTCCTAATAGTCCTCGTGCAGGAATTGTAAATTCTAATGTCGTGGTTCCATTTTCTGTCACCATATTTACCATTTCTCCTTTTCGACGAGACAGAAGTTCTACAATTTTTCCTGAAATTTCTTCTGGAACATTTACAACTACGTTTTCAATTGGCTCATGAACCACTCCGTCAATTTCACGTAAAACTACTTCTGGTTGTGAAACTTGAAGCTCAAATCCTTCTCGACGCATTGTTTCGATCAAAACCGCTAAGTGCATTTCTCCACGACCAAGAACCTTCATTTGATCTGAATTTTCTCCAAACTCAATATGCAATCCAACATTTGTTTCCAATTCTTTTTCTAAGCGATCTCGAATCTGACGACTCGTTACAAATTTCCCTTCACGTCCAGCAAATGGGGAATTGTTTACAAGAAAATACATTGCCAATGATGGCGGATCTACGTTAATCGCTGAAAGTGGTTCTACGTCCGCTGAAGAAGCAATTGTTTCTCCCACGAAAATATCTGAAATTCCCGCAATAGCAACGATATCTCCAGCGGAAACTTGTGAAACTTCAATTCTTTTAAGACCTTGAAATGTAAATAATTTTGAAATCTTTCCAGACCGACGTTGTCCCTCTGGAGTTAAAATTGAAACTTGTTGATTCACTTTCATTGTTCCTTCATGAACTCTTCCTACAGCAATTCGTCCGAGAAAATTATCATACGCAAGCGTTGCTGGTTGCATACGAAATGGTGCATTTATGTTTTGTTCTGCTTCTGGAACATGCTCAAGGAAAAAGTCTAACAACGGCGTAATATCTTTCTGTTCGTCGTCTAAATTTTTTACCGCAACTCCATCACGAGCAACCGTGTATAAATACGGAAAATCTAATTGCTCATCTGTTGCACCAAGTTTTACAAATAAATCAAAAACTTGATCAACAACCCATTCTGGACGCGCTGCTGGTTTATCAATTTTGTTTATAACAACGAGAACTTTTTTTCCTTGTTCGAGAGATTTTTTCAAAACAAATTTCGTTTGTGGCATCGGACCTTCGTACGCATCTACAACAAGAACTGTTACATCTACCGTTTTCAAAACTCGTTCTACTTCTGAACCAAAATCAGCATGACCTGGCGTATCAACTAAATTAATTTTTGTTCCTTTATATTCAATCGCCGCATTTTTTGCGTAAATAGTAATTCCACGTTCTCGCTCTTGATCATTCGAATCCATCACACAGGTCGCCACTTCTTCGTGTTCTGTAAATGCTCCACCTTCTTTCAAAAGTGCGTCCATTAATGTTGTTTTCCCGTGATCCACATGGGCAATAATTGCAATGTTTCGAATTTCCATATTATAAAGAAAAATAATCCTTCATTTTATAGAGAATTTTTTAAAATTGTCAATTACCTGCTAAAAAAAGACCTCTAAATAAAAAACATCCCGCAATGCGAGATGTTTTCAGGATTTTTAAAAAATAAAATTTAGTAACGACGTGGTGCGTCATTTTTAGGTCGAGCAACATTCACAAATATTGTTCGTCCTTTTAGTTCTTTTTCGTTCCACATTTCAATTGCTGCTTGAGCCATTTCATCTGATTCCATTTCAACAAAACCAAATCCACGAGGACGTCCTGTTTCTCGATCTGTAACAATTTGTGCAGAAGTAACTGTTCCTGCCTCTGCAAAAGCTGCTTCCAAATCATCACTTGTTACACTGTATGGAAGATTTCCAATGAACAATTTTTTACCGTTTTCCATTTTTTTTAAATTAAGAATTAATGGATGAATGACGCAGACTCACTGTTTCTAGAGAGCCTTCACACACCCGAGAAATTCCTGTAAGCGACAATTCGAAAAGAATCCTATCTCAAATTGTTCATAAAAAGCAACTTTTTTTTCGATATAAGCGGGATACTCTTCGAGTAAAATATTAAAAAACAAATTACAAACTACATTTCTCTGAATAAAATTTCTAAAAGACAAGATAAAAGATGTTTTGCGAGGAAAATGAGGAATAGCGCTGCAGTGAAGCTTTTTTGTGAAACAAAAAACGGAACAAGCAAAGCTTATTCTGACGTGGTAGCGCCAGGGGGAATCGAACCCCCGTTGCAGGAATGAGAATCCTGAGTCCTAACCACTAGACGATGGCGCCAAATAAGAACGAAATGATTGTAAGAAATTCCCTTATCACGTCAAATTTTTACAATATTCCCCTCATTTAAAAGACGAACATTCTAATTTTGTTATTTAAAATTTGTTATTTGTACTTTGACAAAAGTCCCTTTAAATGGCCCTTCTTTGTATACATTTTTTATACTTTAAAATGTTTTGTTTCTTGGATCAATATGAGTTTTTTGACAAATTTACTCTCCGTGAATATCATGTCCTGAACATTCGGGTAGCGGGCAATTATTTTTGAAACGTTCCTACCCGGTGTTCCTCCTTCTCAGATCTTTCACACTTCAAGTTCCGGAGAGAATTAAGTAATTAATTCTCAAGTAACCCTTTTTTGATTCCTTGGTTCTCTCCGCTTTGCGATGTCGTCTCCTAAGCCTAACCTCTTAGTTTAGATGCACCGCGAAACCGCGTAGAGGCAGATATTACGATTCGACTATCCTTAGACGACTCCGACCCATCTCGAAGCCGCCTCTCAATAGCCGGTTCGTGGTATTTTGAAAAATTTCCAAAGACCTCGTCTTTAGAAATTCTTCTTTCTTTTTTTACTATCCGTAGCCTATAACTTCTTTGATTTCTTTTCAACGTTATTTCCTACATCATGGATACCGAGTGGAAACGCGGTCTTTAAAAATTTCCTCAGCAAGGCAGAGTTCGGGGGTGGTTTCCCCTTACTCCGTTCAGTCCTCTCAGTTGCACTTAATACTGCATTCTCGTAGAGATACTCTGGACGGAGTTTTTTTTATACACAAAAAAAAGCGAAGCTTCCGCTTCGCCTTTCCGGTTTTCTACTTTGGTATTTCCAGTTTGTTATTTGGAAACACAAAAATTTATTTTTGGGTCGATTAGACTTTTTTTCTCAAAAAAACCCCCTGAGGAATCTCTTTTTCACAAGCAATACTCGCAACTTCATTACCATTTCCGCCGTGTAGCGAATCAACGTTCTTTTCTCCAAATTGCATATTTTTCGCAATGAAAGAAAAATCGTCATCTATATTTGGCATTACCACTTCTACTTCGTCTCCGTTATCAATACGATTTTTTACAATAATTTCTGCTCGTCCATTTTTCCATGACACAACATATCCTATAAATTTATGTGTGGAATGTGATCGATTCGCCTCATATTGGATATCTCCTTTTTGCGGTTTCCCTTGAGAAAATCCAGGAAAAAATCCTCGATTCGCACTCGCCTGTAATTCTTTCCATAATTGAGAATCAAATTCTTTTCCTTGTGCAATATTGTCCAATGCTTTTCGATATGCGCGCGCAACTGTAGCAACATAATATGCCGTTTTATTTCGTCCTTCTACTTTTAAGCTACAAACTCCAGCATCAATGATTTGTGGTAAAAACTCAATCATCGCCATGTCACGAGAACTCATAATATGAGTTCCATGAAAATCTTCTTCAACAGGAAAATGTTCTCCTTTTCTTTGTTCTTCTTCGATCAAACAATTTTTTTCAAAACTCTCGATTGAACGAGTTTCTCCATCCGAACATCCTACGCAATTTGCTACATGTGGTCCCATTTCAACTTCATTTCCATCTTCATCTTTTACTCTGTAATTCCAGCGACATGTATGATTACATGTTCCCGCATTTGCGTCTCTTCCTCCAGTAAAAGCCGACATAATACAGCGACCAGAATACGCCATACACACACTTCCATGAATAAAATATTCTATTTCCAAATCGGGCATCAAATCATGAATTTGTTTTACTTCTGCAACACTCATTTCTCGTGCCGTAATTAAACGAACTACTCCAAGTTTTTGCCATTGACGAATTGCTGGTTCGTTCATCGTGCAAGATTGAACAGAAAGATGTAGTGGAATTTCTGGGCAAATTTCTCGTGCCATTGCACAAATTCCCCAATCAGCAAAAATAATTCCGTCTGGTTTTATTTCTTTTAAACGTTCTAAATGTTTTCGAAATACTGGAATCGATGATTGATGCGGAAATGCGTTAATCGTCACATACACCTTTTTCTTTAATTCATGTGCCTCTTTTACAATCGTTGCAATATCATTTTCTGTTGTTTTATTTTCTCGTGTTCGCAAAGAAAACATCGGCGATCCGATATAAATTGCGTCCGCTCCATAACGAAAAGCGACACGCGCTTTTTCAAGTGATCCCCCGGGTAATAATAATTCAGGCAATTTCATAAATATACTATTTCAAAATCAATAAATATATAGCTGAGTACATGAAAAATGCAATAAAAATACAGAACCAAACATTCATTCTAAATTTGTAATTTGTAATTTGTAAATTGAAGTTTTACTTATAGAGGACCTTAATTGCACGTCCTTCTCCTTGTCCAATTGATTCTGTCATTAATTCTGGATATTCATTTGAAATCCATACATGTACAACTCGTCGAAAATAAGGAGACATTGGATGTAACTTTATTTCTGATAAATTTCTCTCTTTCATAAGTTCAATTGTGTGTTTTACTTTTCCTAATACTTTTTCTTCTTGTTCTTTCCTATATCCATCAACATCCACCGTAACAAAAACCTTTTCTCCATTTTGTGTCCAAAGAATATTTTTTAATAAAATCTGTAAGGCGTTTAATGTTTGTCCGCTTCGTCCAATTAACCGAGAAGCATTATCCGTTTCTATTGTTGCACGATAATGACCTGCATCTTCTGCAACAGTCACACATAAATACTCTGCTCCAAATTTATCGAGCAATGTCCGAAGTGTCTTTTGAATAATCGTTTCCATCGCAAAGAGTGTATTTTTTTTGAGAAAATCGTCAAGAAAACAAATTGAAAGTTTGTACTTTTTAACTTCAAGATTGCTTCTCCAACAAAGCGGAATCTCAATGACATTTTGAAGTTTGTAGTTTGTAGTTTGAAATTTGAATTACATGGACTGAGTCTTCCATGCTGTATCCCAAGACATTCCCTGACCAGTAAACTGAGCAAAAATAAGATTAATAATAAGGTATGCTAAAAAAGTAACAATCAATCCTGTAATAGCGTAACGCAATGTTTTTTTCGCTGACTCTTTGTCATCATTTAATCCACTCATCATGTATTGAAATCCTCCATACAAAAGCATGATCACACACAATGTTCCGGCTAATGCTGAAACTAAATCAATCAATTTTACTATAAAAAATAAAACATCTTTTATTTCTACTTGTCCTAATTCTACACGATCTGCTAATGCCTTCAATGCTGCATCATCTTCTTGTCCTGAAGGAATAATTCCTCCTAAATCTTCAGCAAAAGTATTTTGAACAGAAATAAGAAATGTATAAAGAAACAAGTGTATTTTTTTCATCAGTTAAACTATACTTCCTCATCAAAAAATTGACAACTCTACTGTATTTCCTACAATCGCGCCGAAATTTACAACATTTACAAATGAACAAAATTGCAGCGTTAGACAAGGTTCGTAATATTGGAATTATCGCTCACATTGATGCGGGGAAAACTACCGTAACAGAGCGTGTACTCTATTACACAGGAAAATCCCACAAAATAGGAGAGGTTCACGAAGGTGAGGCTACTATGGATTGGATGGAGCAAGAGCAAGAACGAGGTATTACTATTACCTCAGCTGCGACTACTTGTTTCTGGAAAAATTGCCAAATTAATATTATCGATACACCTGGTCACGTTGATTTTACGGTTGAAGTTGAACGATCACTTCGTGTTCTTGACGGAGCTGTTTGTATCTTCGACGGAGTTGCTGGAGTAGAACCACAATCTGAAACTGTTTGGCGACAAGCAGACAACTACAACGTTCCACGAATGTGTTTCATCAATAAACTTGATCGAACTGGAGCATCTTTCTGGCGTTCATATGAATCAATTGTTGAACGATTAACAAAAAACGCTTTCCCAATTCAAATCCCAATCGGAATGGAATCCAACTTTCAAGGAATTATTGATTTAATTCGTATGGAAGCAACTGTTTTCAATGATGACATGGGGAAAGATTTTACTGTTGGAGAAATTCCTGCTGAATATGTAGAAGAAGCAACCAAATGGAGAGAAAAAATGATCGAAGCTGTTGCAGGAACTGACGATGCTTTGATGGAAAAATATTTTGCTGGAGAAGAACTTACTGAAAAAGATATTATTGATGGAATGAGAAAAGCTACTATTGCTGGAGAGTTTGTAGCTGTATTGACTGGAACTGCTTTGAAAAATAAAGGAGTACAACCAATGCTTGATAAAGTTATTGAAATTATGCCGTCTCCATTAGACATTCCTGCAGCAAAAGGAACTGATATTGATGATGAAGAAAAAATAATTGATTTTCCTCCAAAAAAAGACGGTCCATTAGCTGTTCTTGCATTTAAAATTGCAACTGATCCATATGTTGGACGGCTTACATTTGTACGTGTTTATACAGGAACTTTAAAATCAGGATCATATGTTTTGAATACTATTTCTGGGCAAAAGGAACGAATCGGACGATTACTTCAAATGCACGCGAATACTCGTGAAGAAATTTCTGAAATTCAAGCAGGACATATTGGAGCGGTTGTTGGATTAAAATCTACAAAAACAGGAGATACTTTGGCTGATGAAAAAGCGAACTTCGCTCTTGAGTCAATGGAATTCCCTGAACCAGTTATTAATATTTCTATTGAACCGAAAACAAAAGCAGATCAAGAGAAAATGGGACTTGCTTTGCAAAAACTTGCTGAAGAAGATCCTACTTTCAAAATCTGGACTGATGAAGAAACAAACCAAACGATTATTGCCGGAATGGGAGAACTTCACTTGGATGTTCTTGTAGACAGAATGAAACGTGAATTTGGCGTTGAGGCAAATATTGGAGAGCCGCAAGTTGCGTACCGAGAAACAATTACTCAGGAAGTTACTGCAGAATATGTTCACAAAAAACAATCAGGTGGACGAGGACAATTTGGACACGTTATCTGTAAAATTCGTCCAGGAGAACCTGGATCTGGATTTAACTTTATCAACTCAATTAAAGGAGCTTCTATTCCAAATGAATATATCCCAGGATGTGAAAAAGGATTTAAAGAAGCTGTTACACGAGGTATTCTTGCTGGATATCAAGTGGTTGATGTTGAGGTAGAACTAATCGATGGTAAATACCACGATGTGGATTCTTCTGAATTGGCATTTAAAATCGCTGCAGCAAATGCTTTCAAAGAAGGGGGAAAGAAAGCTGGACCAGCAATTATTGAGCCAATGATGAACGTAGAAGTTATTACTCCAGAAGATTATCTCGGAGATGTAATGGGAAATGTTTCATCAAAACGTGGAATTATTCAAGAACAAGGAGATCGTGGTTTGAACAAATACATTAAATCAAAAATTCCTCTTGGAGAAATGTTTGGATATGCAACTGAGCTTCGATCACTTACTCAAGGACGAGCAAGCTTCACAATGGAATTTGGAAATTATGCAAAAGTTCCAAACAACGTTGCAGAAAAAATTATTGCAGATCGAAACGCATAATTATTTCACAAAATATTGTAATGATAAAACCCCGCGCAAGTGGGGTTTTTATTTGAGTATTAAGACGCTTTTATTTTAATACTTGAAAGCAACATATAATGATCTGATACAATTGGCTTTGTTATACATTTGGTTACAAGCGATGCTGTTTTCTCTTTTGTAGCAAGTAAATAATCTATTTTTAAGTCTTGTTTAAGAAACTTATTACATCTTGCTTGTGTTAAATAATTCGAACTAGAAATAGTCAAACCATACGATGTATCATAATCAAATCTTATATTGAACTTGTTTAATTCTCTTTCATTTAAATTCAAATCGCCTGCCACAATTACTTGTTTTGTAGGCATCAATTTTTGAATCAAACGAAACTGTGATGCCGTAATCGCTTTTTCTGCATCATTTGTTTGAGTATATAAATGAGTATTAACAAAAAATAAATCATTTGATAATTTCACTGAATGATATCCCTTCCGAGCAACTCTTTCTACCAAACTGTGTTTCTTTGTAAAGGGAAAATAATTGATCTCTATATCATTACTTTTTTTCACTCCTGTCACCAGTCCACTTTTATTGTAGAAAAAAGAACCTGACATAGTAAAAGTATACTCTTTTAATTGTCTCTCTATTTCTTTCGCATATTTACTAAGCCACACTTCTTGCAATGCAATTACATCTGGATTGTTTTCTCTTATTACCGAAATTATTTGAGACAACCTTTGTTTCTCCTTTATTGATAAAGGTTTTGGCATAAGCCAACAATTTAAACTCATTATTTTTAACTCCATAAAATGAAACTGTGATAAAATGGATGAATATAAAAATACATCAATATATACTACACAAAATCTCTCATTCTGTAAAACGAAAGCTATTATTTCTCCGTGAACTGCTCTAACAATCCTACAAATAATTTCCTTTTTTCTTCTAAACTTTTTTCATCTCGCGCCTCAATTCGCACAGCAATCTTGGGAGAAGTATTCGAACAACGAATAATTGCCCATTCTCCATCTGTCCAATCTATTCGAACTCCGTCTATGGTTTCTGCTTGTGGAAAATCTTTCAATAACTCCTCTTTTACTCGCTCTAAAACAGTAAATTTTTTATCATCAGATACATGTATTTTTTCAGAAAATTCTAATAGATCTGGCCATTTAATAGTCACTTCTGTCAATAATGCTGGAAATTTTTCAAGTGCGGCAAGAAATCGTAATCCTGCTAAACACGCATCATCATGTCCATAAAAATTTTCTCCCAACATAAAGTGTCCTGATTGTTCTCCTCCTAATTGAGAATCATTTTCGTGCATCGCTTCCTCAATAAACGAATGACCTGTTTTTGATCGAATAACAATTCCTCCAATTTCTCGAATTTTTTCTGTAAGTGTAGCTGAGCTCATAGCATCAACAATAATTATTGCTCCTGGATTACGAGAAAGAAAATCTGCTGCAAGAACAAATAATATTTTGTCCGCATTAAGAATTGTTCCGTCTGATAAAACCACTCCCAAACGATCTCCATCTCCATCAAACGCAAGTCCAAACTCTGCTCCCACTTCTTTCACTCGAGAAATAAGATGTTGCAAATTTTCTGGTCGCTCTGGATCTGGTTGATGATTTGGAAATGTCGTATCTAAATCACAAAATAATTCGTCTACATGATGTCCCCGTGAACGATAAATTTCTGGATATACCATTCCAGAAACACCATTTCCGGCATCAATTATAAGTGATTTTCCTTTATGTGGAATTACTGATTTTTCTATTTTTTGTGTATATGTTTTCAAAATTTCTTCCTCTATATCTTCTCTTTCAACAACTCCTTTTTTCGTTGTTGATGCAAGCAAATGACAAATTTTCTTAATTTTCTGAATTTCTGAACCACACACTGCTCCCAAACGATCTGTTAATTTTAATCCATTATGACTTGCTGGATTATGACTTGCTGATAACTGAATTGCTCCATCAAAATCTCGATCTCGAAAGGCAAAGAAATTTACCGGAGTTGGAACCGTTCCTCCCCAAACAACATCACAGCCAGCTGCTTCTAATCCTGCTTCAATCGCCGGAACAAATTCTGTTTGAGATTGTCGTCCATCTCCGGTAACTAATACTCGAAGTCGTTGATTCGCATTATTTGTATTCAATTTTTCACATAAATATTGTCCAAATCCTTGAGCCAAAACAAACATCCCATCTTCATCAAAATCAACAAATGCTTCTCCGCGAATATCATATGCTCTGAAAACTGTATCGTTTAAAATCATCTGCGGAATAGTAACAGAATAATGCTCACAATAAAATTCTTGACAAAACAAGAAAAAATAGCAATATCTGTTTGAATTTTAACTCTTTTACTATGAAAAAACTTTTCACCCTTGCCGTAGCTATTTTGCCAGCTTTCGCATTTGCTACTCCCGCAGAAAATAACGAAACTGCATCTCTCTCTGTGTATTTCGCACAAGTTCAAGACATGAACACTCTTGAGGATTACCAAATGTTCCAAAAGGGACGTCGTGGCGATAGTGGAATTCGTTCAATGGATCACAAACCAATGCAATACTGTAATAAAGATTTGGTAAACAAAACGTACAAAGAAAATATTATTGAAGAAGTGAAAAAACCAGGAGTTGTATTCGGACGAAATTGTTTTCACTGGAAAAATTGTTTGAAAGATGCATACCGTGCAACTGATGGATATGAAAAATCTTACAAAAAATTTGAACCAACTCGCGCACAAGCAGTAAAATCTGAAACTCGAGGAAATATGCGTGGACGAAAAAATCAATTATCAGGTGAGCGCAGTGGTTTGTATAAATTAGAACGTTGGGGACGATAGTCTCTCACTAAATATGAATTGTAAAAAGACGCTTCGGCGTCTTTTTTATTTAATAAAATTTCCATATTTATAGTTTGTTATTTGAAGTTTGTAGTTTTACCTTTTATATTGTTGAATTTTGTGAGAAAAATGGCACACTCTCCCCGATGTTAAAGTTTTGTATTGAAACATTCGGTTGTCAGATGAACTACTCTGATTCAGAAAGAATTATTGGACTCTTAGAACGCACTGGTTGGAAAAAAATTGATGAAGCAAAAGATGCGGATTTGGTTATTTTTAATACGTGTAGTGTTCGTCAAAAATCAGAAGACAAAGCTGTGGGCGCAATGCGAAAATTAAAAAAACTCGTTCCAAAGATTCGTATTGGAGTGACTGGTTGTATGGTGAGAAAAACTGGATCACGCGCAACATCGAATGATAAAATCTTGAAACTTGGTACCGTTGATTTCGTTTTTCGTATAGAAGATTTGGGGAAATTACCAAAAATCATGGAAGAATTTTTTCCAGGAAAGGTAGATTTTGCTGAAGAAATTCAAAACTATTTTGATATATCTCCTCACGTACAGAATGACAAACAAGTCTTTGTTCCCATTATGCAAGGATGTAATAAGTTTTGTGCTTACTGCATCGTTCCTCATACTCGCGGACGAGAAATCTCTCGCCCAATGCGGGAAATTCTAAATGAATGTGAATTATTGGTGAAAAATGGAGCTCTTGAAATAACGCTTCTTGGGCAAAACGTAAACTCTTATACTTACAAGGGGAAAAAATGTTTTGCAGAATTACTTCGTGAAGTAGATAAACTTTCAAAATTTGGATTACAACGCATTCGATTTACTTCTCCTCATCCACAAGACTTTAAAGATGATGTAATCGATGCTATTGCAGAATGTGAAACCCTTTGTCCGTATGTACATCTTCCAGCGCAACACGGAAGTGATAAAATTTTGAAAGAAATGCAACGCAATTATACATCCGCAGAGTTTGAAGAAATCGCGAAAAAAATACGACAACAAATTCCTCATTGCGGAATTGCTACAGATATTATTGTGGGATTCCCTGGGGAAACAGAAGAAGATGTGAAACAATTACTCACATTTGGAGAACGCATGAAATTCGATTTTTCCTACACAGCAATTTTCTCTCCACGAAAAGGAACTCCTGCTGCAGAACGAGAAGACCAAGTTTCTATGGAAGATAAAAAAGATCGATTTCGTCGATTTGATGAAGTGGTGAAAAAACATGCACTCGCCCGTCGTGCTGAATTTATTGGAAAAGAAGTTGAAGTTTTATTTGAGCAAGCGACACAAGAAAAAGATGGAACGTGGCGTTGTGGTGGACGAAGTTTGGAATATTTGGAAGTATATTGCACGTGTGGAAGAAATATGACTGGAGAAATCGCTAATGTGAAAGTTACGGATCAAGACGGATTTGTTTTAAATGGAACAGTAGTAATTCAAAGTTCAGATAACAAAGAATAAATTAAAATTATTTGATCTTTGATCTTTGATATTTTAAGCGATAGCGAATCGCTTGTGTTTTTTGCATTTATCTGGTAAGATGTCCTGATTTTTACAAAAATATATGAAAAATCTTTCATTGGCGTCGGCAAAGCAAAATGCTAAATTCCTTTTCTTCACTAATGAAGTTATTGGTGCGGAAGTTCAAAATAATCAAATTAAACAAGGAAAAGAAATTACAGATGTTTTAGTTTGGTCTCAGACAGAACAAAATTTATTGGGAACTGAATTAGGAAAAGAAATGGCAAAACGAAACATTTCAACTCGTGAAGTTCAATCTGGTGACACAATTGGTGCTATTACAAAAGGATTTAAAGAATCTAAGAAATTAAATATTACAAGTATTTTTAAAGCGAAAGTACGATACGAGGAAGGAACTCGTCCTTCACAAGAACAAATTGATAAATGGAATAAAAACAGTAAATACAAAATTCCTCAAGATATTGCGACAAAAATGATTAACGGGGAAGAATTTGCAATGCAATACGCAAACTTCCTTTCTCCAGGACAATATGTATGGACAGAAGGAACAGAGACTGTTGTAGTGGGAAAAAACAAACCACAAGAAAAGACTAATGGTGCTTGGAATAATCCTGAACCCGGAAAAGATCCGAAAAAAGAAAATGCTAATCCTGCTTGGGAAAATAAAGAACCTGCAAAAGATCCGAAAAAAGAAAATGCTAATCCTGCTTGGGAAAATAAAGAACCTGCAAAAGATCCGAAAAAAGAAAATGCTAATCCTGCTTGGGAAAATAAAGAGCCTGCAAAAGATCCGAAAAAAGAAAATGCTAATCCTGCTTGGGAAAATAAAGAGCCTGCAAAAGATCCGAAAAAAGAAAATGCTAATCCTGCTTGGGAAAATAAAGAGCCTGCAAAAGATCCGAAAAAAGAAAATGCTAATCCTGCTTGGGACAATAAAGAACCTGCAAAAGATCCGAAAAAAGAAAATGTAAATAAAGCTTCTGGTTCTGACAGCTTAGAAGGTCAAGGTGTGATTCCTACTTCTACGACTCTTGGAGGAGCGGAGACAAAAGATACTGAAACTCAGAAAAAAGTAGCTTCTCCAGATCAGAAAAAACCTACTGATGTTCCAAATATTAAACCTACTGCTGCACCTAAAGCTGATACAAAAAAGGCTGATGACTCTGACAGCTTAGAAGGTCAAGGTGTGATTCCTACTTCTACGACTCTTGGAGGAGCGGAGACAAAAGATACTGAAACTCAGAAAAAAGTAGCTTCTCCAGATCAGAAAAAACCTACTGATGTTCCAAATATTAAACCTACTGCTGCACCTAAAGCTGATACAAAAAAGGCTGATGACTCTGACAGCTTAGAAGGTCAAGGTGTGATTCCTACTTCTACGACTCTTGGAGGAGCGGAGACAAAAGATACTGAAACTCAGAAAAAAGTAGCTTCTCCAGATCAGAAAAAACCTACTGATGTTCCAAATATTAAACCTACTGCTGCACCTAAAGCTGATACAAAAAAGGCTGATGACTCTGACAGCTTAGAAGGTCAAGGTGTGATTCCTACTTCTACAGCTCTCGATGGAATCACTGAAACAACAAAAATAGATCGCACTAATGTTGTAAAACCTAAAATAGCTGCTCCTGCTGAATTTACTCAAAACAAACCTTCTGGTCATAAAGATGAAGACCGCGGAGAAACAAATTATGAATTTAAAGGCTCTGAAGATGAACTAGAAGCTCAAGGAGTTATTCCAAGCTCTACTGACATTAATGGTACTGAGAAAAAAGATACAAAAACATACAGCTCTGATGTTCCGGATCTTGGATTCTTACCAAAACTAACACAAGAAGACGTAGATAAAATGTTAAAACCAAAATCTCGTTGGCAAAAATTCTGGAGCCAATTTAAGAAAAAATCACCTGTAATGGAAGCCCTTAAAAATCAAACTCCTGTTGTAGAACAAAAAGATCCGACATTAGTTGCTTCTAATAATCTTGAAAACCAAGGAGCTATTCCTACTGCAACTACTCGAATTAACCCAAATGAACTTCCTATGGAAGACTCACTAGAGGGACAAGGAGTTATGCCAAATTCTACAGAATATTTCCCAAAATAAAATATTAAGAAAGTTCTAATAAAAAAATGGAAGCAAATGCTTCCATTTTTTTGTATTCATTTATTTTTTCACAAAGAAAAAAGGAGGATACTTACATGAGCACCTCCTTTATGTTTTCTGTTTGAAACAATTTAGGGAACGGCAATATACTTTGCCTTTCCTTTTTTCACGTTCGGGATTTGGAATTCAATTTCCGGCTTTCCTTCTGGGAAAATGGAAACTGTCTTCTTGTGAGAACTCTGCTCAATCGCGAAGTGTTTCCCCATTTCAAGGGCAACACCATTTTGATAAACAAAGTAACTCAAAGCACCATCTTTTTCAGCAGAATAAGCAACGATGAGAAGCTTTTCAGCGTTCTCTTTCGCTTTTGAAGCAGCCACGAGCTCTTTTTTGCTACTCTTGATCTCGGAAAAGTCAGTGGCCGGGACGATGGTAATCACGTTCGTCGAGATCAACACGCGCGCTTCATTGAGTTTCCCCACCTGAGTGAGCCATCCTATTAGGAAAACCACAGCGAGCATCGCTAATCCAACAAGACCCCAGCTCATCCATTTCATGGAAGAGCTTTTTCCTTTAGATTCTTCTTCTAAATCAGATTCTCGCTCTTTAAGATGTTTTGTAACGTCCGCTGTTCTCTTTATGTGTCTGAACGGCTCTTCCTGATTGATGTAAACTATTTCTGCGTTCTTTGGAACGTCAGAAATTAAACCTGCTTCACGAAAGTCGTAATCTGTTCCTATAAGAACTTTCAGTTTGGCAAATATTTTCACCTCAGTATTCTCTTGATCTCCTGGGAAAAATACTTGATCTCTTTTGAAGATTCCTCCACCAGGAAGAACGTAAAAGGTGTCTTTTGCCATTAACCCTTCTAGTGATTCTTTCCCAATCACGTTAACATTTTTTCCTTCTTCATCTACGATCTTAACCCATACTTTTTTTGTTTCAGCCATTTTTGGCCTCCTTTTGTTTTTTTTGTTAAATGAAACACACTGAAAAGAAATAATTCTTTCTTCTCAAAATGCTTCATTCAACAGAATATAAACAAAAAATAGTATGATATGTCTTATTTCCCGAAAATGTAAAAGATCAATTTCAAACAGAATTATTGCCCTTGAAATGATTCATCCACAGAGTCATCATTCACTCAAAAGCAAAGTTTTCCATTCGACGTAAAAGAACTATCTATTAATCTTATATAATAAGACCTATATTTTGTCAAGTTATTTTACCTCAAAATAATCCTATTCTATCTATCATGACTGAGTTGATCCGCAATTCGAAGAACTAGATTCCAAATCAAGCTTGAAATGATAATTTAATATTTGAAATTTGTTATTTAATCTTGTTTCCCCAAATCAAAATTCCCAAAAAATGAGAAAGAATGTGTTTTGATTTGAAGAGGAAAATTTATGTAATACTATAAGTCGATCGCTCTTAGCGATCTACTGAAAGTGTGCAATCAAATTTGACGACCGCTCGAACATTCGTATCAAGCAACGAAATCGGCGCTCCTACATTCATTGTTTCTGCCGTAAACTTCCCATTCCCTACGGCTGAAATTGTTGGAATCAGTTTTGTTTGCTTTCGCGCTGGTGTTCCTACAATTTGTAAATTATACGGTCGCCAACTACTACTTCCTCGCGCAATATGTGTTTTATATTTCACTTCTGCAACGAGAGACTCTCCTGGTAATACGTTCATTGGAATTTCTAACATTGTGAAATCCTTTTCAGCTCGCGGAACAAACCGCACATTTCCTGAGGGAGAAGTTCCCGAAATAAATTCTGAATCATGTGGAATCCACACACGCAACATTGTACGATTTTCTCCTGCTCCAAGTTTCCAAAGAATATCTGGTGTCAATAAATCACGAACATTTTGACTCCATTTTTTTTCTCCTAATTGTTGTGAAATTTCTCCTGGACGCAATGCATGAGTTCTCGTTATTTTTAACGTATTTTCAACGGCTCCATCTGGAGCAATCCGAGAATTATGTTCGAGTCGAGACCAAATGAATTTTTCTGATTTATTCGCTCCAATAGAAATAAAATCAAATGCCAAGAAATTATCTGCATCATTTTCTTGTTGCACATGTCCAGTAATATTCCATTCTTCTAGGATTTCTTGCAATTTCTTATCTCGAGAATGTGCTAAAATATGTTTTTCTGCAACTAATGTTTTCCAATCAATTTCTGCTACTTTCTCTGGCGTAATACGCGACACGGAATAAGGCGCAAATAACTGCTCTGCGAGCTTCATTATTGGTTTTTTCACTCCCCATCGACCTTCGATTTTTGATTCGACTAAAAACTGTAACACCAAATCAAAATTTTCCGGTGTAAAATTCACATTCCATTTCGACATCCGTGTTCCGCCAATCAATTCTAGCCACACTTTTACCCATTCTGGAGTAATTGCGATAACTGTTTCTGGTGATTTTTCTCCAGCAAGAACGAATAAATTACGAATTTCTCCAGCACTCGTTGGAAAATCTGGCCAAAAGTTCGCATCACGCAATGATAAATACTGAGAAAGTCCCTGAAACCAATCTGGCGTCAAGATAAGCTTTTCTTGTGGGATTTTTCGATCAATCGCATAAATATCTTGAAATTTCCACGTTACATTTTCTTTCTGAAAATCAATGACTAATAAACTTCCCATAAATCCTCCTGTTGATCGCGGTTCATTCGGATTTTGGAGAATAACAATGAGCCGTTCTTGTCTTTCTGCCCATCGAGTAATAATCGATTCGAGCTCCAATACGTTCGCTAAACTTTCACGAATGAGCGCTATCTGCGCTTCTCCTTCTTGTTTTTGTCTTAAAATTTCTTTCGTAATAATCCAATTTGGGATTATGTTAATCGCCTTTTCAATATTTTCTAAACTTTCATCAATCTCTCGTAAATGAACAAAAGTATTATTAACTTTCGTGATCGGAATTGATTCTGATAATGGATCTATATCTGAAAATTCTTTCTGTAAAGCATTTACTGAATCTAAAATTTCTGGCACTTCTCCAAATGCATTCCGAATACGAAATAATCCCGGCAGTGGCGGAATCTCATCTTTTGCCATAACTGACACCTTTTGCCATTTATCAACACTCATTCCTGCGTTCTGAGCTTCTTCTACCAGATCAAAAATGCTTGTTTTTAATTCTGGCAATTGTTCTTGTATGTAAAAATTTCCTGCTACTCCAGCAAGTCCAACTATCAACAAAAATGCACCAAAATATTTCATTTTAAAAGTACAGAATCATTTGATTGTAACACTCCAGCAATAATGATTACTGGCAAGAAAATCAATGGGAAAAAAAGTGAATTCACAAATAATGAATGAACTATTAACGACAAAAGTCCCATCGCAAATCCTAATTGACGATCATCTCGCGTTTTCCACCAACGAATAACTGGTTTCCAAAAAAGCACATTCAAAAACCATAAATATACCAACGATCCGATTATTCCCGTTGTAACTAAAACCGTTAAATGTGTTCCATCAGCTCCTCCCGCTGAAAAATAGTTTTCATCAACCACTCCTTCTTCTGCCGCTCGCCAACGATACGTATTATATCCAATTCCTGCTACCGGATATTTTTTCCATAAATCAACCGATTTTATCCAATTTTGAATCCGTAATTTTGCAGTTGGATCAATTTCGGCTGTGTCTTGCAATACAATTGAAGCCATTGTTCCCGTTAATTCTCCTACACGTTTTTGAGCTCTTTCACTGGAAGCAAGTCCCAAAATCGCAATCAATATTGCTAACAAAATAATTTTCCAATCTCGTAAAAAAAAGAACATTCCTAGTCCTATCATTGCTGCTAAATAACCACTTCTTGAAAACGTAAGAAACAGTGCGACAAGTGCTAATAAACCAAGCAGAAAGAGCCAATGATTTCGTTTTTTGTACCACGCTCCAGCAATTATAGGAAGTAAAAATCCTAAAAATCCAGCTAAATAATTGGGGTCTAACCATGTTCCCAATAATCGTCCGGTGTGTGGATCCCATCCTCCTTCTGTAGAAAATCGAGAAATGTCTGGAATAAATATAAATTGAATAAATCCCAGCACAATCACCACACTAGAAATCAAAAAGAAACGCTTAAAAAAAGCATCTTTTAAACTTATATCTGTAGTTTGTAACTTGTAGTTTGGAGTTTGAAAATATTCTCCTGCACTCCATCCAATAATTAACATTGTTAATATTCGAATAAAATAAGCCGCTGAAAGAATTTTTGCAGAAATGGTTAAATCCCATGCACCGATTAACCATGTCACAATTGCCACAGAAACAAAGGCAATTCCTGCACTCATCCAATCACAACGTGGAAATTTTTCATGAAAAATAATTTTCTTTCCAATCCATAACACCGCAAAAAGAGGAACAAGTATATCTGTTGCCAAAATCCCTGATCCACCAAGCGAGATCCTTGCCAGTAACCCTGGAATAAGCAACAAAAGGCAAAGCCAAAAGAATTTCTGCATACGAACAATGTTGTACCTGAATTCCCAAAGAAATGCCAGTAAATAAAGCTTCCATAAAACACTAACCGATTTTTCCTTTCTCAAGTGGTTGCATTTGTAAGTGAAGTAAAAAACAAATTTTCGATGAGAGCGATTAAAACGTGCTCGTAGAAACAACTCCCTTTGTTATAGTTTGCACATTTTAGCGAACAAGAAATTTTTGTTTACGAACGAACAACCGCAACGAGCTTTTTGATTCTTTTTGTGTGAAAAAAAAAGAATAATAAATACTTCAAAAATAGGTTGAAAAAAAATCATTCTCCCTGTACCTTTTTCACCGATGTCGACCCCCGTACAAAGACAATTTTGGGAACTAAAAAAACAACAACCCGATGCTGTACTTTTTTTTCGACTGGGAGATTTTTATGAAATGTTTTTTGAGGACGCACAACTAGCAAGCCGCATTCTTGGAATTACTCTTACAGCTCGACACAAAGGAACAGAAAACGAAATGCCAATGTGTGGATTCCCACATCATTCAGCAAAAGAATATCTCGAAACACTTATTGAAAATGGACACAAAGTTGCCATTGCAGAACAAGTAGAAAGTGAGGATAAAAAAATGATGCGCCGAGAAATTGTGCGTGTTGTAACTCCCGGAACAACTCTTGAAACAGGAAATTTAGATCCTGATAAAAATTCTTTTCTCGTTGGAGTAATTCGCGCAAAAAAAGAAATTGCTATTGCCGTTGCTGATCTTTCTACAGGAGAATTTCGAACAACAAAATTTGATAATGAAATTGCTTTTTTAGACGAACTGTATCGCCTCACTCCAAGTGAAATTGTACTCCCGAGCGACCTTTTTGCTGATGAAACATTTTGTATGAAACTTCCTCAATGTCTTCACACTCCAAGACAAGGAATCAAAACAGATGATGCGCGCCAGACGCTTTTAGATCATTTTTCTATTTCCGACCTTTCGGTGTTTGCAATTGATACTCTTTCGCCGTTAATTGAAGCAAGTGCTTTGGTGTTGAATTATTTACAAGAAACACAAAAAAGCCAACTTAAACACGTACGCAAACTCGTTCGTTATGATGGATCAAACACTATGTTGCTCGATGCACAAACCCTGCAACATTTAGAAATTTTCTATCCAATGCGTTTGGAAGAAACAGCCAGTACGTTGTGGTCTATTTTTGCAAAAAAAAGTGGAACTGCTATGGGAAGTCGAACATTAAGAAATTGGATTGCTCGCCCATTATTGAATGCGGAAAAAATAACTGAACGATCTCATTCTGTCGCAGAAATTTTGAAAGAACAGAATACTCTTTCTATGCTGGAAGAACCACTTAATAACATTTGTGATCTTCCTCGTGCACTTGCACGAATTGCTGTCGGACGTGGAAACGCGAGAGATTTACGTTGGATTGGTCAGTCGTTGAATCAATTTCCAACACTGGCATATTGGTGTGAAAAGTCCAAACAACCGTTTCTCAAAGAAAATGCCGTCGTGTTGCAGGGATTTGAATTAATTGCAAACGAATTAGAGCATGCAATTGTTGATTCTCCTCCACTAGAAATAACTGCTGGAGGAATGTTCCGTGATGGATATAATGAAGAACTTGATGCGTTACGAAATTTGAAAAAAAATGCAGAAACATGGCTTGAATCATTCCTGGAACGACAAAAAAAGGAAAGTGGGATTTCAAATTTGAGAATTAAATTTTCGAATAATTTTGGATTTTGCCTTGAAGTGAGCAAGGCGAATATGAACAAAGTTCCAGAAACCTGGACTCGTCGACAAACATTGGTGAATGCAGAACGATTTACTACGCCAGAACTCGCTGAACACGAAGAAAAAGTCTTGTCTGCCGAAACAAAAACGTATGAACTCGAACATCGTCTTTTTATTGAATTACGAGAAAAGGTAGTAAATAAAATGGAAGCAATTCAGCTTGCAGCAGACGCAATTGGAACTATCGATGCGTTAATAACTTTAGCGAAAGTAGCACAAAAAAGTCGATGGACACTTCCAACTGTTCTTGATGAAAAAAATGTTTTACGAATCGAGGGCGGACGACATCCTGTTGTGGAAAATATCTCAAATCAACCGTTTATTGCGAATGATTTGGTAATGAGTGAAAAATCTAGATTTCATCTTGTTACTGGACCAAATATGGCAGGAAAATCTACGTTTTTACGACAAAATGCGCTCATTATTTTATTGGCTCAAATTGGATCATTTGTTCCTGCCAGTGCCTGTGAAATAGGAGTTGTTGATCGAATTTTTACACGAGTTGGAGCAAGTGATAATCTTGCTGGAGGGAAATCAACATTTTTTGTAGAAATGGCAGAAACTGCTGCTATTTTAAACGCTGCAACCGAACGAAGTTTTATTATTTTGGATGAAATCGGACGCGGAACGAGCACGTTTGATGGGGTTAGTTTAGCATGGGCAATTACTGAATATTTACACAATGAAGTAAAAGCAAAAACAATTTTTGCTACGCATTATCATGAATTAATTGATTGTGTGGAAAATCTCGAAGGTGGAAAAAATTCACACGTAACGGTCGCTCAAAATAAAGATGGAATTATATTTTTGAGAAAAATTGCCGATGGTGGAATTTCTGATTCTTTTGGAATTGAAGTCGCAAAACTCGCGGGTGTTCCCAAAACTGTGTTGAATCGTTCACACGAAATTTTGAAAAAACTTGAAGAAGAGGAAATTATTACTCCACAACCTTCTTTATTTTCTGCACCACGAGTTGTAGAAAAAGTTGTTGAACTACAAATGAAATCTGAAATCGAACAAATCTTAGAAACTCTCGATCCAGACACACTTTCACCAAAAGAAGCGCTTGAAAAAATGTACGAATTACAAAAAAAACTTCCAAAGAATTATTGATTTTTCAGAAATTTCTAGTAAAAAAAAACAGATGGAGAAACTACTTATTATCTTTTGCCCAGATTGTCGCGGAAAATTTGACGTCGATCAAAGTGATATTATAGAAGATGATATGATTGAGTGTCCTTTATGTGGTGCAGAACTTGTCGTACTGCAAGAAAATCCAATCAAATTAAAACTCGTTGACCCAGAAAAAGACGACTTTTTTTAGAAAGAAAATCCCTATTTGAACTTTGTAGTTTGTAGTTTGATATTTTAAGCGTGCGCAACTGCGTGCTGAAATAATTTTCCTTTTTCTTTAAAATTTTTAAATGTGTCATAACTTGGTGCAGCAGGACACAAAACTATATTTGTTTCTTCAACTGTATTTTCAAGAATTTGTGATACCGCTTCATCGAAAGTTGGAACAACTATCGCCTTTGGGAAATCTTTTTTCAGACGAGCTGTAAGTTCTGATTCAAGAATCACTATAAATGTGTTTGCTGGAATAGCTTTTGATAAAGATGAATAATCCATTCCTCGGTCTTGTCCTCCAAGAATAAGTGCTCCTAATTTTGTTTCAAAAAATTTCACAGTTGCTATCGCCGCTTCTGGATTTGTACAAATAGAATCGTCCCACCATGTTCTATTTTTAACGGTTGAAAATTTCTGTAATCGATGAGGAAGCCCCGAAAATTGTTTCGCTGTTTGTTCAATAAATTCATTTGAAATATGTAGTTCCTGAAACAACGCTTGTATTGTTCCGAAATTCTGACACCAATGATCCGCTCGAAACGATGAATCTTCTGGAAAAATGTCAGGATTTAAGGATTTTGTATGAAACATCTCTGCCACAGTATTAAATGATTTCTTCAAAACATCTGGAAGGAATAATTTATCTGACGATTTTTGATGAACCCAGAGATTCGATTTGGCTTTTTCGTATTCGGAAAAACTTCCATGACGATCTAAATGATCTGAGAAAATATTGAGGAAAATAGCGATTCCAGGACTTGTTTGTAAATTTTCCAATTGATAACTCGACAATTCTGCTACTACATAATCAATATCGCCTGTTGTGAACGAATCAAATATTTCTAATAACGGAACACCAAAATTTCCTGCAGCAACTGCTTTTTTTTCCGCAATATTTAAGGCTTCTGTACAAAACTTTGTGGTAGTCGATTTTCCCTTCGTTCCAGAAATCCCGATCACATGTGATCGTTGTGATTCCGAAAGAGAATCAAAAAATATTTCTGTCCCCGATGTAACCATTTCTACTGGAATGTTGGAAAAATATTTTCGTGGAATTCCAGGCGACACAATCCAAACACTTCCATCGTCTTTCATTGAAGAAGTAACAGATTCAATGATTTTCCGTGGAACTGTTGGACAGTTTTTTTTACAAAATTTTTCTGCAGCCTTTCCCTCTACGCCATATCCGGAAATAGAGATTTTTTTTGCTGCCAATAAATTAGATAATTTCATTTTTGAAAATGTTCCCAAATTTTACGTACAAAAGGAAGACTGAGTGTTGAAAGTAAAAATCCTCCCGCTGGAACGAGTGCAGCAAATGCTGGATTTTCTACCTTAATAATATGGAGAAATAAAAATGCTGCAATCCATGTAAGCACCGTCAAAATGATTCGTCGTGTCCATGACGTTTCCCATTTCTTATCTTGTTCAACACGTTTATTACGCTCAATAATATCTTGTATTTGATCATCGATTTTCATGTGATATTTTTTAAAATTGTTTCAAATTCTAATGGCAATTGATGTTGATGCCACTTGCGATGATCAAAGTTTGGATTTGAAAACTTTTTTGTCCATTGTTGTAAACATTCGTGTTTCTCTGATCCCAAAATAACCGCTTCTCTCGCTTCAGCAATAGTTCCAACACATTCTAACGGTTTTATTCCTTGTAATCCGAGTAACTCTTTCACAAGCGTTTCATTTTTTGTTTCTGCAAACGGAACTGAACCGAACGATTCTTTCATCTGTTTTTCTGAAATCCATGGCGATAAAATGAGCGAAACAAAGACACATTTTGGACACGTCCCACACCATCGAGAAAAGATTTTTGAACCTTCTAAATGAAAGTTTCGATTACAACTTGAGAAAATCGATCCGAATTCTTCCCAGCCTTTTTTTGCGAAAATTTCTGCTATATGAAGCTCTGATAAAGGACGAAGCAATGAAAAGTATTTCACTTCTGATGAGATGTTTTCTATTACGTATTTTTGAAATTCTTGTTCAAATTCCAACGACTTCGACCATTGATGATTTATTTCTAATCCTTCCCACTCAGTGTTTGGCTCCGAAGCAGAAGATTCATTGGAAAGAATGACATATTTTTTTCCACGAAGTAACGCAGACGCAACTCCTGCAAATGCAAGAATCGAAGAAATTGGAATATGTCCATTGAGTGCTCCTTCTTTATTGAGTCGAAGAAGATTTGGACAAATCTTTCGACGAACTTTCGCTCGTGGAACAGATAATGCAGTACAACAACCTGATTGCACTTCTGAATCTCCAACGGTCCACGTTTCGAAATCGATATTTCCAGCACGAAGCAAAATTGCAGAAACAAGCGAATCTTTTCCTCCACCAATCGGAAGTAATGCACCCTCAAGTTTGAATTCCCTATTTGTAATTTGTAGTGTGTAGTTTGTAGTTTTATCTGCCAAAAACTGAACTTTTCCCGTTGGATCAATTCTGTTCTGAAAGAAAAACTCCCCCAATCCATTCATCCACACTTTTTCAAAAAATGCAGCTTGTGACTCAGAAATATTTGCACTTTGTAGTTTGTTATTTACTATTTGTTCTTTGCCCTTTGTACTTTGAAATTTGTTCTCTGTACTTTCCCGAAAACGGATCGTTTTCGGAAGAGCTGCTTTGAAATACGAAACTCCTGCTGCAAGCCACAATCCTTGAAATGCTTTTTCTAAAGCATTCTTATCTATCTGATCTGTGATTTCAAAATCAAACCACCAATTTTCTTCAAATTGAATTTCTCCATCAAAAGAATAACGCAATGAAAGATTCTTCTTTTCTGCGTTCCACTCCCAATTTTCAAAAACAAATGAGCTCCAACTGTTTTGCATTACGTCGAGTCTGCCATGAAGATTGTAAATTTTCAACTTACAATAAGTGAATTACATTTTTTAGAAAAATAAAAATACAAAAAGTGTTGATATAACACAACAATATATGTTTAAAAATAACTCTTTTATATTTAAGTACGAAAAAACCTTGACAGAAGGAATATCCCCGCTAGAATCCGCGAGCCCTAGCCTTACTTCAAACATAAATATATGGCTCAAGATGATGATAAAATCGAACTCGATGGTGTGGTAAAATCCACGCTTCCAGGAAGTCGATTCGTCATAAGCCTCACTACTGAGGGATTTGAAGAGCATGAAGTCAGAGCAAGGTTGTCCGGAAAAATGCGAATGCATTACATACGGATCGTTCCCGGCGATAAGGTCCGATTACAGGTTTCTCCGTATAACCTTGATGAAGGACTCATTACCTATCGCCCACGCTAAAAAATACGTTCCCATGAAAGTTAGAGCTTCCGTAAAACCAATATGTAAAGATTGTCGTGTTATCCGCCGAAAAGGTGTGGTACGCGTAATCTGTGGAAACCCTGCTACTCGTGGAAAACATAAACAACGTCAAGGTTAACCTTTTATTGAATGCGAATTGCAGGAGTATCGATTCCACCAGAAAAACGCCTCGTCATTTCATTGACATATATTTTAGGTGTTGGTCCAAAACGTGCACAAATGATTTGCGCTAGAGCAAAGTTGGACGAAAATATTCGAGTAAAGGATTTAACAACTGAGCAAGAAAAAACATTGCGTGATATTCTCGCTGAATTAGGTTTCATCCTTGAAGCTGATTTACGTCGTGAAACTTCACTCAACATTAAACGTTTACAAGAAATCGGTTCTTACCGAGGATTTCGACATCGTCGAAAATTACCTTGTCGTGGTCAACGAACAAAAACAAATGCTCGTACACGAAAAGGAAAGAAAGGTGCAGCAGTTACTAAGAAGAAAAAAGCGTAATGGCAAAAGCTAAAAAACGTATCCGAAAATCGTTCGAAACTGGTAAGGTGTATATCGAAGCCAATTGGAACAATACTCTTGTTACTCTCACTGATCCTGATGGAAGCGTGTTAGCATGGAGCACTCCTGGACGAAATGGTTTTAAAGGAGCTCGTCAATCTACTCCATATGCTGGACAAGTTTCAGCAGAACATGTGGCAGAACAAGCACAACAATTTGGAATGAAAGCAGTTGATGTTTATGTAACTGGAATGGGTCCAGCACGAGATCAAACTGTTCGAGGATTAGTAAATGGTGGATTGCAAGTACAATCTATTTCACTTCGATCTCGTATTCCACACGGCGGATGCCGCGCTAAAAAAGTTAGAAAAGTTTAAATTCTCTACTGAATGAAATATACAGGACCAAAAGCACGTTTATGTCGACGAGAAGGAATTAATCTTTTCGGATCAGACAAATATCAGAAAATAATGGGACGTCGTCCTGGAATCCCTGGACTCCACGGAGGAAAACGTCTTGGAAAAATGACTGAGTATGCAAAACAGCTTCGAGAGAAGCAAAAAGCAAAACGAATGTTCGGACTTTCTGAAAAACAATTTCGTCGTACATTTGATCGTGCAACAGCAATGTCTGGAATTGCGGGAGAAAATCTTTTGCAGTTATTAGAGCGAAGATTAGATAACGTTTTATATCGATCTGGTTTTGCTCTGACTCGAATGCAAGCTCGTCAATTCGCTTCTCATGGATTGTTTATGTTGAACGGACGTCGTGTCGATGTTCCATCAATTCAGGTTCGTGTAGGAGATATTATTGAAGTTCGTCAGAAATCAAAAGGATCTGCTGTATTTAAGAAAAATTTAGATGAGAGCTCTAATCTTGATGCTCCAACATGGATGAAAGTAGATTCCAAAAAATTACAAATTGAAATTACTGACGTACCAGCTTCTCAACATTTTGAACAAGCTGTTGAATCACAAATGATCGTTGAGTTCTACTCACGATAAAAATATACATACACATTCTTTTTTACCCTTTTCTTAATGCACATTCTTCACGATGAGATCGGCGCACCGCAGTTGAAGATCACGCGGGACGGAAATACAGCCAAATTGGTTGTGACACCATTGCCTTCGGGATACGGAGTTACGTTGGGAAATTCCCTTCGTCGAGTATTGTTATCGAGTTTGCCAGGATGCGCTGTAACTGCTATGAAAATTGATGGAATAACACATGAATACACCACTATTGAAGGTGTAAAAGAATCTGTGTTTGATATAGGATTAAACATTCGACAACTTCGATTGAAAAAACATTCAAAAGGAGTTGAAGAAATTACCGTTGCTTTGAAAAAAACTGGAGTAATTACTGCTGCTGATTTAAAAATTTCATCAGATATCGAGATTCTTGATCCATCACAAGTAATTGCTACTTGTAACGGAGCAAATACAAAAAAGAAAATTACCCTACGAGTAGAAAAAGGTGTTGGATACCGAATGGTGTCAAATATTGATTCTGCGAAAGAAGAAGATTCTGAAGTAATCCTTTTAGATGCAAACTTCTCTCCTGTTACTCTCGTAAAATATGATATTTCTCCTGCACGAGTTGGAGAACAAATTAATCTTGATCAACTTACTTTGATGGTTGATACTGATGGAACAATTGATCCTCAAGATGCGATTAAACTTTCTGCTGGAATTATAGAAAATTACTTCCAATTGTTTAATACAGAAGACGCATATACGGATGCTGAGTTTACTACAACATTTGATGAATTGAAAAAACGTCGTGAATCTGCTGCTGCTGCAGCAACTGAAGCACAAGAAGTTGCTTTTACTCCAATTGATATTTTGGGATTATCACAACGAACACTTAATGCGTTGGTCAATGGAGGAATTACTTCTGTTGAGCAATTATTATCAACTCCAAATAACCAATTAGTACAATTACGTGGATTTGGACAAAAGGCAAAAACTGAGCTCGATCAAGTTTTAGTTGATCGTGGATACGTTCCGGCAGTAACAGAACTGCCATCATTTAATACTGAGGAAACAAAATGAGACATCGAAGTGGAAAGGCTACGCTAAATCGTCCCGCAGATCAGCGAAAAGCTATGTTGCGAAACTTAATGACTTCTTTGTTCTTAAAAGGATCAGTAAAAACAACAAACGCAAAAGCAAAAGTTTTGCAGGCGGAGGGAGAGAAACTTGTTACATTGCTCAAGCGTTCTCTTTTGAAAAATGAAGAATTCAATGCTATTCGTGATGCAAAACAAGTTTTGTTCACTGAAGCTTCACAACGTGCAGCTGTTGAATTTGCAAAAAATACAAAGAAAACTTCTGGTTTCACTCGTGCTACTCGTATTGGATTACGCGATGGTGATTCCGCACTTATTATGCAAGTTGACCTTATCTCAGAAAAATGAAAACCACGCTCCGACAAAACGTACAAAATACAGATCGCCAATGGTGGATTGTAGATGCAGAAGGAAAAACTCTTGGACAATTAGCAGTTGCTATTGCTGACACTCTCCGTGGAAAACGTCGAGTAGATTTTACTCCTCATGTTGATGGTGGTGATTACGTTATTGTATTGAACTCAGAAAAAGTATCCGTAACCGGAAACAAAGAAGAAGATAAAAAATATTATCGTCACTCTGGATATCTTGGACATTTGAAAACTCAATCATTGAGTGATGTTCGTGAGAAATCACCAAAACGTATCTTAGAAGATGCTGTAAGCGGGATGTTACCGAAAACACGTCTTCGATCTGGACAAATGAAACGCTTGTTACTAGTTATTGGGAATGAAAATCCTCACTCAGCACAACAAGCAAAACCCCTTGAACTTTAATTCCCCCACAGATGGTAAATGAAAATCGGGCATATTTTTACGCAGTAGGTCGTCGAAAAACGGCGCGCGCGACTGTAAAACTTTTTCCTGAAGGAACTGGTGATGTAATTGTTAACAACAAAACTGCTCGTGAATGGGCAGATACAGCAGAAATGTTGAAAGTTGTTCTTGAACCACTTGCTATCTTAGGATTTAAAAAAGATTTTGATCTTATTATCCGAACTTCTGGTGGAGGAAAAATTGCACAAGCAGAGGCAGCTCGTTTAGGAGTAGCTCGTGCATTAATAAAAAAACAAGCAGAGACTCGTCCTCAATTAAAAGAGGCTGGATTTCTTACACGAGATCCTCGTGTGAAAGAACGTAAAAAACCAGGATTGAAAAAAGCTCGTCGAGCAGCTCAGTTCTCAAAACGTTAGGGCGCTACGCTTAAAATATCAAATATCAAAGGAGAAAGTACAAATTCCGTCTTTCTCTTTTTTTTATATAATTTTTCACTTCTCCACAATTTATAATTGTTGCCTTTGTGAATGAGTGATAAAACGATTTTTCAAAGTGAATGCTTAAACTGCCAAAAACAGTTTAATAAACGAGAAATTTTCGTTCACGAATGAACAACAGAAACGAGCTTTTTGGTTCTTTTTATGCTGAACAAAAAGAACGTTAAATCACTCCTCAAACCGATCAAAAAACATCCATTTCCATTGTTGTAATGGAGTTCTCGATAATGGTTGTGGAAGTGCTAATTGAGCTGCTCCTAAATTATTTTGTTGTTCAGTAGAATTTCCCACAAAAACTAAAACCTCTTCTCCTGGTAATTTTTTACTCATTTGCATTTTTGCTTCCTTATCTATTCGTTCAGCTGTTTCCATATACCGTAATTGTCGCTCTTTTTCCTGTAATTCAGCGCGTGCCATTGCGTTTTGTACACGAATTTGCTCAATTTCATCATTAATTTTCTGACTTTCATGATAGAAGTTTGCCAAAGAAAACAACAATATAAAAATGATCACAAATACTCCCACCAAGAAGAATATATTTCGTGAATTATAAACATTTTGTTGTCGCATCATATGCATTTTATTTTTCTGTTGAAAAAAGTACAATCACTCTGATGAAACTTATTGTCGGTCTTGGAAATATCGGAAAAGAATACGAAAAAACTCGTCATAATTTTGGATTTTTAGCAATCGAACAATTTGCAAAAAAATACGATTTTTCTCCATGGAAAGAAGAAAAAAAGTTCTTTGGTGCTATTAGCACCGGACAAATTGGACAGGACAAAGTGATATTATTGAAACCAAATACGTACATGAATGTTTCAGGAAAAGCTGTTCAAGCTCTTTCTCATTTTTATAAACTTACGCCAGAAAATATATGGATTTGGCATGACGATGTAGATCTTCCATTTGGAACTCTTCGGATAAAACAAAATGGCGGAAGTGGCGGTCATAACGGAATAAAATCGATTGTAAATGTTCTCGGATTACAAGAATTCCCACGATTAAAATTTGGAATAAAAAATGATCTTCTCGAAAAAGCTCCTACTGATAAATTTGTCCTCGGAAAATTTTCAAAAGAAGAATTGTCTCAAATAAATACTGTTATCAAAGAAGGAATAGAAAAATTTATAGATCAAATCAAATGTTAACTACATGGAAACAAGTTCGAAAAAGCTGGGTTCTCTCTCATGATGGAACGCCTCTCGGACAAGTCCGCGACATAGTAGTAAATTCTCTCACTGGCGATATTCCGGCACTCTGGATTCGCACAACAAACGGAATGAAGTTGTTAGCTGTAGATGAAATTCAACGTTGGACACGAAAGGAAGTTTTTATAGATTCTCCTACAAATCTCATTTCTCCTGAAGAATTTCCTCGTATTGAAGACGTATTAAAGCACGAAATACAAATCATTAAAGCTCCTGTTTTTGAGCAGATAAATAAATCTGTAAAGATTGGAGAATGCCAAAACCTCTCTTTTGATACTCTTTCTCCGCGTCTTATTTCTATCGAAGTAACGAAAGGAGTCTTCCTATGGAAAAAAACACATATAATTCATCGACGCCAAATTTTAAAAATAGAAACAAATGGTATTTTTGTTTCAGCACCAATTGTTCTCGAAAAGGCGGAAACAAACACTCCTGCTGAGATTTTGCGAAAAACAATACCTGAGCCAGAAGCGAGCCAATCTTTCCGACGTGAATAAAAAGTGATAGGATTCCCCTGAACTTCAAATCCCCTACAATCATGTACTCATTCAATCACACGCTTCGAGAAGTAGAAACGCCTTCCGATATTCGTTCCATTTTGTATCATATCGCTCGTGGAGTGAAATACATAAACTTTTCTCTTCGTGCTGGAAATACTGGTGTAGCAACATCCCAGAATTCTTCTGGAGAAGAACAACTCAAGCTCGATGTTTTGTCCGATAAAATTATGATAGAACAGCTTGAATATTCACAACTCGTTGCATGTTGTGCGAGTGAAGAACAAGAAAAATTGATTCGATTTGACGCGCCACGTGGAAAATACACTGTCGCTTTTGATCCGCTTGATGGAAGTTCTTTAGTAAGTGCAAACTTAACTATTGGATCTATATTTGGAATCTGGGAAGGATGTGAATTAGTTGGGAAAAAAGGAAAAGATCTCATCGCTTCTGCGTATGCAATTTATGGACCACGAGTAGAATTAATTGTGGCTATCAAAGGAAAAGGTGTGTTTGTTTTTGAAATGAATGACGTTGGAGAATTTATGCTCACTCAACGAGATTTGAAATTAAAAGACACGTCTAAATATTTTGCTCCTGGAAATCTTCGTGCGACAGCCGTAAATCCGAAATATTTAACGTTAGTGGAAAAGTATATCGCTGAAGGAAGAACGCTTCGATATTCTGGAGGAATGGTTCCTGACCTTCATCATATTTTGAAAAAAGGAGAAGGAATTTTCACCTATCCAGGATGTGCAAAACATCCAAATGGAAAATTACGACTCGCGTTTGAATGCGCTCCTTTTGCAATGATTTTCAAAGAAGCTGGTGGACTTGCGCTCGATAAAGATGGGACAAGTCTTCTCGATCTAGAAATCAAAGAACAGCACGAACGAACAACGATTTTTATTGGATCAAAAGGTGAAGTTGAAAAAGCTGTTGAGGCGTTAAAATGATTTTAAAAGATGCCGTGAAACGGTATTTACGAAACCTCGAACAGGTGAAAAATGCGAGCGAAAATACGATTCGTAATTACTCGCGCGCATTGGAATTATTGATGGAAACGGTTGGAGAAAATATTGAATTAGAGAAGATCACCATTGAAACAATCGATGATTTTCGCGATAGAATTTTTGAAAAAAAATCAATCCACTCGGGAAAACGAATTTCTCGTTCGACACAAAATATTTATCTCATCCCGGTTCGAACGTTTCTGAAATTTTGTCATCGCCGTGATTTGGGAAAAAATCTTCTTTCTCCGGAAAAAATTGAGCTCGTAAAAAACGATCCGCGTGATGTGAGTGGAATTACGCAGGAAGAATTGGAACGACTGCGAGAAACTGATTGCAGTAAAAATAATCAAATAAACCTTCGCGATCGCGCTATTGTTGAGCTTTTGTATTCGACTGGATTACGTGTTTCTGAATTACAGAATCTCAATGTGGAAAACGTGAATTTGAAACTCAAGGAATTTGCTGTGGTTGGAAAAGGAAAAAAGGTTCGTGTTGTGTTTGTCACCGAACGCGCTTGTGAAGCGGTAGAAAAATATCTCGACACGAGAACGGATGTTCTCAAACCGTTATTTTTGAATACTCGTGGAGCGCAAAAAACAGAAGGAAGGGATGAACTGAGTGGAGAAAATCGTCGCCTTTCTCGTACTTCTATTGAAGTTATGATTCGCAAGCGAGGAATTCGTGCTGGAATCACACGACCGGTTACACCACATGTTTTACGTCACACATTTGCTACAACATTATTACGAAATGGCGCAGAACTGCGTTCTGTTCAGGAAATGCTTGGACATTCAAATATTTCTACAACGCAAATTTATACACACGTAGTAAATGCTGATTTGAAAAAGACGCATAAAAAATTTTTGGAATAGCGTATATTTACGCTAAATCTTTCAAGAATTTTAACAAAGCTGGTTCCATTGTAACTTTTCGTACACCATCTTTTTCTGCTAATCCTATTTTTGTTAAACCTTTAAATATTTTCATTGAATCAATAAAACATTTCTTTGCTTCCTCTTTTTCGGTTTCAGATGAAATTACCCATTTATGTGTATATTTATTTCTGATATCGCGTACTGAATGCATTATTTCAGCCGAATCATCAGTGATGATGTTCAATATTTCCAATATTTCAATTTTTCTATATTGCGATAAATCATTAAATTTTTTACCAAACAATTTTTTCTGCTTAGCTGAAGAAAATATTTTCCCTTGAAATGTTTTGTCACTAATTTCCCATGTCAAAATCGTCATCATTTCCATTGCCAATCCACTCATTGCTATGGAAGTTAAATATTCGCCTAAACAATAATATTTCTTCGATAATTTAAGAGGTTCTAGAATTCGTTTCCCAATAGATTCATACTCTGGCGCTAAGCCTACTGACATATAAAGTTCTCTTGGGCTAACTTCAATATATCGCGTTATCCACTCTTCCAAAATTTCAGAAGCAGTTTCTAATTGAAAAAAATTATCTATCCCTGTTCTTACCAAAATATTGGCGTTTATATCATTTGTCTCTAAAAAGGGACCAAATGGAGAAGTCTGAATTGCAATTTTTTTATTCATACAGACATTTTTAAATTGGAAACGTCTCCGACATCTTTTTAATATAGTCGAAATCTTTTGTGATTTGTTCTTTGAGCGAATTTAATTCTTCAGTGTGATCTTCACGTAATAACTGCTTCGTGCGCTTTTGCATTTCAAGAAACTCTTCTAATGCTCCTTCTCGCGGCGCAGGAGAATTCATCTTCCACTTTCCTTCCTCAACTTCATATAACGGCCAAAGTCCTGATTCTACCGCCAAACGAGCAACATCTAATCCATCCTCTGATGCATGTTTCCAGTTTGTCGGACACGGAGAATACGCCATGATTACTGCTGGACCATCTATTTCAAACGCTTTATTTACCTTTCGCATCAAATCTACGTAATTGTGCGGACTTGCCTGAGCCACATACGGAATATCGTGATTTGCTAAAATTTTGGTTAAATTCTTTCGGTGCTGCATTTTCCCGTGTATCGCTTTTCCGTCTGGGGAAGTATGTGTATCAAATCCTTTTGGAACGGAACTACTCCGCTGATATCCAGTATTCATGTAACCTTCATTATCGAAACAAACGTACACAAAATTGTGCCCACGTTCGAGTGCTCCACTCAACCACTGAAACCCAATATCATACGTTGCTCCATCTCCTCCCACCGCAAGAAATTTTATCTTTTCTTGTTCTTTGGTGAGTTGCCCTCGTTTTTTCTTACTTTTCCAACAACTCTCTGCTCCGGAAATAACACTCGCAGAATTTTCAAAAAGAGAATGTATCCACGGCGTTTTCATCGTGGCAAAAGGAACCGGTGAAAAACAAATTTCACTACAACCAGTAGCGTTTGCCATCACTATTGGTGCATCTATTGATGCAAATACTTGATTCATAATTGTCCCAATTCCACATCCCGGACAAAGTCTATGTCCACTCGCAAGTCGTGATTCTTTCTTTCGAAGTTCTCGGACATTTGGAATAAATGGTTGTGGCTGCATATTTTTCATCGCAAATAGTCTAATTTTTTTTGACACTTTAGGGAAATTTTCTACAATCTCTCTGTTCTTTTCTGGAACATTTGACGTGCCACCTTAGCTCAGCTGGCTAGAGCAGCGGATTTGTAACCCGCAGGTCATCGGTTCGATCCCGATAGGTGGCTCCAGCAGAAACCAAAACACATCCCTTGCGGATGTTTTTTTGTTTTTGATTGTGAAACAATCTACGGAATTGAACCAGAGAAGGTTCGACCCGACAAAGGAGGGCGCGACATAAACTATTTAAATAACTTTAGCATCATGATAGGTGGCCCATTCCTACTTCAATTTAAAAAATCGTGAGAGTTCCCGATGGGTTGTATAAATTTTCAGAATTCGCAATATTTTCATTTCCATATTATCATTACAGAAATTCTGTAATTTCTTACTATGCCAGAAGAACTCTCATCACCGCCAGAACAAACACCTGTTCCAAATCCGACAATAGTGAAAAAAGAAAAAAAGAACGCTAGTTTTTGGTCATTTGATTCACTCTATATCGTAAAACAATTATCAACAGCACTTCATGCATTAGCTCAAGTCGCCGGAACAGGAGCGTTTTTCTACTATATTTATGATTCAAAAATTTATTTCCTTATTCTCGCTACGCCGATTGTGTGGATTTTAATTCGTTTTGTATTTGAAATGCTCGCTGTGCCTTTTGTAATCAGCTACGATCTCGATAAAATTTTAAAGAAACTCACTGAAAATGACGAATAAAATGCAATTTTCTCTCCCTGAAATTCCTGTAAAAATCCGTCTTGGCGTTACTGAAGAAGAACGTTCAACGCCACAAGAAATATTTATCACGATTCTCTGGCAAGCAGACACCAGCAAGGTGGAAGAATCTGACGATGTAAAAGATACGGTGGATTATTTTGAACTTCGTGAATGGACGATGCATTGGAGCAAAGGAAAGTCTTTTGCGACGGTGGAAAAATGTCTGTTTCATTTTCATAAAGAAGTACAAAAACAATTTCCTCGCATGGAGAATGTTCATGTTTCTCTGACAAAAATTCCTGATGGAGAATTCGCTGTAACAGTTGAAATATAAGGTCAAATCACAATTTACAAAGAACAAAGTACAAAAAAAGATCTTTATTTGATCTTTGTAATTTGAACTTTTGAAATTTGGAAGAATAAGCTTCGCTTATTCTGAATGGTGGCTCGAGGCAGATTTGAACTGCCGACCTCGGGGTTATGAATCCCGCGCTCTCACCAACTGAGCTACCGAGCCGCGGGCGGATATTACTGCGACAGAGAAAAAAAGCAAGTTGAGAAACAAAATTTTTCGAGTACACTCTCTGTGAATTTACTTATAAAAAATGAACTTCTTTAAAAAACTCTTCGGACTTAATCCGTCATGTAAAAACTGTGCTTCTTGCTGTTGTGGGAAAAAACTTCTTTCTGAAATTGATGCTGCGATTTTGAAAAATGTAGATGAAAAAATTGTGGTTGGAAAAATTATTGCAATCGCCTCTCATCCAGATGAAACCGTAACGAAAGTGCGTATCACAAAAACAGAAATAGCTCCGGGGAAAATAGAACAAATCCTTTGTGGTGGTGTAAATATCGAAGAAGGAGCGTATGTTCCAGTCGCTACTGTAGGAGCAAAATTAAGCGAAGATTTTGAAATTGGAGAACGAAAAATCCGAGGAGAACTTTCTCGCGGAATGATTTGTTCTCGTGAAGAATTAGGACTTCAAAGAGGTGACGAACCAGATCACGGAATTTGGATTTTGGGAGACGAATTTGCTGAAAAACTCGGAACCCCGCTTCAAAAATTACAGTAGATTTTATCGAATCGCTGCTGTCACTTTTAAAAGATCTGTAACCTTTCCTCCAACTTTTTGTGTAACAACGTTTAATGGTTGCTCTTTCTGTTGAGAAAGAAACTCGTGTTGTTCTTTTGTTGCCGGAACAATAACGGAAAAAGTTGCTCCTTCACCTTCTACAGACTCTACTGTCATCTTTCCAATCATTTGAGATAAATATTCCATACAATTTCGTAATCCTTTCCCCGTTCCTTCTTCTCCATTCGTACCTTCTTCCGAATATTGACTACCTATTTCGATTTCCCCATTCATCATCTGTTGTATCCTTTCACACGTTGCTTTTGAAATTCCAACACCATTATCTATAACTGAAATTTTTACTTCCCCTGTTTCAATCACTTCAGCAGTAACTTTTATTTCCCCGATACCTTCATGAACAAACTTAATGGCATTATTAATAAAATTTCCTAAAAAAAGCTCTATACGCTCTATATCAGAAAATACTCTCTGATTTCCAAGTTCAAAATTCAATTTCACTTCTTTACCTTTTGCACGAGTGTGAACCTGTTCGAAATCCGGTGAATGTATGATTTCTGCAAGAGAATGATAGTCATATGAGGGATCTTCCAAAAGTGGCATTCTGGCTTTTAATATTCCGGTAAACAGCTTTGCTGACTCTTGAATAGTTTCTATAAATGAACTATCATCATTATCAAATAATAATTCCGAAAAACCCATAATTCCAGTAAATGGTGTACTGAGATCATGTGACAATGTTTTAATAAACCTCTCTTGTTGATGTAATTGTTGTTTAAATATTGATATAAGATTTTCCGACACACTCTTCTCTTGATTTTTTATTCCTCTTTGGAAGTCTGTAATAAATTTTAGTATTTTAGAAAATAGAGATTTCATTTTCCTCAGAGATTCCTTTCCTTGATTATTAATCATTTTAAAATCTGTTTCTGGTGAAAATTCTTTCTTTTCCCAATTGGAAAAGTCTTCCATTAAAAAAGGAACTAATTCATTTTTTACTAAATTTCGAAACGCTTCTTGCTCTTCGACAATATCTTTTTCTGTTAATGTATAATTGAGTTCATCAACTAATTCTTCCTCACTGATTCCTGGACTCCTATAAGCCCAATTATCGTCAGATCCTACACCTTGTATGAATTCCTTTTGGTTCTCTAACATTTTTTAAACTTTAAATAATATTATTTACTTGCTCAGATACTCCTTTTATTCCTTCTTCAAGGACATCTGGTTCATCAAATGATATATTTACCATATTTGATCCAAGAAAATCTTCCACTGTCGCTGGAATTTTTAAGGTAAAAACTGTTCCCTCTTCTCCGGACTCTACAGATAATGCTACACCTATTTTTTCCGCATATCTGGTACAAATAATAAGACCTTTTCCTGTCCCCGGCTCTTGATTTGTTCCAAGTTCACTTTCAATTCTTCCTCTCGTTGTGAATCCCTGATGAAACATATTATTTATTATCTCCGCCTTTTCCAATGACATACCGCTTCCATTATCTATTACTTGAACATAAAGAAATCCTTTTTTCCCCTTTTCAGCTATAATATCTACTTTCCCTGTTCCATCATTTGGTACAAATTTCAATGCATTTCCGACAAGATTATCTAATATAACATTCAAATAATTTATATCTGTAAATACCTCTTCTTCTGTATTAGAAAAACTGAGTGTTACATTTTTGTCTTCTGCTTTTGTGTTTAAGCATGCTGATTCTTCCTCTCCCATTTCTGCTAAAGCATGGAATTCTGGCTTCGGCTCTTTCGTTAGAATCAGTAATCGCTTTAAAAAATTTGGGAACTCTCTAATCACTCCTTTATGTAAATCATCGAGAAGATTTATATTTCTTTTCAAAATTTGTACTACCGAATAAAGTAATGCTAAATAATTTCTGAGATCATGCCGACACATTCTTAAAAAGTCTTCCTGATTCTTTTCTTGATTATTCATTTTTCGTTGTAACTCTGCTGAATATACTCTTTCAGGAAAAGACTGTGTTGTTAATCTTTCCTCTACATTTTGTTCAAGAATTTCAAACATTTTTTGTATAAGAGATCCTAACTCTTTTAACGCTTCTTCGTTTATTTCATTGCCATGAATTGATTCTAATATCTCCACCATTTCTTCACCATGTACAGCTATTTGGCCTATTACAAACTTAACATTTTTCTCATATGCACTCCTGTATTCTTGAAGTATGTTTATATCTCCTTCGAACAAGTCCTTTTCTGATTTATTTCCTTCCATTCTTTATGGTAATAAAATTTGTGATAAATTTAACTTATCTTTTCATTTTGTCAAGTTTTGCCAAAAAAACACCCGTATGACTTTTCGGGTTTTTTGCAATTTCTTCTGGTGTTCCTGTAGCAACAACTAATCCTCCTCCATCTCCACCGTCAGGTCCAAGGTCAATTAAGTGATCGCAGGATTTTAAGACATCGAGGTTGTGCTCTATTACAATCACCGAGTTCCCTCGATCAACCAATCGTTGGAGAACCGCCAACAATTTTTTCACATCTGAAAAATGAAGTCCTGTTGTAGGTTCGTCTAAAATGTAAGCTGTAGAACCTGTTGATTTCTTCATCAATTCTGTTGCCAATTTTACACGTTGCGCTTCACCTCCAGAAAGAGTTGTAGCGGATTGTCCTAACTGCATATATCCCAAACCAACTTCTTGAATAGCTTTTAATTTTGATTGAATATGACCAAAATTTTCAAAAAAATCTACTGCTTCATCAATTGTCATCGCTAACACGTCATAAATTGATTTTCCTTTGTACGTAACTTCTAGTGTTTCAGCGTTATACCGTTTTCCTTCACAAACCTCACACGGAACATATACATCTGGTAAAAAGTGCATTTCCACTTTTTTTATTCCATCCCCTGAACATGCTTCACAACGTCCTCCTTTCACATTGAAAGAAAATCGTGAAGTTGTATAACCTCGCAATTTTGCTTCTGTTGTAGACGCAAATATTTCACGAATATCCGTAAATACTCCTGTATATGTTGCAGGATTCGAACGAGGAGTTCTTCCGATGGGAGATTGATCAATAGAAATTAATTTATCTAACTGCTCAATTCCTTCGATTTTATCATGTTTTCCTGCTGGTTTTTTCGCTCGATTTAATTCTCGTGCCAAAACTGGAACCAAAATACGATTAATTAATGAACTTTTCCCTGATCCAGAAACTCCTGAAACACCAATAAAACATCCGAGAGGAATTTCTACTGATATGTTTTGTAAATTATTTTCACGAGCACCAATTATTTTTAGCATTCCCATCGGTGTTCGACGAATTCTTGGAACTGCTATTTCTTGACGCCCAAATAAGAAATCTGCTGTCTCACTCTCTATGTCTTTCATGTCTTTAAGTGTTCCTGAATACACAAGATTTCCTCCATGAGCACCTGATTGGGGGCCAATTTCTACAATGTGATCAGCTGCTCGCATAGTATCTTCATCATGCTCAACTACAATTACTGTGTTTCCTAGGTCGCGCAAATGATACAATGTCTTAATAAGACGATCATTATCGCGTTGATGCAAACCAATAGATGGCTCGTCTAATACGTATAAAACTCCTTGTAAATGTGATCCAATTTGTGTTGCTAAACGAATTCGCTGAGCTTCTCCTCCAGATAAAGTATTCGCCGCTCGGGAAAGCGTTAAATAGGAAAGTCCTACGTTTTCTAAAAATCCTAAACGATCTAAAATCTCTTTTTTAATTGGTTCAACAATATTTTCTTGTTCTGCTTCTGGCTTAAATGATTGAATCCAATTTAATACCTCTAACATTGGCATGTTTGTAATATCTGAAATTCGCTTTCCATTTACTAAAACATTTCTTCCAAATATATTCAATCGTGTTCCGGCACATGATACACATTCTGCTTCTGACATAAATTCTCCGAGTTTTTTCCGAAGCCAATCAGAATCTGTTTCGTTATATCGACGCTCTGTATGAGCTGCGATTCCTTCGAAAGTTGCATCCGTTGTTCGACCTCGAAATTGTCCACGAAGCGCAACTGTAAAAGTTTCTTTCCCAAATCCATCAAATAATTGTTGGATTATGTCTGGAGAAATTGAACTAATTGGCTGATCTAAAGTAAATCCATATTTTTTTCCAATTGCTTCTAATACTGATTGTACCCAACCAATAGCATTTGTTCCCATTGAAACCCATGGAAGTACTCCTCCTTCTCGAATTGATAAATTCGGATTCAATGCTGCATATCTATCCAAAACAAGTCGATATCCTAATCCATGACACGCTTCACATGCTCCATGTGGAGAATTAAAAGAGAAAATTCGTGGCTCTAATGGAGGAAATGAAAACCCCGTTTCTGGATCCGCTAAATGTTCTGAAAAAAGATGGTCTTCCTGTTCGTCAACATTGTGTACCGTTGTAATTCCGTCTCCAAACTTTAAAGCTGTCTCAATAGAATCGACCAATCGTAATCGATCATCATTTTTTTCTTCAATCTTCTCTCCAGAAGGAAGTTTCGTAAATTTTTTCCCGAAGTCAGTTACAACCAATCGATCAACCACAATTTCGATCGTGTGTTTTTTTTGTGGATCAAGTTCAATATCATCATTCAGTGTCATTACTTCTCCGTCCACTCTTACACGAACAAATCCTGATTTTTTAATTCGTTCAAAAACTCCCGTGTGCTCTCCTTTTTTTCCTCGAACCAATGGAGCAAGGAGTAAAAATTTCTGTCCTTCTTTCCATTGTCCAATAATATCTGCCATTTGTCCGGGCGTCTGCGATTGTAAAACTCGACCGTTTTCTGGATTAATTGGTGTTCCAATTTTCGCAAACAATAACCGAAGATAGTCATAAATTTCTGTCACAGTTCCAACAGTAGAACGTGGGTTTCTCGGAGCAGATTTCTGATCAATGGAGATTGCCGGTGATAATCCTTCAATACTCTCCACATCAGGCTTTTCCTGTAATTTCAAAAATTGACGCGCATACGTAGAAAGTGATTCTACGTATCTTCGTTGTCCTTCTGCGTAGATTGTATCAAATGCAAGTGATGACTTTCCTGACCCAGAAACACCAGTCACAACGGTTAATTTATCTCGTGGGATTTCTACATTAATATTCTTGAGATTGTGCATTTTCGCGCCGAAAACTTTTATTTTCTGAGACATAAAACCTAATTTTTTACATAAAAAAACGCGAGAACCCCTCGCGACGCGCGGAGTTTAGAGATTAAATGACCATTTGTCAAGATTTCTGGTCATAAAAGAAATAATAAAAGAAAATCATTGATTTTTTCTCAATTTTCTGGTAAAATCACTGGATGACTCATCTTGAATCAAGTCCCAAGAATAATGAAGAAACGAGATCTTTTGAAAATAAAGAACGATTTTCTGTTGAAAAATGGAAACTCTCTCGTGAAATTCTCCTAAAAACAAAAGATGTTATTGGAGAAACCGAAAAAACTGAACAGAAAAAAGCTGATAAATTCTTAGCGCGAGAATGGAAATCTTTAGATGAAAATGCTGAAACTATTACAAATACTGACATAAAACATACCGAAACGCTTATTGCAGAAATTGAAAAAAAATTCCCAGAATTAAAACTGTTTGCTGCAGAACAATATTCTTAATTTACTCCGATAAGACGTAAATGAGTCGTTTCGCTGTTTCAGACAACGGATAATTTTTTTCAACAAATCGTCGTGCAACACTAGCGATCTTTTTTACTTCTCCTGGGTGAGATTTCAAATATTGTAGTTTTTCAACTAACGCTTCTGCACTATCGGAATCTACTCGTAATGGAGAAAGTTTTTCACCTCCTTCAAATTGACGCAAAATGTCTCTTGGACCGGTTCTATCAAATGAAATCACTACTCTTCCGCACGCTAATGCTTCCGTAACAATACGACCAAATGTTTCTGGCTCTGTCGGCAAAGCAAGAACTACATCTGCACGCGCCATTTCTGTAAATGGATCTGAAACTTCAGAAATAAACGAAACATTTTTTAAATTGTTTACATGAACAATCTCTCGAATTTCACAATCATAATCCATTGTTCTCTGATCTCCTGGAAACGGAGATCCAACAATCCGAAAGTTTAATTCTGGTAACTGAATCGCTGCTTCAACCGCAAATTTTTGACCCTTTCTTGGATCAATACGACCAATCATCAATACATTTTTAATTTCTGTTACCGCCTCTGTTTCTGGTACACGAGAAAAATCAACGCCATTCTCCACGATACGTAATTTTTTATAATGATTTTTTGAAAGTTGCTGTAACACATACTTTCGGGTTGGAATTGAATTTACAACAATAGTATCTGCATTGTATAAAATACGACGCAATAATGATTCTGGAATAGTAAAATCATGAATCATGATAATCATTTTCGCCGGCATCCGAAAAAATTTCTTTGCTAAATATGCAACAAACATTGTGCGTGGTGTATTCGAGAAAATTTGTGTCGCATTTTCTGTTCGTGCAAGTTGCTTTAATTTCTTCGCTGCTAGAAAAAGTTTTACTATTGCGGTTATTTTATTCCCTCTCACGCTCGGCCAATAAAACGATCTCGTTTCAATGTTTTCAGGCAAAACGGCACGATATTCTTCGGACTTTGCTCCTACAACAATCGGACGTAATCTATTTATTTCTGCTGATGAAATTTTTGGGAAAAAATCGAGCAAAAATCTTTCTGCTCCTCCAAGCATTTCTCCTTGATCAAGAAATAATGTACATCGTTTCATCAGCATTAGTGTAACAGAAGTTTTTAATGCTCGAAACTTCAATTTTCAATCTTTATTATTTGAAACATTACAAATTTTCTCATCTGACAAAATAAGCCATTTTCCTGCAAAAGATCGCGATAAAAGTCCCCATACAAAAAAACTTCCAATAACAATGCTCACACTAAATGTAACCCAAGAAGCGATTTGAATTTGTGGAATTTGACCAAAAAAGTGTGCAACAAAAAGCAAAACTTCAATAGCAATAAATGCTGGAATCGCACATAATCGAATAATAAATAATGGTGCCCATCCAATTATTGCTGAAACTGTTCCAGCCCCCATTGCGATTGGAACTATTGGCTCTGCAAATATATTAGCGAAAACTCCTGCTACAGGAAATGTACCAAAAGAATATCCAAGAATCGGTAGAACTGCAATTTGTGCCGCCAAAGAAACAGATAAAATAATAGAGAGAACCTTCCAATATTTGTTGGAGGAAATTTTTGAACAAATTTGTAATAACATTGGTGTTCCTAAAATAATACCGATTGTGGCTGCAAAACTTAGATGAAATCCTACATCATCACGCACTATTGATGGCTGAAAAATTCCGATTATACAGGCGGATAAAAGCACCAATGTTCTTGCATCCGAGAATCTTCCCAATGCCGCCGCAACGCCAACAACTCCTCCCATAACTGCTGCACGAATTACTGGTGCATCTGGACCAACGAGAAGAACAAAAAATCCTAATGCCATTATTGATCCCCAAAAAACTACTCGACGTCCACATCGAGCAAGTAACATTGCAACAAGTGCCAAAACTATAGCCACATTTGAACCAGAAACAACTAACAAATGTTGCAATCCTGAATTTTTAAAATCATTTTGTGTCCATTCTGGCAACGAAGATTTTACTCCCAAAATAACTCCAACTGCAATTGTTGCATGTGGTTCTGGTAATGATCTTCGAACATTTTTTTCAAGAAAAGTACGAAATTCTTGTGCCATACGAACAAATAAATTTCCTCCTCCAGAAGCATATATTTCAAATGTTTTCGGGTTTTTAATAATTATTTGTGCTCCCCATCTGCGTAAATAACGACGATAATTAAAGTCTCCAAAATCACGCGGAAGGGTAATTTTTCCATAAAGAGAAATCTCATCTCCATAGTTCAATGATTCTGTAGAGGGTAAAATGAGGAGAAAATCCCCCTTTTCACTTGTAACAAATGCTCGCACTGAATTTTCTCGTACATCTGGTGGAGTACGAACAGTCCCACGCAATTGGATCATCTGTCCTTTTTGAGAAAATAAAACATCATTTCGGAAATCAAATTCTCCTCTCCATCCGGTAAATCCAGCAGAAAAAATAAATACAGCGGGAAGAATAATCCAGAACTTTTTGAAGAAAAATGAGGCAACAAATAACAGTCCACTCAGTAATAGTATTTCGTAAAAAAATGTTCCTACTGGAAGAAATATTCCGATTATAAAACAAAGTAAACACCAACGGAGTTGTTCTGATGGTCGCAATTGTGTAAAATATTTCATACAGTAAAACTGTACTCCTCGAATATTAAAATATGATGAATAAGAATGAATTTCTGACTTCATATTTTTATCATCTATCACTTCTCTCCTTCAACTCTGTTGTTTAAAAGTAATTAAACGGATTTACTTTCCTTCCACGAATACGCACCTCATAGTGTAAATGGATTCCAGTCGGTCCCCACACATTTCCTGTATTTCCCATGAGAGAGATCAATTGTCCTGTTTTTACTTCATCTCCAACCTCAACTTTTCTCACATTATTATGTGCATATAATGTCTGAATATCATTCCCGTGATCGATAACGATATATTTTCCATATCCGTAATTCCATCCATCTGAAGATTTTATTACAACTCCGTTTGCAGAAGCATAAATCGGGGTGTTCATTCGATTGGCAATATCAATTGCAAAATGTTGTTTATGATATCCTTGTGTCAACACTCCTTGAGTAGGACGACGAAGCTTAAATCCAATAGAACCAATTCCTGAATTACTTGTTGTTGTGGCAGGATGTTGAACCCATACTTTTTGTGCTCCAGGAATAAATAATTCTTGTCCTACCGTTAATACTCCTTCCTTTTCCACCGAATTATATGCCTGAATTTTTTCAACATCAATATTGTGGTTTTTCGCAATATCAGAAAGAACATCCCCATTCTGTACTGTATAAAATACTCCATCTGTAGGAGGAATCCGTAATAATTGTCCTACTCGTGGATTTTGACGTGATGTTAATTTATTTGCCCAATTCAAGGTCGCAACATTTAATCCAAACTTATGTGCAATATCAAAAATACTTTCTCCTGATTTCACTGTATATTGTACTGTTTTGGAACGCTTCTTTGGTTCAAGTCGTACAACAACGTTCCCGTTTTCATCTTCAATTAAAATCTCTCGTAATCCCGCAGTGGAAACTCCTGCAAAATTATCTATAAATCCTGTTTCTGTAATGGGATATCCAGTAAATGATACTTCCCAACGGTCTTCCCCAAATGACTGATAAATAGAAATAAAGTAATTTGGACGAAACCCCAAAACTAATGCTATTAACAGAGCAAGACTAAATAATTGAAACGTAAATGGTGCGTTTAATAAACGATGACACATTCGTACAACTGAATTCGAACCTGAATCAATCATTCGACGCGCAGTGTAAGATTTTCCCCTCATTCGTCAATTCTTACTAGGAATTGCTGAAACCGCTTTTCCTATTGTTTGAATAAGTTCATCTGCACTAAAAAAACCTATTTTGGAAATAAATTGACCTGATTTTTGAATAGAAATACGTGAAAATTCTTGTGTTATGAAATTATATTCCGCATTTATTTTTGCTCCCTGGTAACTTGCTTCTGAAATTGCACACCGCTGATATTCTTCATCCATCATTTCTAATTGACTTATATTGACGTCCATTCCAACTGAACGTAGTTTTTTTTGGACAAATTTTTTTCCAAGAATTGCTTGTGGTGTCGTTTGAATAACTCCATTTCCTTCTGCTATTTCTTCTGTCGCACCTTTTTTAGATTCAAATTTCCCGCCAATTTTCTTTATCCAGTGTTGTAACTGATGTGCGGGTAAATCTACTTCTGAAACTTCTCCCAACGTTAACGTTATAAATTCCTGTGTATTGTAATCGAAAACTCCTTCTATTTTCCGTTTCCCTGTTTCCGTATTTGCAAATCGGGTTGTCAATTCTGTCTCCGTTCGAGTTGTACGAAAACTAGTAATATCAAGCTCGATATTTTCTTGTGCCAAGAATTCCCACAATTTTTTTGCATTTGAAATCCCTAAGTTTTTCGTCACTTCTTCTGTCGCCTTTTCGATTTCTTTCAATTGTTCCTCTATCATCGTTTGTTTTTCCTGTTGTTCTTGGGCCCTTAGTGCTTGCTCAGGCGTCATTCCTGTTGTTCCAACTAAATTGATAAGATCTATTGTCGTTTGTTCCTCGGGAGAAAATGATACATATTCTGGAGATATTTCTAATTCAAACCATAATTTATTAAGCACTTTTGAAAGAGATACTTGATCCTCTTTTTGTAAAAATTCTGAAACGAATTTTAAAATTTCATGAGCAATTTCAAGTGATATTTTTTCTTTCTGTTCTAGTGATAAATGCTTCTGTTCCTCTCTCACTATATTTGTCCACATTGTGAAAAATGAAATGTTTTTATAAAGAGGATATGTATTAATGAGACTTGAAACTTCACGACGAAATCGAGCAATTTCAACTACATCTTCTGCTGTAAATTCTGTTGTAGAAAATTGTTTTGAAAACTGATTTAAAACCGCGTCTGCTCGCAACCATCGTTCATTATAAGAAAGCAACATTATTGCTCTCATTTTCGCTCGTAGAGAATCTGTATCATCACTCCATAATACTGCGAATTTTTGTTTCACAGAATCTGGAGAAACCACGGGTAACCAAATCTTTTGAGCAAACTCAAACCATCGCCATTCTTTTTGAGTTTGTTTGTTTTTTTCTAAAACTGTTTGCCAAAGAGGTTTTGTTAAAACTGTATTTTTAAATTCTTGTAATTTTTTTGTAGCAGTTGGTTCATCAATTACCTTTCGTGCTATTCGTATTGGTTCTGTTAAATCTCGGAATTCATTGCTTGCTACTTTCCCTGCTGGCAATCGTAATGCGCTTTTTTCTAAAAATCGTAAAAATCCTCCATTTTGTGCTGCCCACAATATTGGTAAATTCCATGCAAAATATCCAAACTGAGAACGAATATCTGTAAATGCAACTTCTATTTGATCTAATTGCGTAATAAAATCTCCTGTAAATATCGGTTGTAAGTCAAACTTTTTTGCGAGCTCTGGATACTCTAAATATGAGTCTAATTCTATTGCTTGAGTTGGATTAAATGTTATTTGCGAATGTGCTGGAATTATAAATGGCACCTCTTTTCCTTGAAACCAAAGCTCTATTGATCCACCACTTGTTAATATTGTTACTAACTCAGCTGCAGCATCGAAATCTACCAAAGCACTTGTGCTTTCTATACGTAATTCTGCGTTACCAACCCATAATTTATTTGTTACATCTGTATCTTCCGATGTTGAAAAAAATGTTCCTCCAATTGCAACAGTTCCTTGAGTTAAACGTCGCTCATTTTCTATCAATACTAATTCTGCGTCTTCATCTATCCAAATTAATTCTCCTGAAGACAAAAACTGTATTTCTCCTCCAAATGAAGTACGTGCTGGTCCCATCAATGAAAATGGGTTATTCACAAAAGTACTTCTCTCTATAAATTGCATATTATCTGCAATCAATGCAGCCGCAAATATAAATAATGCGACTAGTCCTCCCATCAAATATTGCCAAAATTTCATTTTTTTGCTTAATCTTGAGAAAATTGTACCATCCTTGCGACAAAAAGAAAATTTCTCTATGAAAAGTTGACTTTAATCTATTTTCTTGAAAAATAAGCAAGATGAAAGGAGTTATCCTCGCTGGTGGAACAGGGTCTCGACTCTTTCCTAGCACCAAGGTTACAAATAAGCATCTATTGCCGGTTTTTGACCGACCAATGATTTATTACCCAATTCAAACACTCAAGAATTCTGGAGTGCGTGATATACTTATTATTACAAGCGCCACAAATGCTGGTGATTTTTTGCGATTAATGGGATCTGGAAAAGATTTGGGAGTAAATCTGACGTTCAAAGTACAAGACGGATCTGGTGGAATCGCTCAAGCACTTGGATTAGCGGAGAGTTTTGCTGGAAATGATTCTATTGCCATGGTTTTGGCGGATAATATTTTTGAATCCGATTTTGCAGCAGACGTTATAAATTTTCGATCAGGTGCACGTATTTTTATTAAAAAAGTTGAGGATCCAGAACGATTTGGTGTTGTAGAAGTAGATGAAGTTGGAATTGTTCGATCAGTTGAAGAAAAACCTACTCTACCAAAATCTGACACCGTACAAACTGGATTTTTTCTCTATGATTCAAAAGTTTTTGATATGATTCGAGAAATTCGTCCTTCTGATCGTGGAGAATTAGAAATTACAGATGTAAATAAATTATATCTTGAACGAGGAGAACTCACTGCCACAGAAGTTCACGGAATGTGGTGTGACGCAGGAACACATGATAGTCTTCTCGAAGCTGCTATTTTAGCCCAAGAAGCCTTTGATCCTGAACGGGTCCAGTTACGAAAAGCTGAACGAGCTATGTCTACAGCAGTAAGCCCTGTTACAACAATTGTTGCTGGAATAGTTACACATAATTCTGAAAAATACATTATTCCTTGTATTCAGTCATTATTGGCTCAATCATATGAAAACCTGGAAGTGGTAATCTTTGATAATGACTCAACAGATGAAACTATTCCTCTGTTGGCAAAACATTTTCCTGAAGTTCGGGTCATCGAATCGGATAAAAATATCGGATTTGCTCGTGGACATAATGAAATTTTACGCCAAACAGAAAGCGAATTTTACGCGTGTTTGAATGTGGATATGTTGTTTGAAGTAAACTTTTTATCTGAGCTTGCTCGATCAATTCAAGAGAAACCAAATGTTGGTTCTGCGGGAGGAAAACTTAAATTTTGGGACTTTAATGCATTTAGCGAAGGTTCTACTTCTGAAGGAAAAACAAACTTTATTGATACCGTTGGAATACGAATTTTGCGATCACATCGTTTTGAAGATATTGGACAAGGGGAAATCGATTGTGGTCAATTTGATAACGAGCAAAAGGTCTTTGGAATATCTGGTGCTGCGGCGTTATATCGAAAAGAAGCATTGAATGATGTTGCTTTCGAAAATGATCGCGGCGAATTAGAATATTTTGATGAATCAATGTTTATGTACAAGGAAGATGTTGATTTGGCGTATCGACTTCAGTGGGCTGGGTGGAAAGCGGCTCTTTCTTCATCAGCTGTCGCATATCATGATCGAACTATTTCGATTCGTGGAACAAGCGCAATGATGATTATCAAAAATCGACTCAAGAAATCTCGTGCGGTAAACCAGCAATCGTTATTGAATCACCGAATTTTATTACGAAAAAATTTCTCTCCTGGATTTTCTATGGAGACGCAAAGCGCAACGAAATGGTATAATTTGAAAGTTTTTTTGTATGTTTTAATTTTTGAAACAGAACTCTTGGGGGCTTGGTGGAAAGTGTTCCGAATGAGAAAACGAATCAAGGCATGGCGAACATCTATGCCACGTCGTGTCTCACAAACAGAGATAGAGAAATTGATGGAACGATAAATATTTTCCCTGTTTTATAGACAAAATTTTTAGCTTCAAATATTTATAAAAAACGACGCAATTTTGAGTCTATTTTTTGCATCGCACACAAATTTTAACTTTTGACGCAGGAAAAATCCATCCGTACAATTTGAATGAAATTTTTAATTCCCCCTACATCATGATTGTAAAAAATCCCCTCGAACTCATGTTGGATGCAATGCGCAGTGATTATGCTATTGGTGCGTTTAACGTGAACAACATGGAAATCACACAAGCAATTGTTGCGGCACACGCGGCAAAGAACGCTCCTCTGATTCTTCAACTTTCAAACGGAGCACGAAAATATGCAAACACAGCAATGCTTGTCGACATTATCCGTTCTATGGAACGACAATATCCTGATTTACCAATTATCATTCACCAAGATCACGGTGATTCTCTCGAAACATGTGCAAGCGCAATTGAAGCTGGATTTAATTCTGTGATGATTGATGCTTCTGCACTACCATTTCAAGAAAATATTGATAAAACAAAAGAAGTTGTTGATTACGCTCACGCAAAAGGCGTTATCGTAGAAGGTGAACTCGGAACACTCGGAGGAATCGAGGAACATGTTGTTGTAGACGAAAAAGATGCGCGACTTACTGATCCAGAAGAAGCAATTGAATTTGTAGAAAAAACTGGAATCGACACTCTTGCCTGTGCAATTGGAACAAGTCATGGAGCGTATAAATTTGCTGGAGGATGTAATGTAGATGTTCCGCGTGTTGAAAAACTAACAAAGGTAATTCCAAATACTCCACTCGTAATGCACGGATCAAGTTCTGTTCCTCAGCAATACGTAGAAATTGTAAATAAATTTGGAGGAGATTTAGCTGGCGCAAAAGGAGTTGATGAAGCAACCATTACGGCCGCTGTTAAATTTGGCGTAGCAAAGGTAAATATTGATACTGATCTTCGATTGGTTATGACAGCAATGATCAGAAAAGTATTTATTGAGGAGCCAAAAGTATTTGATCCACGAAAATATCTTGGACCAGCACGTGATGAAATCCAAAAAATGGTAGAACACAAGATCGATGTACTCGGTTCTGCCAATAAAATTCGAAACTAAAATCTTTATAATAAATCAAAAAACATAAAATAAACCACGCAATGCGTGGTTTATTTTTAATAAGAAACAAAATAAAAAATTGACGTTAAAAATATTTTCAAAGAAACTTTACACGATGAAAAAAGCAAAACAAATTCGACCACACGAGCTGATAAAGCATAAAACGAAGCGACATGTTTCTATAAAATTCATACTTTTACTTCTCGGGCTTCTCTCTTATTTTGCATGGCTCAGTTGGCATTATGGAATAGCCACTGGAGGAATTGTTTCATTACTAACATGGAGCTTTTTTGTTCTCTGCACACCAGTTGCTGACGCCGGATTTTTAATAGATTTTCCTTTACGATTATTTTTTCGCGTTCATATGTGGGTTTCTGAAATATTCGTTTGGGGAATAGCAATTGCAATTGCTGCATTGGGCGCAATATTTGTTCCAGAAGTATTTGAAAAAACGGAAATTACATCTCTCTTTTTCAAAATAATTACTACAATTTGGCCATTTTGGCTTATCACAATTTTATCTGGCTCTGGAACCTTTCTTTCAATTCGATTTGGTGATGAACTTCTGGATTGCGTAGAACACCATGAACGTGTTTTCCATCATAAACACCAACTCCTCTACCAATTAATCTTTATGGCAGGAATACTTATTCTCATTTTCTGGGGATATGGACATTTATTAGACAAACTTGGAGTAACGCTTCCTCTGCATTAATACGAGAGAACCAGTAGCAAGAACTAAAAACATTTGATATAATTCACAAGCGCTCCCGTAGTTCAATGGATAGAACAAAGCCCTTCTAAGGCTAAGATCTAAGTTCGATTCTTAGCGGGAGTACCAACTAAGTACAAGCGAATACCCTTGTGGTATTTGATTGTGGTTATTGATTTTCAATAACAAATCGAACGCAAAAGTTCGACCCGGAACGGAGTGAAGGGCGTGAAACATTCTTAGCGGGAGTACCACGAAAAATAGTTACCTCCTCGTGAGGTAAATAATTTTTGTATTGCACGCCAGTGCATTGAAGCGAACTTATTAAGTTCGACGACGAGCAAAGCGAGACGCACGTAGTATTGAGTTAATTTTATGAAAAAAAGAACCGATTCTACGTAACAAAAACATAGAACCGGTAAAATGTGAGACAAACGCAGTGGAGGACGAATATCATGTTTTTAGTATAGTACAGTCGTGTATACATATGTAACCTCCCTTAGAACTCCCTTCTGTTACTTGAAACGTTTCAGAATCATATACACAGACAACAAAGTCTTCTCCTCTGTGGTTGGAATACCAACCTGAAGAGTGGGCATCCATATTAATCCTCACTTTTATTTTTTCCTTTTTATTCATTATTTCTCCTTATTCTATTAAAATATATTATCCTACAAATGTAGGACTCCACTTAATAACTTAAAAGAACCATTGTGTTTTTAATACGATTTTCCCTATGAGTCAATTCTTTCGAAAACCAAAACTTACGAATGCACCCAATATCAAAAAGTATGCAAGATATGACGCATCCAAATAAAATGTAACAATTGTTGCAGCACCAATAACTAACGCTCGAGCAAAAGTAAGAATTATTTCACGAGCAATAAAAAATTCTAATTCGTGGTTTTTAATTATCTCAGAATGTTCCATCAATCGCGTGTAATAAGAAACGTTAAAAAATGGTCCCAAAATTCCTGCAGAAATCGTCGCTACTCCCGCCATCCAAATCTTTGGAACGGCTAAAATCGCTCCACGTAATCCTAAATCAAAAAATCGCGCCCACACAGAGAAACCAAGCATTTTTGATGCTGATTTTTTATCAGTAAATTTTCCGAAAATTTTTGCCGAAATCATTTCAACAAAAGTAGCTGCTCCAACTAATATTCCCATTAACGAAAAATTTCCAAGAATTGATTTCAAAAAAACTGGCCACACAAACCACAAAATTCCACTTTGTATTCCATCATAAAAAACTAAATAACACGCACGTGATTTCATAAAAACGGTACGAAAAAATTTCGAAAAATTTCGATAGTTCGCGAGTTTATAATCTTTTATATGAAGTTTTTGGCCAAAATAAACAGCCAACAAAAAGAAAATTCCAGCAAAAATTCCTACAAATTTCTCAAGTCCAATTTGAAATAAAAATCCAGTTATAAGCGGAGAAATTATTCCAGCGCTAATAAATAAAACGTGCAAATTTCCTGCAAAATTTCCTCGAGCAGAATCCTTTGTTGCGCGAGTACTGAGAAGATGAAAATGAGGCCAATAAATGTATGTTCCTAGGACGTATAAAAAAGAAGCAATCCATAATAACAATGGAATATTTTTGGAGAAAGAAACAAGTAAATAGAACAGAGCGTGAAGGAATAATCCCAATTGCAGACATCTCTTTACTGATAAAAATCGATGTAAAAAATTGTTTATTGGATAAACAATAATACAACCAAGTACTTGAAATCCCGTTCCCCATAGAAAAATTTGCCAAATTTCAAAACCAAAAGCGTTTCCGATTAAGAAGGGTAAAAATACTCCCACCAACGAAGCTCCCAATGAAAAAGCGAGATTTGTTAAGAGTAAATTCCGACGATTTTTTTTCATTTTAATTTTTTCGTCATATACGTCGAACGTTCTTTGTAATCAAATTTTTTGTAATACTCACGTGTTCCAACTCCGGCAATAATAGTCATTTTTTTCATTCCCCATTCATCGCGAGCAATTCGTTCTGCTTCCACAATTAATTTTCTTCCAAATCCACGATGTTGCCCTACTCCCGCACTTTCTCCAACTGTAATTTCACTTCCATAAGAATGAACCTCTCGAATCAATGCAGCATTTGATAAAACAGATTTAAAAAACTGTGATGTAAATTTGGAATCTGGTTTTCTCAATCGTAATAAAGCGTACAACGTTTTTTTGTCTTCTGATTCAAACGATAAAAAAGTTTCGGTTCCTCCCGCCGCTTCATAATCACGTCGCACTAAAATTGGTTTTGTACTTTGTACTTTGTTATTTGTACTCTGAAACCCTACTTCTCGACAACGAATACACTTACACGGCCACTCAAATTTTCCATGAAAAATGGAATCAAATTCCTCCTTTCCCAAAATTTCTTTCAACTTTTTTGGCTGAGATTTTAAAATTTGTCGTAAATTGGAAAACTTCGCTCCCGATAAAATATTTCCCACAGGAATATCACGCAATAAACGCATAATTCGTGTCCACTCGGGCACAAATTTTTTCATTTTCAAAAGAAGTTTTATCAACTCAACATCATGTAACGGTTCAAATTTTCCTTGTTTCCACCACTCTGCTAAAAGCGAATTTGGTAAAACCTGACACGGATAAATTTTCACAAAATCTGGCTTAAAATCTGCGTCTTCAAAAATTTCATGAAACATTTTCAAATCCTTTTCTGGTGTAGAACCATACAATCCTGGCATCAAATGATAACAAAATTTAAACCCATATTCTCGCATCAGTTTTGTTGCATGAGCAACTTGTTTTCGTGTCTGATCTCGTAGGTTTACAGCAGAAATTTCGTCGTCAACCGTCTGAACTCCAACTTCAATCCGCGTACAACCAAATCGTCGCATTCGTTCTAATTCCTCTTCCGTAATATAATCTGGACGCGTTTCGAGCGTTAATCCAATTATGCGTCGTTCTGCTGTTTCATTTGCTTTTATAGCTGATGCTAAATTTTTTGATTTACATCCATTTGCTGCGTCATACACATTTTTTATGTACCACGTTTGATATCGTTTTGGTAAAAAACTCCACGTTCCTCCCATCACAATTATTTCTAATTTTGAAACAGAATGTCCCGAGTCTTCTAGCGCAATAATTCGATTTGTTACTTGTTTGTGTGGATGAAATTTATTTCGCAATGCTCGTGCTGCTGCTGGTTGTGAAGAAAGATATGATTTTGGCATTTTGCTCTCCGTCGGACAAAATACGCAACGACCAGGACACGGATATGCTTTTGTGAGAATTCCGATTGGAGTTACCCCCGAAATAGTACGAACCGCTCGCTTTACAATGAGTTTTTCTAGATGACGAGAGAGTTTTATATCATTTTCGTTTGCGATTCTGGTGAGATCACGATTTACAATTACATCACATTTCTCTCGCGCAGAAAACTCTCGTTTTCGCTTTTCGAGTGATTCAGTGTCTTTTGGCTCTTCTCGAATTATTTCCTGCAAAAACTTCATCACCACCTCTGGCGATTTCACATTTTGCCGAATCCCAAACGAAGATTGCTTTTTCACGCTTGCATCCTACTCAGAATAGAACTTTTGAAAACTCTTTTGCCATGAATGTTTGACTTCTGTTTCAAAAAGTGTTTTAAGTGGCATGTATTTTATTTAAAAGAATGGTTGAAAAAATTGATAATCCAAACCAAAGACTTGTTGGAAAGGCGTCTGAAAATCCCGAAGAATTAGCTCGCATGTCTGTGCCTTTTAACAAAGATGTTTCTAAATTTGAGGCATCTGTACAATCCGAGGCGCGTAAAATTCTTGCTCGTCAGCAACAAAACAACGAAAAGTAAGTTTAATTGCGCATCTTTAATTCCCATACTTTTTCGGGAGTAAACGAAAGCATAAACCCGTTGGTTTCTTTTACAGAAATCAGCGGAATTTCTTTTTCTTGGGAAAAGGAAATTGTTTTTTTTGATGGAACTCTTCCTCCTGCAAAAAGAATTCCTTGTGTTGGAATCGGAAGAAAATCAGGAATCGAGTTTTTCATCATTACCCACCATTGAGATTTAAAATCTACGCCTGTTTTGACCGCATCTCCTTGATCTTGATCAGAAAAATCTTCTCCAATCCACCATATTACTTGCTCCAAACAAACACTCCGAACTAAGTTTTTTGATATTCGTTGTATGGAAAATTTCCCCCCTTTTATTTCATTTCCCACAGGAATTTCCCAGATATTCGAAATATCTCCTGATGTAAAAAATGACTGTATTTCTCGTGAAATTGCTTTTGCTCTTGATGAATCTACTCTTCCCATCCCAAATATTTTTTTGTTTGGTGTATACAAAAGAACCACATTTTTTTCGCCTAAAAGAAGAAGGTTTTTATTGTGCAAGATTATATATTCTCGTATTCCAATCCCAAATAATGAACAGAATATGACGAATGGAATGAGCCATTTTTTCATTGAGAATTATCTTCTGATTTTTGCTGTTCAGATAAGAGTTCTGAACTTGGTATTTCTGTAATCTCTCCTGGAATATCTATAAATTGTGATGGATCAGGCATCGGTTCTCCTGGTTGAACATGATGAACTACATGCACAACTTTCACCTTTTCTTGTGGCGCAGCATCTGTTACCGAGGAAACTTCTTCTGCATTTTTACTCTTTTCTTCATTGTCTGATTCTTCTATTATTTCCTCCAATGACTGAAATAATTGAAATGCTCTATACCAAAATGAAGTCGAAAATACTTCTAAAATTGCCGTCAAATATCCTGCTCCAGCAATCAAAACAAGGGATAATAATCCGGCAAAAATAATAAACAAAGAATAATAAGCTGAAGCTGCAAAGTATGTTCCCACTGAAACCAATCCAACTGGTACTCCAACTACAACAATTACATTTACAATAACACGTAAACTTACCAACATCATTACGAGAAACAAAGTAAGCGTTTTTCCAAAATTTTGAAAAACCATACTCATACTGTTGGTTAATGATTTTATAAGTTCTTGTCTTTCACATACCAGAAAAAATGGCATAAAAATGAAAAAGAAATGCACAAATATAGAAAATACCCCCAAAATAAGAAGAATTGGCAAGAATATATTGTAAAAAGTGTCACTTCCGTGTGTGTATCGATAAAACGATCCCGTATATAAAATAAGCGACAATGGAGAAAACGGAATCAATAATGCATGATATTCCAAGAGAGAAATAAAATGTTTATGTCCTCGAGCAATTTGTTTTCGGAGTGAATATCTTTTTTCTGGAAATGAAAATCTCTCTCTAATAGAAAGGATAAGTGTTGCTTCAATCCATGGTTTTAACACAAATAACAAAAGTGCTCCTACTAGAGCCAACATTATAACAAACCAAAGCATGCCCGATCCGTGTACTGTCTCTAGAGACTGCCAAATAATTTCATTCACTTTCCCCTGTTCAATCCAACCAAATTCTTCTCCCAATAATGAATATTGCCATGCAATTTTTGCAATAAATAAAAGAATAAATGCAACACTTGGAGCAAATATAAACCAAACTAATTTCTTCGTTAACGTGGTTAATTCCCAAGCTTCGGCAAGGATGTGAACATATCTCATCGGATGTAAGTTTCTCAGAATTTGTCATAATGTCAATATTCCACGTACAATGATTATTTATCAAAAATTCATTGAAATAATATGCTCTGGCTTGAAAAAACATTTTACGAGCGTACACTTTGCTTGATGGATTTTTCAAAAAATAAAGCAATTCGATGGCATTCGCGTGCCGGACAAGGAGCTGTCAGTGCAGCTCAATTTTTTTCAGAAGCAATGATTCAATTGGGCGGAGAAAGCATATCTTTCCCTTCTTTTGGCGCAGAAAAAAGAGGGGCTCCTGTCGAAGTGTTTAATCGTGTCTCAGGGAAACCTATCTCTGATGCCTCTCAACCACGTATCGTCGATATTGTTATACTATTAGAACCATCATTAGTTGGTGCTGAACTTTCCCATGAATACGTTCTCTCTGGATTAAAAGATGACGGCATTTTATTAATAAACACGGAAAACACGGAAAAAAATGGATTCCACAAAAAATTTAGTGGAAGAGTATTTCACGTTCCAGCAAGTAAAATTGCATTTGAGACAGTAAAACGAAATGTCCCAAATGTAGCAATGATCGGAGCATTGATTAATATTTTACAACTTGATAAAGATATCTTGAAATCATTCCTCAAAGAAAACTTATCAACCTTATTTCCTCAAAAAATTGTAGAAAAAAATCTTGTAGGATTTGATCGTGGATATAACGAAGTGCAAGAAATAACTGGTTCAACAGGAAAAAATATTCAGGAAAAGAACACGTCTTCTGCTGTATCTTGGAAAAATTTACCAGAAGCAGCCGTTCTTCCTGGAGGAAGTTCTGTGAAATATCGTCCCGGAAATTGGCTTCCAAATAAACGAATCAAGTTTATTCCAGAAAACTGCATCCAATGCGGAATTTGTTGGGCAGTGTGTCCTGATGATGCAATTGTTCATGATGAAAATGGACAAATGATCGGTATTGATCAAGACGCTTGTAAACGATGTGGACTTTGTGTGCGTTCGTGTAGTGCTAATAAAATGGCTCCGAAAAATAAGGAAAAACATTCTCTTCTTCTCGAAGACGTTCCGCTTATAGAACAAGAAAACCTGTAAAATTATGAATAAAAAAATTCAAATACAAACCGCCCAATCTCTCGATGGAAATCACGCTATTGCAGAAGCTTTTCGTCAGATAAATCCTGATGTCTTTGGATTTTATCCCATTACTCCAACCAGTTATATCGGAGAAACGTTTGCAAAATATGTTGCCAATAAAGATGTTGAAACAGAATATATTTGTGCGGAATCTGAACACGCTGCTATGTCAATTTGTGTTGGAGCCGCTGCGGCTGGAGGTCGTGCTGTGACCGCGACAGCAAGCCAAGGATTAATTCTCATGTCAGAAGTTTTATGGAATGCGAGTGGAATGCGATTACCAATTGTTGCGATAAATGGAAATAGAGCACTGAGTGCACCACTTTCAATTCATTGTTCTCATGATGACGCATACGCTGTGCGAGATTCTGGATGGATTCAGCTTTTCGCAGAAAACCCACAAGAAGCATATGACCTTGCGATTTGTGCTTTTCCTATCGCTGAAGCCAAAGAAGTCCGAACTCCTGTAATAATTGGAATGGATTGTTTTTTAACAACACACACAACAACAAAAGTTTTGTTGGAAAGTGATAACGACGCACAAAATTTTGTTGGAAAAATTGTTCCTGGAAATTCTCTTTTTGATTTAAAAAATCCGAAATCTTTTGGAACTTTTGCAAAGCCAGACACGTATCAAGAATTTAAATATGCACAATTACAAGGACAATTACATGCAATAAAGCAGGCAGAAACCGTGTTTTCAGATTTTCATAAAAAATTCGGACGACTCGACGGCGGATTGGTAAAAAAAGAAGGAAAAGGAAAATTGGCTGTTGTGTGTCTTGGATCAATCGCAGGAACTGTTCGAGAAATTTTGAAAGAACAAAATAATATCGCTCTCGTTCGTCCACGAATGTTTCGTCCATTTCCCGTTGATGCACTCAAAAAACAACTTAAGGATTTTGATCAAATTCTTGTTCTCGACAGAAATAGTCAATGTGGTGGACAATTTTCTCCATTAGCAATGGAAATCAAAGCCCTTGATATAAAAGGAACCATAAAAAACATTGTATTTGGTCTTGGTTCACGAGAAACAAATGCTGATGATATTAAAAAATTTATTGATACATTTGATTCTCTTCCAAGTGATAAACCAACGTGGTGTAATTTACAAGATTAAAAATCGCTTTCGCTCAAAAGTACAAATTACATATTGCAGATTACAAAGTAAAAAACGATCTTTAACTTTTTATTATTTGTACTTTGTAGATACTGCGAAACGATTGCAACCTCTTTTTCGTGACTTTTTTCTTTATTTTGCGTAAAGATTTATCGAATTCATAACCCATTTAAAAATGAATAAAAAGTGTAAACTTCAGTCTTGTGTTCAACGAATATTTCGATGGACAGGACAAAATTTAATTCTCTCAATTGTTATTGTTGTAGGAATAATTGCTATTTGGCCTTCACACAGACCTGGCGTTTTTTTGCAGAACAAATCAATGCGATACGAAGAATCAATGGATATGGATTTCGTTGCAACAGAAATGGTGACTCCACAAATGGTAAGATCAACAGGACGAAATTTTGGTGGTGTAGCAAATATGATTATGCCAGAGCCTGTTTTTGCTGATGATTTTGCACCGGAAGAAAAAGAACGAAAAATTGTACGAAATGCATCACTTCAAGTAGAAGTTGCTGACACAGAAGTTTCACGAAAAGAAGTAGAAGAAAAAACTGCTGAGCTGAATGGAAATATTACAAATCTAAACTCATATGAAGTTCGTCCAGGAATTCTTTCCTACAATTTTACTGTTCGAATTCCGGCAGAAAAACTTGATGAAGCGTTGCAAGAATTTACGAAAATGGGGATGAAAAAATCTGAATCAATTAATGAACAGGATGTTACAGCTCAATACGCTGATACTGAAAACAGATTAAAAAACTTAGAAGTTCGTCGTGACAGACTTCGTGAACTTATGGACCGAAAAACTGACAAACTTTCTGATGTATTGGAAATCGATCGAGAACTCAATAATGTGCAAAATCAAATTGAAAACTACGAACGAACGTTAAAACGTCACGATGTAAATGTTGCATTTTCTACTATTAATTTGTCTCTTCAACCTGAACCTCAAATTGGAGATTTTCACTCTCCAGAATGGACCGTGAAAAAATCATGGAAACAGTCTGTAAACGATCTTATCTCATCGCTGAAAACTATTTTTGACGGAGCGTTGCAAATACTCGTTTTTGCTCCAATTTGGTTCCCAATTCTCTTGGTTCTTTGGTCAATTCAACGATTTATTCGTCGTCGAACTTGTTGCCCAATCAAACTGAAGAAATAATTACAAAAACAATTTTTAAAAGCGTGTTCTACTGGACGCGCTTTTTTTTTATGAAAAAATTTGTACACTCATGTCGATGTCTCTTCCTCCAAAAATCGAACAATGGGTTTCCGCTGGAGTTATTCCGCAACGCTTATTGCTCACAGGAAATAATAATACATGGGAAATTGCTCTTGAAATTGCTGCACGAATTCAATCTACAACTGTTGAACAAATTCAAGCAGGACTTCATGCAGATACGCTTGTGCTTACTGATGATGGCGTATTTAAAATTGGAGATAACAAAGAATCTGATCCAAAAACAATTCGTGGAATGATTCGTTGGGCTCATCAAAAACCAATCGCTCCATGGCGAATTATTATTTTTGAAAACTTTGAACGGGTTTTTCATTCTGCAATTCAGGCAACATTGAAATTGTTAGAAGAACCACCTACTCGCACTATTTTTATTCTCACAACGGAAAATCCATATCGACTGCTTGATACGATTTTATCACGTGTAACACTCGTTCGATTACCACGGAACAACGAAGATTTTGAAATAAAGGAAGATATTCAACAGTTCCTGAACGGAAGTGATCTACTTGTGAAATTCATGAAAATTGAAGCACTTGATAAAGAAACTCGTGGTGGCGAAAAAATTGATCGCACTCCAATTATCGAATGGCTCGATACATGTATTGCGCACGCTCGTAGTTTGAGAAATTTACGTCATACACTCGAACTTCTTCTTGATGCAAGAAATGCAATTGAGGGAAATATGAATATTCGATTTACATTGGAGCGACTCGCCCTTCATTTAACGAGCAAATATTAAATATTTGAAATTTGTTATTTGATCTTTGTACATTGATATTTGTACCTTGATCTTTCTCTAAAATCTGCCACAATTCGGACGATGAAAATAGTACAAGTTATTGATCTTCTTCGGCACCAATTGGTGCGACTTGCAACGGAGGAAGATTTTTCCGTGCACGATTATGTTTTGTTGAAAAACGATCGAGACAAAATTGTCGGACAAGTGGTTTCAACATCACGAAAAGTATCTGGCGCAAAGGCTGATGACGGATATGAACTAATTGAGAAACTCGGAGAAAAAGATCTTCAAAAATACAATGAAATACAAAAAGGAGAAAATGAACGAGTGGCAATTGCAAAACAATGTGCTGAAGAACTGAATTTAGAAATGCGATTTTTTGCTTCACGAAGTGACTTTACTGGAAATGTATTTTCATTTTTCTTCACATCCGAAGACAAAGTAGATTTCCGAGATTTGTTAAAAATATTACCGAAAAAAGTATCTTCACGAATTCACTTACAACGCGTAGGAACTCGTGATCGAGCAAAAATTCTTGGAGGATTCGGACGATGTGGACGCCCAACTTGTTGTTCTACATTTAAAGTAGAACTTGAATCTGTTCCATTAGATTCAGCTCGAGATCAAAATTTATTAACACGGGATAATAATAAATTATTTGGATTGTGTGGAAAATTAAAATGCTGTCTTCTCTATGAGGTTGGTTTATATCGAGAATTGCGACGTAATCTACCGCATATCAAACAAGCAGTAACTGTAGAAGGAAAATCTGGACGTGTTATGGGACTGGATATTTTGAACCAAAAAGTGAAAGTTTTATTTGATGAGACAGATGTATTTGATGTGTTTGACATGGAAGTGGTAAAAAAGAAATTCACGCCACAGAAAACAACTTCTGTTTCTCCAAAATCAGAAGATTCTTCTTCAGAAACTCCTGACAAAAAATAATTTTATTTATACATGAACTATTCGCTTTCTCCACTCGACGGTAGATATGCAGCAAGGGTAGATTTTCTTGCTCCAATATTTTCAGAATTCGGTTTAATGCGAGCTCGAACAGAAGTAGAAATTGAATGGCTTTTATTTTTAGCAGATAAAAAAATATCACCAGAACTTTCTAAATCTGCACGAAAAAAATTAGAAAAAGTAATTCAAACATTTGATGAAAAATCATACGCCGCAATTAAAAAAATTGAAGCTATAACGAATCATGATGTAAAAGCGGTTGAAATGTTTTTACGTAAACATGTTCCAAAATCACATTGGGGTTGGATTCATTTCGGATGCACAAGTGAAGATATAAATTCTTGTGCATATGGAATTGTTTTATGTGAAGGAATGGCTGCACTTACACCAAAATTAGAAGGAATCACAAAAGATTTGAAGAAAAAAGCAAAACAATGGAAAGGCGTAGCAATGCTTTCTCGAACACATGGACAAACAGCAACTCCAACAACAATCGGACATGAGTTTTGTGTGTTTTTAGTTCGAATGGAGCGAATTATGGCTACAACGCAAAATATTCCTGTGTTTGGAAAATTCGCTGGAGCAACTGGAAATTTTGCCGCTCATATGGCTGCTTTCCCGAAGAAAAATTGGGCAAATCTCAGTAAAGAATTTGTAGAAAAACGACTCGATTTGAATTGGAATGGAATGACCACACAAATTGAATCACATGACGGACAAGCTGCAATATTGAATGAAATTTCACGACTATCAAATGTATTAATTGATATGTGTCGAGATATTTGGAGCTACATTTCTCTTGGATATTTTGGACAAAAAGTCGTTGCTGGAGAAGTCGGAAGCTCAACTATGCCACATAAAGTAAATCCTATTGATTTTGAAAATGCCGAAGGAAATTTGAAACTTGCTCGTGGAATTGCTCGAACTTTATCAGATGAATTGCCAATCAGCCGTTGGCAACGAGACTTAACCGATTCTACGCTTCAACGAAACTTAGGACTTGTCTTTGGCCATTTGGGATTAGCACTTGCGAGTTTACAAAAAGGTCTTGGGAAATTAGAGCTCAAAAAAGCAGTTTTGAAAAAAGATTTAAAAAATGCTCCTGAAGTTTTAACCGAAGCAATACAAACAGTTCTTCGTGCTCATGGACATGCTGATGCATATGATCAGTTGAAAAAGTTTTCTCGCGGACAAGCACTTTCTTTGGAAGAAGTTCATGAATTTGTGAGTCAAACAAAACTTTCCGATGCAGACAAAAAAACTCTTCTTTCATTAACACCTGAAACATATACAGGAGCGGCAGAATCTCTTGTTGAAGAATTTTTAAAATGAAATTTTGGATATTCCTTTCCATTACTCTTGTCCTTGATTTAGTAGGAATAAGCTTTGCGAAACAATACGTTGTTTCAAATAAATGGTGGTGGCTAGCACTCGCAATTACTTTTTTTGGAACAATGGTAATAGCCCTTGTACAAATGTTACGAATCGAATCTCTTGCTTTTACAAACGCTATTTGGGCAGGATTTACAGCAATTGCAACTGTTCTTATTGGTTGGATAATCTTTGGGGAAAAACTCTCGTCTCTCCAATTACTCGGAATTGTTCTTATCGTAGGAGGCGTTGTTTTGTTGGAATTACCAAAATGATTTTTCTTGGAGTTGGTTCTTCTATTGGAAATACTGAACAAATATTTCTCGCGGCAGAAAATTTTTTAAAGAAACACAAAATTCTTGTCGTGCAAAAATCTGCTATTTTAAAAAATCCTCCATTTGGTGGAATTGCAAAAAATGAATTTAGCAACGCTGTTTGGGAAATTTCTATACCGGAAAAAATGACACCAGAACAACTTCTTGTTGTCTTGAAAGACGTAGAAAAGTCGGCAGGAAGAAATCTACAATCACCACGATGGTCTGATCGAATTCTTGATCTGGATATTCTTATTTTCCACGATCAAATAGTGCACACGGACAATTTAACTATTCCTCATTCTGAAATTGCGAAACGTGATTTTGTCTTAAATCCTCTGGCAGAACTTGTTGACGAAAATTTTGAAATACCTACTCTCGGAGTGCTTAAATCACTTTTGAAAAAATGAAAACAGAAGAAGCTGTAATCGAAATGTTGAAAAATATTGGTGAAGATCCAACACGCGAGGGATTGGTTGAAACGCCAAAACGTATTGCAAACATGCACAAAGAAATTTTTGCAGGATATAATGAAGACGCAGAAAGTATTTTGAAAAAATTCGATGCAGAAGGCGCAAAAGATATGATTCTTGTTCGCGATATTGAATATTATTCTACGTGTGAACATCACATGGTTCCGTTTATGGGAAAAGCTCATATTGCATATATTCCTGATGGAAAAATCACAGGATTATCAAAACTCCCACGATTAGTGGAAGTGTTTGCAAAACGATTACAAAATCAAGAACGTATCACACTTCAAGTTGCAGAAACATTAATGAAAGGATTAAAGCCACGCGGAGTCGCAGTTATGCTCACTGGAAAACATTTATGCATGCATTCTCGTGGTGTAAAAAATCCAACTTCCGAAGCAGTAACAACCACTTGGCTCGGTGAATTTGAAACAAATGCTGCTCTACGACAGGAGTTTTTGATGCAGGTGAAATGAACGCTATGACACTATTGTTTTGGACTGTTTTATTTCTAACTATACTCTCTCTTCCTACATGGTATTTTTTTAAAACAAGAGTTAAGTGGTATAAATGCGATTATGGAACACATTTGTATGGAGTCCTAACCTGGATCATCCTAACAATAATTGGAATCGGACATCAAAGTTTGTGGCATATTTATGAATTAATTTTAGTAGTTTTTATTTCTCTTTTATCCCCATGGTTAAGAGTATTATTCCCTGGAAAAAATAATAAAACTTCTATTATCTCTTCACTTATAACAATTGCGCTTCCCATAACATGTGCTATTCTTTTAAGATTATTAACTCCCTATCATCCAGAATAATAAGTATATAATCTAAAAAACACGTTTTATACTTCTAATCTCGGTACCGCATCTACAAACTGAATCTGTGCAATATCTGGATTTTTTTGATATTGCAACCACGCTTCGGACGCAATCATTGCTGCATTATCAGTACAATATTCAAATTTCGCTGGCACACGAAATGTAATGTTTTTCGATGAACATAATTTTTCTAGTGCTGAACGAATTACCTTATTTGCTGAAACTCCACCAGTGAAATGAACCGCTTTTACTGTTGGATATTGAGTTAATGCTCGTGTAACTTTTTTCACAAATACATCAACCGTCGCTTGCTGAAATCCCGCACAAACATCCTGAATAAATTTCTGCCCTTCCTCATTTGCACTTTGTCCTTTGTTATTTGTACTTTGATTTTCCGCTTCAACTTCACGATACACTGCTGCTTTTATTCCTGAAAACGAAAAATCGAGCGACTCTTTTCCGAGTAATGGTCGTGGAAACGCATACTTTTTCGGATCTCCTTTTTCTGCTTCATGAGAAACAATCGGTCCTCCTGGATATCCAAGTCCGAGCATTTTAGCACACTTATCAAACGCTTCTCCGGCTGCATCGTCAAGCGTTCCTCCTAGCTTTTGAATATCTGTTGGTGATGTTTGAAGAAACATATCTGTATGTCCACCAGAAACGGTTAACACAAGAACTGGGAATTGTATTTCATCTGAATCACGATCGAGATAAATAGAATTTATGTGTCCTCGAATATGCTGAACGGGAATTATTTTTTTCTGAAAAAACTGCGATAAAAAACTCGCCGCCGTTGTTCCCGTTAAAAGTGATGTTTGTAATCCTGGCCCAGCTGTAACCGCGAGAAAATCAATATCTAGAATTTCTAAAGAAGATTCTTCTAAGCATTTTTCTAAAGCTCCTCGCCAATTTTCAGAATGAAGTCTCGCCGCAATTTCTGGAACAACGCCTCCAAATTTTGAATGTTCCACCTGAGAAATTCTAATATTTGATAAAACTCGTGTTCCATCTTCTACAACCGCAACAGCTGTATCATCGCAACTCGTTTCAAAAGCAAGTATTTTCACAAATGAATCCTACTCACTCAATGAATTTTTGCCAAAAAAAATTTTGTCCGCTACCCTATACTGGAATAATTATCAAACACATGGCAAAAAATCTTGTAATCGTAGAGTCCCCTGCAAAAGCAAAGACTATCGAAAAATTTTTAGGTTCTGATTTTGTCGTCAGATCCTCTTATGGACATATCCGAGATCTTCCAAGCAAAGGAATGAATATTGATCTTGAAAGTGGAAACTTTGAGCCGACATATGAAATTAATCCGGACAAAAAGAAAACCGTAACGGAACTGAAAAAGTTAGCAAAAACTCACGAAGTATGGCTCGCAGCCGATGAAGATCGTGAAGGAGAAGCGATTGCTTGGCATTTATGTGAAGCACTCGGATTGGATGCAAAAAAGACAAAACGTATTGTGTTTCATGAGATTACAAAAAACGCTATTACAGAAGCAGTTAAAAATCCACGTACAGTAAATCAACCACTTGTAGATGCTCAACAAGCTCGTCGTGTACTAGACAGACTTGTCGGATATGAACTTTCTCCTGTGTTGTGGAAAAAGGTTCAAAGTGGACTTTCTGCTGGACGAGTACAATCTGTCGCTGTTCGACTTATCGTAGAACGTGAAAATGAAATTGATGCACATGATGCAAAATCTTCATTCCGTATTGTTGCTGATTTTAATCTTGGTGAAGGAAAAGTTCTTACTGCAAATGTACCAAAAAATGTGAAAAATATTGAAGATGCTCGTTCATTCTTGGAAAAATGTAACGGAGCAGATTTTACTGTTGCGGATTTACAAATGAAACCCGGGAAAAAATCTCCTGCCGCTCCATTTACAACTTCAACCCTGCAACAAGAAGCAAGTCGAAAACTTCATTTTGGAGTAAAGAAAACAATGATGGTTGCACAGAAATTATATGAAGCTGGACATATCACTTATATGCGTACTGACTCTGTAAATCTTTCTGATTTTGCTCTCAAGGCAGCCGCAGCAGAAATTAAAACATCATATGGAAAAGAATATATTTCAACACGAAAATTCAAAACAAAAAATGCTGATGCTCAAGAAGCGCATGAAGCAATTCGTCCGACACACATGGAACAACATTCCGTAAGTGGAGATCGAGACGAAGAACGTCTCTATGATTTGATTTGGAAACGAACTGTTGCTAGTCAAATGGCAGAAGCTCAATTGGAAAAAACAACCGCTCTCGTTTCCATTTCTACCGCAAAAGAAACACTGGAAGCTCATGGCGAGGTAATTCGATTTGATGGGTTTTTGAAAGCATATCTTGAAGGCACTGATGAAGACGATGCAGATGAAGCATTTGGGAAAATGTTGCCTCCACTGAAAATCGGGCAATCTCTGTCTCTTACAGAAATGATTGCAACAGAAACATTCACTCGACCAAAAGCCCGATACACAGAAGCATCTTTGGTAAAAAAAATGGAAGAAGAAGGAATCGGTCGTCCATCTACTTATGCTCCAACAATTAGTACTATTCAAACACGAAAATATGTAGAACGTGGAGATCGTCCAGGAACGGAACGGAATTTGAATGTGTTGCGATTGAAAAAAAATACTATTTCAGAAGAAACAAAAATCGAAAAAGCTGGATCAGACAAGGGAAAACTTATTCCAACTGATTTGGGAGAAGTCGTAACAAACTTCTTGGTTAAATTTTTCCCAGATGTTGTAGATTACGGATTTACTCGTCAGGTTGAAGAAGGATTTGACGCTGTCGCTGCAGGAACAAAAGTTTGGAATAAAATGATCGGAGATTTCTATAAAGGATTTCATAAAACGATTGAAGATGCTGGTGGAATCGATCGAGCAGAAGCACAACAAAGTCGTGAACTTGGTACTGATCCAAAATCCGGAAAACCAATTATCGCTCGAATTGGACGATTTGGACCTATGATCCAAATTGGAACAAAAGATGACGAAGAAAAACCACGATTTTCCTCTATTCCGGAGGGAAAGAGTATGAAAACAATTACACTTGAAGAAGCACTCGAATTATTTAAATTGCCACGAGAAGTATGCGTAACTCCTGAAGGAGAATCTGTAAGTGCAAACTTCGGACGATTTGGTCCATATTTACGAATTGGAAAATTATTTGTCTCAATCCCTTCAGAATATGATCCCTTCACTATTCCTAAAGATGTAGCACAAGAACTTGTCGCTGCTAAAAAGAAAGCTGAAGCAGAAAAAATGATTCAGGTTTGGGAAGGTTCTGATATTCAAGTTTTGAATGGACGATATGGCCCTTACATTACGGATGGAAAAAAGAACGCTAAAATTCCAAAGGACAAAGATCCGAAAAAACTCACATTGAAACAATGTGAGAAACTCATTAAAGAAGCTCCTGACAAAAAGAAACGTTTTGTGAAGAAAAAATGATCCGCAAACGCCTTCGACGCTGGACTATTGGAACACTGATTTTCAGTGTAGCCGTCTTTGCAACTTCATTTTGGTGGGTTCAAATAAATAAAAATTCGGTCGCACTGGAGCGCGCTGATTGTGCAGTTGTGTTTGGTGCAGCGGTATGGAAAGGTGGACGACCAAGCCACGCACTTGCAGATAGAACTATTGCTGGTATCCAATTGTGGGAACAAAACCAAGTTGATTGTCTCATTTTCTCTGGTGCAGATTCTGAGCCAGAAGTTATGGCAAAAATGGCAAAAACAGCAGGAATTCCTCAGAAAAAAATTGAACTCGATACGAACGGAATAAATTCATTAGCAACATTACAAAACCTAAACTCAGAACGCTCATATATTCTCGTTTCGAATGATTTTCATCTTGGAAGAATTCGCATGTTAGCGTGGAAATTGAACCTCAATTCAGTAATACACGCCGCTCCATATCAACACGGACATTACATAAAAGAATCTTATTTTGTGCTTCGTGAAGTACTCGGAACAATTTGGTACCTGTTTCGAATTGATATTTAAAAAAGTTTGGATAAAATCACAGTGCTCATTTAAATTTTTAGGGCTCCCACAAAATTTCTCGCTTGCGAGATGTTTTGAAGGGAAAAACAAGACAATGCAAAACGCGCGAATTTCTGCGCAGCAGAATAAAGCAATGTGGAGTAATTGTCGAGGAAGGCCAGTAGCTCATCGGTTAGAGCAGGGTGCTCATAACGCCTTGGTGGTGGGTTCAACTCCCACCTGGCCTACCATAAATATTCGCTGAGGACGAAACTTTTGCTCTGTCATAAATAAAGAGAGATACTCATTTTATGAAAAAGATATTACTCGCACTTTTTTTTCTCTCAACGAATGTTTTTGCAAACGGAGAATTACATATTTCTTCTCAATCAATCTTGCCACGAATTGTACCAAAAGAAGGAATAAACATTCCCGTGTTGAAACTAAATCTTACGGCAAAAAATGAAACTGTGTACATTGATAAACTCCTTTTCGAACGCACCGGACTCAGCTCTTCGCAAGATGTAAAATCAATTCGCGCCACAGGAACGAATATTCGTTCCCGAAGTTTTCCAGTGCTCACGAATGATATAGCAACAATTCGTTTTTTTAAAAAACTCATTATTCCAGCGAACACAACTCAGGTGATTACCATTGTAGCAAATCTTGACATACAAGGTGTCGGACGAACTATTGGTTTGGATTTAATAGAAATCGTAAGTAGTGCAGATGAAACAAGTTTTGATGCGCAAAAAAAATCACCAATTGTGGAAAAAGTCTCAAAAGCTTCTTCTGTTGAAAAAAGGATTATAGAAATTGAAAAATTAGACTTCACTCCATCTCGACTGCGATTAGAACGCTGGAAAAAACTAGGAAGATTTCGATTACGAAATTTTAATAAACAATCTGTCGAGCTCGGTTCTCTGTATTTGAAAAACAATGGTATCGGATCTCTTGATAGTATTTTTCATAACATAATTATCACATCAAAGAATTCGATTGTAAGTTATTCGACAAAAATTTCTGATCGTTCAGCACATATTTCTTTTTTGAATGGAACTAATATTGATGGAAACTCTAATCGTTTAATTGATATTTGGGGAAAAGTGAAACGCAATAAATCCAATTACTCTATTGATCTTCGTATAGAAAATGAAGACATCATGTCAAATTAAAAAATCTCCCAGATACCGAGACGACTTCCCTTCGTTGTGAAGTCGCATCGCTACCAAGGAGATACGAGAGCTTTTTACTTACCAGAAAATATTTGTCAAAAATTTTCTTCTGTTTTTGTTATTTGCACTTTGTTATTTGAAATTTTAAGTGAAACGCCTATCGCCACGTGAACGAATCATACACCCACGAAAGTAATTTTTTCGTTTCACCAAAACGATCCATCGATCCTAAAATAACTGTTAATACTTCATGTCCATCAGATGTATTTCCTAATGCAACAAAACATTGTCCTGCCATTTGTGTATATCCTGTTTTCACCCCAGAAAGATTCAGAAATGTATCGAATAATTGATTCGTAGATTTTTTTTCGTGTAAGAACTCTTCTCCAACACTTGTTCCCCAAAAATGACGCTTTGCTACGGTTTCTTTAAAAAACTCGTTCTGCAAAGCAAATCTCGCCATTCTCGCTACATCACGAGCACTCATTTTGTTTCCATACCAAGATTCTGTTTTTTCATTCCACATATCCAATCCTGTGGAATTAAAAAATTCTGCAGATTTTAATCCCAATTCCTCTGCTTTTTCATTCATCTTTATGACAAAATTCTCTTCACTTCCTGCATCCCATGTTGCAAGCGCCACTGCTGCATCATTTGCAGAAGGAATAAGCGCTGCTTGTAATAAAGTTTGAACGGTTAATTGTTCGTGTTCATATATTCCAACTTGTGCACCTTCAATCTGTGTCGCTTCTAATGGAACCGTAACAATCTCATCTAAATCATGATCAGATAAAATAACTAACGCTGTCATAATTTTTGTAATAGATGCAATCGGCTGAGCTCTATTTTCTCTTTCAGAAAGTAGGATTTTTTTTGAATCCATATCTTGAGCCAAAACTGCGGTCCGTTCATTTGCTAACAACTTTGGTGCAATTCGTCCTGCTTCTAGTTGGGGCAATGACGTTGGATTTAATATTTCTATTTTCGGCAATTCTTTTAAATTTACCTGCGACAACATCTCTTGTCCCGAGACAGAAAACAATGCAAACAGTAAATATTCTAACATCGCGACGAGTGTAGTTTTTTAAATAAATTTGGCAAATTCTCAACGCACCGACCAGGTTTGTCCGACTTCTCCATCACGAACTTCTACGTTGAATTTTTCCAGCAATTCATCTCTAATCCTGTCTGATTCTGCCCAATTCTTTTCTTCACGAGCTTTTTTTCGTTGATTCAAAAGAACTTCTATTTCTTTTTGTTGCGTAGAGCTAACTTCAATCTCTTTTGAAAAACAATCAAAAATGACATCAAAATCATTTTCAAAAAAATCTAAAGCTGAAGCTGCAATTTCTGGCGTTAATTTATTTTCTGATGCCAACTTTAAAACCACATTGGTCATTTCAAATGTAGTAGCTAATGCTTCTGACACATTGAAATCGTCTTCTAGTGCGGCTGAAAATTTCTCTCTATAGATTTCCGACCAATTATTTGGTGCTGCTGGATCAACCGCTTCACAAGCTCTTTTTGCTTCGGTAATACGAGCAATCGACGCGCGTGCTTGTTCTAGTGATTTCAGAGAAAAATCGAGTGCAGAACGATAATGCGCAGACAAAAGGGCTAATCGAATTTCATTTCCATTCCATCCTTTTTCTAATAAATCACGAATCGTGTAAAAATTTCCCGCAGATTTTGACATCTTCTTTCCTCCAACGAGCAAGTATTTTGTATGAAGCCAGTAATTAACCGATTTTTTACCGTTATTTGAACATTCGTTTTGTGCAATTTCACACTCATGATGCGGAAAAATATTATCTTCTCCTCCTGTATGAATATCGAACGGAAATCCTAATAATGCCTGACTCATCGCCGAACATTCTATATGCCATCCAGGAAATCCTTTTCCCCACGGACTTTCCCATTGCATAAGATGATTTTTCTCTGCCTTTTTCCATAAAGCAAAATCCATCGGATGTTCCTTTTCTGAATTTATTTCAACACGTGCTCCAGCTTGTAAATCTTCTAATTTATTTTTTGAAAGCTGTCCATATGTTTTAAATTTTGTCGTTCGAAAATAAACGGAACCATTCACTTCATATGCAAATTCTTCGTCTATAAGTTTCTGTGCCAAATCAATCTGTTCTTGTATAAATTCTGTTGCGCGTGGATAAAAATCCGCTTTTTGCATTCGAAGAATTTCTGCATCTTCCAAGAAAGCTTCTTCAAATTGTCTCGCAATTTGAAAAGGATCTATTTTTTGTTCTCGAGCAGTACGAGAAATTTTATCTTCTCCTTCGGCATCTGCTGTATCATCGCCTGTTAAATGTCCAACATCTGTAATATTCATTACTTTTGTCACTTCATATCCTGAATATTTCAATACTCGAGTAAGCAAATCCGATGTCAAAAAACTACGAAAATTCCCAATATGCGCAAAATTATACACCGTCGGTCCACAAGAATAAATACGTACTTTCCCTTTATTAATTGGGGTAAATACTTCTTTTTTCCCTGAAAGCGTATTTGAAAGTTTCAACATTGTTTATAGGAAAGTAGCAAGAAATTTCAAGAGCCAATCACTTAATAGCTGAATCGCAATTAAAGCAGCCATAGGAGAAAAATCAATCATTCCAATTCGAGCCCATCTAAAAGGTTTTAATAATGGTGTTACTATTTGTTGTAACCATTTTGTAAATGATGTTTTACGACGAGATATCCACGACATTAAAATATAGACAAAAATAGCCCAATATAAAATTTGAGAAAAAATTGAAATAAATAGAATTACAAAACGCAGTAATTGTTCTTGCATCATTGACGAAGTGTAATTGCTCCTGGAACAGAGTTATCAATCAACTCCAAAATCTTTTGGAAATATTCTCCTATCAACGGGAAGTCAACCATTTTCGTCAAACCCCACATAATGATTGCAACAACAACTGTCATTCCAATAATAATTCCTAATCCCTTTGCCATCCCCGCAGCAAAATTCCAAAATAAAATTCTTCGAGGAGAAGAAAGATATCGCACAAATTCATTAAACCCAATCATGTCAAATACTCGTAATAATCGTTCTAAATCTTTTTTAGAACGTTCTGTTTCAGCGCGAGCTAAATCTGCTCGTTCTTCTAACGCTTCAACTTCTGTTTTCAAATTTTCTTGGTCTACCATCGCAAGAATGATACCATTTGAAACGATATGAGCAACTCAGAAAATACTTTCAAATTCTCTGCAAAAAAGATCCCTACAGAACCCGGCTGTTATATTTTTCATGATAAAAATGATGTAATTCTCTATGTAGGAAAAGCCAAACATTTACGAAATCGAGTAAAATCTTATTTCCAAAAAAATGAGAAAAGTCCGAAAACAATAGCTCTTGTAAAAAAAATAGCACGAATTGAAACGCGTATTGTAAATAGTGAAATGGAAGCTCTGATTTTGGAAAATAATTTAATAAAAGAGCATCAACCAAAATATAATGTTCTTTTAAGAGACGATAAAAACTTTTTGTATTTGCGTATAACAAATGAATATTTCCCACGTATAGAAATCACTCGAAGAATTGTTCGAGATGGAAGCACTTATATTGGACCTCATACGAGTGCAAAAAAATTTCGAAGTATGATCTCATTTTGTCAAAAAATATTTAAAATCAGAACTTGCAAATTGGAATTTGATGGAGGAAAAATAATTAAAAATCCAGAAGCTAAGAGAATTCCGTGTCTCGATTTTCATATCCAAAAATGTTCTGGTCCATGCTCTGGAGAAATTTCACAAGAATCGTATAAAGCTGATGTGGATCGAATGAAAAAGTTTTTGAAAGGAGATACAAGGGAAGTCATTGAACACTTGAAAGAAAAAATGACACAACTCGCTTCAGAAAAAAAGTTTGAAGCAGCGGCAAAAACGCGTGATTTAATTACCTCAATTTCTACCAGCACAGAAAAACAACGCGTAGAGTTTAATGACACAACTCCACGAGATTTTATTCATTTTTATCGCGAAAAAAATCAGGTTTTTTGTGCCCTTCTTGCGTTTCGTCATGGGAAATTATTGGATCAAGCAACGGTAAAAATGCGAGCTGAATCATGGGAATCGGGGAGCATTATTTTAGAAAATTTTCTCACACAATGGCATGAAAAAACGGACGATCATCCGGTGGAAATTGTTCTCCCCGAAAATATTGAAAATAAGAATTTGTTAGAAGAATTATTGCAGGCAAAAATAATAATTCCACAAAAGGGAGAAAAAATGCGTGTGTTAGAAATTGCGGAACGAAATGCGCGACAAATGGCAAGCGTTTCTCAGATAGAAGAACAAGCACAAGCTGAAATTTTTGCAAAAGCACTTCCCGAACTTGCAGAAAAATTGGAACTAAAAAATACTCCACGTCGAATTGAGTGTTACGATATTTCTCATTTTAGTGGAACAAATACTGTTGCGAGTCAGGTTGTATTTATTGACGGAATTCCAAGAAAAAATGAATATCGTCGATTTAAAATTCAATCGTTAAAACCAGGAGAAATTGACGATTTTAAATCACTAAAAGAAGTGTTAGAACGTCGTATGCGCGGCATTTCTCAGGAAAAAACTGAGGATTCTAAAAATGAAATATGGACAGAAAAAAATAAAGAAATTTTAAAACAATTAGAAAAACTTTCTCAATTATTAAAAGAGGTTGAATGGTCTCTTTTTGGTGGACTTGGTGCAGCGATTTCTGTCGGATATTTTTGGAGAAAACACCAAGATTTTGATCTTCTGATCGCAAAAAAACATTGGAAAAAAGCACAAAAAATTCTTACAGAAGCAAAATTTGAAGCAGAAGAACATAATGAACATTTTTTCACTTTTACAAAAAAAGGATTTCCACCAATCGACATTTCTCCGTTTGGAATTGAACTTCCGATCGGAAAATTTACGAAAAAAAACAGAGAGGAACGCCCTATTTCTGTAGGAAAGACAAAAATATTTTTATTAAATTTAAAATCATTAATTGCTATTAAACAAAGTCTCAAAGAATCACGAACTGATCCTCGCGATGAAATAGATTTAGAAATTATGGAACACGCACTACGTGAAAAATCTGCACCAGCAAGCCCCGATTTAATTGTGATTGATGGAGGGAAAGGACAATTATCTTCCGTAATGAAAGTGATTCCAAAATCCTTTCCAGGAGTGGTGATTTCATTGGCAAAACGAGAAGAAGAAATTTTTGTGCCAGGAAAATCAGAACCATTGGAAATTGATCCTGATTCTGCTGCAAGTAAACTATTGCAACGATGTCGTGACGAAGCCCATAGATTTGCGATTACATTTAATCGATCATTGCGGGAAAAAGCCGTAACAAAATCTGCGCTTGATGAAATTCATGGAATTGGAGGAACAACGAGAAAAAAATTATTAAAAACATTTGGTTCTGTTCGCGATGTGCGCAATGCAAGTGATGAAGAGTTATTAAAAGTAGTGAGCCAAAAACAATTGGAAGCATTGAGAAAGAATTTATAAAACTGGTTCTTCAATATGTGAAAAATGTTCACAAAAAAATCGTCCTTCTCGTACCTCAACTGCCACAAAATCTATTCGAAATAATGGAATATCCTCCATTTCATTTCGAACTAAAAAATAATGTTCTATTGCCGATAACATTCGCTTCACTTTTCGAGAAGTAAATGATTCTAATGCTGAGCCGTATAAATGAGATTTCCGTGTTTTCACTTCCACAAAAACCCATTCATCATTATGTCTCATAATTAAATCAATTTCTCCTCCCGGCGCATGAACATTGTGATCTATGAGCTGAAATCCTTTTTTTATAAGAAATTTTGCTGCAATTGCTTCTCCTTTATCACCCAATTTTCGACGTTCCGTTTTCATAGAAAAAGCTTCCCTCATAAAAGCATATTCAACAATCAACTATTTTCATCATTCCTTTAGTTTGAAGATTGTAGTTTGTAATATGAAATTTTACTTCAACGCTTCTTCGATAATTGCCTCTGCATCCGCTAATAATTGGTCTAATTTATTTTCTCGGGAAACAAGAACGTGATCATATTTTTTTGATTCTGCTAATTCTTTACGCATCGACTGCATACGACGTTCAATTTCTTCTTCTGACATCGGCGCTCGACGTAAAATTCGATCAATTAATTCTTGTTCTCCGTGTTCTGGCGAAACGAAAAGAGAAACAAAATCTTCTCGCGGAAGTCTTTCACGCGCTTGAAGAAATCCTTGAACATCAAATTCTCGTATCACAACTTTTCCTTCAGAAATCGGCTCAATTAATTTATGAAGCAATGTTCCATAACGATTTCCTCCATGAACTTCTGCCCATTCGAGAAATTCATTATTGTTAATCTTTTGATCAAATTCTTCAGGAGAAATAAAAAAGTATGTTTCTCCATCCACCTCTCCTGGACGTGGATCACGAGTAGTACAACTCGGCGGAAAACTCCATTCTGGATGTTTTTCTTGCAACATATTTATGAGAGTTCCTTTCCCTACCCCAGAAGGTCCCGAAAAAAAGAAAATTTTACCTCTCATTATTATTCACTATATAAAACAGGTTCCAAATCTTCAGATATTTCCTCTTCTATAACATCTTCTTGTGACAAAATCTGAACCATTTCTTCGCTATCGAATAACTCAAACGCTCGTTCCATAACAGGATCTTCGTTTTTTTCAAATTGCTCACGTGTTCGTGTTGCCTCTATATCTGGAACAATTCCTTCATCGTGAATTGATCGACCATTTGGAGTAAGCCATTCAGCAATTGTTATTTTCAAACTTGCTCCTCCTGACATAGGAATTACATTTTGAACCGATCCTTTTCCAAAAGTTTTTGTACCAACAATTAATCCTCGTTTTATATCTTGAACTGCTCCAGCAAAAATCTCAGAAGCGGACGCCGATCCTTCATTTACGAGAACAATCAATGGCGTATCTGTAAATGCTCCTCCTTGTCGACTCTGTAAGTCTTCTTCTTGTCCCATTCTTCGCCCATTTGTCGTTACTAATACTTGTTTATTAAAAAACTGATCCATCATCTTTATGCTTGCATCAAGCAATCCTCCTCCATTATTTCGAAGATCGACAATAATTCCTCGTGGTTTTTCCAGAAGAATTGAAGGCAATGCTGCAGAAAATTGTGAAACAAGTTCTGTCCCAAACTGAGTAACTTCAAATACTGCTATTCCATCTTGCATTTTCCATGAAAAATCCTCAACCGTAATCGTGTCTCGTACAATTGTAATCTCATGAGATTGCGTATCCCCATCTCTTTCAACCGTTAAAACTACTTTTTCTCCACGTGGACCACGAATCAACATAATTGCTTCATGAACTGATAAATCAAATGTGGATTCATCATCAATTTTTAAAATACGATCTCCCGAACGCAAACCTGCTAATTCTGCCGGAGAACCTCTCAATGGCGTTACTATAGTTAATCTGTCTTTTTTAATTGCGATTTCTGCACCAATTCCCTCAAATTCCCCCGACATAGACTCTTCAAATTCTTCTGTTTCTTCTGGCGTCATATATACGGTATATGGATCATTTAACGAATTTACTAATCCTTTTGCTGCTCCATATAACTGCTCTTTTGTATCAAAACGATCTTGATATAAAAAATTTGCGCTTAACGTATTCCATACTTCCCAGAAACCAGATAAATCAACGTCTCGTGGATCAGAACGACGACGCAGCGTTACAGAGGAAAGTAAACTTTTCACTTCCTCTGTTGTGGAAACTTCTGTTGGAACAGTCATTTCCATTGGTAATACCGATCGTTGATTCTGTTGTTGGTTTAATGACCACCCCAGAAGGAACGCGAGAATAGGAAATACTAAGAATAAAAGAAATCGTAAATTACGTTTGTAATGTGGCATTTTTGTCTGTTAAAAACCCGGAGGGAGTTTACCTCTCTCCGGGAAAAATGCAACTCTGCTAAATTAACGTATTATTCCTTTGTTTCGCGATTATCCCATGCGTCCCATGCCACATTATTCACTCTTCCCGCTAAACCAATAATTCCTAGTTTAACCCAATAATTATCTTTTGTATAACCTGCCACTTGTTTTGATGTACTCACTGTCTCTGTAACTGTAAAACTCGTAGCTCCTTCAGGAATAACCCCTCCTTCTGCTTTTACCGCTTCTCCTGATTCGTTCAAATAATATTCTGAAGAAACTTTTTTACTTCCAATTTCTGTCGTTCTGATAAGTCCTTTTCCGAGCATGTACGCAAGATATGCATCACCAAAGGTAAATGTATGATAATTACTGTTGTATACTGCTGTTTTCCCAGAAAGATACATATCATTCTTCACGAATTCTGCACATTCATTTAGATCTTTGATAGTAGCAAACTGTTCTGCTTTTCGCATTAAACAAGCAAAGTTCGTAATTTGTTCTTGGAAGTTTTTATCTTCAATAAGAACATTCATTGATCCTTCTTTTTTATCATAAACAGCTTTTATTTTTTTCTGAACTTCTGGTGAAAAAGCTCGTGTAGCAATTGGCTCAAATTTTTCCCATGTTCCATATTTTGCTAATTTTGAAGCAATAGCGATACGATATTGTTTTCGCTCTGTTGTTTCGGTTCGTGTTCCGTCTTCTGACATTTGCGTATCCAAAAGGTTGTTTTGTCGCGCAGTTTCATCAATAGCTTCTGTGTTCCAGACAGTAAGAGCCATCTGATCTTTTGCCTCTTTTAGTTGAGACAATTGTCCAATAATAAGATCAAATTTATTCAATTTATCTACCAGAGAATCTCTTTCTTCATCTGTATATCTATCTGCAGAATACCCCAGTTTTGCAATATCATCTATTGTAAAATGTTTTGGTTTTTTCCCAATAAGTTCTCTCGCAGTTCGATATTCTTGACGTGAAACAGGAACTTCTTTTCCATTTTCCTTAATGTACATTTCCCATCGTCCATCAGCCCCTTTGTTCACTGGTTGTCCGGAAGTTGTTGGAATAAATCGTACAAACAATTCCCTGACTAATGGATATTCATCATTTCTTTCTAAGGTTCCAAGAGAAAATTCATGTCCGTACTGAAATGCTTCATCAAGAGACGTCATTGTTAATTCTTTTTCCCAAACATCTCCCAACATTTCTTGTCCTTTGATATTAAATTGCTCTACAAGCATATCCATAGCTAATGTATATTTTTCTTGCTTTATCTCAGGATCAAATGCCTGCTTCGCTATTTCAAGAATATCTTCAAATTGATCTTTATCTGTATACTCCCACCAATCTGAAATAAACCATCCATCATCAAGTTCAAATTCTCCTCCATTACTTGCATCAGTTGCTTGTTTTTCTGCGCCTTCCGCAAAGTAATATCCATTCTTCGCTAAACTTGAAAGCATTTTTGCATTTTTTTCTTCTATCTCCTTTGATCTTGTTCGTTGAGCATTATATTCTTGTAGATCCTCCGTTGATATAAGACCGTCAGCAACTGCTTTATCAAAATCTGGATTCATTCCTCCAACGATAACCATGAATGAATCAAGTCCGTCATATCCAAGGAAATTTTGTGCCTTCACTCCTGCAAGAGCTGTTCTCTGTGTTTCTAAATACGTTTTTGGTTCATTTGTTTCTTGCCATTCATCACCAATTCGAATTAAATCCCCTCTTGTAATATTTGGATCAGATAATGTTGCGTAAATGGTGTCTACATCAGGGAACTGAGTAAAACTTTTTATTCCTCCACGAACTTTAAATAGTGGCATTCCAGAAAGAAGAATTGGAACACTTATTCCAACAATTGGTGCGAAAGCTAATGCAATAGCCGCTCCTGTTGCTGTTCGAAGGAAAAAATCACGCATTGCTCCATCATTTTGATCTTTCAATTTTTCATTAATATTTTTTTCTACCGTTACAATTCCTTCTAATTGTCCAGCAAGAGTTTCTTGGATTTGTTTCGCCTCAAGTCGTTTATATCCTGAATCAACCAGCTCATCTGCAAGAGAATGATTAGTGAATAATTCTTTAAGTGATCCCCACACTCCATCTTTGAATCGTGGATTAAAATATTTCTCCATAACAATATAAACTCCGTCTTTCTCGACTCCTTTCATTCCGTCTTTTCCGTTTTCCCTTTCTCCATAAAGTTTTAAAAACGCACTACGAGCAGCTTCAATATTCTCTACTTGTTGTCCTGAAAACTCTTCAAATAATTCTACTGCCGCTTCTTCTCCGCCTTCAAGTCCTGTCCAAATTTGCTCTGGAGTAAGACATGGGTCTTTTGTTTCTTTTCCTTGTGGAAATTTACGACATTCTTTTTTTGGTTTTTCTTCCTTTTCTTTTTCTTCTTTTTCTTCTTTTTTAGGATCTAACTCTGGTTTTTCAGCTTCTGGAGCTGGTGCTGACGTTTCTTTAGGTTTTGAAACTGGAACAGTTCCTGTTCCGTCTTCAACATAAATATATTCTTTTCCGTCGTCTCCTGTTCGGATTGAAACAATTTGTCCTGGATAAATAAGGTTTACCACTCCAAGACTAAACATTTGTTCTTTTTGAATTCCCAATGTATCTGGAATATCAAAACAGTCTGAATCTTTATTCCATCTTGTTCGTGCATTCTCTGTAATACGATTACTAAGGTAAAAAACTGGTCGACTATAATCAACTTTTCCTACAAGCCCTTTTACAATAGATCCCAACGTATCTCCTGCTTGTACTACATGAGATGGACCTTTCGGAATATTCGCTGCAACTTCATTTTGTTTAGCTGTCGACCATTGTCCTGTTTTAGGGACACAGTCTCGTAAATTTTTCAAAGCACATTTCGTTTTCACAACAATTTCTTCTTTATTTTCAATAAATTGCTCACCATGTTCTGGTGAACCATTTACTGCAAGAAATCGAGTATTAACGCACAAATCCGTTACCGTGTTTTTTAGAAATTTCATATTTATGTATTGAAATCACGAGATTATACCTCAATTGCACGAAAAATGCAACTATCAGTTCCGATCTTCCGTCTACAAACCAGAAACTTCAAAAATAGAATTTTTTTTTACTTTCAATGTATTCATAACGAATGTTAGGAAATTGGTAATTTTTGTAATCGCTCAATACGAGACTCTAGCGAAGGATGTGTTCTCCACCATTTTAAACGTGACGGTTTATTAGAAATTTTTAATGAAACGAACGAAGCTTGTCTTCTTGATGTTTCTACTCTCTGTGTACACATTTGCAATTGCTTCAACGCTGCAATCATTTTTGATTTCCCAACAAATGACGCTCCTCGAGCATCAGCAGAAAATTCTCGATGACGAGAAAACGCGCTTAATAATAATCCCGCCAAAATACCAAAAATAATCTCAAAGATGATTGACGTTGTCCAATACACAAAATAATTCATTCCTTCTGAGTCCTTTCCCAAAGCGCTTTCAACAATGTAAGCCAAAGCTCGTGAAATAAAAATTACAAAGGTATTTAAAACCCCTTGCATCAAGGTCATTGTTATCATATCTCCAGAAGTAATATGCGACATTTCGTGCGCCAACACACCCGATAATTCTTCTTTTGAAAACATTGAAAATAATCCCTCACTCACCGCAATAAGTGCTTTATTTTTTGTTGCTCCGGTGGCAAAAGCGTTTACTTCTTTTGACGGATAAATCCCAACTTCTGGCATTTTTATTCCTGCTCGATTTGCAAGAGATTCTATGGTGTGAAAGAAAAATATTTCTTCTTGAGATTGAGGCGACGCGATGATTTGTATTCGAAAAATTCGTTTCGCCATCCATCGAGACATGACCAATGAAATGAACGATCCGGTAAATCCTATAATTGCCGAGAAAATTAATAATGATTCTAAATTCAATCCTTGATTTGTTATATATGGTTCTAGTTTAAACACAGTAAACAGCGTGCTAATCATAATTAACACGGCGATGTTCATTAGAATAAAAAAGAAAAATGTTTTTAATCTTCTCATATTGGTTTTTAAATTAAGCAAAAATTTCTAATCCATTCGGCGTAATAACTCCACAATGTTCCCACTGACATCCATCCTTTCCGTCTACTGTACGAACGAGCCAATTGTCTGGCATTGTTTTTACTTCGGGTTTTCCCTCTGCAATAATGGGCTCTATACAAAACGTCATTCCTGATTTTAATCTTGCACCAGTATTTTTGTGTCCGTAGTTGAAAACATATGGTTCTTCATGCATTTCTCGACCAATTCCGTGTCCAGTATATTCTTTACAAATAGAATAAGGGCTTTTTTTAATAACTGATTCAATAGCGTAACCAATATCTCCTAAACAATTTCCATCTCGTGCAGCTTCACATCCAGCTAAAAGTGCTTCTTGTACTGTTTTTTGAAAAATTTCTCTTTTTTTATTTGCTTCTTCTCCTCCTATAACAAGAGAAAAGGCTGCATCAGAATTCCATCCTTGCCACAAAACTCCTCCATCAATAGACAATAAATCTCCTTTTTTCAAAACTCGATCATCTGGAATTCCATGCACAACATCATCATTTAACATCGCGCAAATAGAAGCAGGAAAGCCGTGAAATCCAAAAAAATTTGGAATTCCTCCAGCAGAACGAATTACATCATCTGCGATAGCATCTAATTCTTTAAGCGAAACTCCCGGAACACAATGCTTTTGTATCGCCATTTGTGCATTCCGTAAAATTTCACCAGCTTTTCGCATTTTTTTCAATTGTTCTGGTGTCCGAATTTCTATTCTCATTGCTCGGAAATTACTCTTGAACTATTTTTTCTGCAAATTTTTTACCATATCTCTAAACGAATCAAATTCCCAATCAGCCATACTTAAGTCCTGTGTATCATTCCAACCATTTCGAAATCCCCAAACAGTTGCTCCTGCCATTTTCCCTGCAATACAACCATTTGTTGAATCTTCAATTACTAAACATTTTTCAGGTGAAATTTTCAATAACTCTGCACAACGAAGGAATATATCTGGCTTTGGTTTTCCAATTCCGTTCACGTCCTCTGATGCCACAACTGTATCGAAAAATTGAGACAATTCTAATCTTTCAAATGTAGGATTAAACCATCCTCTATGTCCAGACGTTCCAATTGCTTGTGGAACATTGTTTTTTTGTAAAAAAAGGATTGCGTCCAATGCGTTGGGGATTAATTGAACATGTGGATACATTTCATGAATCGCAAATTCCACACATTCTTTTTCAAATTTTTCAAAGGAAGATGCGAGTCCATGCTCTTGAGAAAGAATCGTCCAAGCGTTCCGCAAACTTCCTCCCACAAATCGCTCTTGTGCTTCTTGTGAAATATTGTGTCCCACTTGTTGTTCGTAAAATATTGGTGCCGATTCAAGCCACAATCTTTCAGAATCTACTATTACTCCATCAAAATCCCAGAGAACTGCTTCAAATTGTTTTTTCATTTCGTACTTAGTGTAACGATTTTTAGAGTTCTGTCATAAAAAGATCCTTTTTCTTTCACAAGAATAAAGCCGATTTTCCGTTTAATATTTGAAGCTTACAAATTGAAAATTGAACTTCGATTAGAGCTTTAATTGTTCCAGCATTTCTGCCGTAACAAGTTCTCTCTTTTGTTCTCCATTTACAGAAATAAGTTTTCCACATTCTTTCCACACAGATAAAAGTGGAGCAGTAAATTTTTCAAAATTATCTAATCGTTTTGATATGGCTTCTGGTGTGTCATCTGCTCTACGAGAGACATTTGTACTGCCACATTTGGTACAAATATCTTCTGGTGATCCAAAATTTGCTCCGCAATCTCCACACTGAGCACGAACAGAAAGTCTTGCTAAAGCTTCTTTATTTGAAAGCCGAACTTCAAGTGCTCGAAATTCTCGTCCATTTTCTTCAAGCAGTTTTTCTAAACTTTTTCTCTGTTCTTCTGAACGAGGAATTCCATCAAAAACTACTGGAACGTCTCCTTTGAGTTTTGAAAGAAAATCTGAAACAATTTTCATAACCACCTCATTTGGTACTAAATCTCCTCGCGTTGTAATAGCAAGAACTTCTCGACCAAGATCAGAATCTTCTTTTGCGATAGCACGCAATGCACCACCTGTTTCAAATATTTTAAATCCAAATTTTTCTGCTAAAATTTTTGCTTGGGTCCCTTTCCCTGACCCTTGTTTCCCAACGAGAATAAGATCTGTCATTGTAAAATAGATAAATAATTTCTTTGATAGTTTGCTGATTTTGAGGAAATTTTCAACCTTTCTGTTTGAAATTATTTTTCCCATCAATCCAATTTTTGAATTCTTTTTTAAAAGTATCTAAATCCTCAATGTCTCGATATACAGATGCAAAACGAAGAAAAGCTACGTGATCCAATTCGAGTAACATTTCTATTACTGCTTCCCCAATTTTATCCGAACGAACAATTTGTTCTCGTCCCCATTTCTCTTCTAGTTGAGAAAGTTGCTCTCGAATCGCTCCAATGGAAACTGGACGTTTCCCACAAGCGATTAGAATTCCTTTTTCTAGTTTTTCTCGATCATATGGCTCTGCTGTTCCATCTCGTTTTTCAACAAGTAAATTTGCTGACTGAGAGCGTTCAAATGTCGTAAATCGAAAAGCACATTTCTCACATTCTCTTCGTCGACGAATAGAGCGTCCTTCATCCGTTACACGGGAATCTATTACTTTTGAGTTTTCGTAACCACACACAGAGCATTTCATTTAAAAAGAGAATAAAAATTATAAATCACCGAGCATTAAAATCTTTCAAAATTCTATCGGTTCGTTTTTTCATCGCACGATCTTTGAGAAGTTGACGTTTTTCATGTTTTTTTCGCCCACGAACAAGCGCTATTTCGCATTTCAAATACCCTCTGTCTGAAAAAATTTTTAATGGTGTAATTGTTGTTCCTTTTTCATGACATGCATTTTCAATTTTCTGGAGCTCTTTTTTACTGAGTAATAGTTTTCGAGAACGTTCTTCTGGTTGTACTGCATTGGAAAATTTCCATCGCGCAATAGTACATTTCTCCAGCCACGCTTCTCCACCACGAAGAGAAACCCACGCCGCTCGTAAATTCGCATGTCCTGCACGCAAAGATTTCACTTCCCACCCTTCAAGTACCATTCCCGCAGTAAAAGAATCCTGCAAGTCGTACTCAAATCGGGCACGGCGATTATCAATAACCATCGTTGAGATTGTCGCGATTTTGGAGAAAATTGCAATATGCTTCAATCATAGAAACTAAAACAATAAGAATCCCAACCAAGCATTAAAACTCCAACCAATTAAAATAATCCCGATAGTAACTGTTGCAAAAAAAGTTGCTAATAACTGTGGACGCATAATACGACGTAAAATCATCGCTTCGGGAAAACTGAGTCCAACTGTCGCCATCATCATCGCCATTGCTGTTCCAATCGGCATTCCTTTTTCCACAAAAGATTCCGCAACAGGAACTGCTGCTGAAGCGTTCAAATACAATGGAACGGCTACAATAACTGCCAATGGAACTGCCCACCATTTATTGAGTTTCAATTTTTCGGAAAAAAATTCTTTCGGAAGCCATCCATGCATAATTGCTCCTAATCCAACTCCCATAATCACCCAACCAACCATTGATTTGAAAATTTTCAAAGCTTCCTTGTGTGCCCTTTCCCACGCAACAGAAAATTTTGGTTTTTGCCAACCATGATGCTGCTCCGGAAGATTTCGAAAAACTTCTTCAATCCATGTCTCTGGAACAAATTTTCCTAAAATCATTCCACCAAACACGCCGATGAATAATCCCGAAAATAAATATATAAGAGTAATTTTCCATCCAAAAGTTGCCCAAAATACTGCCAAAGCAACTTCATTTACCAGCGGGGAAGTGATTAAAAAAGAAAGTGTCACTCCTAGACGAATTCTCGCCTGAACAAATCCTATAAAAAGTGGCAAACTCGAACAAGAACAAAAAGGCGTAATTGCACCAAAGCCAGCAGCAATCAAATGATCCGCTCCAAACCAACGACGAGAATTAAGAAAATTTTGTACTTTTGCCATTGGTAAATATGCACGCACAAACCCCATTACATGTGTAATAAGAAAAAGTAACACAAGAATTTTTGTCGTATCGGCAATAAAAAATTCTGTCATCTCTGCCCATTTCCCTGAAAGAGCAAATACATCAATCGCTATCCAATTTCCTAATAAATCAAACATTGCTCACAATATCTTTCTTAAAAAAATTTCTGTCAAAACTTTTCCCCAGATAAATTTTATACCTATTTCTATGCTAACTCTTGTTTTGTTTTTACCACTTCTCCCACAATTTGTGGCAAAATTTCAGCTTTTGTTCGAATTTGAGCAATTTGAGATTCATCAATTCCTAATTCACGAGCTTTTTTCTCCAATTCCTCTGCGCGTTTTTCAAAAAACCCAGTACTCCATTTATTCGCTTGGAAAAAATAGTCGGCAATATCTCCAACTATAGGAATCGCTCCGACAAACATATCTGCTGTTTGTAGACCAACTATTTTTAAATATTCCGTTTTCGATAATCCTGCTGCCTTTGCTTCGAATAAAAGATATAAACCGGAAATAATTGAAGATGTTGCGTCGCCCATTTCTGGCAACAAAAATCCAACTAACGCGTCTACTCCGTATGTATCAACTAATTCTCCATACATCCGAACTCGCGCTTCTGAATTTTCAGCTTTTGTTAATTCTGCAACGATTTCTTGTTGCAAAGAAGACAGTTCTTTGTGCGTACTCTGTGTAATCTTTGGTTCTGATTCTGTTCTCATTTTTTAAAATTTTAAATTACGAGCCTGTTCTAATCGACCGCGTTTCTCTTTTCCTATTTTAAATAATTTCACAAACCGATCGAATTCTTTTTTCTTATTTTCATCAGAAAAATCTTCATCGTATTTGTTGGCTTCATGTAATTCCCATGCAGATATTTGTAAATTTTCTTCCGTAGAAATTTCCTGTTTCAAAATCTTCTTTTTTAATAATGTTCTTGGTAATTCTTCTAGTAAAAGCTCTGAAAGCTCTTCTTTTCCTTCTAATTTTGGACCGAAAAAGTCCCAGAAAACTGATAAAAAACCAACAAAAGATTCTTCACGAGTAAATTTAGAAATACTTGATTCCGTTGTTTTCTCTTTCTGATATCCCTGCTCTTTTGCGTTTCCTGCAACGAACCGCTTGAATTCTTGATCAATAACTTGCCGAGATCTCTTTGTTTTTTTTGCAATGCGACTCAACCATTCATCCACTTCAATTGGACGAGAGACCAGACGTAAGAAAAAGAAAAATGAATCTAAAAATTTCGTCTCACCTTTTACTGAGCCATCAAGATTTTTTATTGCAAATTTTTCAAACAGAAAATCTAGTGCTTCTCGTGCTCCTTCAATTGATTTTTTCGCTTCCTCAGGTGTTTTTTGAAACATTTCATCTAAATCTTTCCCCCCTGAAATTTCCACAATTCTTGGTGTCATTTCTTCTCGAAGACACATTTCTACACCACGCAAAGTTGCTTTTTTTCCTGCTTTATCAGAATCAAATGCGAGTAAAACGGTATTCGTTAACCTTTTCAAAATACGCAAATGATCATCTGTTAATGCTGTTCCGCAGGTCGCAACACAATGTTCGAATCCCGCTGAATGAGCAGAAATTACATCAAAATTTCCTTCCACTAATAATACGGCATCACGCATTTGAATTTTTTTTCGTGCACGATGGAGACCAAACAACGTCGCACTTTTATGATACACCGGATTTTCTGGAGAATTAATGTATTTTCCTCCTCCTTGTTCTTCGAAAATTTTACGCCCAGAAAAGGCTATTATTTCTCCATTTCGTGGCTCACAAATCGGTAAAAGCACTCGACGATCAAATCTGTCTCTCATTTTTTTGTTTCCAAATTCTCGCACAAAGGAAACACCTGATTTTTCTATTTGATCTGCGTTAAATCCTTTTTCTAAAAGGAATTGTGTCATTCCGTCTTCTTTTTCTCCACCATATCCAATATTCCATTCTTTCCTTATTTCACTCGAAATGCCACGATCTTCTAAGTATTTTTTTGCTTCAGAATTTTTTTCCAATTGGAGTGAAAAATACTCTGCAGCAGCGGCATGCAAGCCAAATAAATCTTGTTTTTGTTCACGAGAAACGGCTCCGTCTCCAAAATTTTTAGGAACTTCTATTCCTGCTATATCTGCCAAAAATTGTACTGCTTCCTGAAAGGACAAATTTTCCATTTTTTCAATAAATGAAATTGCGTCTCCTCCTTCGGCATTTCCAAAATCATACCAAAACTGTTTGTCTGGCGACACGCAGAAACTTGGTGTTCGTTCGTTTCGAAATGGCGACCGACACATCCAATTTTTCCCAGATTTTTTCAACTGCGCATATCGCCGAACAATTTCAACAATGTCCAAACGCGTTTTTAAATCTTCAACAAATCTTTCTTTCATGTGTTTGATTTGTAGCATGAAAAACAGATGAACTCAAGGCACTTCACTTAAATTTATAAAGTTTAAATAATAAAATCTAGAGAACGAAATTTTTCATAGAACAAAAAACTTCTTTCTCTCAAGATTGAAGTTTGAAATTTAATATTTTAAGTCTCGTAAAACGGGACAACTGGTGGGCGAGGAGAGATTCGAACTCTCGGCCAATGGCTTAAAAGGCCACTGCTCTACCGCTGAGCTACTCGCCCGAAGTAGGTTTGATCTCTGGCAAAATTCGCAGAGCGTTTTTTGCGTGGAAAAAAGAATTCTGTTTCCTAGAATAAAATGGTGGAGCTACAGGGACTCGAACCCTGGACCCCCTGCTTGCAAAGCAGGTGCTCTAGCCAGCTGAGCTACAGCCCCGAATATCAGGAACCTCCAAAAAATATGTTAAGATGATTTCGCAAGAACTCTTGCGGACCACCGGTCAACCACATAATGGAGAGAATTGTTATAATAACGCCAAACAATTTTATGAATGTATATGTTCCTCCGCTCCCAAAAACTTTTTCAGCAAAAGAAATTTCTCCAAAAAAGTCCCCTATTCGAGCAGATTTAACAATCACGAGTATTCCCACGGGAACCAGTAGTAACGCTATTAACATCTGTGTTTCAAAAGATCAAACCGACGAGAGTTTAATTGCTCCGTCCCTTTTGTCAAAATTATTTGAAGAAAAAGACTTTTTTATGTATAATGTCTGGAATGAAGAAACTCTTTCTCGTACTTACTTTCTCGATACTTTGTCTCGGCAACATTGCTCAGGCAGATAATTCTGAAGCTGATCTCCTTCTCCAGGAAGCAAATCATGCAAAATTGCAGGCAGAAGCAATTCATGAAACAATGGTATCTACATGTGAAGCAGCGACAAAAAGTTCTACTTCTTATAAAGAATCTCTCTCCTATCAAATAGAATCAAATGACGAATTTCTTGCGGGAAACATCGCATTTAATAGTAACGATCATAATCTTGCCAAAGAAAAATATAAAGCCGTTGTAAAAGCTTCTGATTCCGCAATTGATCTTTGTTCTAGTACAAACCAACTCGTTTTGTCTGATGAGAATTATGATTCTGCTTTTACGAAAAATATTGTAATGCGTATCGGAGACGGCTTAACTAAAACAACTCAAGATAAATTACGCTCTATTTTTACTGGAGAATTATTACGAACCGTTAATCGTATTCTTGGAGCACTTGCCATTCTTTTTATAGTTATATTGGGACTGAAATATATAATGGCAATGGGAGACGAAGAAAAAATCACTCAATATAAACAACAGCTCGCTTGGACCGTTCTGGGGTTAACAATTATTTCTCTTGCAGAATTTATTGGGTTCGAGCTCTTTAATCCGTCTGGAAATGAGGTTTTGTCTACTTCTACTCAAATTAAATTATCTGAAAAGGTCAGTGCCATTGTCCGATTCTTTGAATATTCAGCAGGGGCATTTTTCCTTGTCAGTGCCCTTATCACAGGATACAAATTGGTTATGAATGGTGAAGGAGAAGAATCTTCTACTTTTATTAAAACTTTCTTCAAGTCGATGATAATGGGATCAATTATGATATTGATGTCAGAAATTATTATACGTATTTTCTCGTTCCAAGATTCCGCAGACAAAACAACTGAAATGGTTGTAACAGAAGTTGCTGGACTTATAAATTTCGTGCTTTCATTAGTCGCTATTGCAGCAATGGCAATGCTTGTTCTTTCAAGTCTGTATTTTGTAATTAGCTTTGGAAACGAGGAGCAAACAACAAAAGCAAAAGGAATGATTAAAACTAGTATTTTGGGAATTATTATTGCTTCTGCAAGTTACGTTCTCGTTCGTTTTCTTATTCGTTAAATGAAAAAATTATTCTGGCTTCTTCTTATTGCGATTCCGTTTCTAACGGGAGTAACTTTTGCAAATGATGTTGTTCCAGATAATGTCGTATCTGAAAAAGAACCATATCGAACTTTAACGATAACGACTGCAACTGTAAATCCTCTCCCCGAACCACAACCATATTCTATTACCAATGCGACTGAAGCAACTGTTTCAACTGGTGATTCTGATCTTATTCCCACTATAGACATTAAATTATTATTTTTTGATTCTGTGAATGACACTGAGTTACGACAAAAAATAATCCTTGGAAATGCTGCAATTGGAGCAATTAATGTGAAATTAAATGAACATGATAAACCTCTTATTACAGATTTTTGGGTTCCAAAAGATTTAGAACCGGAATATGCTGCAATGAAATTAAACGCAATTGATGTAAGTACTGTTGCTATTTATTTTGAATCGATAAATATTGCCGATGAAGTTCAAATTATAAGTAAAAACCGAGAATTCGATGGAATAACTCATATTCGTGCAATTATTGGCATTAATGGCCGAAAATTAACAGGTCCAATTGTTGTTGTTAATGGAGATGAAAGTCGGAAAGAGAAGAAAATGAAAGCCGCATATGCAGTTCTTGGAAAAGCTATTGCATATAGAGTTGCTTGGTTTACTGGAACTTGGCAAGAAATGGGATTTACTGTGCCAGATTCTTCTGTACTATTTCAACGATTCAATGGTCAAGACGCTTCTAAAGGAACATTTCTTGGAAAAGAAACTGATCTTTTTGATTACACTGGAACAAATTCTGAAGGAACAAGTCAGTTTCGATCTATAGTAGAAAGAGTTATTGGTGTTATGAAAAAGGTAATGATTCCAATTGCTATTATGCTGCTCGCTTATAGTGGAATTGAAATTTTTGTACTATTTCAAGACGAAGAAAAACTGAATAAAAAAGTTCATAATTTGATTGGAATTCTTTTAGGATTTTTAACGATGACATTCGCTGTGACGATTGTTGATTGGGTTATTTTTGGTCGCAATGGTGAAATATTAAGAACTGCTGATACGGCAGATTTTGCTCAACGAGGACTCGAAGAAGTAAGTGGAGTATTCGATATGTTTACATCTTTCCTCGCAATTATCGCTATTGCTTTTATTGTATATAACGCAATTTTATTAATTATTTCTGCAGGAGAGGATGGGAAAAAAACTGATATTAAAAGACGAATTTTCCTCTCTATGATGGGACTTATTCTCATTATTTCAATTCGACCAATTATTGATACATTTACAGATAATAATCAACTAGTGATGCCGAATATAAAAGGAATGATTTTGATTGTAGCAAAATGGCTAAATTTCCTTTTAAGTTTTATTGGAATTCTTGCCGTTATTGCGATGATTTATGCAGGAATAAAAATGATTGTTCATTTTGGTGATGACACACAAGTGGAGGATGCAAAAAAAATTATCAAAAGCGCTGCGATTGGTCTTATCCTCGCACTTTCTTCTTGGACACTTGTTTACTACTTTGTCTTCGCTGGCGCTGCGTAAAAAATTTGCGTGAATAATCGTTTTCAGAGAAACTTCAAACGACATGATTGATCCGGCGAAATTTTCGACGGCACTTGAACAATGGTATATCGTTCACGGACGAAAATTACCATGGCGTGAAACTACTGATCCATATCATATTTGGGTTTCAGAAGTAATGCTCCAGCAAACACAAGTACCACGCGTAAAAAAGGATTTTTATCCAAATTTTTTAAAAAGATTTCCAACAGTGCAAGATCTCGCTGCGGCGAAATGGAAAGATGTTTTTCCTGTATGGAGAGGATTGGGATTTTATTCTCGTGGAAAAAACATGCTGCGTGCAGCTCAAAAAATTGTAAATGAATTTGATGGAAAGTTTCCCCAAACACAACGTGATCTGGAATCATTATCAGGAGTTGGAACATATACAGCACACGCAATTCGTGCGTTTGCTTGGGATGAAAAAGTTGCAGCTATCGACACCAATATTCAAAAAATTATCGAAGTTCTTTGTCCAGGAGAAAATATAGAAAACACCGCAAAACAATTAGTAGAAAAGGCTTCTTCTGGAAGAATGTGGAATAATGCAATGATGGATCTTGCAAGTGCAATTCGTGCCGGAATAAAAATTGACGGAGAACTCGGAAATTTTTTCACAGAAAAAACACTAGAGGCTTTTAAGCCAGAAAAAAAGAAACGCACTAAAAAAACAAAAAAAAAATCTCATAAGTTCCGCATAGAAGTTGGAGCAGCATGCATTTTACGAAATGGAAAATATCTCGTTCAAACACGTCCAATGGGAAAATCTTTTGTTGGACAATGGGAATTTCCTGGTGGAAAAAGAGAAAAAGGTGAATCTTTTCGAGATTGCGTAAAACGAGAAATCCGAGAAGAACTTGGAATCGAAGTCTCTGTTCGTCCGCATTTTTGTGAGATTTTGCTGGAATTCGAGCGCACGGAATTGTTACTTCGATTTCATCGGTGCCAAATTCAAAAAGGAAAACCTGTTGCAAAGGAGGGACAAGAAATTCGTTGGGTTCCTCCACACAAATTTGATGGATATGCATTTTTGGACACAAATGGTCCGTGTTTAGAAAAGCTGAAAAAGATGCGTGTTTAGAGTAAAAACAAAACAACAAAAATTACTTGACTTTTTTTTATTTTGTATTAAAATAAATACAACATTTTTCTGTTATGACAATATTGGCTTTCAATATTTCATAGTGAAAAGGTTCGTTCTTTCACAGATCGTTTTAACAACAATCCATTTTCTTTTCTTTTTTAATAAAGGGAAAAGAATAAATATATTTGAGTATAAATACTTTAGTTAGATTCATCACTAAAAGTTTTGGTGGAAATCATTACTCGACTCTTGAGCAGTAAACGTCGATACAAGAAATTTTTCCATAGGAGGAAAAAATGAAAAACATAATAATCATAGCAATAATTTTAGTAGTAAGTTTAGGAAGTCTGTTCGGAACATTGATTCCAGACAATAACTTCAAAATGGTAATCAATGAAGAACTTGGTCAGGCAGCTGATCATGAGCCAAACGTTGCGGAATTAGGGACAATAACTGATATCTATAGTTTCAACATAGACATTATATCAATGGAAGGTGCACAATATTTAACAAATCTTGAAACGATAAGTTTTTATTATAATCAAGTGAGTGATTTGAGCCCTATCTCTGGATTAACAAATCTTAAGCAGATACATTTGATCAAAAGTCAAATAAGTGATTTGAATCCTATTTCTGGATTAACAAATCTTGAGACTCTAACTTTTGGCAGCAATCAAGTGAGTGATTTGAGCCCTATTTCTGGATTAATAAGTCTTAAGAAGATACGTTTTGCTAATAATTTAGTGAGTGACTTGAATCCTATTTCTGGATTAACAAATCTTGAGTCGCTAAGTTTTTCTAATAATCAAGTAAGTGATTTGAGCCCTATTTCTGGATTAATAAGTCTTGAGTATCTAATTTTTTCTAATAATCAAGTGAGTGATTTGAGTCCTATTTCTGGATTAACAAATCTTGAGTCGCTAGCCTTTTATAATAATACAGGTTTGTATTATAATCAAGTGAATGATTTGAATCCTATTTCTGGGTTAACAAATCTTGAGTCGCTAAGTTTTTCTAATAATCAAGTAAGTGATTTGAGTCCTGTTTTTGGATTAACAAATCTTGAGTCGCTAAGTTTTTCTAATAATCAAGTGAGTGATTTGAGTCCTATTTCTGGATTAACAAATCTTGAGTCGCTAGCCTTTTATAATAATCAAGTGAGTGATTTGAGTCCTATTTCTGGATTAACAAATTTTAGATATTTAAATCTTTGGGGGAACCTAGTCCGTAATATCGTTCCTCTCGAAAATTTTGGATTAACTAATGATGCATATTATTTAGATGTATCAAATCAAAAATCTGGACCACTTACTGGACAAGAAAATCTTCAAGTAATTGAAGTCCTTGAAACCAGAGAAATTGATTCATTTTATTTTAATTTCGAAGATCAAACCCTTCCTGTCGAATTGTCATCATTCTCTGCCGTTCAAACAGCAGAAAATTTTGCAAAAATTAATTGGACAACTCAATCAGAAACATCTCTGATGGGATTCAATATTCTCAGAAACAATTCTGAAAATATTAACTCCTCATTGCAGATGTCTTCTATTTCTGCATCAAACTCATCCTGTGGAGAATTTTATTCTTTCACAGATGAAGATGTGGAAACGGACAACCAGTATTTCTATTGGTTGGAGAGTGTTGAGATTGATGGATCTTCTGAGCTCTTTGGCCCAATTTCTATTGAAATTAAGGCTGAAGAAGATGAAGAAGGAGTCCCTGGTACAATTGAAAATCAATTGAATCCAGCTTACCCAAATCCATTTAATCCTTCTACTACTATTTCGTTTTCCGTAAAGGAAGGTGAAGTAGCAAGGTTTGAAATTTTCAATATCAAAGGTCAACTAGTAAAAAGTTTTCCAGCCTTTCATGGCGGAAATCACGAAGTTAAATGGAGTGGAAAAAATGATTCTGGAGCTTCTGTAAGCTCTGGAACATATTTCTATAAACTTCAAACAGAGTCTTTTGCTGAAGTACGAAAAATGTTGTTGTTGAAATAAAGATCTGTTTTGGTCCTGCTTTTCGCGGGACCTTTTTTTATGCTTCAAATTCCTCTCTCGTAATCTGTCCAACCTGTGCTCCAAATTCACGAATTACTGATTCAGAACTTTTTGTTCCCCAGAGTAATTGTGTTTCTGCGGATTTTCCGCCTAGTAGTGAAGCAACAACTCCAACTGCAAACGCATCTCCTGCTCCAAGAGAACAAATCGGTGGATTTATATCTGTAATTGGTTGATGCAGTTCTTGTTCATGAGAAAAATAATACGCGCCATTTTTTCCATCTGTTACGATAAGCGATTTTACTTCTGCAGAAAGAAATTTTTGAACCAAGAGTTTAATTTCACCTTGTTCTCCAGCAAATAATTCTAACTCTTCTTTGTTGAGAATTAAACAATCAACTTCTGGAAAAACAGATAGAAATGCGTCAAATCCTCTGGAAAACTGTGTTTTCCCTGGATTCCAAATAATCAATCCGTCTGGTTTTTTCTTTTTCCACTCAGACAAATGCTGAAACAATGGATCTTCTCGCTTTTCTAAATGCCCAATGTAAAGTGCTCGAGTATCAGGAATTCCAGCTGGAAAGTTTTCAAAATGTGCGTAAGTAGAGCGTTCATGTAAAACGGTTCGTTGTCCATCTGATGTCATAATAATGATGGAACTTGAACTCGGAGTATTTTTTTGTACTAATATTCCTGTCGTATCAACGTGTTTATTTTCTAATAAATGACGAATAACTCGCCCCGATTGATCATCTCCAACCGTTCCATAAATACCAACATGAAATCCTAATTTTGCTAATCCTGTTGTAATATTTGCAGCACTTCCTCCTGCATGTTTTGATTTTGTATGCATTGAAATTTTTGCCCCAACGGGAATTGTCAATAAATCTTCGCGTTTATGTTTTTCTATCTCCATTTCATCTAACGCAACAAACGTATCGAGCGTTAGTGATCCGAAAGCGAGTACATCAAATTGTTTGTTCATTCTTGTCGACCAAAAACTTCACGCGGTTTTGCTCCACGTGCTGGACCAACAATTCCTCGACCTTCCATTTGATCAAGTATTCGAGCCGCACGAGCATATCCTACTTCTAATCGACGCTGGAAAAAACTTGCAGATGCTTTTCCCGTTTCAATAACTAAATTCACTGCATCTTCAAAAAGAGAGTCTAAATCGTCATCCGCCACATCTCTTTGTGTTCCGGCTGTTAAAACCCCGCCTTTTGCCATTCCTTCAATTGATTGAGTCGTTACTTCATCATTCGCAATCATCTCAGGAAACTGTAATTTAATGTGATTTACAATGCGAGAAACTTCTTCATTAGAAATATAAATTCCTTGCACTCGAGTAAGCGCTCCAGAATTCCCATCGAGAGAAAGCATGTCTCCTAATCCAAGTAAACTTTCTGCTCCCATCCCATCAATAATTGTTCGTGAATCAATCTGTGATGATACGCGAAAGGCAATTCTTGCAGGTAAATTCGCCTTAATCAATCCTGTTACTACATCTACTGAGGGTCTCTGCGTTGCAATAATCAAATGCATTCCAACTGCTCGAGCGAGTTGAGCAATTCGAACTACCGCTGCTTCCACATCTTTCCCAGCAACCATCATTAAATCTGCCAACTCATCAATCACAATTACAATTTTCGGCTCCTTTTTTTCTGGGAATTTTTCGTTGTATTGATCTAAATTTACCACACTCGCTTCCGACAACATTTTATATCGACGATTCATTTCCGCAACCGCCCAAGCGAGGGCAGATACTGATTTTTCCGGCTCAACAATTACCGGTGTCAAAAGATGTGGTAATTTATCGTATCGTTTTAATTCTACTCGTTTCGGATCAATCAAAATAAGACGTAAGTTTGAAGGAGAATTATTCCAGAGTAAACTACACAAAAAGGCATTCATTCCGACTGATTTTCCAGATCCCGTTTTTCCCGCAATGAGAAGATGTGGCATTTTCGCTAAATCAATCACAATTGGTTTTCCGGCCACATCTCGTCCTACAGCAAGTTTTAAAAGAGACGTATGGTCTTCCCAAGCATCTGATTCGATAATTTCTCTCATTCCAACATTTGCTCTTTTTTCATTTGGAATTTCAAGTCCAACAAGACTTTTTCCTCGAATTGGTGCTTCTAAACGAATAGATTCCGCAGCTAAAGTAAGCGCTAAATCATTCTTTAATCCAGTAATTTTTGTCAATTTTACTCCTGGCGCAGGAGTAAACGTAAATTGTGTTACTGTCGGTCCTACATGAACTGACTTCATGGTCACTTCAATGCCAAATTGTTCTAATTTTTCACGAATTTTTTCTGCATTATCACGGAGTTTTTTCTCGTTTACTGTAATAGTAGAAGTCTGTTTTTTTAATAAATCAATTGATGGTGGCTCCCATTGTCCTTCAATCGCACGATTTTTTGCTTCCGTTAATTCGTCTTTTTGTTCTAATTTTATTTCTGTTTTTCTCGCTTCTTTTGCTCGTGTCGTATCAACAATCTCTAATTCGTTAGCAAATCGAGATTTCGGAATAGATTCTTGTTTCTCAGGTTTTGCACTTCCTTTTTCTGTTTCATCTGAGCTTTTTTTGATTTTAATTTCCTCAGGAGCATTTAATAAAAACTGAGACCAACGAATATTAAATCCAACCGTTACACAAAACCAAGTCAATCCAGACAATAAAACTGCCGTAACTCCTGTTCCGAAAAATTCACGAGGAAAAAATCCGACTGTAAACCCCAGTACTCCTCCGTATTTATGGGCCAATGCAAGAGATTCTTCTTGTGCCACAAACAAATTTATTACTCCCAACACAGAGACTAATACTCCAATGAGTGCCGCAATCCGTACCGTGAGAAATTCGTATTCTCGTTTTACCAATAAAACAATTCCCACGAATGTTGTGATAATCGGAAGTCCCCATACTCCAATTCCAAATAATTGAAATAGTTCTCTCGTTATTGTTTGTGAAATAGTCGCCTTGCTCACAAATAACGTAATGAATAATATTCCTAATAAAATCCATCCACTTGCCCATAGTTCTCTCTGAAAAGATAAATCAAAAACTTCTTCTGTCTTATTCTTCTGTGTTTTCTTTTTTTCTATCTGTAATTTTGCTCTTTTTTTTGCTTTCTCACGTGTTTCACGAAGTCGTTCTTTTTTCTTTTCTGCCATAATCATTTTTTTCGCAGCTTTTTGTGCTTCACGTCGAAGAACTGATGCTGGAATTTTTACGCTGGGAGTCGATTTACGAGATCTTGCCATCAGTCATTATTGTATCGGATAATTACATGAAATACAAAAAAAGATCTCCTCCAATCCACTGGTAAATACATTTTTTCAAACCCACATTCGAACAGAAAAAATAAATAACTTTTTATATAAAAAAATCCCGCAATGCGGGATTTTTTAAGTTTTCTTTTTTCCTTACTAAAAGGACTGTCCGCTACTTTGTATTGTAGACTCACTTCCATTCTTTGCTGCTGCTCCCAACAATGTATTTACCAGTGCGAATGAGATCAAAATGATAACAATACCAATTGCTGCATACAAAAGTACTTTTTTTGCTTTCTCTGTATCCTCTCCTTGAGAAGTAATATAAAGAAATCCCCCATAGATCACCATAATTGTAGCAATCAATCCAAGGAAGTAGAGTACGAAATTAATGATTGTTCGTAAAATAACTCTGAATGATCCTTCTCCTCCTGTCGCTAATGCGATATTTTCTGGATTATCCAAATCACTAATAAGTTGTGCTGAAACATCTCCTCCAAGAGTAAACACTCCAACAGCAAGAAGTAATCCAAATAATGGAGCTATAAATTTTTTTATTTTCATTTTTTAATGGAGTAAGAGAAATTGTGTGTTGACTCGCTTTTGCGAGGTCTTCGTTACGAATTTTCCGGCAACTTAAATCTTTTTGCAAGTTTTTTTTTCTTTTTTTTGTACAATTATCGTAATGAATCTCAATTTGTCATTAAAATCTGTGCTAAAAACCACATCTGCACATATTAAAAAACTCGATCAAATCGGCATTAAAACCGTATTAAACTTATTAGAATTTTTTCCTCGTGCATTAGAATCCACAAATGAAATTTCTCTTTTTTCTGAAATAAAATTAGGAGAAAAAAACACACTTGTGGGAAATTTATGTGATTTTCGAGTGGAGAAAACCGCTCGTGGAAAAAAACTTGGACGCGCCGCTCTTGTTTTACGAGATAGATCAACTATTGATGTCGTATGGTTTGTGGTTCCTTATAAATTAAAAAACTTTCAGGGAGAATCCCGAGTATGGCTTGTTGGAAAAGTTACGAGAAATTACGGAAAAATACAGATTTCCAATCCTGAAATACATTTTGAAAGAAATGTACATGTCGGCAGATTGCGAGCAATTTATCCAGAATCTCCGCCTATCACAAGTAAGTGGTTGCGAGAAAAAATTGCAGGCTGTCTTATTTTTAGAAAAGAGTTTCAAGAAATTTTACCAAAAGAAATATTAGAAAACAGGAATCTGCTGGGAAAATCTGAGGCTGTAAAACAAATTCATACACCAGAAAGTGTGGAACAATGGAGTGCTGCCCGAGCAAGATTAGCATTTGAAGAAATTTTTGAAATTCAAATTCGTGTACTTCGTCAAAAATTTATTCGTGAGCAATCTGCAAAAAATCCATACAAGATTTCGTTTGATGCAGAACCAGTAAAAAAAGATTTGAAAAAAGTTCCTTTTGAACTTACCACCGCACAAAAGAAAGTTCTCTTCTCTATTTTAAAAGATTTCGAACTCGATCGAACGGCGCACAGACTTGTGCAAGGAGATGTTGGAAGTGGAAAAACAATTGTGGCAATTCTGGCAGCAGCAGCACTTGTGCGATCAGGAAATCAAGTGGCGTTTTTGGCTCCAACGGCGATTCTAGCACAACAACATTTTGCAAATGCATTAAAATTTTTTGGAACAAATGTTCGTTGTGAATTATTGATTGGAGCAACTACTGCAGGAAATAAGGAAAAAATTAAAACAAAACTTCGTACCGGACAAATAGATGTGTTGATTGGAACGCACGCAATTTTGACCGAAGACACGGTATTTAAAAATCTTGGACTTGCCATTATAGACGAACAACATCGATTTGGTGTTCGGCAGCGCGCCATTTTAGCGGAAAATAATTGTCATATCGTCGCCATGACAGCAACGCCAATTCCACGAACGCTCGCGTTAACAGTGTACGGTGATCAAGATTTATCAATTATTGATGAACTTCCTCCCGGACGTCAGCCAATTATTACGCGTGTTGTTTCCGCTGAAAAAGAAAAACAGAAAATGGAGATTTTCATGGACTCTCAAATTGAAAAGAAACGTCAGATTTTCTGGGTATGTCCGCTTATTGATGAATCAGACAAAATAGAAGCCAAAAGTGTTCTCAGTGAATATGAGCGAATTCGACAAGTATTTTCAAACAGAAAAGTAGAATTTTTGCATGGGAAGATGAAGGCGCGCGAAAAAGACTCAATTATGGCACGATTTAAAAAGAAAGAATTCGATATTCTCGTCTCTACCAGTGTAATCGAAGTTGGTGTTGATATTCCAGATGCAACTGTCATGGTGATTGAAAATGCGGAACGTTTTGGACTCGCACAATTGCATCAGTTCCGTGGAAGAATTGGACGAAACTCAATGCAGTCATATTGTTTCCTCATGACAAATGAAGACAATAAAAACACTGCTCGACTGCGCGCAATGGAGAAACATAATTCTGGACAAAAGTTAGCGGAAATCGATCTCGAACTTCGCGGAATGGGGGAACTCTATGGAACAAAACAATCGGGACTTCCTGAATTTAAATGTGCCGATTTATCCGATTTGCAAATGCTTCAGGATGCTCGTGATTGGGCTATTCAAATATTAAAAGAAGATATTACGCTCAATAAATATCCACGACTAAAAGCGAAAGTGGAACGTGGTGATGTGTTTTTTTAGTGAACATATTTCATTTTTATATATAAAAATTTCACCTCTTTCTTTTTTTGTGTATGTTCGTACCAGTTGTAACTAAATCACTCACATGCACATAGCGGCAATCATGGACGGAAATCGCAGATGGGCGAAAATAAAAGGATGGAAAAAAGTGCTCGGACATAAAACAGGAATCGATGTTTTAAAATCTGTTTTGGATTGGTGTCCAAAATACAATGTTGATGTTTTTACAATCTACGCGCTTTCAACAGAAAATTTGAAACGAGAACAAAAGGAACTCGATGATTTGTTTGATTTGATTGAGAAGTTTGCAAAACCAAAAGAAGAATTTGTACAGAAAAATATCAAAGTACACCTTATGGGAAACTTGGATCTCATTCGTCCAGAAACAGCTAAATCTCTCGAAGAATTGGAACGTGCTACACAAGAATGTACGGGACTTTTATTTCAGGTTTGCTTGAGTTATGGAGGACGAGCGGAAATCGTTTCTGCGTGTAAAAAAATTCAGGAAAATGGGGAAGAATTTTCTGAAGAAACTATCTCGCAGAATTTATATTCGAGTCTCGAACCAGATTTGATTATTCGAACTGGTGGACACAAACGATTGTCTAATTTTCTTCCGTGGCAAGGAACATATACTGATCTTTTATTTCTCGATAAATATTGGCCAGAATTCAATGAGAAAGATTTAGAAGACGCTGTGAAATACTTCAAGGGAATTCAACGAAATTTCGGGAAATAGAAAGATATTACGCTCGATAAATATCTATATTAAAAGCGAAAGTGGAGAGTGGTAAAGTGTTTTTTTAATCAAAGTTTTGCTTCAAGAGTAATGCCAATTTCTTTAATGAACTCAAAATCATTAATCCATCGAACCTTAACTGCATCACATAAATGAGGGATTCTTACTGGTTTATATGGATTGTTTTTTAGTATCTCTTTTGTTACGACCACGACTTCCTGATCAGGAAAATGTTTTCGATAAAATAGTGCTGTTGCAACGACAAATATATCCTCATCCGAAATGGGCTCCTCTCTTAAATGATATTTTTGCCCTTTTTTAGCGAATTCTGTCGTCCAGTGAGAAATTGCATTCTGTTTTATAACATCATAAGAAGCCCTTACCTTCATAAAAAAAACCATTATCCCGGTTAAATCATCTGACAGAAAACAAGGATTTTTATTCTTAGCCCAACCTGATAAGTCGTCATCTATTCTCTCTATCTCATCTTTTACTTCCTTTGGGGATTTTATAGATTCTTTTTCTCCGAGTTCTCGTAATACCTCCCAATATGTAGAACAAATTTCTGGATTATAATACCCACGAAACGCTGCAATATAAACGTTCGTATCTAATATGTATTTCATTATATTTTCGAAAAATAATTATCAAAATTACTCACCTTTACCGTTAATACTTTTGAAATTTCTGTTGCCATTACATTTCCTCCCTTGTATGCATAAAATGCTAATTGAGACAGCAATATTCCATTTTGAGATCTCATATTTAAATAATAATCTCCACCACCATTTGCCTCTTTTCTTTTTTCATCCCTCATGCGTAACCACTCATTTATCTTTTCTTTTATGTGAGGAAATATAACTGAAAAATCATGACCAGAAATTATGCCCAAATGCCAAGCCTTTACGCACACAGAAAGACTACTAACTAAGAAATTTTGTCCTACTTTCTCAATTCTTTCTTCTATTGTCCCTTTTGTTTTATCCCACTGCTCTCTAAATTCATCTTCAGGCATCAAGATTTCTGCTGCGACCAAATTACAAAAGTTTTCTATCTCATCCTCATTACAATCTGGTTTTCGAAACTTTATAGGGTCTTCTGATATTCCCATTTCATCCAAAAAAAGATGTACGACTTCATGAATAAGCGTGAAAATTTTTGAATTTATTGTACTTCGAGTATTTACGAATAAAAATGGAGCAACAGAATCGGGGATTGCAAATCCCTGAGCCTGCTCAGGAGAAATAGCTCTACTAGACTGATCACTGCCTGTAACTGAAACAAATATATTATTTTTTTCTAGGGATGTTCTTAAGTCGTGAAAATAGCTTTCTCTTCTCCCATATTCCGTAAATGACGGCAGCCCCAACCGCTCCTTTATTTTGGAGGCAACCTGTTTGTGATTATCTTTAATTTTAACTGATCCAATAAATTCCAATGCAGGAATCCCTTCATCTAGCAGATAATTTCTTGCCCAATCTTGTTTTTTTTGAATATCACGAATAAATAATGCTAATGGTGAATCGTACTCCGTTTTATTCTCTTTTCTAAAAAAAGGAATCTTTTTGTAATCATCTTCCGGGATTTTATTCCCCATTAAAGTCGAAAGAGAACGATCATACCTATGAGCTAAATTTCTAAGTTGAATAAGTGTCGGAAAGTCTTCTCCCCGTTCTATTTTTAATAATTTTTCATGAGGAATAATATTCTTTGATGCCCCTACAATAGATAAATGTGCAGTTTCTCGTGCCCACACGAGTACCTCTGGAGTTACAGAAACGACATTTTTTGTAGGCATTTTTTAGTATAGACTTTGTATTCTTTTTAAAAGATATTTCAACTAAACCTTTCTAGGGTTTTAATCTAACCTACACATCAAGTCTTGTAAAAATCTCTTTCTCCACAAACTTCCGACTTCGAGCGTGTGTTAATCGAGAAATTTGTTTCAATGCGTCTGGCATTTTTTCGTTTCCTTTCTCAAACCACGGCTTCTGAACGTTTAAAGAAAACGGTCGACTCGGCTGTCCATCAACTGCTAATTTGATCGCTGCTTTGAACGCATCAATATTTAATAAATCTTGATCGGAGAAAACGGGTGCCATTTCCTTTGCCATTTCTTCTGAATCTTGCGCTCCAATTTTGTAACACATCATCGTTCCCACATTTCCAAAAACCGCTTCTTTCAAATTTAATCCCTTCTTTTGTCCGGATGTATCAATTTGTCCTAAATATTGATGCGCAATATTTAATGATAATCGGTATTTTCGTGCTTCAGAGAGAATTGATTCAATCGAATCGGTTACGTAGTTTTGGAACTCATCGATAAAGAGGAAGAAGTCTGTTGGTTTTTGTCCCGCCGTTAATTTTTTTTGCCGTCGCAACGCTGCCATTTGCAATTTTGAAACGATAATAAGTCCGAGCAATTTCGAATTAATTTCTCCGGTCATTCCTTTCGAAAGATTCATAAGAAGAATTTTTCCTTCATCCATAACTTTAGCAAAATCAAACGCTGATTTGGTTTGGCCAATAATATTTCGCATCATTGCGTTAGTCACAAACGCTCCAAATTTCGCCGCAAAATACGGTATCATCTCTTGCTTTTCACGTTGTCCTGTTTGCGCCATTTGTTTCGTCCAGAAGCTTTTTACCACCGGATTCTTTACATGTTGAACTTTCGCTCGCTGAAACGCGTCATCTGTAAACAAGCGAACAATATCTGTCAAAGCTCCTCCCGCAGGATCCGCCATTAATGTTAAAACTCCATTTCGAAAATAATCCTGAATTCGTGGTCCAAATGTTTCTTCGTCGAACATTTTGATCATAATATTCATAGCATCTAATGCTACCATATCGCGCTCTTCATCCGTCTCTGCTTCCAACAAATTCAGTCCCATCGGTCGCTCTAAATCAGAAGGATCAAAAATTATCACATCATCTACTCGTTCTTTGGGAACAAATGGTAATAATGATTCAATCAAAGAACCATGTGGATCAATTACACACACTCCTCTGTTTTCTTGAAAATCCTGACGAATCATTGTTTGAAAAATAGATGATTTACCAGTTCCTGTTTGTCCAATTACGTAGAAATGTCGGAATCGATCTTCTGGCGACAAGAACACTGGCCGAGTCACACCACGATACACATTGTCTCCGAGATACAATCCCTTTTGAGGAATATTTTTCGGAACGGGTGCAATTTTAAAATTCTGCCATTTCAGTCCTGGAATATTATTGTATTTCGTATGTGGAAAATGAAAGAGGGATGCTAATTCTTCTGTTGAAAGTAAAAGTGGGTTTCGTGTTGTCCACGAACGACGAGAAGATCGAAGCAAGAAATTTGCAACTAAATCGCGACGACTGTGCCATTTTCGCTGAAATAAAGAATTGAGTGCTGGTGCTCCATATTGACTAAAAGAGTTCAATAACGAAGTCATATTCACTTGTGCTATTCTTTTTTGAGGAGAACTCGTTATACATCGGATAATTGTCTCAAATCCGTGTCGTTCTGCTTTTTCATCTATTGCTTGCGTTGTTTGTTGTGATTCCGTGTCTTTTTCTCCTTCGGCTCCATCTGAAGAATCATCAACTCCACTGACCAACAAACCAAACATTTTTCCAAGTAATGTAATTGGATTCCACCATGCTGCATGATTTTTCCCAGCACTTAATTGTTTCGATAGTTTTCGCGCTGACTTTTGCCACACATCTTTTGCTGGACGAATCATAATTTGAACAGCCGCAGAATTTCCATGATCGTCTGACGCATTGGAAAGTGAATTCAATATATTGTTGATTGGATCTGCTGATTCGAATTTTTTAAATGTTTTAATTGGGTATAAATATTTTTTAGTTCCGGTTAAAAATCCCGTTACTTGATATGTTTTTTCATGAAAGGTTTTTGGCGATTCTGTTCGCTCGATAACGGCTTCTGGATAAAAACTCGTAATTTGTTTTTCAATGACTTCCTGTAGTTCTCGTGGACAACCAATATAAAGTCCGATTTCTCCATTCTTAGCTACATATTCAAGAGAAAGGAAATCTTGATTTTTCCAGATCCGGTTAATGTCTTTAGAATGAATTCCGTATAATGATTGAAAAAAATGATCTGCAATAGATACTACTTTATGCATATCACTCGTCTGATCACGCTCTCTTTCATGGTCTTCTTTTGATTCCTTTTTCGGGATAAGTACTTGAAGAAATACAAAATCTAGCGATCGTTGAAAATCATTTTGTCTGCGCAGCCATCGTATAAGAAAAAACATTCCCAGAAGCACTCCTGCGCCAATTCCAACCGCAATTAAAATTGTTTGGTTCATGTCTCAAGAAGTGTAGCACAATTTCATTTTCAAGAAATTTTATCTTGAAAGAGGATTTCTAAGAAAATTTGAAACATTTAAAAAAGCTGCGATCAAATCCCTTACAGAGGACTAAATCGGCAACTTTCTTAAGTAATTTTAAATTACTATTCTTAAACTAATTCTAGTTTACATTGTTTTTTGTATATGTCAAATTACGGATAAGATTTATTTCTTCTGTCCCATAACTTGCCCAAATCCTTTCACTGCTTCCATCATTTCAACTGGCAGCATCCAAATCGTTGTATTTGACTGATCAGAAGAAAGATCATTTACTGTCTGAAGTGTTCGTAAGTGCATTGCTCCTGGTTCAGTAGCCAGCATTTTTGCTGCTGCTGCCAAATTTACTGCCGCAATTTTATCCCCTTCTGCTTTAATAATAACAGCTCTTTTTTCCCTTTCTGCTTCAGCCTCTTTTGAAATAGTTCGTTTTAAATCTTCCGGAATAATCACATCTTTTAACTCAACAGACTCAACTTTAATTCCCCATGGATCAGATGCTGCATCAATTACAATTTGAATTTTATTCGAAATCTTATCTCGGTTTTGCAATAGCTCATCAAGCGTTACTTCTCCAACAGCATTTCGCATTGTTGTTTGCGCCATTTGGCTCATCGCCCAAAAGAAATTTTCAACTTCAAGAATCGCCTTTCCTGCATCAGAAACACGGTAATAGATAACCGCATTAATTCGTACGGGAATATTATCTTTTGTAATAGCTTCTTGGTCTGGTACATCAACCGCTTTCGTTCGCGTATCAACTTTTACCATTTTCTGAAAAATAGGAATAACGAGACGCCATCCTGCATTTTTTAGTCCAGTAAAACGCCCCATCGTAAACATCACTCCGCGTTCATACTGATTAATCTGCCGAAGACTTGAAAGAAGGATTATTCCGACCGGAATCGCAATTGGAAGAATTTTTTCCATTTGTTTATGTTTTAGAAATGTATCGAAAGTGTACGTGAATATATTTAGAAATACAAAAAAAGAAACCCTTTCTCATTCACAAGGAACAAGAAAGGGAGTTCTTCTACGACTGTTAGAGAATTAGTTTATCACAATCTTCACAATACTTTTCCATTTTCTGATTAATTTCAAGTATCTCCGAATCCAATAAAGGCCGTTTCCCTCCATTTGAATTCGTATTTGCACGGTTATAAAGAACATAATCGTCCTCTATCAATAAGTGTTCTTGTGTTTTAGGCGAAAGCAAAAACAAGGCTTCAGCATCCCCCCTTGTTCTATAAGCCCATTTTAAATCAGCATTGGTTTGATCTTTCTGTTGCTGTTGCTGAGGAAGAACAACCATTCTTTTTTTCCTAGTAGTCTTCTTTTCTTTCTCAATTTGTGATACATGAATTAAAACTTGATCTAAAACTCTTCCCAGTTCAGCCCTTAATAATTTTTCCAATTTTGGTTGACCGAGAATTTGCGTAATCTTCAATTTCAGGTTTCTCAGTGTCGAAAGCTGCTGTAAGTCTTCTGCTAAAAATGCTTGAATTCTCTTAACGCGACATGCCTGCAACTCCTGACGCAATTTATGCGTGTTTCTTGTTTTTTTCTGAATCAATATCTCTAAATCTCCACTAATGCCTGCCTCTGCAAGCATATTTATCTGTCTCCTCAAAGCCCTTTGTTTTCCAATCGAAGTCATTGGGTCATGAATCTCTCTCATCAACTTCTGTAGTTTTTGTGCAACTTCCCTTTTTGTTTGTTGTTCCATTTGGAACCTCCTGATTTTTTTTATGGACAATCAGTATCAATTGTCTCGCGATACTATGCGCACATACGCACAAAATCACGAGGCAATTTTTTCTCTAACATGTAAAAGATCGAAACTTTATGACAAAATTTGCATAAAATTTACGAAAACACTTTAGGATGTTTTTTTATTATTGTCAAGTAATATATATCAAAACAAATACTCATGAGCTTTGAATAAGTTGCAAAATACTACAATTTTTGACACACTTCATCTGATGAAATTCCTCAAGAAAACATGGTTCTGGCTTGGATTACTTGTCCTATTTTTGTGTGTTTGTGTGTGGCCAATTCGCTGGGCATTCACTCTGAAATTCCTTACGCAAACCCATCTTGTCCTTTTGATGAACGAAGCAGAAGCTCGTCCTTGTGGAGGATTTGTAACAGCGATTGGAGAAGTTCGAATTCTTCCATTGAAAATGGAATTAAAAAATGTATATACACTTGCTGATAAAAGTTTTGGAACAGCTCAAGCACCGCTTACAATGGTTGCGCAAGACGTAAAATTTTGGGATCTCGGAACTTCTCCTGATTTAAAGAAATGTGCAGATTCTTTTCATGGTGCCGCAAATATGGCAGGAATTTCTCATTCTCATATTATTTTAATAAATACTGAAACGGTAGAAAAACTTATTAAAGATCCTACTTTTTTTGCAGAAATGACTCGATCTGTCGCAAACACAGATCGTCACGATGAACAAGCACTTGCAGAAAGAAAATCTCCGCTTTCTCATTTTGGGAAAAAAATGATTCTAAAAATTCTCATAAAACCATGGACATGGCCATCGCTTACGAAAGAAATTGGAAAAGCTGTGCAATCAGGAGAGCTTTTTGTTCCGAACGTTTCGCCAAACCTAAAACCTCTTTCCAGTGATATTGCGGCAATTGAATGGAATCTTGGTGGAGGAAAATCATCTCGTTCATTGGAACGAAATATTGATATTTCTGCACGAGAAACATCGCCAAATAATTGGGAAATTAAAGTAAAGGCACGACTCGAACATTTGGGACAAGCCGATGAGCCACTTTCTCAAACATGGAAAGGTGGAATCGAAATGAGATGGCCTGATGCTTGGAATTCTCCAAATGAATTTTTATCATTAACCCTTGCTCCGGGAGAAAAGTGGTGGCATGAATGGACTTTTGAAGTAAAAGGAATTGTAAATTCACTTGGTGTATTCGCTCCTCGTGGACAAACGTGGAATACCGATTGGAGACTTTCTCTTTTTGGACAACAAGCGTTTGAATCTTCTAATTTCAAGACGCATGAAAATATTGGAACATGGAATGGAAAACTACGCACTGAAAGAAAAGAATTTCATTGGGCAATTGTTGAAGATTCAGTAAAACCATTTGTCACGCTTCACGAATGGTTAAACATTGATCAAGTTCCAGAATCTGCACGAAATCGTTGGGCTGATAATTTTGCTCGTTCAAGTGCACGTTTTAGCGTTGCTGAATTACATTTTTCTGAACCAGTCTTGGTTACAAGTAAATTAAAAATAACACTTCGTGATAAAGATTTCGAAAATGCGGAAATCACTGATAATCCTGTTTTTGAAGAATTGCTTTTGTGGAAAGGGGAACAAACGGCACTGATTGGATTTTGGCAAAATTCCGTACAACCAAATGAACGATTTTCTATTCAGCTAAAAGGACTTACTGACGTTTCTAAGAATGAGATTTCTGACAAAGAATACACCATCATAGATCGTATTCGCTAATCACGAATACTCCAAATTACAAAGGCGCTTCGCTTAAAATAACAAAGTGCAAAGTACAAATTTAAAAGCAAAAAAGTTTTTGAACTTTGATATTTGTAATTTGTACTTTTGAGCAACGCGAACTCTTGATTTATTTGATGAAATAGGGTAAAATTACCTGATTTATTTAAATAAAATGACTGATTTAAAAAGTTATGATCACTCAGAACAGGCAATTAGCCCTGATGATCTCCATCTTTCCGAGAAACACGGAGAGGAACGCTTGCAAATGCAATCAGAAATAGCCGAAGGACGAATTAAAGAGATTTCTGTAAATGCTTCTACCGGTGGATTAGATGAATTTTTTAATGAAAACCTCAGCTCAAGAAGCATCGATCCGTGGGGATGGTCACGATTGGTTACTCGACGAGTTTTTGATGTTGTTGATAGATCTGCTGCAGAATATCAATCAAGTTCAAGAAGTTCTTCTGCTGCCATTTTGGAAAGTCAAATTCTTTCGTACACGGCAAACGATGTTTTAGCACAAATCCAAAATATTCGTGCAGGAGGAATTCATTCTCTACAAACATTAGAAACTCTGAAAGGATTCACTGTGAGTGCAATGGAAGAGGCAAATGCACAACGAGAAGAAATGGTTCGTCGACAAGCTGAAACTATTAAAAATCGAGGATGGTGGTCAAAAGCTGGACACAAAGCTCTCACTATTGGAACGCTTGGTGCATATCATTTGGTTCGAACTGAAAAACGACAAGAATGGTTTAATAGTGCGCTCGAGAAATCAATGACAAAACGATTTGATCGGATAAATAAAAATATTGAACGACTAGAGAGTCGTGTTGGAAAACGAATTGCACCAACGCAAGCTCACATTCGTCGTACACTAGCTGCTGCTGCAGATCCTGACGAGAAAGCCGCACTTCAATCCGATTTAATTACCGCTTTGCGAAAAGACTCTGGAAATCTTGCAAGTGTTGATCTCAGTGTTCATTGGGGAATTACTGATCCGCAGGAAAAAATTAATTTTCTTGAGGCCGCACAAGGACTTGATTTTGTGAAAAAAGATCTGGGAATTGTGGGAATATCACGAGCAAAACAGATGCAGCAAGATGAAATGATTGCGTCTGCACGAGAACAGCAAGATATTTTGAAAGATACTACGGACTTTGAATTTGAAAACATTAAATCTCGACCTGGATTTAAAGATTTACTAACAGAAGGAGCGACTGTTCCCTCTATTTCAGATTTAGTGCAAAAAATCGAAAACGAATTAGCCAGTGATAGCACCATAAATTTGGAGGATATTTATTCATCAGGAACACTGAATATTAATAAAGCGAATTTATTGACTGATTCAGTAAAATTAATTTTGTTAGTGAAAAAAATTCACACAATTGATGCCGATAAAAAGTTGCAAGTAAGTACTCGACAATCATTGCTTGCATGGATTAATGACATGGACTCTCAAACAGGAGGAAATATTATCCGATGGGAAAGTGCTAATAAATCAGCTGTAGAAAATTTTGAAAAACTATTCGATGGAAATGCTGGATCTCTAACAAAAGAAGCTTCTGATTGTTTCAAGGAACTTTCTAAAAGAAAAATTGGAGACGCGATCTCTGACTTTGAAGCAACACAAAATATGGTGATAGATTTGTCGAATAAAATCTTCACCCAAAAACAAAAGTTTGAAAATTTAGTGCAGTCCTTAGAAAATTTCCCTGAAAAAGATAAAAAGTCTCTTGAAGAAGGGTTTGCACAAATAGAACCTATTCGAGAAAAACTGGTAAAAATTGCTAGCCAGTGGAAGAAAGACAAGCACGAAAAACTAGATCACAATAAAACTACAACAAATTTAAAAACCGTATTAGACGATGCAACAGCGCGCCTCAATACTGAACTGGCAAAGCCAACTCCAACGAGCTCATATGCTGCACAAGTTTTCCAAAGAATTATTCAAGGATTGCAGGCGGAAAGAGACCTTGCGAACAAAAGCTATCTCGAAAGTAAAAATAAACACAGTGATTTACACGATTTTTCTTCTGAATTTATCCGAATTCAAGGACAGTTAAGTGCACTTACCGCTAAAGCGCTTTCTATTTCAAGTGAAATAAATCCATCACTAGGAACACTTGATGAACGAATTATGCAAAAAATGCGTGCTGAATCATTTGGTGATGAACTCGATAAAAAATTCGTAGAACAGCTAGAAAAAAATGATCAATTTGAACAATTGAAAAGCGTATCAAAAGGAACAAAAGTAGAAATAACGTATAAAAAAACAGCGGCATCAAGTCTACGATTTCCAGATCAATTAAATAATACTGACACAGAAGAATTTATTGTAATTCAATCAAATGAAAAAGGAGTAATACTTGAGAAAAAAGCAGCAGGAGCGAATCCTGGAAAAGTTATTACTATTCTCGGTCCAATAGCAAAAAATGGAGCTGCGTATAAGAACGCAAAAGTTTCCAAAACGAGTGGAAGTCACACAATTCCTGATCCAACTGTTTCAGGTGCGTGGGATAGCGCAATTGCTCTTAACTACAAAATCGGAGTGTAACTTTATTAAAAATGACAAATATTTCAGCTGAATTCGAAACATTTCTTGATTGGTTCACAAACCTAGAGGAAATTTCTATTTACACACGACGAGATTTTATAGCTCATGTGATTGAAGTTGGAGGAATTGATGAAAAAGCAGCAAAATTTATTGATGAAACACTGGCACATTTAGAAGACAATCAAAAACGTCATCTTGTAGAATTTGATCGTGTAAATAAAACGATTCGGTCCCTTGAAGACGATATTCCAAAAATGGAAGAACAAGATGTAAAAAATGCTGAAGAAGAAATGCAGCGAATCGCAGATAAATTCTGTAATGAATTCCGTGCAGCAAAACAAAAAGAGAATCTAGACGAAGAATCAAACGAACAAGAATTAGCAAAAGCTATTGCAGAACAAGCTCGATCAGATATTTAATTGACTTTTGTTTAAAAGTGTTGTATTAAGATGTAGATGAAAAATCTATGGCAACACCCTCGGACAGAAAATCTCTCTTCTCGGTACGTATGGGAAGCTGAACCAGCACTTGATTTAGAACAAAATTCTCATGAAGAATTTTCTTTTGATCCATTCGAAACAGCTGGTTCTGTTGCTTTTGAAACAGAACAAGTTTCCGATGATGTTGATGAAGTTATTAGTGGTTCTGCAACCAGAACAGGATTGGCTGAAGAACGACAAAGAAATTTACGAACTCCAGGAAACCCTATGGGAGTTTTATTTGGTGCACAATTTGAAAGACAGGCAATTAATCCTGTTCTTTTGGCGAATATAACATTGTTTACAAAAGGCTCTATTCTTGGAAATATTAAAAATGCTGCTCCACAACTAGGAAATATGTTAGATGATTCTATTTTGCTTTCTACTGGAGTGAAATCTGCACTATTAAATCATACTCAAAAAGCAACTTTATCCGCTATTTCAAGTGGAAAAGAATCAAGTATAAAAAAGACGTCTTGGGACACGTTTTGTTTATTAGGTCCTGCAATTGACCAACTTTTTGAGCGAATATTAAACGATGTAAATATTGCAAAAGAATTGGGAATAAATGCTTTAAATACACGTGAACCATTTCGTAAATTTACAGATATTAGTCTTGGACGAGAAGAAAGATATTTAAAACGATCAGAAAGAATTATAAAGAATCTTGAAGATGCACGAAAAGAAGTCTGTGCAAATATGAAACGTGTTGAAGAGCAACTAACGAAGCAATTACAGGACACTACAAACGCTATTGATATGTATCAAGAAAGAATGCGAAATAAGAATGATTCTAGTGCTGAAGGACGATTTTGGGGATTTGTTCAAAGTGTAATTAAAGATCCGGACGGATTTTTATCGAATCGATGGATAGGAGCTGTGAATCTAAATGATGCATTTGGAACGACTAATCGAGTGCGAATTCTGGATGCCATTAAATCTAAGTTTTCAAAGAAGGTTGTTGAATTAGAGCGATCTCAGCAATTAACATTTGATCAAGAAATATTGATTTCAAATATGGATCGACGAGAAACGTTAACAAGTAATGCACTTGAAAATACTGATTTTGAAGGATTATATCGAATATTGGAACGTTATCGAGTACAAACATTTGAAGGAGATGAAAAAAAAGAAGAGAAAGAAGTGTTAAAGATATTTATGACTGGCCTTCGTCGACTTGGTATCGATACAAGACGCGATATTTTTCGAGACGCTCCAGTGGGCCTCACGATGTCAGAACGATTGACGCTTTTGCTTCAATTTTTGGCAAACAATCAAGAAATTTTGAATGATCCACGATGTTCAATGAATTTTAAACGAACAGTATACACGTGGATACAAGACACACACGCACGAGAAGTAGAACAATTAGCGCAAGGATCTCAAGCAGAAGATGGAACTCCTGCTCAACGACGTTATATTTTAAATAATGCAAATATTGTTCGAAATGCTGCTCATGGAGCAATCGCCGCGCTTGCAAATATAGACAATGCTATGCGAAGTGAAAATCCAAATGAAATCAATGAAAAGCTTCAAACGATGACTACTTTTACGTCTACTTTTGAAGAATTTTTCGGAGAAGATGGCGTGTCTGGTTCCCTGTCAGAAATTATTACAAAAATGCCACAAGATGAGCAAGATTTAATAAAAGGATTACAAGACTTCAAAGGACTTTCTACGAAAATGAAAGAAATTATTGCCTCTCTTCAGGAACAACGAAGAGTGTATGTTGATGAAGTGCTGAAAAACTTACCACCAAGTGATGAATTATTGGAATCAGAAAGAACTCGAGCACAAAGCATTGCTGACCGTTTGAGCGAAATGGTGGGAGCAAGTGGCGGTGCTGGATTCAATTTTAGCAAAGAGGATTTTGCAGCACTAGAAGCCGCTCGTTCAGAAATTTTTAAACGAGTACAAGACTGGGATAATGCAAAACAAGACTTAACAAATAGACACTTTGATCTTCCGGGAACCGCTGAAGGATTCGCTGGAATGTTAAATATCGGACGAGAATTACAAGCTGCATTAGATGCTATTCCTGAACGAGACGATATTGATGCAGGAATCATTGTTCATGACTTCAATGGTCTCATGCAACAACGAATGCAACAAAGCCTTCAGGCTGAAAGAGAATCTAAATTTGAAAAAGCACTGTCAGCGAATATGTCTCATCAGATGAACACTCTGCTCTCTCGTAAAAAAGATGAAGATGGCGACATGATAATTGAACATGCTCCTGAATCAGGAATGGTCTTAAATAAGTTAGATGTTGCTGATGTCACAAATACCGATGGTGAATTATGCTTTCCTGATTCTTTGGGAAATCGTGAAGTTTTCGAAAATCTAACGCTCTATCGATCTACTCCACAAATGAAAAACGAAAAGTGTATTAGCGCAAATATGATCTTCCATAACGATACGCACATTGTATTAATTCGTGAAAAAGAAGGACGTGTTATCGCAGAAAGTTGGGAAAAACCGGAAAACGTACGAAATAATCGAAATGCGGTAATCCGTGTTCCACATACTCAACCAGATGCACAATTTGTAGTACTCAATCTCTCAACTGCAGGAACAAAAGCTGCAACTTGGGCAAACGGAGAACGAAGAAATATCGCAACATAAAGCCAATGTACAAAGTACAAAAATCAGAGAGCAAAACTTTTGCAATTTGTAATTTGAACTTTGTAATTTGAATCTATTGTCCTCGATAATTCGGTGCTTCTTTGAGAATAGAAATATCGTGTGGATGAGATTCTTTTAATGAAGCGGCTGTAATTTGAACAAATTCAGACAGTTTCTGAAAATCTTCAATTGTTCCTGCTCCTGTATATCCCATTGAACTTCGAACTCCTCCAGTCAGTTGGAAAATTTCTCCAGAAGCATCTCCCTTGAATAATACTTTTCCTTCAATTCCCTCTGGAACAAGTTTGTCATTTGCAACATTTGCTTGTGCGTATCGTTCTTTTCCTCCACAAGTCATTGCTGCCATTGATCCCATTCCTCGATAATATTTATATGTTTTTCCTCCTGAGTAAATAAGCTCTCCTGGTGCTTGTGTTGTTCCTGCAAGTAATGATCCAATCATGACTGAACTCGCTCCTGCAGCAAGTGCTTTTGCTACGTCTCCAGAATAACGAACTCCTCCATCTGCAATAAGTGTAATTCCTGATTTTTTACAAACTTCTGCTACGTCCATAATGGCTGATAATTGAGGAACTCCAATTCCAGCGACAACACGAGTGGTACAAATTGATCCTGGTCCAATTCCTACTTTTACTCCATCTACTCCAGCCTTAATAAGTGCTTCTGCTGCTTTTGCTGTTGCGATATTTCCTCCGATAACATCTACATCTGGATAATTGTCTTTTATATATTTTACTGTATCAAGCACTCCTTTTGAGTGTCCATGAGCTGTGTCTACAACTAAAACATCAACTCCTGCCGTTACCAATTTTTTTACTCGTTCGTCTCGATTGTGAGCTGGTCCACATGCTGCTGCAACACGTAATCGTTTTCGAGAATCTTTTGTCGCTAATGGAAACATTTCATTTTGCTCCAAATCTCGACGAGTAATCAACGCATGTAGCGTCCCATCGTTATTTAAAATCAAAAGCTTTGAATGTTTTGATTCTTCTAATACATCATTGGCTTTTGAAAGGGTTAACGGAGTTTTGGCTGTAAGTAAATCTTCAATTGGTGTCATTCGTTCTTCACACGTACAAGTTGAATGTTTCTTTTCCAGGTAATCATTTCGAGAAACCATTCCAATTACTTTTGTAGCTAATGTTCCGTCCACTGTTATAGGAATCGATTTGAAGTGTTTCTCTTTTCGAATATTAATCACATCTGTAATTTTATGTGTTGGAGAAAGGACAAGTGGCTCATGAATAAATCCGTTTTCAAAACGTTTCACTTTTCGTACCATTGACGCTTGTTCATCTGGCGTACAATTTTTATGAATTACTCCAATTCCTCCCAAAAGAGCCATTGTAATCGCCATGTCTGATTCTGTCACTGTGTCCATCGCAGAAGAAACAAGTGGGATTTTTATATCAATATTTCGTGTAAACTTCGTACTAGGATCTACCTGATTCGGTAATATTTCAGAATACTGAGGAACGAGTAATACGTCATCAAATGTGAGCGCTGTACGAATTGTTTTCATGATTTTCAAAGTTTGTCAGAAAAATTTTATAAAATGTAGCGACGAAGCACTTAAAAGTCAAGTTTTCCTCTGTATCGAACCGAACAACTAAACCCTTTTTTTCTCAAATAAATTCCAGTAACAAAAAAGAGCCTCACGTGATGAAGCTCTCCGTTTTCATTTTACTGAAAATTTATTTTACCGTTCCTCCTGCTTTTTCAATAGCTGCTTTCGCACTTTTTGACACAAGCACTCCTTCTACATTTATTTTTTTTGTAATTTCTCCATCTCCCAAAATTTTAATTTTAGCATTATTCTTACGAATTAATCCTGCTTCGGCCAGAGACACTACATTTACATCTGCGCCATCTTTGAATGTAAGTTCAATCTTATCAAGATTGACGACTTGTGCTTCAACTCGATTAGGATTTTTGAAGCCTCGCAATTTTGGCATACGCATAAGAAGTCCACTTTGTCCTCCTTCAAATCCAGGACGAACTCCCCCACCTGCTCGGCAATTTTGTCCGTTTTTCCCTCGACCAGCAAATGTTCCTTTTGTCCCATTTCCCTGACCTTTTCGCATTTTCGCTTTTTTAGCGACCTTCGGAGCCAATTTACTTAATAAATTCATTTTTTCTCTGAATCAGTTTTCTTTGCAGCTGGTTTTTTCGCTGCTGGTTTTTTGGCAGGATTTTTTGTTTCTGCCACTTTCTTTGGAGTTTCTTTTGTTGTCTGTTCTTTTTTCTCTTCAACCTTTTCTTCCATTGCTACATCTTCTTTTGTAATTTTTGCTCCAGGATTCTTTGCTGTCTCAAGTGATTGTAATGCGTTAAATGTTGCGCATGCTACATTTAATTTATTTCGTGAACCATGAGATTTAGATAAAACATCTCTCACTCCAGCAAGTTCTAAAATTTTACGAACGGCTCCTCCAGCAATAACTCCCTTACCTTCTGGTGCAGGAAATAATAAAACCCGAGACGCTTTAAATTGTGCATTTGCAGCGTGTGGCAACGTTCCTTTATTCATTGGAACAGTAATCATGTTCCGTTTTGCTTGTACAACAGCTTTTTGAATAGCTGTCATAACCTCGGCAGATTTTCCAATTCCAAATCCAACTCGTCCTTTTTTATCTCCGATAACTACTGTTAATCGAAAACGAAGACGTCGCCCTCCTTTTACCACACGAGTAACACGATCAATTTGTAAAATTGCTTCTTCAAATTCTTTCGCTTCTCTTGGCTTTCTCCCTCCTCTTCCTCCTCCGCGACGTGGTCGACGTTCACGTTGAGGACGTTCTTCCGCTTTCGCTTCTGGAGCAGGAGCTGCCTCCTCTGTTTTCGCAGTTTCTACTGCTTCTGGTGCCGTTTTGTTCTCCTCTGTCATAATAGAGTGGATAAATTTTTCTCAAGAGTACTCAGAACTCTAGTCCCGCTTTCCGAGCGGCATCAGCCAAAGCTTTTACTTGACCGTGATATTTGTACCCATTACGATCAAACGTAACCTGAGTAATTTTATTCGTTTTCGCTGCTTTAGCGATATTGGTACCAACTTCTATTGCTGCCTCAATTCCAGTTTTTCCTGTTTTGAGTCCAGATGCTCCGCACAAAATTTTTCCGGCTGCATCATCCATTATGTGTGCATTAATCGTTCGATTTGTTCGAATAACCAACAATCGTGGACGCCCAGAAACACGTGCTATTGCGTGCGTTCTTCGCGCGCGAGCAGTTTGCCGTTCTTGTTTTGTAGATTTTGTCATCTCAATTCATAGATTATTTAGAAGCGGATTTACCAGCTTTTCGAACAACATGTTCGTCTGTATAGCGAATTCCTTTTCCTTTATATGGTTCAGGTTTCTTAAATGCTCGAATATTTGCAGCAATTTGTCCCACTAATTGTTTATCAATCCCTGATACGGTAAACAAGTTTGCGTTTTTCTTATCAAATTCGATTGTTATACCCTCTGGTAACTCAAGAAAAATAGGATGAGAAAATCCTAACTGAAGTTCTATTCCGTTCCCTTTGAGCGCTCCTCGATATCCAACTCCCTTGATTTCAAGTGATTTTGAATACCCATTTGTTACTCCTTCTATAGCATTTGCAAGCAACGAACGATAAAGTCCGTGACGAGCACGAGCCAATTTCGTATCATCCACACGAGTAACGTTGATTACATCTCCTTCTTGAGCGAATGAAACATACTCTGCCTCAAACGGAACAACAAGTTCTCCTTTTGCGCCTTTTACTTTTAAAACATTCGCCTCAATCGAAATTTCGACTCCAGACGGTACGGATACAGGTTTTTTTCCAATTCGTGACATTTTCCAATTTATTAGGAACCGCTGCAGCACTGCCTTTTTAGCAAGCTTAGACGAGACTTAGTACATTAAGTCGGTGAGAGTGTAGCGTTGACTTAAATACTGTCAAGTTTGTATCGATGTTTTATTGTTATTTGGGAATAATTGTGATATAATGTAGTGATTTTATTCGTTGTAAAACCATGAAATTCTTGCACAAAATAGCTTTTAAAAAAGATTTCTGTAATTTCGTCTCTTTTTCTGAACAATTTGATTGGCACAAAGAGGTAGGAGGAATTTCACAAGATCAACAGGCTGAGCGTGATGTTTTTTATGAAAAACTTGGAAAAGAAAAACAGTCCCTCAAGCTGGAAGCTGGACACGTATTTCGTACGGATGAACTCTTGTCTATACAGTTAGCGGAATTTTTTAATGAACCAACAGATAGTTGGAAAACAAAAGAGCATAAAAAAACATTTGATGCATTAAATCGTTTAACAAAACTCGGTTATAATGTAGATAATCCAAATGAATTTGAAGGACTGAAAATGATAGAAAAAGACGGAGAACTTGGTGTGGAAAAGGTAAAAAAGTCCACTGACGCTGTAACAGAATCTGTTGAAAAAGTTCCTCCATTTGTAACTATTGAAGGAAAAGAATATCCAATTAAAACAACTACCAGGCTTACAATTGAAGGAGAAATTTCAAATGAAATGAAAGTGGAAATAGAAAAACTCGTGAACTTAAAATCACTTATCGCTGATAAATCGATGTTCAATATTCCGGAGAATCTTCCAAAATTAACTTTTCTCTCTGCAAACGGAACTATGTTTATTCCGGATACTTTAACGAGTCTAACTGAACTTAAGGCAGATGCGGCTTACTTCCTTCCTCCTTCTTTGAAAAATCTAACAAATCTTTCAGCTACTTGGGCCGGATATATTCCTGACACATATGTCAAATTGGACACACTTCATGCAGATAATGTAAGACAACTTCCAAATACTTTCGCGCGATTAATGGTACTTTCTGCAACAAGTGCTGAATATATTCCTACGGAATATAAAAGACTGATTCGAATCGCAACTCGTGCACCATTTAATCCAGCTGATTTTCCAAGACTCAGGGAAATATGGGATTATGACAATGATCGAATGGAACGAGACAAAAACTTGTGGACAGAAATTATTCAACGAAATTCTGAAATGACAAACGAAAAAATCAATACTTAAAACGTTTTATTGTTGATTTTCTCGAACAAAATTCAGTTTTTCGATTGCCCAGATCGCACGAGCCGGATCAAGAAAGCAGGGGATTTCATTTTCTAGTAAAAGATTTTTTGCCTCTTGAACCGATGTTCCTCCAAGAAAAGAGGTAACTATTGGCGTTTCTGGAAATTTCTCTTTGGCAGCAATAATTGCTTTTGCAGATGCTCCTGCTTGAGTCATTGCTTGTGGAGAAAGAATTACTACCAAGGAATCTGTAACATCGTTTCTCAAAACTATTTCTAAACTTGCGCTATATAGATTCGCGCGCGCGTCTCCTATTAAATCAAGTGGATTTATTGGGAGAGCCTCCTCTGGCAAAACTTCGACAAGTTCATTTTTTACTTCCTCAGAAAAATCAGCAAACTCTAGCATCGAAGAGTCTTCAATACTGTCTTTTGCTATAACTCCTGGTCCACCAGCATTGGTAACAACCGTTATAGAATTTCCTTTAGGCGTTGGCAATGAGCTACAAATATGTGTTAATTCATACAAATCTTCTAAACTTTTGACCTGTAAAATTCCCGCATTTTTCAACTCTTCTTCAAGAATTTTGTCATTCATGCTTTCTTTTCCCGATTTATACAGAATAATAGTTTTTCGTTTTGTAATACGAGCACAAAGTTTCAAAAAAACTTTTTTATCTCGGAAATGTTTTAAAAACAACACAACGACCTTGGTGTCACTGTCCTGTTCTAAATATTGTAAACATTCGTTTTCATCAAGTTGAAGCTTATTTCCAAGTGAAACAATTTTACTAAAGCCAAAATTTCGAATTCCAGACCAATCACAAAGAGAAGAAATAATTGCTCCAGACTGAGAAAAAAGTGCCACATTTCCCATCGCAGGAATTTTCCCACCAAAAGCAGCATTTAACTTTGAAGCGGGAGAAATGACTCCTAAACAATTCGGTCCCATGACACGAAGATCGTATTTTTCAATAATTTGCAAAAGTTTAGCGTCTAATTCTTCACCAGTTTTCCCTATTTCTCCAAATCCAGCCGTAATAATGACAAAATTTGTAATTCCTAATTTTGCTCCTTCTTCAATAATTTCTGGAACGTGTTTCGCTGGAATCACAACCATAACTAGTTCTGCAAGTTTTGGTGTTTTTCCCAAAGATTCGTACGTAGGTTTTCCCAAAATCTCTTCTTCATGTAAATTAATTGGATAGATTTCTCCTGAAAACCCTCCTTCAATAATATTTTTTAATACCTCATGTCCGGTTTTTCCTGATTTTCCTGACGCACCCACAACGGCAACTGTTTTTGGTGAAAAAAATTTATCCATTAATTATTTCTTAGAAACCGAACGAAGTGCTCGAATAAAATCGCGACGCGCCAAATCTGCATGTGTTGGCGTCACATTAATATCCGGTTCATGTGCAATGCGATTTCGTAATCGATGAGACTTCCAGACGTGATGGGCATTAGGAAATTTCCCCGCAAATTTTTTTATTGTTTCTGCTGCACGAATTGTCTTCCTTCGTTTTTCTGGCACAAGAGAAGCAAGTGTAAACACAAATATTTTATGTGCTTCCAATATTGCATGAGCTGGATCTAAATTTTTTGTATTATTAATATCGCGTTCTACTTTCTGAAAAGTTTCTTGTAAAAGTTTTTTATTCCCTCGTGTCGCAATAACTACGATCACAAGTAAGAGGATTAATGCCGCAGTCAAAAATAATTCAAAATACACGAAGAAATCATAATTGTTTGCTGCCTTGTGGGCAAATTGTGATACCGGAAAAATACTCTTTTTTGTCATAAATTAAAATCAACTTATTTTTATCATTACATATCACCTATTATCAGCGAATCAGTGCCTTTAACGGTAGTACACAAAAAACCCGAAAAAAATCTTGACGTTTCCAGAATCATAGATAGACTCGCCCAGCTGTCTAACATAAATGACGGTAAAAGCTCTTTTTCATTTCGGACGCAACTATCGAAGATATTTGATCTTCGAAACAAAAAAGCAAAATCAACGTCAATTTCAATGTGAAATTTTTTTACAGGATTTCGAAAAATCCTGAATTTATAACCAGAGTTAACTCTGGCCAAATCATTCTCTTTATAGAGAGTTTGATCCTGGCTCAGGTTGAACGCTGGCGGTGCGTTTAATACATGCAAGTCGAACGAGACCTTTGAAGAGTTTACTTTTTAAAGTGACAGTGGCGGACGAGCGAGTAACACGTAAGTAGTTGCCCTGTACTCGGGGACAACCAGTCGAAAGATTGGCTAATACCGGATAGTCTCGAAAGAGTAAAGATTTATCGGTACAGGAGACGCTTGCGGCCTATCAGCTAGTTGGTGAGGTAAAGGCTTACCAAGGCTATGACGGGTACCTGGTGTGAGAGCATGACCAGGCGCGATGGGACTGAGACACGGCCCATACTCCTACGGGAGGCAGCAGTAAAGAATCTTCCGCAATGGACGAAAGTCTGACGGAGCGACACCGCGTGGTGGATGAAGCTTTTCGGAGTGTAAACACCTTTTATGGGGGAAGAAAATCTGACGGTACCCCATGAATAAGGACCGGCTAATTACGTGCCAGCAGCCGCGGTAATACGTAAGGTCCAAGCGTTAACCGGAATTATTGGGCGTAAAGCGTCCGCAGGCGGTTTGCCAAGTTGATTATTAAATACCGACGCTCAACGTCGGTGCCGTAGTCAAAACTGGTAAACTAGAGATATGGAGAGGTGCGTGGAATTGTGCAAGTAGGGGTAAAATCCGTAGATATGCATAGGAACACCAAAAGCGAAGGCAGCGCACTGGCCATTATCTGACGCTCATGGACGAAAGCGTGGGGAGCGAAAGGGATTAGATACCCCTGTAGTCCACGCCGTAAACGATGCGTGCTCGATGTTGGGACCCTCGACCTGGTCTCAGTGTCTAAGATAACTCGATAAGCACGCCGCCTGTGTAGTACGATCGCAAGATTAAAACACAAAGGAATAGACGGGGACCCACACAAGCGGTGGATTGCGGGGTTTAATTCGATAATAAGCGAGTAACCTTACCCAGGCTTGACATCCTAATCGTATTTTCTAGAGATAGAAAAGTCAGTTCGGCTGGATTAGTGACAGGCGCTGCATGGTTGTCGTCAGCTCGTGCCTTGAGGTGTACGGTTAAGTCCGCGAACGAGCGCAACCCTCGTCATATGTTGTATTTTCATATGAGACTGCCGGTCATAAACCGGAGGAAGGTGAGGATGACGTCAAATCAGCATGGCCCTTATGCCTGGGGCCACACCCACAATACAATGGCTAGTACAAACTGAAGCGAAGCAGCGATGTGGAGCGAATCGGAGAAAACTAGTCTCAGTTCGGATTGTAGTCTGAAACTCGACTACATGAAGCTGGAATCGCTAGTAAACGTGTATCAGTCATGGCACGTTGAATATGTTCCTGGGTCTTGTACTCACCGCCCGTCAAGGCATGGAAGTTGGGAGCACCCAAAGTCTGCGAAACAATCGTGGCCTAAGGTGAATTCAATAACTGGGCTTAAGTCGTAACAAGGTATCCGTAGGGGAATCTGCGGATGGAATACCGCCATTTCAATGGCAAAATGGGGTGAACATTCTTGTTCACAAGCATTAAGTTAAAGTTGATTCTTAATGTGTAACTATCCCATGGTCGCTGCGTCCGAAGTGAAAAAGAGTTTTTTTGTATCTGAAAATATTTATTTTCTATAAAAGAGGAAGCGAATGCTCCCTCTTTTTGTAAATACTATTAATATGTGATAATATTTTTTATGTATTTTTTTAATCACTAAATTACATGGAACTCGATATGATGTCTCTCGTTGTCTCAGCCATTTCAGTATTAACTCCCTTAATGCTAATATTAGGAATTTTCATGCTTATTGCTGCCTGTAAATTATATGTAAAAGCTGGACAAAAATGGTGGGAAGCAATTATTCCAATTTATAATGGCTTTATTTTCTTAAAAATTATTAAAAAAAGTTATTGGAATTTTCTATTATTGCTAATTCCTGTGATAAATATCATCTTTAGTATTATTTTTACACACAATTTTTCTAAAAAGTTTGGTCACGGGGTCGGATTCACAATTGGACTTTTGTTTTTTCCAATAATCTTTTTTCCAGTTTTAGCTTTCGGAAAATCTACATATGAACAAGCTGCTTAAGTATTAATATTAAAATTTTAAAAATCTCCTTCGGGAGATTTTTTTATATATAATAAAAAACCGCCTCTTATGAGTCGGTTTTTACCAGCATGTCGTAGCTTTCGAAGTAAATCGTTTCCTGCGTTTTTGCAGGTGGGATATCTTTCGCAACACCCAAAAGCGAAGCTGATCAGAATTCCCTAGAAAATATGAAGAGGAAAAAGATCTTCGAAAACCACGTACACTCCAGTACACAAATACCTTATTACGAACACATTTTTTCGTCAAAAAAATCGTATTGCGGAAGAGTTGAAAAAATGTTGTAAGAAAGTACACTCGCCACAAATGAATTTAAAAATTGGAATTGTCGGTCTCCCGAATGTTGGAAAGTCTACACTTTTTAATGCTCTTACTGGAGCCAAAAACGCAGCAGCAGAGAATTTCCCCTTTTGTACGATTGATCCAAATATTGGAATCGTAACAGTTCCTGATTCACGTCTAGAAAATCTCGCAAAAATAGTTTCTCCAGAAAAAATTCTCCACTCAACGGTTGAGTTTGTTGATATTGCTGGATTAGTTGAAGGAGCATCAAAAGGAGAGGGATTGGGAAATAAGTTTCTCTCACATATTCGTGAATGTCAGGCAATCGCACACGTTCTTCGTGATTTTGATGACACGAACGTTCACCATGTTTCTGCTCGAGTAAATCCAGCAGAAGATTTTGAAGTAATTTTGACTGAATTAATTCTTGCAGATTTAGAATCCGTCGGAAAACAATTGGATCGTGTGCAGAAAAAAGCGCGCTCAGGCGACAAGGAATCTAAAATAGAATATGCCATCTTAGAACGAATAAAACCAATTTTAGAGACTGGAAACTTAGCAAGTACAATTGAATCAGAATTAGAAGAAGACGAAAAGATATTATTGAAACAATTACATTTATTAACGACGAAAAAATTCTTGATTGTAGCAAATACTTCCGAAGAAAATTTTGTGAATTGGGATGAATCCGTTTTCCGTGAGAAATTGAGTGGAAAATTTAATTACGTACCAGTCGTTCCAATTTGTGCGAAAACTGAAGCAGAACTCGGCGAATTAGAGCCAGCAGATCGCCAAATGTTTTTAGAAGAATTGGGAACAGATAAGTCGGGACTCGAATCTTTGATTCAAAAAAGTTTTGATTTACTGGGCTTGCAGAGTTATTTCACGGCTGGAGTAAAAGAAGTCCGCGCATGGACCATTCGAAAAGGCGCAACCGCTCCACAAGCAGCCGGAGAAATTCACACTGATTTTGAAAAAGGATTTATCAAGGCAGATGTAATTGCTTATGAAGATTATATTTCTCACAACGGAGAATCTGGTGCGAAAGAAGCAGGGAAAATGCGAATGGAAGGAAAAACGTACATCGTTCAAGATGGAGATGTGATGCATTTCAAATTTAATGTGTAATATCAAGGTTTTTCTAAAACTTATTTTAAAAAACAAATCACTTGCTAAAGTGGAATATTTGTGTTAATAAGGCTTTAGTAAATAAATTTTTCATGGAAAATTTTAACGAAAACCCCCGAAAAAATGAAGTCTTTCCTCCTATTTTTTGGAAATTAAAAGAACAATTCCAAAGAGAAGAACCTCTTGAACTAAACGATGAAGTACGAGAACAAATACTAGAATGGATTTATAATTTTTTATTAAATAAGAAATCTCTCTGGGAAAATAAGGGAAATGGAAATATGTCGCTAGAACAGACAATGTACCGAGTGAATAAACTCGCACAATATGCTGGAGTTAATAAGCATGATAAAACACACGTCGAACAAGTGATGGCAAATGCTGTATTTTTCTGTTGGACAGATTTTCTCAATAATTCCCAAGAAAATTTCGAAGAGGAAAATTTTAATGATTTATCATTTATCACAGATTCTTTACGCCACTCAATTGCTGCACTACTTCATGATGTTGGATATTTTGGTTGTTTACCTCGTGAAAGTGCCGAATTTCGTCACTTTTTAAATAATTCGACAAAAAAAACATATGACAATCATCCTGCGTTAAGCGCAAAAGAAGCTGAACGAGTTTTAAGCTGGGTTTTCGAAGAAGGACAGGAACGTATTCGTTTATTTTTACATCCAAAACTCCTTCTTCATGGGAAAGAAGAAATTCCTAAATTACTTGGCAAAGAAAACATTATTAAAAAATGGAAAAATGACATAATTACAGCTATTCGCGAACATGGAACTGCAGAAATTGTTTCGGGAGAGCCTGCAGAACGAAGAAGAATTTCAAGAAATATAATTCTGGCAGATAAAATTGATTTTCCAAATAGATACAATGTATCAACGACAGCCAGGAAAGATTCTGTACAACAAATTGTTTTCCCAACTCATAGATTGGGAAATGTAGATAAATCTCCTAGTCAACAAGATATTGTTAATGCTGCACATACACGAACTACAATCGTTATAGATAGAACAAAACTTTTAGTTGATTATGTGAACAAAAGAATTTCTTTAATTCTCCATCCTGAATTTGGAAACATTGAAAAAGTAGTTGAAAAAAATTATTTGGAACAACTCTTTACATACGACGAAAGAGCTTTTTCTAGGGATTTCAAATTAGCTTTTGGTGCATTCTCTGATAAATTGAAACAGATATTGGGTGATTGGGACGTCGACTTTTCATCAGGCGTCGATGCCGATGAATAAAACGGGACAATGATCTGATCCCATTTGAGAAGTTAAATACTGAATCTCCTGCACTTGTAGGAGATTTTTTTCATCCATGAAAAAGTAATCAATTCTCCATCCAACATTTCTTTCTCGTGCACGCGTAATAACGTGCCACCAAGAATAAATGTCTTGAACTTCCGGATTTTTTTCACGCCAGACGTCTTTCCACCCATTTTTAATCCAAGTGCTTAACCACGCACGTTCTTGCGGATGAAATCCGATTTTTCCTTCATTGTCTTTGGGACGCGCAAGATCAATTTCTTCGTGCGCACAATTTACATCTCCAGCAAAAATAACTGTTTTCCCTTCCGCTCGAAGCTGATTGATAAATGAAAGAAATTTTTCATAAAACTCCAGTTTTCCGTTCCACGCTTCAGGAGATTTCCCTCCGTTTGGAAAATAAACTCCTAATATTTCTTTATCGTCAAAACTTATCCGAGAAATGCGACCTTCTGTATCGTTAAAATTCGGCATTCCTGTCCCAAATTTGAAGTTTGAAGTTTGTAATTTGTAGTTTTTCTTTACCCAAACTGCTGTCCCCGCATATCCAGGTTTTTCTGCGGAATGATAAAATTGCTCATATTGATCGTATTTCTTAACGAAACTTTCCAATTGTTCTGGTTTCGCTTTTATTTCTTGAATGAGAAAAATATCCGGATCGTTTTTTAACAAAAGTTCTTCCAAATTTCCCTTTCTTTCTACGGCTCGAATCCCATTTACATTCCAAGAAATTATTTTCATTTTTGAGCAATAAGTACGAAATTTTTATCACGAAAAAGAGTGCAAGATTTCACCGTAAATCCTGATTTTTTTGCCAGATGGATGAGCTCTTTTGCTGAAGTTTTGCGATACGTTCGTGGATGTTTCTCTTTTCCAAATGGAATATTCCAATTCTTCTTTCCTAAATTTTTCCAAAAATATTTCTGTGGCAATTTCCACGTAGTAAGAAAGAGAATTCCATTCGGCTTTATAACACGAAACACTTCTGTAAAAAACTGTCGTTGTTCCTGTTTTCGTAATAAGTGATGAAAACTCGCAATCGCTGTTATAACATCAAATTGATCCGCGCCAAACAGAAATTTTTCAGAAAAACTTCCATGAAAAAAATGATCTTCAGAATTTTTTTCACGTGCAATTTTGAGTAATTCTTCACTTACATCAAGACCAAAATATGCACCTTTTTCAATACCACATTTTGTTAAAAAATCTCGCAATCTTGCATTTCCACACCCTAAATCTAGCACGCGTTTCCCCTTTTTTAGAAATGGACGCAATAATTCAAACTCTGGCCATCCAGCCTGTCTCGTCTGAGAAAAGTTTTCCGCAAACGCATCGTATTCAGCCATTTTCTGCAGTTTGCTTTGTAGAACGAATTTCGTCAAAAATTTCGAATAATCCATCAAGCGTTTCGACGCGAATTAAACGATCACGAAATCGCGCTGCGCCATCTATTCCTCGCACAAATTGCGCTAAATGTTTTCGTAATTCCATAAGTGCAAATCGCTCCCCTTTTTGTTCTGTAGCAAGTGTTGCCTGTTTTTCGAAAAAACAAAGTTGCTCTTTTAATGTTGGCATTTTAGGAGCATTTTTCCCTTCAAATAGAGCACGCATTTGTGCAAAAATCCAAGGATTTTTTACTGCGGCACGACCGATCATTATTCCATCCAGATTTTTTAATTTTTCGACAGCCTCTTCTGCCGAACAAACATCTCCATTTCCAAGAACAGGAATAGAAAGTTTTTCTTTCACTTCATAAATAGAATCCCAATTTGCCGTTCCAGAAAATTTCTGTTGCGTCGTTCTTCCGTGTACCGAAAGCATTTGAATCCCTGCATTTTGAAAATCAACACACGTTTGCTGAAATTGTGCATCATCATAAAATCCCAATCTCATTTTTACTGTTACCGGTAATTTCGTTGATTTCACGAGTTTCTCAATCATTTTTGCACTTGCAACTGGATTACGAAGCAACGCAGAACCGTTTCCAGAATTAATTATTTTAGGACTGGGACAACCAAAATTTAAATCAATAAAGTCTGCCTCTAATTCTTCCACAACTGCACTTGCTGCAACAAATGTTTCCGGATCAGAACCAAAAAGCTGAATCCCAAATGGTCGTTCTGTTGCAGAAAAAAACGCCATTCTTCTTGTTTTAGGATCTCCAAACTGAAACGCTTTTGCCGATAATAATTCTGAAATCAAAAGCGTGCTTGGCTCAATTTCTTTTACAAGGGATCGAAACGGACTTTCCGTATATCCCGCCATCGGAGCGAGCGCAAGAATTGGTCGTTTTAAGTCTTGAAATAAAGAATTCATCGTGCGATTTGTATCGGAATTACAGATCAAATTCAACTTTGTCGCCAATTTTTCCTGCAAATTCTCCCGCATTTACTTCCAAAACCCAGCGCGCAGGACGTTCTATATCAAAAGTTTCACATACTTCTGTCGTGCACGGCTGAGCTGTTTTTATTCCAATCACTTCTTTTTCTTCATCAATCCACACAATATCGAGTGGAATGAACGTATTTTTCATCCAAAACCCTGTGACTACTTGTTCTTCGAGATCAAATAACATTCCTGTCTTTGTCTCTAGTTTTTCTCGAAACATTAGCCCGGTTGCTCGTTCTTCTAACGTTGATGCTACTTCACATGAAAAACTATCTTCACCAACTTTCACAACTATTTCTTCTTCTTTAACGACGGTACAACCTGTCACAAGAATGAATATCAGAAACGCTATTCCATACGATTTCATATACAGATTGTAACACTGAAAACAAAACGAGTAACTTGACATTGACTAAAAATTGCCGTACAAAGACTTTACATTTTTGATTTTAAAGTATGAAACGAATTATTTGGGGGTTTATAAAAATATTTATAATTGTAGGATTGCTCGTTTGGGTATCACACAAATTTTTTCCGAAACTAACTACAGAAGGTCCTGTTTCTCCTGTTGTCGTGGAAGAATTAACTGAACCTGTCGAAGAAGTAGAACCTATTGTTGAGGAAGTGAAATCTGTTACTCGAAATTCTGTTCCTCAAACAACACAGCAACAAAAATATGTACAATATTCTGAAAGTGCCGGAATGCCAGATATGTTTTCTGGAGAAATAACCGTTTTCGGAACAACTCCTCTCTCTACACAACTGGCTCACGCATTTGGCGAACCAACAAATAATTGGCCAAATCTAAACATTCATAAAAAAACATTTTGGATTCTTGCTGAATTAACACTTCAAGAAATAAATGTTGATTCTGTACGATCTCTTAATGGAGCAATTATTTCCGTACACAATAGTGTTGTTTCGATTGATATTTCCAAAGTATCAACTGTCTCTATCCAATCTCCCGTCGTTTCTCGAATCCCTCAATTCATCGTTCCGTCGCTGAATACCGAGGATGTCTCTCGCCCATTCCCAGCCAAGAAAACTTTTCGTAGAATGTCTGCACGAAGCTGGCAACAAGTGCTTGAGGTGAAAACTCCCGGACGAAGTGTTCAAAAAAGGAAGATTCTCAATAAGCCGATTCCAAATTTCTAAAGAATTATTTGGATTGGTTGAAATTTCTTGCCCAATTAAAAGGGTTTCTAAAAGCGCACGAAGAAGAGGTTCTGCACTTTCCCATTTTGCAAGGGAAACTAAATTTGCATTAGCGACTTCGGTCAAAAGTTCACACGCAACCCACGCATAAGTATTACTCTGAAAATTTTTCTCTTGTGCAATGCGGATAAATTTTTTCCATACTGAGCGCATGAGAACTGTTAACTCGGGAAACATATTTTGTTTTGGTACTATTCCCGATAAATCTCCACTTGTTATTGTGCGAAATTTTTCCATCGCCGGAACATTGAAAGATGGCGATTTCTGTCTTTCATGAAATTCCTGACTCATTATCAAACCTTCAAGTGTCTGAAATTTTTCTAATACTTCTTTTTTGTTTTTTCCTGACGAAAGCTCTCTTCCTGCTCGAAAATTTCGTGATCCATGTGCTTCTGGAAAAATTCCTAAACACAATAAAATATCTCCTAATCCAGAAATTCCAAAAAATTCTGATCGATCTTCTTCTCCTGGAGCAGACATATTTACTGATTCAAATCCAGCACGAAGTGCCATTATTATTGCCTCAATGCGTAGTTGTGTCGTTTCTAATTTTTCCCATAATTTTCCTAATTCAAATACAAGAAAATTTTTCAACATTCCTCCTCGTTGTACTATTTCTACCGATTCAGAAGCTTCTACATCGAGAACATTGCTGGATAATGTTTGCGCCAAAAACTCTGATAATTGCAATGCTTGTCCTGCAATTTTTGTGGCCGTTGGAGTATGTCCCAATTGATCCGCTAAATTCGGACCAGAAATAGAAAAAACTCTCCATTTATCGGTTGGGGAAATGTGTTCATGAAAAATTTCTAATGCTTTGCGCCCTTTTGATGTGACAACGATGGAAGATTTTGGAAAGGACTCAATATAATCAAGAATCGCTAACTTATTTCCATTTTTGGCAGTCGATGGAATCGCGAGTACTAAAATTTCAGGATCTCTGGATGGTCGTTCTTCCGAAGTTTCCCACGCATCAATCGTCTCAATTGTTTTTCCAATAAGAGGAGTCCATGCGTTCTTTAGTGCTGTTCCAAAAAATCCCGTTCCAATGATTCCGACACGAGGTAAACTCATTTTATTGTATGAAAATGTGGAAAAGCGTTTTTGAGGACTGTTTTTCCCCAAGTACTTGTTTCTGCTGGATCAATAACAATAACTGTTTCAATATTTCCAAATTGTCCAGCCGCACGAGAAAGTCGAGCAGTAATTGTGGGGACAGTCCAGTTATTGAAAAAAATGTACTTTTCTCCACTTTTTTTGACCCATTCAGATTCAACATGATTAAGCAATGGTTGTGGTGGAGCAAATGGAAATTTTTGTATAACAAATGTTGTAAACGGAAGATCTTCTAATTCTGGCGATTGGATCTTTTGAAGAAGTAAAGTAGCTTGTTTTTGAAGACGTAATTGTCCGATCATTTTTGTATCTCCTCCTGCCAACTTTTCTCCCAAAACAACACAGTTTTTTGGTGGATTTTCTTTGAGTAATAATCCGACATTCTTCAGTGTTGCAAGAGATGAAAATCCCGTTGCAACCCAGTTTTTCTCATCACGTTCTTCTGCTAATTTCGCAATCATTTGGGCACAAAATGGTGTAAATTCTGGTGATTTACTACTCACTAATCCTGTTGGAATAACAATTTTTCCATGTAATTGTAATTCTTCTTTTTCGAGAAAAACTCCTTCCTGTCGTCCCAAAAACACGCGACAAAATGCATTTGATTCTCCTCCATTATGACGAAGACATAGAATTGCTTGTTGTTCGTTAAATTTTTGCTGAAGATTCCGCCAATTTTCTGGTTTCCAAGAACTAAATGTAAGCGCTCCTGTTGCAGGAAAATAGCTAACCCAACGGACAAGATTCGATTCAGGGTTTTCTAGCCACTGAGCAACTTCTTCAAAACTTTCAGAAATAGTACGGAGCGCGTCCGCAAATTCTGTGTAATTTTTTCCAGAACGCAAGAGGATTCTCTCTGGAAACGTAGAAATAGCGCGCCCTAATTCTTTTTCTATAACTTCTCGCACAAATCCTGCCACGAAAAATTGTGTTTCTGTTTTTTCTAAAAATGGCTGCAACGAAGCGGTTGTACTTTCTGCAAATAACAATTTTTCAGCAAATACTTCTGTTTCAGAAACGAATAACCAACGATCTTTTATAAGCGGTAAATCAACAAGTTCGGCCCATGCTGCAGGCGTACAAACTAGTGTTTTTTGTTGTTCGCGTTCATGAATAATGTCTTGAAAAATCGGATGTTCAACTGATTCGATGCAAACTTCTCGCCAGTAATCACGCTGATGAAGATAGAGATTGAAAAAACTTACCCCACGATGTCCTAACCAATGTCGAACCGCACATTGCAACCAAAACGTTGTTTCCAGATCATTCATCGTTCCTCTTTTTTCAAAGAACTCAAGATGTCGCTCTGGATCAAATAAAACACTTGGCGTTGGCACTTGTGAAATATTTGGGAAAAAAGAAAGTTCTGGCGCAACAATAAGTGTTTTCTTTGTGGATTTTTTTGCTACCGATGTAAGCCATCGAACACTTTCTCCTGTATTACCAATGGGAACAAAGGTCGTGTGTTCTTGTTCTAATGCAGATAATTCTTCGTCATTTATTTCTGGTAGTTCTTTTTTTGAAACACGCTCCTCTGTTTCTTTCACAAATTGAGAAGCATCTTTTTGTCCACAAAATTCAAGAAATAATTTCCCCGCTTCCCAGTCTGTTTGTTTAAAAAATGCTTCAAAATTTGGAATTGCTTCTCGTGGGAGTTCTTTTAGTTTTTCTAATAAAATCGGCCACAATCCAATACACGCTTTGACATCTGACATCGCTCTGTGAGCGTCTTCGTGAGAAAGATCAAATCTCTGTGTAATTGCCTCAAGAGAAAAACTTTCATCTCCCGGTAACAAGATTCTCGCTAATTCATGCGTATCAATTCGTTTATTTTTTTCCAAAGCCACGCCATTTTCCTGCAAAAATCGAATATCAAAATCTATATTGTGACCGATAATAGTCGCATCACCTATTTTTGAAATAACTTCGTTTTTCATATCGCTCCATTGTTTTCCTTCTGCTTCAACCAACTCTGGCGTAATTCCGGTAAGTTGCGTTACAAATGGAATAAGCGGTGTTTTTTCTGGAATAATAATCTCATCAACACGCGATATTTCTTGTAAATTTTCGTCAGTAACAATAAATGAAACCTCCAGAATCGAATCTTTTTCGTGTTCGAGTCCGGTTGTTTCGAGATCAAGGAAGCAGTAATTCATCGCCACGAGTTTACTGTTGGAATGAGGAAGTGGCAATTTTTAGTATTATCTATAAAAAAGAAGGCAAACGTCATAACGACATTTGCCACAAGAGACTTAGGAAATTTTAATTAAAACTACTAGTATCGCTATAATGAAGAACAATGTCCCCCACACAATCATCCCTGTTCTTTTACGTCTTTTCTCATTTGTCATATCACCCTCCTTCACATTCTTTCTCTTGTTTGGTCATGCCCAATCTTTCTTACTAAAGATTTTGAAAACACAACACTGATAATCTTTTATAATAATTTGTTACACTTGTCAATATTTTTTATGAAACATTGCTTTTATTCTTCGTTTTTGGCACAGTACGAGCAATGAAAACATCCGAACGAAGCCGTCGATTAGCCGGAGTTATTTCTCAAGAATTACCTCCCATTTTACAACAAATGCTTACTCCAAATCAGGTTGGATTTTTGACTATCACGGCAGTAGAAGTTTCTGGTGATTGTGGAATTGCAGAAATTTGGTTGGACGCGTTGAGTGCTCCAGCAGGATGGATTGATGCTGTGAATAAAGTGAAGCCGAAAATAACACATAGTCTTTTAACACGCGTAAAACTACGACGAGAAATTGTTTTACGATTCAAAAAAGATACGGGGATTGAGCACGCAAAAATCATGAACCAAAAATTGAAATGAAACTCTTGATTGCTACGACTAATGAAGGAAAAAAGAAAGAATTATTAGAAGCGTTTCATCAATACGGACTATCTGAAATTGATTTTCTGTCTTTACAAGATGTTGATGTGTCAGGAGAACCAAATGAAAGCGCACAAACATTTGAAGAAAATGCACTTGTAAAAGCAAAATTTTTTGCGAACCAAACAGGATTGCCAACTTTGGGAGAAGACTCTGGATTAATTCTGAAAGAATTTCCAAAAAAATTTGGCGTTCGAACTCGTCGTGAAATTGACGCAAATACTGATGAAGAATGGCTAGATACATTTATGAAAATTCTCCAAAACGCGAAAGATAGAACAGCAACTTTTTGTTCTGCTATTGCTTTTTTTGATCCAAAAACGAAAGAATCTGCTACCTTTCTTGGAAAAACTTCTGGAAAAATAGTGTCAGAACCACAAGCTGAACTCGAACCGGGAATTCCTGTTTCGGCAGTATTTCTTGCGAATGGAGAAACACGTGTTTACTCCGCTCTCTCTCATGAAGAAAAAAATGCTATTTCCCATCGCGGAAAATCTGTAAAACAATTAGTCGTATTTCTCAAGAAAAAACTCGACGCATAACACCATCACGAGTACACTCTCAACAATGACAAAAAAATATAATCGGATTCTGTTAAAACTTTCTGGCGAAGCATTGCTCGGAAAGAAAACTTTTGGTATCGACTATTCTGTACTTGATCGAATATGTGATTCCATTGCGGAGGTACATGAGCTCGATGTAGAAATTGTAATTGTCATTGGTGCTGGAAACATTTGGCGTGGAGCATCAAACGAAGCTTCTGGAATTGATCGTGTTCCGTCAGATTATATTGGAATGCTTGGAACAGTTATGAACTCTGTTGCTTTGCAAGCCAACTTAGAGAAAAAACATGGAATTATCACAAGAATTTGTTCTGCAATTGATATTCCTTCTGTTGCAGAACCATATATTACACGACGAGCATTACGACATTTAGAAAAGGGAAGAATTGTCATTTGTGCTGCTGGAACAGGAAATCCATATTTCACTACAGATTCTGCTGCTGCACTACGATCACTGGAACTTCAGTGTGATGTATTAATGAAGGCAACAAACGTAAATGGTGTTTATTCTGCTGATCCGAAAACAACTCCGACTGCAAAAAAATACGACACAATCACGTACACTGAGGTTTTAGAACAAGACTTAAAAGTAATGGATGCAACTGCAATCGCTCAATGTCGAGATAATGATATGCCTCTCCTTGTGTTTGAATTACAGGAAATTGGTGCCATGAAAAAAGCTGTTCTCGGAGAAAAGATTGGAACGACCGTAAAGAAATAAATCTTTCGTTTTAGTCAAATAAAGAATAACTAAACGCCTGAATCGCTGTTTGTTCCGGGATATTTGAGAGCTCCAATTCTTTTGAGAATCCATGTGTTGACACCATCGTGTGAATTTCGTACTCAGGAAGAGGAAGGTTTTGTCCACTCACTCCTGTGAGTTGAAAAGGAATTCCATCTATTTTCTGTCCAGTCCAAGAATCCACAAAAGGTCTTGTTGGAGTGACAATAAGTTGAAATTTACTTCCACCTGCTACATTTAAAAAATCGAAAATAGTGGAAGTTGTTTCCGTCTGTGTTCTAGGAAGAAGTGTATTATTTCTAGATGCATCATTACTCGCTAATGATGAGGAAAGCCTGTCTCGACAAATAAAAGATGTTGGTAAATCGCACGGATTTTCTGGATCATCAGCACTTGGCACAAGCGAACCAACTCCAGTAGCAGTACTTCGTGTTAATATCCAACTTAAAAGTGGTCCGTCTTCGTCAGCACCAAAATTTAAATCACTCTGTCCAGGAACATCATTATCTGGATCAAAGCTCATGTTAAAATTGGGAACATTATCTTCTTGATTTGTTGCAGGATTGTCATCAACCGTATCTGAATTGTCCCAAAACCATCGAAGCTGAAGTGGCGTGTCTTCATATATCAATCCTTCAATTACATGGGAATCAGAACGACCATCTATTGTCCAGCTCGTATCAATATTTGTAGAATCGTGGTTAATTATTTGTGCCGCAGGGAATGATCCGTCATTAAGCTCTAAAAATTTAACTCCTTGCCCTCGAGCATTATGATGAAAAAATCCGGCCTCAAGACCTGATTCAATTGCAAAAAATACTTGTGTTGATCGTTCTAGGTTTTGTGATTGCTCAACAGATCTTGTTATTGTAGACAAGATTGCAAGTGCAATACTAAGCGCAATAGTAGAACCTACTATCGCCAAAAGAAGCGAGATTCCTGCTTTTTTGTGTTTATTTGAAGGAGTGAAAAATTTCATTTCTTTGAGATTATATCCTACAATTCCCTAGATGAAAAAAGTTTGTTTAATCATTCTCGATGGATTTGGTATCGGAAAACATGATACGGGAGATGCTATTTTCCATTCAAAGAAAAAATTTCTTGATCCTCTTTTTAAAACAAAAAAGTTTTCTCAACTCAAAACTGATGGAGAAGCCGTCGGATTGCCGAGTTTTCAATGTGGTGGATCTGAAGCTGGACATATAACTATTGGCGCCGGACGAGCGGTGAAACAATTTCTCACTATTATCGACGATGATATAAATTCTGGAAATATTATGAAAAATCCAGCACTTGTTCCTTTGTTTGAAAAAGCAAAAAAGAATGGTCGCATTCATTTTGTAGGAATGTTGTCCGACGGAGGAATTCATAGTTTTCAACCACATCTCAATGGATTATTGAAAATGTCTCAAAAATTTGGCATAAAAAATGCTTTTATTCACGGAATCCTTGATGGGAGAGACGTGGAAGAGCGTTCTATAAAAAAATATTTAGCGGAATTAAGTACTGTTGGTATTGGAAAAATTGCATCGTTAGGAGGACGATTTTATGCAATGGATCGAGACAATAATTGGAACAGAATTGAAAAAGCATGCAGTTCCATGCTGGGACGAAACGAAGTGAAACATAATACTGCCGGAGAAGCCGTAGATGCGTTTTATAATACTTCTGAAAAATCTGACTATTATATGCCTCCTGTATTTTTAGACAAAAATGGAGCAATTCAAGAAAATGATATCGTCGTTTGCTTCAATTATCGATCTGATCGAATGCGTCAGTTATGGAGCGCTTTATGTGACGAAACTTTTACAGAGTTTGATCGTCCATTTCGGGTAAATCCCAAAAATGTAGCTGTATTTGGAAGTTATTATCCAGATGCTGTAACAGCGTATAAAATGGATGATCCGCAAGTACCAGAAACACTAGGAGAAATCGTTTCACAATTAGGGCTTCCACAATTACGAATTTCAGAAACAGAAAAATTTAATCACGTAACCTTTTATTTTTCCGGACAACGAAAAGAAGAATTCCCCGGAGAAGACCGCATTTTAATTCCATCACCAAAATGTGCTTCATATGCGGAAAAACCAGAAATGTCTGCGCGAGAACAAACTGAAGCTCTTATCGATCAAGTGAAGAAAAAAGACTACTCACTTATCGTTCAGAACTTTGCAAACTCTGATTTGGTGGGACATAGTGGTGTTTTGAGCGCTGCAGAAAAAGCGATTGAAGTTCTTGATGAATGTTTGTCTCAGGAAGTTCCTGTTTTAAATGAACATGGATACAATGTTCTTCTTTTTGCAGATCATGGAAATGCCGACGAAATGCTTGAACCAGATGGAAGTCCGTGTGCAAGTCATACAAAAAATTTAATTCCTTGTTGGGTTTTGAAGTCGGATGGAACTGTTGCCTCTCTACGAGAAAAAGGAACTTTGCAAGACATTGCTCCTACAGCGTTAGAATTACTAGACATTAAGCAACCGGAAGTAATGACGGGGAAAAGTTTGCTCAAAAAATGAAAATACATTTTGTCGGAATCGGCGGAATTGGAATCTCTGCATTAGCGCAGTTGTGCCTGGTACGCGGAGACGAAATTTCTGGCTCCGATATATGTGAAACCGAAATTTTCCCCGCGTTAAAAAAATTAAATATAAAACTTTTCACAGAACAAAAGGCTGAAAATATATCGAATGATATAGATATTTTGGTATATTCAGAAGCAATTCCTCCAGAAAATCCCGAACGAATGCGGGCAGCAGAACTCGGAAGAAAACAGTATTCTTATTTTGAATATCTCGGAAAAGTCGCAGAAAATTATAACGTAATTGCTATCGCTGGAACGCACGGAAAGACTACTACAACAGCAATGATTGCTCGCGGAATGCAAGAAGTAGAACTCGATCCGTCAATAATTGTGGGAACGACTCTCCGTGAATTTGATGGTTCAAATTTTCATCTTGGGACAGATAATTGGCTCATTGTAGAAGCATGTGAATATCGTGAAAATTTTCGATTCCTAAAACCGGACATTGCGATTTTAACAAGTGTAGAACACGATCATTTTGATGCATTTCCGACAGAAAATGATTACTTTATGGCGTTTGAAAAGTTCGTAAAAAACTCCAAACTGGTGATTTATCATGAATTTGACGAGGGAGCTGAAAAAGCATTGAAAAATTACAAAGGATCTCGATTAGCAATGCCAAGACAGAGTGAACACAGTTGGGAATATTTACTCAAAGTTCATGGACAATATAATTATGATAATGCGACTTTGGCTTTGGCATTAGCGAGTCAATTGGAGTTAAATACCGAAGATTTCAAACGAGGATTAGGAAAATATGAAAGTGCTGGACGACGACAAGAATTAATTAAAAATGTAAATGGAATAAACATTTATGATGACTATGCTCATCATCCAAGCGAGATACGAGCACTTTTGCAAGGGTTTCGCAAAAAATTCCCAGCGGCAAAATTAGGGATTATTTTTGAACCTCATCAACATTCTCGTACAGCCGCTCTCTTGGAAGAATTCGTGGAAGCATTACAACTTGCTGATAAAATAGGACTATTTCCCATCTATCCGGCACGAGATTCCGAAGAAGACAAAAAAGCAATGCCTGATTCAAAATTTCGATCAGCTGTTCCAAATTCTATTCCTATAAATACCGAAAGGGACGCAAAAAAATTTCTCTCAGACTTTTCCAAGGGAGATGTTGTAATTTTCTGTGGAGCAGGAAATATTTCTCAATTTGCTCACAAAATACTGGAAATTTAGATTTTTCTAATTAAAAACGTCTTCTATTCCATCCTTGAAGTATTGCTTCATCTTTTCTACAGCTTCTGGTGAAAAACAAGGATATCTTCCTCCATTTGGTCCTTTTACGATCTTTCTAAACTCTTTCTTCCTTTGCGTATTTTTAAACATATTTACGACACATCCTTGTTCATGAAAACTATCATACATACTCAAAAGTGCTTCTTCTGTTTCACATGGATACCGAGAATCTTCTATCTGTTCTTTTTCATGATTAAATTCTCTAACAACCAGCACATATTTCGTAGCTATATCAGGGAATGCTTTTTTTTCAATTTTTTGAGAGCTGCTGCTTTCCGGATTACTCTTTCCCATTAAGTTTAAATAAAATCTAGCCTATTTTCACTTTTTACAATCAATTGTCAAGAAAACTGTTTTCACAATTGACTTTTTGATCGAAATTGCGATACTTTACGTACTTTTTAACCCATTTAAAAATGGAAACGACATCAATCAGATCCGTATTTCGTTCACCAAAAAACTTCTTAAATGGGAATATTAATTTGTCTGGATGGGTTCGCACTGTTCGCGCAAATAAAGATTTAGCATTTATTTCATTGCATGACGGAACTTTTTTTACACCGATTCAAGTTGTTGCTAAAAGTGGTCTTTCAAACTTCGCAGAAATAGACAAGTTGCCGATCGGATCAGCTATTTCTGTAACAGGAAAACTCGTGGAATCTCAAGGTGGAGGACAAAAATATGAAGTTCAAGCAGAAAAAATCGACATTATTCAAACTGCAGAAGCGGATTTTCCTTTGCAAAAGAAGCGACACACAATGGAATACTTGCGTACAATCGCACATTTACGTCCACGAACAAACACATTTCAAGCTGTATTCCGATTACGTTCTGTTCTAGCAGGAGCCATTCATGAATTCTTTCAATCAAAAGATTTCATCTATACACATACACCAATTATTACCGGAAGCGATTGTGAAGGAGCAGGAGAAATGTTTCATGTAACAACACTTGACCTTGATAATGTGCCCAAAAAAGATGGAGAAATAGATTATTCAAACGATTTTTTCAAGAAACCGACGAGCCTAACTGTTTCTGGACAACTCAATGGTGAAGCGTTTGCAATGGCATTTCGAGATATTTATACATTTGGACCAACGTTCCGTGCAGAAAATTCTCACACGCCGCGACATGCTTCTGAGTTCTGGATGATTGAGCCAGAAATCGCATTCGCCAACCTAGATGACAACATGGCTTTGGCGGAAGAAATGATGAAGTTTTTGTTTAAAACTGCTCTGGAAAAATTGCCAGAAGAAATGGCATTCTTTGATAAATTCATGCAACCGGGATTAATTGATCGATTACAAAAAATTATTGATTCTGAGTTCGTAAAAATGCCATATTCAGAAGCTATTAATGTTTTGCAAAAGTCTGGCAAAAAGTTTGAATTCCCTGTAAAATGGGGACTTGATCTTCAAGCTGAACACGAACAATACATTTGTGAAAAAATGGGAAAACCAACGTTCCTTATTGATTATCCAAAAGACATTAAGGCGTTTTATATGCGAATGAATGACGACGGGAAAACTGTTGCCGCAATGGATTTATTGGTTCCTGGAGTTGGAGAAATCATTGGTGGTTCTCAACGAGAGGAGCGACTTGATATTTTAGATAAACGAATTGAAGAAATGGGATTGGAGAAAGAAGATTACTGGTGGTATCGAGATTTGCGTCGATTCGGAGGAGTAGAACACGCCGGATTTGGACTTGGATTTGAACGACTCGTGCAATACGTTTCAGGAGTTGCAAACATCCGAGACGTGATCCCATTCCCACGAACTCCGAAGAACGCTGAGTTTTAATTAAACTTCAAATATCAATCTACAAAAACTACAAAAAAGCCTCGCTATGCGAGGCTTTTTAAATAATAAAAATCACATCTTCCTCAACTTCTCTTCCAGCTCTTCAATTTGATCACGCAGAACTGCTGCGCGCTCGAAATCTAAGTTTTGTGTTGCAATATCCATTTCTGCTTCCAGCTCCACCAACATTTGTCCCACTTGATCTTTCTTCGTAAGTTTCTCAAAGTTTCGCGGCTTCCCTCCTGATAAGTCTTTCGAAATATCAACAATTTTCTTAATAATCGTTTTGGGAACAATTCCGTATTTCTTGTTATATGCTTCTTGAATTTCACGACGACGATTTGTTTCACCAATTGCCGCTTCCATCGCTGGTGTCATCTTGTCTGCATACATGATAACTCGACCAGATTCGTTTCTCGCAGCACGTCCAATAATTTGTAATAATGCGTCACGAGAACGCAAGAATCCTTGTTTATCTGCATCCAGAATCGCGATTAATTCTACTTCTGGAAGATCTAATCCTTCTCGTAATAAATTAATTCCCACTACTACATCAATTATTCCTTTTCGCAATTCTGTAAGAATTTCTATTCGTTCGAGTGTTTCAATCTCTGAGTGTAGATATTTCGCTTTTACTCCCGCTTCGATTAAATATTCTGATAAAGCTTCTGCCGATTTTTTCGTAACGGTTGTAATCAAAACACGACTTTTGCGCTTTATTGTATCGCGCACTTCTTCCATCAAATTATCAATATGATGATCTGTTCCACGGACTTCGATACTTGGATCAAGCAATCCTGTTGGACGGATAATTTGTTCTGCAAATTCTTCCTTTTTACAGTGTTCATATTCATATTTTCCTGGCGTAGCTGACACATACACGGCTTGTGGAATCTTTGCTTCAAACTCATCAAACTTCAACGGACGATTGTCCATGGCACTTGGCAAACGGAATCCGTAATCAATCAGTGTTTTCTTTCGCGATAAATTTCCATTAAACATTCCTCCAATTTGTGGAATTGAAATATGTGATTCATCTACAAAACACATAAAATCTTTTGGGAAATAATCGAGTAATGTTGTCGGTGGCGTTCCAGGTTTTGATTGAGAAAGATAGCGCGTGTAATTTTCAACTCCACTCACATAACCTGTCTCTCGCAACATTTCTAAATCGAAATTTGTTCGTTGTTGTAATCGGTGCGCTTCTAGATTCTTTCCTAGTTTTCGCATTTCTTCTAATCGCGTATTTAGTTCTTCTTCTACTCCAACAATTGCTCGCGCTACTTTTTCTGGGGAAGAAACATTGTGTTTTGCGGGAAAAATAAGAACTTCGTCTCGTTCACCAAAACTCTCTGAAGTAAACGCATCAATTTCTGTGAGTTTATCCAACTCATCTCCCCAAAATTCTAGTTGAAACGCTACATCTCCACTTGGCGGAAAAATCGTCACCACATCACCCAAAACTTCAAAAGATCCACGATTAAAATCTGACTTCACTCTCTCATACTGCAATTCTACTAATTTCTGTAATAATTCTTTTCGAGGCGTTTTATCGCCACGTTTAATGGTAAGCGCCAATTTTCGATAATCTTCTACGTCTCCCAATCCATAAATACAGGAAACCGAACTCACAATAATACAATCTCTTCGTGTTAATAGATTCGCTGTCGCGGCGTGCCGGAATTTTGCGATTTCTTCGTTAATTGTTGCCTCTTTTTCAATGAACGTGTCTGTCTTTGGCATATATGCTTCCGGCTGATAATAATCATAATATGATACAAAATAAGACACCGCATTATCTGGAAAAAACTGCTGAAACTCAGCACACAATTGTGCTGCAAGCGTTTTATTGTGGGCTAAAATCAATGTTGGTCGTTGCAATTTGTTTATGAGTTGCGCCATTGTAAATGTTTTTCCTGTTCCTGTCGCTCCAAGCAATGTTTGATGTCGCAATCCATTTTTTATTCCCTTTTCAAGATGTGCAATAGCTGTCGGTTGATCACCCGTCGGCGAAAACTCTGAAACGAGATTGAATAATTTTTCAGACATAAAAAAATAACTAACTGTCTTGTGAGTTTTAGCAATTTTCAGAATTTTATCAAGTTAGTCTTTTGCAAAAGACCTTTTTTCTGAAATCTATGTCTTTTTCTTATCTTTACACTTTTTTAATAATTTTTGTGCCAATTTCAAACCAACTTTCCCTGCCTGTAAACCAATCTTCTGTGTCTTTTTTCGATTGTCTTCCGAAGAAAGCATCATTCCTGCAACTCCTGTAATTGCTCCTCCCACAATTAACCCTGTGATGAGACCATTACTCGATTTTGTTTTCTTCGTTTTTTTAGACATAATTTTGTCGCTATTAACAGTCGCAGGCTACGATTTTTTCTGATCAAATGCAAGTCGAAGCTCTGCATTGAATTTTTTCTTCAACACTTCCTCAACTCTACTTACTGCGGTATCAACATCTATTTCATCAAGTGTCTTCTCTTGTGATTGAAACGCCAAATGAAATGCAAGGTTTTTATTTTCAGATCCCAATTTATTTTTATCGATAAAGACGTCAAATAAGTCTACCGAAACAAGAATATCTGATACTTTTGTCATTTCTGAAACTAGATCCGCCTGATTCACTTCTTTTTTCATTACCAAAGAAAGATCTCGTCTCACAATCGGAAATGTTGAACTTTTTTGATATCGAATTTCTACATCACACACAAATGGAAGCAATAATTGTAAATTTAGTTCTGTATAAACAACCGATGCGCCTCGAACTGGATTTTTCGTTGGATGAAGCACTGCAATTTTCCCAATAAATGTGTCGTCAATGAATACATCTGCACACTGAACAGGATGATCCATTTTCTCTGGATTTGCACAAGATTTTATTTCTGCGTTTACACCCAAAGCATGAAATATTCGTAACAATTCAGACTTTTGTTCAAAAAAAGACTGAACTGAATCTCCGTTCATTTTTGCCGAAAAGAGAAGAAGATTTCGCTTTTCTTTCCCCATTGCTGGAAAAATAGTTCCTATTTCAAAAAGATTGAGTTTTCCTTGTGTACGAAGTTCTGATTCCATTCCTCGAACGGCATTGGAAACAAGTGTTCGACGTAACTTTTCATATTCTTCATTAGCTCCATTTTGAATCGTGATATGCTCATTTGAATCAATCCATTCTGGGTCTTTCGGCCCAACAAAAGACGTTAAATAGACCTCATTTCGTCCTTCACTCATAAGTAAATCACGAATTTTCCATTCCATTTCACGTAATTTATTGCGTCGTGGAGGCTTAACAGGAAGCGATGGAAGTTTACTTGGAACAGCGTCAAAACCACGTAATCGAACCACTTCTTCTACCAGATCTTCAGCAATCGCCACGTCTTTTGTCGCGCGCCAACTTGGTACTTTTACTACTAAATTTGTAGTTCCTTCTTCTGTCCAAACCTCAAATCCTAATGATTCCAATGATCCTATTATCTCTTCATTTGAAATCTCTATTCCAGATAATTTTCGTACTTGTTCTGGGTTTAAATCAATCAATATTTCCTCTGGTTCATTGGGATATACATCTGCAATCCCGGTTGTTATTTTTGCATTTGAACAAAGCTTCAATGTTTTTTGAGTCGCCTCAATAATCGCATCTTTACACTGTTCTGGATCAAGTGATTTTTCATATCGCATAGAACTTTCTGATCGCAAACCAAGACGAGCACTCGTATGACGAATACTCGTTGCGTCGAAGTTTGCAGACTCAAATACTATGTTTTTCGTGTCCTTAGTAACACTTGACTCAAGTCCTCCCATAATTCCAGCGATAGAAAGAACCTTTTCGTCATCTGCTACAACAATATCTTCCGTTGTTAATTCATATTCTTCTTCGTCTAAAGCGAGCAATTTTTCTCCTTTTTTTGCTAAACGAATCGTAATTCCTCCCTTTATTTTATCCGCATCAAAAACATGCATCGGTTGTCCAAGTCCGGCAAGAGAGAGATTTGTCAGATCTACTAAGTTTGAAATCGCACGAATTCCAACATTTTCTAATCGCGCTTGTGTCGCAATTTCTGATGGCTCAACTGTCACGTTTTCGAGTTTAATCGCACAAAATCGACGACATTTTTCTGTCTCGATCTTCAGTAGAAATGGTTTTAAATTTTCATCAATCTCCAAGTTTTTACTGTCAAGGTCGGCTTGAAAAGACCTAGAAAAAATTGCGCCAAGTTCTCGTGCCATTCCACGATGTCCCATCAAATCTGGTCGATGTGTGAGCGACTTATTATCAATATCGAAGAGAATATCTCCAAATTCTGGAATAATTTCGGGCAATGATTTCCCCGTGTCTGATTCATTAAATCGCAACAATGTTTCTTGTTTCATTCCCAATTCTGAACACGTACAAACCATTCCTTCTGATTTCACACCTCGCACTTCTGTGTTCGCAATTTCAACTCCTGAAGCGAGTTTTGCGCCGTCTAATGCTACAGGATACATTTCTCCAACCGTAAGATCGAATACATTCCCAAAAACAATTTGTTTTTTCCCTTTTTTCCCACAATCGAATATTCCGACATGCAATTTGTCCGAATTTTCATGCGATTTTACTTCAAGCAACTTCCCCGCAAACACATGATCAAAATTTTGTGAAACCTCAATAATCTCCTCTAATTCACATGTATGAAGCGTGAGCGAATCACCTATTTTTTGTGAATCGATATCTTGTATATCAATAAATTCTCGAAGCCAGTTTCGTGAAAATTTCATTCTGCGTAATTATACTCAATCACTTATAGAACACAATTTTGCATGTAAATAAAATCTAAACTCAAGTTCGAACCCTAAAACCTACTTCTTCGCTAACACAAATGTACATAAACGTTTTTTCGCATCATGACTCACGATGTACTCATTGTTGTCAGTAATTTCATCAGCAATCATTGCTTCGGCAAGCGCTGTTTCAAGTCTATCTGCAAGAACTCGACGAACTTCTCTCGCTCCAAATTCAGGATTATACGCCGCTTTTGCAAGTGCATTGATAACATTCCCCCCTATTTGTAATTGTATATTTTTATCTTTGAGACGTGTTTCCAATTCTTTCACTTGAAGTTTCACAATGCGTTTAATTGATTCTCGATCAAGTGGTCTGAAAATTACCGTTGCATCCAAACGATTTAAAAACTCTGGACTAAAAGTCTTTTTAAGATCTTTCTGAACATCATCAGTAATTTGTTTAAATTCTGATTCGCTTTCTGCAATATCTGTTTTTGTAGCTCCAAATCCAATTGAGTTCGCATTCTGTTGAAATCGATTTGCTCCAATATTGGAAGTTAAAATAATCACACAATTTCGAAAACTCACGGTTCTTCCTTTTCCATCTGTAAGATGTCCATCTTCAAAAATCTGTAACAGCATATTGTGTACATCTTTGTGTGCTTTTTCTATCTCATCAAATAGTACGATTGAATGCGGTCGACGACGAACTTTTTCTGTCAATTCTCCTCCGTCTTCGTGCCCAATATATCCAGCCGTAGAACCAACAAGTCGACTTCCTGTGTGAGGTTGGCTAAATTCTGACATATCAATTTTAATCAATGATTTTTCATCGTGATACACTTCTCGAGCTAATTGTCGCACCAATTCTGTTTTCCCAACTCCTGTTGGCCCAAGAAAAAGAAACGCTCCAAGCGGGCGATCTGGATTTTGTAATCCTAATCGTGATCGTCGAATTGCACGTGAAATTGTTTCAATTGCATTTGACTGTCCTGCAATTTTTTTCTCAAGTGTTTTTTCTAATGTTTTCAAATTTTCTAAATCAGAGCCGACAAGTTTTGAAACTGGAATTCCCGTTGTAAGTTCAAGAACGTGTGCAATATCTGTCTTTTTAACGTCTTTTCGTGCTTTTGAAGAAACTTTTCTCTTTTTCATTTCCTGAATCGCTTCTTCTAATTCATTTTCCGTTTGATGTAATTTATTCGCTTTTTCATAATTTTGAGTCAAAACAGCCTCTTCTTTCTTTTGTTGAGTACTGGTTAATTTTTTTCTCAATTCACGAATTTCTTTTCCATTTAATCGATTTGTAAGTCCTTTTGCGGCACAAGATTCGTCTATCAAATCAATTGCTTTGTCTGGTAAAAATCGATCCGGAATATATCGAACACTTAGTCGTACCGCCGTTTCAATCGCTTCATCAGTAATATTTACAAGATGATAATCTTCAAAATGGCGACGAAGTCCTTTTAATATCGCTACCGTTTGTTCTTCTGTTGGCTCTGGAATATTTACCATTTGAAAACGACGAGCAAGTGCAGAATCTTTTTCTACATGCTTTCGATATTCATCAATTGTAGTTGCTCCAATCACTTGAATTTGTCCTCGTGAAAGAGCCGGTTTCAAAATATTTGCTGCATCAAGTGATCCTTCGCTACTTCCCGCTCCAATAATGGTGTGAAGCTCGTCAATAAAGAGAATTACTTCATTATCGCTCGCAGAAGCTTCTTCAATAATTCGTTTCAGTCGTTCCTCAAATTCTCCTCGATATTTCGTTCCAGCGACTAAATTTGCCATCGAAAGACATAAAACACGCTTGTCCATAAGAGAATCTGGAACATGTCCTTCGGCGATTCGTTGCGCTAATCCTTCTGCGATAGCTGTTTTTCCTACTCCTGGATCTCCAATAAGAACCGGATTATTTTTTGTTTTTCGACTGAGAATCTGAATAGTTCTCTCTATTTCAATGTCACGCCCAATGATTGTATCTAATTTTTTTGAACGAGCTTGCTCGGTAAAATCATCACAAAAATAATCAAGTGCCAATTTTTTTACACGACCAGAACGTTTCCCATTTTTTTCTCCTAGTTGCATTGGCATGCCGGGTTCATCAAATAAATCGTTCGCTGAAAACTGTCCTCCACTTCCAGCTCGATCGTCTCCAGGACGAGCACTAATTCCAACGAGAATACTTTGAAGTCCATCTAATAATGATTCTATGCTTTTTTGATCTTCATCTGTGGGTGTATCATTTTTTCCTCCAGCTTTTTGAAATAAATCCTCCAGATATTGAATTATCTGTTCTGGACGAACCATTAGCGTTTTTAAAATATGAACTGCTCCCGAATTTTTCTGGCGAAGTAAAGCGTATAAAATATGCTCGGAATCAACCATCGTATGACCAAAGTCGAGTGTCGCTTGTGCCGCGGCTTCAATCACTTTTTCTGCAAAAGGAGAAAATACGTTCTCCTCTACTTTTTTCGTTTTATCGTCTACTCCTCGAAGTTCTTCGCAAATACGAAATGCGTTTTCATGCGTTACTCCAAAGTTTTTTAAAATCTCTGTTGCCATCGATTTAGGCTGACGAAGAAGTCCTAAAAGAAGATGTTGTGTTTGTACTTGTTTTTCATTCAAAGTACGCATCTCTTCTTGTGCGAGGATTAATGCGTTTCGAGCGAATGGTGTAAATGAGTCGAAATGTGAATTCATGTATTTATTTTTGATGTCGTGTGATTATACCCGAAATAATGATTTTTTCAATCCTTATGGGGTTGAAGTTGTTGACGAGATGTGGCGATTTAAACTATTTTGTTAATTATCGTAAATCACTTCTCAAAAGTCATTTTTTTTGTACAATCTGGGCGAAAATATGAAACCATCAGCAATCGTTCTCGGCGGATATGGAATTAACTCAGAAGCGGAAACTATTTTTGCGTTCAATCAAGCAGGAGCAGATGCAAAATATGTGCATGTTTCGGACTTAATAGAACATCCTGAAATACTAGAAAAAGCGAATATTTTAGTTATTCCTGGTGGGTTTTCTTTTGGCGATCACACTGGCTCAGGAAAAGCTTTATCGAATCTTTTGCTCGACAGAATTGGAGAACAAATTTTAGATTTTGTGAAACGTGACACGCTCACGCTCGGAATTTGTAATGGATTTCAAGTGTTAGTTGCTCTTGGTCTTGTTCCTGCGTTAAATGAAAAATATGGAGAACGTCAAGCTGGGCTATTAACAAATACGTCGAATAGATTCATTTGTCGTTATGTACATTTGAAAAATAAATCAAAAAAGTGTGTTTGGACAAAGGGAATCGATACTTTGTTTTTGCCGGTAGCTCACGGAGAAGGAAACTTCTTTCTTCCAGATGAATCGCTCGACCAATTAGAAAAAAATGATCAAATTGTTTTCTCCTATGTAGATGAAAATGGCGTTGCCGCAAAAGAAGTCTTTCCGCATAATCCAAATGGAGCAAAACGTGATATCGCTGCTATTTGTGATGCAAGTGGACGAATTATGGGAATGATGCCTCATCCAGAAAGAGGATTGTGGTTTAGCAATCGTCCAGATTTCACTTTGGTAAAAGAAACTCTCATTCGTGCAGGAAAACCCGTACCAGAATGGACAGAGAATTTACAGATTTTCAAGAATGCTGTTGAGTACTTCCAAGGAAAATAGAAGGGAATTTGTATAAAAAAATTTGTCTTTTAACCCGCCTATCTATACCTTTATAAAGATTTTTTAATTACCCCTAAAATGAAAAAATTTATTGGAGTGGCACTTGCGATCAGCGCAGTATTCCTCGCAGGATGTACACAAATGACAGAAGACGCCGCAAAAGAACGAGCGTCTAACTTTATTAATACTGTTTTGATGGCTCCGGGAACAACTGCAACTGTAAAAGAAGTGACTATTGAAAATGGTCTCTTTAAGGTTCTTGTAGATGCACAAGGAAAAGAAATTACTTCATACATGTCTGGAGATGGAGAAATTTTCTTCCCAAGCGTGATGGAAATCGACAAAATGACAGAAGAAAAAGGTGCTGTTGCAGCTCCTCCTGCCGTTCCTGAGATAACAAAAACAGAAAAACCTGTTGTGGATCTTTTTATTATGAGTCACTGCCCATTTGGAACTCAAATGGAAAAAGGAATGATTCCGGTTGTAAAACAATTGAAAGACACTATTGATTTCAACTTGAAGTTCGTAAACTACGCAATGCACGGAGAAAAAGAAATAAAAGAACAGTTGAACGAATACTGTATCGCAAAAGACCAAAACGAAAAACTTATTCCGTACTTAGAATGTTTTCTTGGAACAGATGGTGGAGACGAAGCTGGAGAAACATGTCTGGCTGAAACTGAAATCGATCGATCAGTCCTTACGACATGTACAGAAGCTGCTGATGCAGAATTCAGTATTATGGCAAATCTTGAAGACAAAGAAGGATGGCTCAACGGACGATTTCCAAAATTCATGATTTATGACGCTGAAAACCAAGAATTCGGAGTACAAGGATCTCCTTCATTGGTGATTAATGGAACAAAAATTCCGTCAGGACGTGATTCTGCTGGATTGTTAGCCGTAATTTGTTCTGCATTCGAAGAAAAACCAGAAGAATGTGACGCAGAACTTTCTGCTGAAGCTCCTGCTCCTGGATTTGGTTGGGAAGGAACTGGCGCAAACTCTGACGCAAGTTGTGGATAATTAACGCTATTCATTTTCATAAATAGTAAAACGAGCATCCAATCGGGTGCTCGTTGTTTTTTTCCTAAAAATACGTACAATTTTCCGTGAATATGAAGAAAAAGAATTCTCGCACTGTGCTTCGCCTCTCCGTCCCTAAATTAAACGAAAAAGGACCAGTTGCGTTTGAGCAAATCCTGGCAAGTTTACATGGATTGATTTTGCGATCTATGAAAAATAACGAACAAGAAACGATAAGTTTTGAAATTGTGAACATGTGTGGAATGATACATTTTTATGTCTCCGTTCCAGCACATTTACGAACGCTTATTTCTTCTCAAATTTTTGCACAATATCCTTCGGTTGAGATAGAAACTGTTTGTAATTTTTTCACAAACAAATTAATTGCAAATAAAAAAGTTATCTCAACATCATTAGAACCTAGTGAACCATGGGTTTTCCCATTTAAACGTTACGCACAATTCGAAGATACCTCTGCTCGAACATTTGAAGATCCTCTTGGTGCAATCACTTCTGCTATCTCAAGTCTTCATTCACGAACTGATACGGCTGTATTACAATGGGTTATTGCCCCGGTTGATAAAAAATGGAATGAAGTCGCTGAAAAAACGCTCAAACGTTTTTTCCGTACCGGAGTATGGCAATGGAAATGGTTCCGAAAATTATATCAATGGCTTCGAATTTCACCAAATAAATCTACTCGCATATTGCGCAGCCCATTATTCTTTCTTATTCACTTATTTTTCCTTTGGGGAAAAAATCGCCCACACTCTTCCATAGTTTCTCGCGATAATTCAGAAGAAACCGAAGGAGAAGTAGACGAACGAACTTCTTCGGGAAGACACGATCGAGAAACTGTATATGGAGCTTCTTATGATAAAGTTTCACGCCAGGCATTCTGTGTAAATATTCGTGCTGCATATATCCACGATGATGAAGATGCGTTACACGCTGAAGCAAAACTTCGAGAAATCGCTGGAACCTTCCAACAATTTTCACAACCACAATTGAACTACTTTGACATACGAACCCTTCAAAAGGGGAAAGATTCTCATACTTTTCGTAATATCGTCGCAAGACGTCTTGATTCTCCATTTATCTTGTCTCAAGAAGAATTGGCTACCATGTTCCATTTGCCAACGATAAGCGTCTCTACGGCACGAATTCAATGGGTAAATGCCCCAAAACTTGAACCACCAGCAAATTTACCGGGAAGAGGAGAGGCTGACATTACTCTTATTGGAAAAACAAATTTCCGATTACAACGGGACGAATACGGAATTCGTCCAGATGATCGTCGTCGTCATGTATATGTGATTGGGAAAACAGGAATGGGAAAATCGACCATTATGGAAAATATGATTTTTTCAGATATTGAAGCTGGGAAAGGTGTCGCTGTAATTGATCCTCATGGAGACTTGGCTGAAGCCGTTATGCAATTTGTTCCCAAACATCGAACGAATGATGTGATTCTTTTTGATCCGGCGGATCGAGAGTTTCCACTCGCTTTTAATTTATTGGAAGGAAAAAATCCAGAACAACGAGGTCTTGTTGCGTCTGGACTCATCGGTGTGATTAAAAAATTAAATATTGATTCTTGGGGACCACGATTAGAGCACTTTTTACGAAATACTGTTTTGGCACTCGTGGAAGCTCCCGATACTACGATGTTAGGAATCACAAGAATGCTGGTTGATAAAAGTTATCGCCAAAAGATTCTGCATTATGTAGAAGACCCAATGGTCCGAAGTTTCTGGGAAACTGAATTTAGTGCTCTCGCTCCACAAAAATTAGCAGAAGCTGTTGGTCCAATACAAAATAAGGTTGGGCAATTCCTCTCTACGCCAGTGATCCGAAATATTGTTGGTCAACCAAAATCCACTCTCGACATTCGTTTTGCAATGGATTCTGGAAAAATAATAATTGTGAATCTTTCAAAGGGAAAACTCGGAGAAGATAATTCTGCAATGCTTGGATCTCTTTTGATTACAAAATTCCAACTTGATGCGATGAGTCGTGCTGATATTCCAATAGAACAACGAAAAGATTTTTATCTTTATGTGGATGAGTTCCAAAACTTTGCCACTGATTCTTTTGCGACAATTTTGTCCGAAGCACGTAAATATAAGCTCAATCTTACAATGGCAAATCAGTATATTGCGCAGATGTCAGAAGAAGTTTGTGCTGCTGTATTTGGAAATGTCGGATCATTAATTTCTTTTCAAGTGGGGATTGATGACGCAAAAATATTATCCGAACAGTTTGATGAAGATCGCGTTTTACCTGTAAACCTAGCAAGTCTTCCAAAATATAAAGTATATAATCGCATCATGGTCGATGGAGTAACGAGTGAAGTTTTCTCTGGAGATACTCTTCCTCCACCAAAAATTAAGTGCGACGAATCTCCGGAAGAACGCATGAAAAAGATTCGAAATTTTTCTCGCCAACGATATGCAAAACCGCGATCTGTTGTAGAAGAAAAAATAACTCGCTGGACACGTCCAGAAAATGATAAACGAAAGAAAGATACCAAAGAGAAAAACGAAGAAAAAGAGAAACCTTCAATGGGAAAGAAGCGCGTCGAAACAAAAAAGAAATCTGAGTGAAATAATAAAAAGACCAAGTATATTACTTGGTCTTTTAAAGCATTATTACTGTAGTTGCAATTACACAAGCGCAATTTTCTCTGCTTTTGGTCCTTTTGGAGATTCTCCTTCTTCGTAAGTAACAGCGTCACCTTCGTTAAGGCTCTCAAACGCAATACCTTCAAGGTCGTTAGCGTGAAAGAAAATGTCTTTCGTCTCTCCTTCTGGAGTGATGAATCCGAATCCATTAAGGATTTTTTTGATAGTACCTTGTTTCATTGTATGAAAAGGTTAAAAAATAAATTCCGCAAGTTTTGCTTTATTGAAATTTATCTTCTAAATCCTCTAAAACGACAGCTCTTGGACTATGAGCATACAAAAAAAAACAATATGTGCAAATTAAAATAAAAACTTCCTTTAAAAATAATTTTAAAATGGCTCCCGAGGTCGGATTTGAACCGACGACAAGTTGGTTAACAGCCAACTGCTCTACCCCTGAGCTACTCGGGAGAGTATACAAAGCTATGCTTTGTTGGGTCTTCTTTCCAGTACAATAATTTCTCGTGCAACATATGCACCTGGACGATCATATGTGCAAGAAATTTTTTCATCAAAAAGAGCGAGCGGAGTGTACCCAACCTTTGTTGCGCTGGCAAGAAATTTTTGAACAATATCTAGGTCTCCACTCAAAACATGCCACCGAGGCAGACAGCAAGCCACTTTCCGTGGTCCATTCTTTTTCGCATTTTGCCAAAAATTCTCCCATAACTTTAATACAAAATCCGCCTGTTCCTCTGCTTGACCGCGATTTGGTTGTTTTGTGAAATTCTCACCCAAAAATCCTTCTGTAGCAACAATTGATTTTTCAAATCGTGGCCACGGAAACTTCGTCGCATCACACGTAAAAAATTCTCCACTTTCTTCCTCATACCGAAATTTTTCTGCTAAAAATAAATAATTCTCTTTCGCCCCCTTTACTCGCTCTGCAACCATATCACTTCCTACTGTTTTCCAACCAGCAATTGCGGTTTCTACACAAATTGTTCCTGATCCACAAAATGGGTCTACAATCACTTCCTTTTCTGATGGATTGGCAAAATTGATTAATTGTTGTGCCAATTTCGGCGGCAACATTCCCATCTCTGCATCACGAAACGTTTTTCCTCTATCACGAAGTGTATAATTTCGAAGATTTTGTACCGCTTTTGTTCGCCCTAATAAAAACGAATCTCCGTTTTGCCATACCAAAAATTCAAATCCTTTTTTTATCAATTTTCGATCAAAAACCTGCCCCGATGTCATATTTTCTCCACTTACATTTTCCGTACGAACTTCCCCAAATTTTGCATGAAGAAGCGATAATAGGCTCTGCAAAAATCCTTTTCCCGTTCCCCAACTCGAAACTCCCAATTTTGGTTTTCCCTCTGGTTGTTCTGCTTTCACATGTGTATAAATCTTCTCTACAATTTTTGCTTTTTCTCTAAATTCTCCAATAACCTCAGCTACCCGAATACATCCTCCTAATCTATCAAGAAAAATTTGTTCTTCTTTTTTGGGGAGATTCCGTAGATTTTCAAATTTTAAATTTTCAGCAAGTAAAAGGTGTTTCAATGGATCCGAAAAAATTTCATCACACTTAAACATTGCTTCTGCATAACAAAGCTCCCAATTACGTCCGAGCTCAAGAATATATGTTTTCATTCTTTTTCTGCTAAAAACTCTTGCGTCAAAGCTTTCCCACGATCAACTCCTGGTTGATTAAATGCGTTAATTCCGCGCAACTCTCCAAGAAACGCTGTTGTCATTTCCCATAAAATAATAAGTTGTCCCAATGTGCTCGCGTTTCGATTTTTAATATCGAGAATACAACTCGGACGACCGAGTTCTGAAAGCGATTGTGCTGTTGCACGAAGTTCTACGTTCATTATTTTCCCCAAAGGAGATCTCTCAATCGAAGCATCTCGCACAAAAATATTGAAAAAATTATCATCTCCCTCTGTTACAAGTTGTAATAATGAATGTTGATCTGTCGGTCCAATTGCTGCAATTGGAGTAACTCCTGTATCATTTTTTCCCAAAGATTCTGCTACCAATTGTGTCCACCAATCTCCAAACGTTTTCAACGCTGAGCAATACGCCCAATGAACTATTTTTTCTCTTCCAAATGTTTCAATGACGCTTGCTAATTGCCATGCATAATTTTCATCAACATTCTCGCTTAAAGAATGTTGACTCATTTTTTTTGCTCCAGAAATTATTTTTTCCACTGGTAATCCCGCTAATGCTGCTGGAATCATTCCAATTGTTGTAAGCACTGAAAATCTTCCTCCTACACTTTTCGGCATCTCAAATGCTGGACAATTTATTTCCTGCGACCATTTCCACAATTCACTATCTTTTTCAGAAATAATAACCCAATTCCCTTGAGGAATTCCTGGTTTGAGCATATCACGCAAAGTCATTGTTTCAAGTGTTGTTCCGGACTTCGAAACAACAATCCAAAGCGTCTTTGCCAATGGGATACTTTTTAATATTTTTTCAACAGCATGTGGATCCAATGTGTCAAGCACAAGCAACTTTTCGTTATCGAAATAATCCGCGATCATTCTCGCTCCAAGCGCACTTCCTCCAATTCCTAATACCACAATTTTTTCGTATTTATCTCGATTGTCCTCCGCAAAGCGAAGGACTTCTGTCAGGTCATCGTTCAGTGATTTCAAAAATCCTTGTTTCTTTTTATGAAAACTTTCCAGCATACTTTCCAATTCTTCTTTTGTACCAAATAAATCTTCCTGCGGGACACCGATCTGAGAAAAATCGAATTTCATCACAAAGATTCTAGCTGAGTTTTGAGAATTTATAAACCCAATCAGTACAATTTCCATTCTCTCCACCTGTTCGTACCGACATGAAATTTTCATGAATACTAGAAATTGATTTTTTCTAAAAGCACGCCACTATCTAACTCGATGCTTGCAAGACTAAAAACGCTCACTCTTCTTGGATTAGATGCCGAAGAAGTTTCTATTGAAGTAGATCTTCATCGTGGAATGGCAAAATTTTCAATTGTTGGTCTCGGTGATACTGCTGTACAAGAAGCAAGAGAACGCGTAAAAGCTGCCATCAAAAATTCCGGTTTTAGTTTTCCTGGAATTCAAATTTCTGTAAATTTGGCTCCAGCAGATTTGAAAAAATATGGTCCACGGTTTGATGTTCCAATTGCATTAGGAATTCTCCATGCTGCCGGAGAAATTCATTTACCGAAAAATATTTCCAATATTGTGTTCTTGGGAGAATTAGGATTTGGCGGAGAGTTACGACCTATTCCTGGAATTTTACCAACTGCTTCTGGGGCAGCAATAAATGGATTTAAAGAATTTTTTTGCCCAATTGAAAATGCCTCTGAAGCGGCTCTTATTGAAAATATAACCGTTCGAGGATCGAACTCATTGCGAGAAATATGTGACCATTTACGAGGAATAAAAGAAATTGAACCAATGTCATCTCCTGGACTTGATGAACGTCAATTGTCTCCGCGAAGCGATTACGATTTTTCTCATATTCGAGGAAACGAACACGCAAAACGTGCCCTCGAAATTGCTGCTGCTGGAGGACATAATATTCTCATGTCTGGTCCACCAGGATCAGGAAAAACAATGCTCGCACAGGCATTTTCAACTATTCTTCCTCGACTTACTGTTTCTGAGGCGTTGGAAATTACAAAACTCCATTCTATTGCTGGACTTATTGATGGGAAAAAACCAATCGCCTTGCAACGACCGTTTCGATCCGTTCATCACACTGCTTCTGGCGTAGCAATTGTCGGAGGGGGAAATCCTCCACGACCCGGAGAAATTTCCCTTTCTCATCGCGGAGTTTTATTTCTCGATGAACTTCCAGAATTTAATCCTAAAACACTGGAAACCCTTCGTCAGCCACTTGAAAACGGCGTCGTTACCGTTTCTCGAAGCTCTGGAAGTTGCACATTTCCTGCGCAAATAATTTTAATTGCTGCTATGAATCCTTGCCCTTGTGGATTTTTGGGAGACACTGAAAAAGACTGTACTTGTCCACCACACAATATAATGCGATATCGAAGTAAATTATCTGGACCGTTTCTCGATCGAATTGATCTACATATTCAAGTTCCACGAATTCCATTTGAAAAACTTTCTGGACTTTCCGTTGGAGAAAATTCCGAAACAGTTCGAAAACGAGTTCAAGCAGCTCGTGATTTACAAAACAATCGACTCCAAAACGAACGAATAAAAACAAATGCTGAAATGTCTTCTCCTCTTGTGAAAAAATACTGCGTCATTGATGATGCGACAAAAGAGTTGCTTCGTTCTGCTGCGGCACAAATGAATCTCTCTGGACGCGCTTATTATCGAATATTGAAACTTGCCAGAACTATTGCTGATCTAGCAAATGAGAAAAACATAACACTTACTCATGTAGCAGAAGCGATTCAGTATCGAGAAAGACGAGACAAATAATCTTCTGCGTCAAGCGCCGCTTTACATCCACTTCCTGCAGCAACAACTGCTTGTTGATAATGTGGATCTGCAACATCTCCTGCCACAAAAACACTTTTTACGTTTGTTTTTGTATGATCTGTAACTTTTATAAATCCTCGATCCAATTCTACACTTTCTCCCAAGAATCCTGTGTTTGGCGTGTGTCCAATCGCGACAAATAACCCATCTATTTTTAAGTCTTGTTTTTCTTGTGTTTGCGTGTCCGTAAGCTCAACACTTTCAAGAATTTTTTCTCCTTTTAAATTGCTTGGTGCAGTGTTCCAAATTACTTCAATCTTTGGATTATCAAGCACTCGTTGTTGCATTGGCTTGCTTGCTCTCATTTCATCTCGTCGTACAAGTTGATATACTTTTTCAGCAAATTTCGTTAAAAACATCGCCTCTTCACACGCAGAATCTCCACCGCCAACAACGGCAACTGTTTTCCCTCGAAAGAATGCTCCATCACACGTTGCACACGCAGAATATCCCTTTCCCCAATACCGCTCTTCTCCTTTCCCTAAATTTAACCAACGAGCACTTGCTCCCGTGGCGATAATAACAGAATCCGCTGTAATTTCTTCCTCACCAATCCATAAATGTAACTTGTCTGAATTACTGAAATCTACTCTCTCTACATATTTAAATTCTGTTCTCGCACCAAATTTCTTCGCTTGCTCTCGAAGATCGCTCATGAGTTTCGGCCCAGTCAATCCTTCTGTCGCACCTGGCCAATTCTCGATTTCTGTCGTTCCCATGAGCTGTCCCCCTGGCTGCTTTCCTTCAAGAACTAGTGGGTTTAAGTCTGCTCGAGCAGCATAAATTGCCGCCGTGAAACCTGCTGGACCTGAACCGATGATAACGAGCTTTTCGTGTTGCATAGTAAGTAATGATTAAATTCTGTTTCAAAAGAGGAATCTTTTTTGCTTTTAACCCCTTAAGCTTTTACACTTTTCGTGATTTCAAAGACATTGTAAAAACTTTTCTAAAAAATGGAAAAATATTTCCCGGACTGGCTAACAACATTTTGGAGTTATCAACTATCTGGAAATACATTGGGGCAATTTTCCACGGCTCTAATCGTATTTTTTGCTATTTTATTAGGAATTAAAATATTTCGAAATATCTTTCTTCGAAGATTCACCACACTTACTGAAAAAACTTCGTCTCAATGGGATGATATTGCTCTTTCCGTAGCACAAAAGATTTCAAATATTTTCTTTCTCCTGTTTGCTCTCTTTATTTCTGTTGAATTTTTTGTTGTTCTTCAGCCAAAGATTGAACATCTTATCCAATCTGCCTTTATTATTTCGCTTGCATATGAGATTTTGAAAATTGGACAAGCGGTCATGTATTGGGGCCTCAAGCGATCCAGTATTGGAAAGAATAAAACCTCTTTGCAAGGGGTAAAACTCGTCGCCAATATTGCGCTCTGGGCACTCGGCGCACTAGTTGTACTCGATAATCTGGGATTTGATATTTCCACTCTTGCAGCGTCTCTTGGAATTGGAGGTATTGCAATTGCTCTTGCGGCACAGAATATTTTGAGTGATTTATTCTCAAGCTTTACCATCTATTTTGATAAACCGTTTCAAGTTGGAGACTATATTGTAATTGGAGCGCATGAAGGAACTGTAGAAAAGATTGGATTAAAAACAACCCGAATAAAAGCGCTCCGCGGAGAAGAGTTGGTAATTTCGAATAAAGAACTTACAGAATCTCGCGTACAAAACTTTAAAAAATTAAAAACCCGTCGTGTAGAATTTAAATTCGGGGTGACATATAACACCCCTTCAAGGAAATTAAAACTCATTCCAAAAATCGTTGAAGAAGTAATAGAAAAAATTGAATTAGCGGAATTTGTACGAGCACATTTTCATTCGTTTGATGATTCAAGTCTTGGATTTATCGTTATTTACCGTGTTTTAACCGGAGAAAAAATGGACCATATGGATACTCAGGAAACGGTAAACCTCGGGATTTTGGAGCGATTTGAAGCTGAGAAAATCGAAATGGCATTCCCAACTCGCACAATCTACTTAAAGAAGGATTGATTTTTGTATTTATCATTGAAAACCCCTGAAAATCCGCTACACTTTGCGTGATTTGTGTACCACGCTGAAATGCAAAAAAATTATGATCATAACGGCTCAGAAGATGCAATTTATGCAAAATGGGAAAAAACAGATGTGATGACCGCTGATGTTTCTTCCAACAAAAAGCCGTACACAATTCCTCTTCCTCCACCGAATGTAACTGGGCAATTACATCTTGGTCACGCTGCAATGCTAGCTGTAGAAGATATTTTGATCCGTTATAAAAAAATGACGGGACACGAAACGCTTTGGTTACCAGGAACAGACCATGCAGCAATTGCAACCGAAAATGTCGTATTAAAACATTTGGGATTGAAGACGCGAGAAGAAATGGATCGAGAAGATTTTTTATCTGAATGTAGAAAATTTGCAGGAGAAAAACATGATCGAATTACTCATCAAATAAAAAAAATGGGCGCACATCTCGATTGGTCTCGAGAAGCCTATACATTTGATTCTGAAAGAAACTTTGCGGTAAATTGGGTATTTAAAAAACTCTATGAAGACGGACTTATTGTTCGTGGTCATCGAATGATAAATTGGTCCGTTGGCGCACAATCTGTACTTGCTGATGACGAAGTAGAATGGGACGACAATATAGCAGATTTTTATGAGTTTTGGTGTGGTCCATTTTTAATTGGAACTGTTCGAACTGAAACAAAATGTGCAGATTCTCCTGTAGTAGTACATCCAACTGCTGAATATGTACGCGCTATAAATGCAACAGGAAAAGAGTGTATTGTAACAAAAAAATACTACGACGCACACACAGAATTACGAAAAGATTTTAATATCCAAGAAGTTGTTCCTGGAGAAGCTCTTGTCGGACAAGAATTCACAGCAGAAACATATGCGGGACCGCGAAAATTTTGGGTAATTGCTGATGAAATTATTGATCCAGCGTTTGGAACAGGAGCAATGACTATTTCCGCTTCTCATTCTCCAGATGATTTTGAATTAGCACAACGTCGAGATTTACCACTTATCCAGAAAATTGATTTTGCTGGAACGATGACCGATATTGCAGGACCGTGTGCCGGAATGCCTGTTCAAGAAGCCCGAAAACGAGCTGGAGAATTGTTGGAAGAAAAGGGATTATTGTTTGAAAAACGACCACATCCAAATCGTGTTCCAAAATGCTATCGTTCTGGAACAATCGTAGAACCAATGCTTTCTCCTCAGTGGTTTATTTCTGTGGAAAAAGAATTCATCGACGAATTTACAGGAAAAAAAACAACGCTCAAAAAACAGATGCAAGAAGCGGTTCGTGAAAATCATATAAAAATTATTCCGCAGCGCTTTGAAAAGGTCTATTTTCAATGGATTGATAATCTAAGAGATTGGTGTATTTCACGACAAATTTGGTGGGGACACAGAATCCCCGTTTGGTACGATAAAAATGAAAATATTCATCTGCCCGTGGAAAAAAATATTCTCTTTGCTCGACACGGGGAAAGTGAAGCGAACGCAAAAAAAATTCTTGGGGGAGATTATCCTCTTACGGATAATGGTTTGCAAGATGCTCGCAAAATAGCTGAAAATATTCGAAAGAAAGGGATTAAGAAAATAATTTGTTCTAATTTAAAACGCGGACATCAAACCGCTGAAATCGTTGCTGCCGAATTAAATGTTCCTGTAGAGGTGTGGCCAGAGTTGGCAGAATTCACGAGTTCAGAGTTAGCTGGAAAAGCAAATTTGCATCGCGAAGGCCCTTTTGAAATTCAATTTGATAAAACAGAAGACGAGGACTTAATTGATATTTCTCGGCGAGCTCAAAACGTAATTGAACGATTAAAAAAAGAAGACGATGTTCTCGTGATTGGACACAAAAATTTCACCGCTGCCTTGTTTCATTTTAGCCGAAGTGAAGATGAAGAAAAATTTGTGCGATTCCGTTCTGAGTGGAAATGGGAAAAGGGGGAAATTCGTGCATTAACGGTTTTAGCTGATCCTGTTGGAGAAGGTTTACAACAAGACAAAGATACTCTCGATACATGGTTTAGCTCTGCATTGTGGCCATTTTCAACGCTTGGTTGGCCTGACAAAACGCCTGATTTTGAGAAATTTTATCCAACAGATGTGCTCGAAACGGGACATGATATTATCTTCTTTTGGGTGGCTCGAATGATTATGTTCGGACGATATGCAACAGGAAAATATCCATTTCATACGGTGTATTTGCATGGATTGGTGTGTGATGAAAATGGACAAAAAATGTCGAAATCGAAAGGAAATGGAATTGATCCGCTCGAAATAATTGAAGAAGTGGGAGCGGACGCTGTTCGTCTTTCTCTTGTAATCGGAGCAACTCCTGGAAATCCAATTCCACTTGGAAAAGCGAAAGTGTCTGGATACCGAAACTTTGTAAATAAAATGTGGAATGCCGGAAGATTTGTACAAATGCAATTGGAAGACGTTGATTCTGAATTTGATGTTGAAAAAATATTAAAGAATCCTACTTCTCTTTCAGAAAAATGGCTTCTACATAGATTTTCCGAAGTTTCTACAAGTGTTTCGCAAAAACTAGAAAAATATGAAATTTCTTCCGCTGGAGATGAGATCTATCATTTCGTGTGGGATGAATTTTGTAGTTGGTTTTTGGAGACTCAAAAGATAGATAGAAATCCAAAATTTTTATATAGCGTATTTCTGGAAATTCTAAAATTAGCACATCCACTTGTTCCATTTATTACAGAAAACTTATGGAGTGAATTAAACCCAAAAAATTCATTTTTAATCGAACAAAATTTCCCCGATTTAAAATTTAAAGACACTGAATCAAAAAGAATTTTTACACTCATGCAAGAAATTGTGACAGAAATCCGAAAGGTTCGAGCGGAGAAGAAATTGAATCCGAAGGATAAGATTTCAGTTAAAATTTCAGCAGGTAAGAATGCGGATTCTTTGGACAAAACAGTTGAGGTGATGAAGGTGTTGGCGAATCTGTCCGATGTTGAAATTACAGAAAAGGCGTCCAAGCCGGAACGTTCAGCAATGGTACTGATCAACGGAATGGAGATTTTCGTGGAAGTTCCTTTTGATGCAACGGCAGAAAAGAAACGCTTAGAAGCTGAAATCGCTTCTCTCGAGAAATCAATTAGTGGACTGAAGGGACGTTTAACTAATAAGTCATATATCGATAAAGCTCCTGAGCATTTAGTGAACCAAACGAAACAACAACTCACTGATGCTGAGACCAAATTAGATACATTACAAAAGGAGTTAACGAGTCTTTAAAATGCGCGTTGATAAATGGATTTGGACGACTTGGATGGTCAAATCTCGTACACAAGCAGGAGAATTTTGTAGATCTGGACGTGTTTCTATAAATGGAAATAAGGTAAAACCATCAAAATTGGTTAAAATTGGAGATGAAGTTTCTGTTGAATTTCCAGCTGGAGTGAAAAGATATAAAGTTCTCAAATATTTAGAAAAGAGAGGGAAAGAGGAAATGGCAGACGGATATTTTGAGAACTTGAGTCCTAAGTTTGAAACGATTGCAATAGAACATAAAAAAATAGAATCCGCACAAAAACGAGATGATCGAAAAGTTAAGTTTCGATATGGAGATGGTCGTGAAAGTAAAAAAGATAAACGAAAACGAGACAAGTTTAATCGTTTTTAAATACCGCTTTCACTAACTCTAAAACACTTCGTACCTCTGTAACGGTCATCTCTTTTGGCAATTTTATTTTCCCTCGAGTACAGGGAATGATTGCTTTTTTGAAACCTAATTTAGAAGCTTCAATTAATCTTGTTTCCATCTGTGCGATACTCCGAACTTCTCCGCTCAATCCAACTTCTCCTAAAATTACTGTATCTGCTGGAATTTCCTTTTCCGCACGAGAACTCAATATTGCTGCACAAATCGCTAAATCAGCAGCCGGTTCATGTATTTTCATTCCGCCAACAACACTTATGTATGCGTCATATTCTCCACATTTAAATGGCGTAAACTTACTCACCACCGCAAGAAGCAAGTGAAATTTATTTAAAGGGATTCCATGACTTGTTCGTCGCGGTTGTCCAAAATTTGTACGAACCATAAGCGCTTGAATTTCTAATAAAAAATTCCGAGAACCTTCACGAACAACCGCAATTGCTGAACCAGAAGCATTTTCTGCTCGTTCTGCCAAGAAAAATTCCGAAGGATTTGCTAGCTCCACGAGTCCATTTCCACGCATTTCAAACACACCAATTTCTAATGTGCTTCCAAATCGGTTTTTCGGAGAACTCAAAACTCGAACCTCACTATTTCCTTCTCCGTTCAATCGTAAAACAACGTCAACGATGTGTTCGAGAACTTTGGGTCCTGCAATTTCGTCCGCTTTTGTCACATGACCAATAACCAAAATTGTCGTTCCTGTTGACTTCGCTAATTTAAGCAAAATTTCTGCATTTTCTTTTATTTGAGATAGCTGTCCAAACGAAGAATTTTCCGTCCCAACCATTTGAATAGAATCAATTATAGCAAGCTCAGGATTAATTTTTGCAATTGTTTGGCAAATATCTTCAAGTGAACTAGTAGAGAAAATTGATCCCAAAATCTCCTTTGGGTTTAATCTCGTTGCTCGATTCTTTACCTGTTCTACTGACTCTTCTCCAGAAAAATAAAGCGCCTCTTTTGTTTTCATAAAAATTTGAAGCGCCAATGTAGATTTTCCAATCCCAGGAGATCCACCAAACAAAGCAAGTGTTCCCGGAAAAAATCCTCCTCCCAAAACACGATCCACTTCTTCAATCCCAGAAGATACTCTCTCCTTATTTGCACTTTGTATATTTGAAGTTTGTAATTTGCTTAAGTCTTTCCCTTTCGATAAATCCGTTTTCCCATTGGGAATCTTTGATTCGCGAAACTCTTTAATGGTGTTCCATTCCTGACAGGAGGAACACTGTCCACTCCATTTACCAAAAACTTCTCCACATTCCGTACACAGCCATTGTTGATTGTTTTTTGCCATTGGATCCACATTTTATGGAAGACAAAAAAAGAGCGCAAATTAATGCGCTCAAAACATACACTTTTTTATTTTTTCTCTGACTAAAACGGTAAATCCTCTGCGCTTACTTCGTCCGTCTGAGCTGGTTTCGCTGGGGCTTTTGCCGCTGCCGGAGCCGCATCATCTCGATCTTGATTTGGTTTCCATGTGTCTACTTCTAAATAATGAGTCATTCCGCTCTGACTTGGTTCTCGTCTCTCACAAACTTTTACATTTACCCAACCGTTTTCTAAATTATCTTGTAGCGCTTGTAGATCGCTTTCAGATAAACTTAACCGCATCATGTCTCCATAACGTGTTGTAATCTTTTTTCCGTTTCCGCAGTAAATTTTATCTGCCATTTTGTATAAAAATTAAATCAGAAAAAGTGTACTGATTTATATTTAATTCTCCAATAAAAAAATGTATGCAAATTGAAAATCCAAAATGGTAGTTTTTAATTCGTTTAGACTTTTTCTCGACAACTCTCCACCCACTCTTTATTTTCTTGATACCATTTAATTGTCAGAGGAAGCGCTTCTTCGAAAGTATGAGCCGGGATCCATCCAAGTTCTCGTTCAATTTTACTCGCATCAATTGCATATCGACGATCGTGCGCTTTTCTGTCGGGAACAAATTTCATTTCTGACGTCGATCCTGTCTCCTGCAAAATCATGTCCGTAATTTCTAAGTTTGTTTTTTCATTGTGTCCTCCAATATTCCAAACTTCTCCTGGTTTTGATTCTTCGAAAATGAGTCGAATCGCCTCACAATGATCACGCACATACAACCAATCACGAATATTTTTTCCATCTCCATACATTGGCAATGTGTCGTTCTTCATTGCTTTGAAGAGGAAAAATGGAATTAGTTTTTCTGGAAATTGATATGGTCCATAATTATTTGAACATCGTGAAATCGTCGCATGTAAACCATAGGTGTGATGCCAAGATCGAACCAATAAATCTGCTGAAGTTTTCGCTGCTGCATACGGACAATTTGGCGCAAGTGGCGTGTTTTCTGTGAAAAACTTTAATGCTTCTCCTGGCAATGGATCACCTAAATCACCATACACTTCATCTGTCGAAACTTGGTGATATCGAGCAACTTCATGCTTTCTACAAGCTTCTAGCAAAACATGTGTTCCCAAAATATTTGTTCGAATAAATGGCGAAGAATCTTCTATTGAACGGTCAACGTGTGTTTCTGCCGCAAAGTTAATTACTCCATCAAATTTTTCTTTTTCAAATAATTCATCAATGAATTTTGCATCTGCAATATCTCCTTTTACAAAAGTGTACTTCAGATTTTCTTCTATGGATTTTAAATTCTCTAGATTTCCAGCATATGTGAGCAAATCAAGATTCACAATTTCCCAATCAGTATTTTCCAATACATGATGGACAAAGTTTGAACCAATAAACCCGGCTCCTCCAGTAACGAGTATTTTTCGTTTCATCGAGCAAATCGTACTCATTTTTTTAAAAATTTCCACTTCGGTATTGCTATTTCAACCATGCTTAGTACAATTCTGCTCGTTGCGCCGCCTTGGCTCAGTGGCTAGAGCGCGTCCTTGGTAAGGACGAGATCTCGAGTTCGATTCTCGAAGGCGGCTCCACTAAAATATTTTCAACTTGTTTTGTTTGAAAATATTTTTGTATACGAAAAAATCATATAAAGTATCTTTAAAAAGATTTTATTAAAAAGCCTTCGTCTTCACGAAGGCTTTTTTTCTAAATCACCATTCAAAGTCTCGTTCTTCTTCTCCTACCAACGGAGTAGTCTCCGTTTCACAGTCACATTCACAATAAGGCTTTTTACATTCTTTACATTTTTTGCAGTCACAACCGCAATCACAAGAGCTATACATTTTTAAAAAATAAAAAAATAAAATGAATTTTTACTAAACTGAATAAAAATTCTAAACGATGCCCAAGAATATATTCGTAACTTTAGTGGTTAATAAATAAGACAGTGGAATTATCGTCTCTTTTTTTTGAAAATCAAGAATTTTCCTAGCACATCATCCAACACATAAACTGCTTCCAACATTTTTTAAACCATTCTCCCATAATGTGTCCTGCTCCAAGAAAACACGGAACCAACAGTAACGTAAGAATTGTTGAAAGAGACATCCCATAAATAATCGCAAATCCAAGTCCTGCCCACATTTCATCAGAAAGAGAAAGCGGTAACAACCCAACGACAGTTGTAATTGATGTAAGAAAAATCGGTTGTAATCGACTTCTTCCTGCTTCGATAAATGCTTCTTTCCATTGTAAATTATGTTCTCCGATGTTTTGGTTTATGTGATCAATCAAAACAATTGCATCATTTACAATAATCCCCGCCAAAGAAACGATCCCAATCATCGTTGGAAATGAGATAGTAAGACCATGAAGCCAAAACCCAACAAACACTCCTGTGAGAGAAAGTGGAACCATGGCCAGCGTCGTAAAGGCTTGCCAAAATGAGTTAAATTGCGTCACAAGAACAACAAGGATTAGCAAAACTGCAATTCCCATTGCAACTCCCATTTCTCCCATCAAACGATCTCCCTCTTCGCTATCTCCTCCCATTTCTATCATTTCTCCTGGCAATCGATTTAGTTTTTTTATTGCCTTGTTTATATCTGATTGAATAACAGAAACCGGCATTCCATCCTTCATGTCTGCTAAAACTGTCAATGTTCGCAATCCGTCTCGATGACGCAACAATGAAACTTCTGATGATAATTTTGGATGAGCCACTTGCTCCAGAGAAATGAAATTCCCTTGGGGTGTTTTTACTGAAATTTGATTTAGTACATCAAGAGAGCTTGGATTGTCCCAGTCTCTATTTCCTTCCCAATTTATTCGCGTTACAACATCTATCTCTTCATCTCCTTCTGTGATTTTTACAACAGTTGTTCCGTTTACTGCTGTTCGTAATGTTTCCATTATTGTTGCTGGGGCAAGTCCAAATCGAGCCAATACATCGCGATCAAATGTCCACGTAAGCTGAAATACTTTCTCAGCACTGTCGTCTCGAACGTTTAAAGGTCCCTCTAACTTTTTTAACTCTTTCTGTAGATCACGACCAAGTTCTTCTAACCGTGAATAATCTGGTCCAGTTAAACGCACCGAAATCGCTGCTTCTCCTGTCGGTGGTCCTGCTTGTAGCTCCGAAAAAGTGTCTTCTACATATTCTGGGATAACAGGAAGTACCGCCTCTTTAATCTTTGGGAAAACATCATATGAACGAATTTCTCTCTTATTTTTATTCGTTAAATAAACAGACAATCCAAGAACATTACTTTCTGATAAACCAGATCCTCCATGATGATCCCAAGACTGTGATTTTCCTGCTGTAAAAACGAAGCTGTCGATCCAAACATCTCCATCTTTTTGTGTTCCCAAAAACGGACGTAATTGCTCGGATATTGGCTTAATCAATTGACGTGTTTCACTGAGATCTGTTCCCGTGGGGAATTCAAAATCTGCGGTAAAAAACGGCATATCAGATGAAGGAAATACTTCCACTGGTACCTGTTTCGTTATTACTAATGTTAATGAAAAGACTAACGCAAGAAAGGAACATCCAAGTGTTCCAAAAATGTGTCTTTTTTTTGATAAAACTTTTTTCATGATGCTGACATACCATGACTGAACGAACTGAAGCCCTTTTCTTTCTCTGTTTTTTTTCGGAGGAAACATTTTAAAGAATCGAACTCCCACAGATGGCAATAACCACAACGCAATAAATAATGCCGATAACAAAATAGCGTTTACTGTATTTGGAATAACGGCAATATAATCTCCCATAATTCCCGAAATGAAGAAAATCATTGGTAAAAAAGCACAGACTGTTGTTGCCGTCCCTGTGATAAGTGGCCAACGAAAAACTTTTAAAGTGTGTTCTGCTGCTTCCTCTGGAGTCATGTGTCTTTTGTTTATTGCCTCAGACATGCTCTCAACAATAACAATCGCATTATCAACAAGAAGCCCGAGTCCCAACACAAGGGCAAATAAAGATATCCCGTTGAATGTTCCTCCACTTATTTGCATTGATACGACCGCTGACAACATCGATAAAGGAATAACAATCGAAGCAAGAAGCGCTTCCTTCCATCCAACAAAAATAAACATAATGAGCATAATCAAAAGAACCGTTTGACTCCCACTTTTGATAAGAGTGTCTAAGCTCTCGCGAACTTCGTCTGCTCGATTATACGTTACAGTTGTGTTTAATGAACGAGGAATTGCTTCTTGTGTCTTCAGTTCTTCCATTCGATTTAAGATATTTTCCACCATAATCAGAACGTTTCCTGATTCGGCTGATTTTGTTACCTCAATCGATACAGAAGGAGAAATACCCTTTTCATCTTGAAAATACGTCTCTACATCAAATGACTCAAACTCTTGACGCACTTCCCCAATGTCTCCGAGCGTAATAGTCGCTCCATTTTTTACTGTAATGGGAACGGATGCGATTTCTTTCGTGTTTTCATATTCCGCTCGCGCCGTTACTTCAACGGATTGTCCATCTATTTCCATCACTCCTAATGGCATATCTACGTGTCCAGCACGAACGGCTTGTAGAACTTCATTTACACTTAAATTTAAGGCTTCTAATTTTCCTGGATCCAAAGAAATATGAACTTCATCTTCTGGAACTCCCAGTAAATTCACGTCTTTCACGTTATTCATTCCAGCAAATTCATCTTCCAAGGTCTCAGCAAATCGCTTAAGTTCTGACCACGAAAAATCTCCCGACAACGATATATTTACAACTGCTACATCCGACAAAGAAATTTCTGAAACACTAGGGTCGTCTGGTAATGTTCCAGGAAGTTTTGGAGTAGCGTCGTCAATTTTGTCTCGTAATTTTTGAAGATTAACTTGCTTATCACTCTCAACATCGAATTCCACTGTAATAAGTGATACTCCCGAAAGAGAAGATGATGTGTATTTTTTTATATGATCAAGGCTTTTTATTTCTGTTTCGAGCTTATTCGTTATGAGTTTTTCCACATCTGCCGACGAGGCTCCTGGCCAAATGGTCATAATTGTCGCCATTGGAATGTCTACTTTGGGTTCTGTCTCGCGCGCAATCGTTTTATATGAATACAGTCCGGCTGTTAATATGAAAATTATCGCTAACAACGTCACACGAAAACGCGTGATAAAAAATGTCCAGAATCCGGAAAGACTTTTTCTCATTATTTACGAATTTCTAATTTTTCTCCTGCGTGTGCTCGATTCCGATATCGTATCACCTGCAAACCTTCGGGAAGATCCGAAAGAATCTCTATCGCATTTGATATAATTTCTCCCGCCTCAATTTTTTGTCTCTTTCCTTCTCCCTTTTCCAATATAAGAATTTCTGGTCCGTCTGGTTCAAAAGATACCGCAGAAATAGGAAGTAAGTTGTTGTGTTTTCCGTTGAGCGGAACTCGAATTCGTACAAATTCTCCTACAAGAGTTTCTTTTGGAAGTTCTTCAATTGGAAATTCTACCTCTAATTTCTGTGTAATGGCGTTTAATTTCCCACTAATACGAACCTCTGTAAGTGGTACTGTTTTCCCGTCTTTGAATACTGCTTCTACTTTCCCTGGAGAAGTTTGTATTCGCATTAATTCGTTCCGAGTAATAGTCGCAATTATCTTTGGCGCAACTTTTTCCCCAACAAGAGAAAATAAAATGTCTCCTGCTCTCACCTGATCAAAAGGAAGAACCGTTTTCCCTACAACTGTCCCCGTAAACGGAGCGCGAACAATAAGATCTTCTTGATTACTACGTGCCAAACGAATTTGTGTTTCCAATTGTGTGATCTGTGATCCTGCTTGCGCTCTCGCCACAGCAAGTCCTGCTTCTAAGTTTTGTACTGAATTTTCTGCGCCTAAAACAGAAAGGCGATTCCGTCCTTGTTCTGATTTTGCAGCTTCAATCTGGGTCTCAAGAGAAAGAACCTTTGCATCAATAGATGCTACGAAACTTGTTGCTTCATTTTCATAAGCCGTCTTGTTTGCCTGAGAAAAAGATCCTGTTACTGGCGTTCCTTGTACTAGCAGATTAAATGATCGAGTAAAAGTTCGTATTTTTTTCAAAAGCTGCAATCGATCTGTCGCCAAAAACAAGACTTCATCGTCTGTCATAACCTCGGGAAGGTTTTCTTGGTGAATTCGTTTTTGTTCTCGCAATAATTCTTCCAAATCATTTTTCAAGTTCTGTCGCATGATCGTATTATTTTTCCCAATTTGTTGTGCATTGTAATCCGCATTTGCTCGCGCAGAATGAGAAACCATAAGTCGCGTATCTGCCCAATCTAGGATATTCACGAATTCACTTTCAGCATTTCGAGCCTGTGTTTTTAGTAAATCGAATGTGCGAGAATAATTTTGAGCTTCGCTTTTCGCTGTTTGTTCTAATTGACGTTGAGCGGAATTTAAAGCAATCTCTGCAGATTGAACCGAAGATGATGCTTGAATTTTTGCAACTGCTAATTGCTGAAGCAGATTTTCATATGAAATTTGTGTCGCATCATTTTTCCGTTGAAAAGAAGCCAAAACTTGCCCCTCTTCAACCATGTCACCAATTTTTACGAATGTTTTCTCGATTATTCCTGGTACTTCCGCTCGTACATCCACATCTGTTCCAGAGAGAATTGTTCCCGTAATTTCTCGTTGTTCGTCAGATGACCAACGACCGAATTCGATTATTGAAACTTGTTTTGCTTGTGAATCGGAAATTGTTGTTTCTTTCACTGCTGGTTTATTAAAGACTCGATTTAAGACGAGCAATAACATAATTGCGCAGACAATTATGGATACCTTTTTCCAATTGATTCGTTGGATGAGTGATTTCATGTTTTGAAAAATTTTTAAAATTCTGTAAATTGTACCATATATAGCGCAAAATAACAAGCACGTTGTACTTAGTTTTCAGGAAATCTCAAGTCCAAAATTTTAATATTAAAAAAGCGGAACTTTCGTCCCGCCCAAAAGGTATGATATTACGAGTTGGTTATTTTAATTTGATCCTTATTCCCATATCACCAAACGATTCTTTAAATTTTAAAAAATCAATCTCTTTCCCCGTCTTTTCAACAATTTCAGAAAATCTTTGCGCGACCTCTTTCTTTTGTGGATCAGTAAAATCGTGTCGTTCCTTCGCCCAATCAAGTAATTCCTGACAAGAGTTGAGTTCGTTTAATTCGTTACTAAATCTCGTGGATTCAGCAAGTGGTTGAAGTACAAACCAACAAAAAGCAGCAATCACCAATATCGCTAAAATGGCTTTCATTCCAGCCTCCTTATTTTTCTTAAATTAACTCGTTCTATCAAAGAGTATTCGTTATAAGTATTTTATCTAAAATCTATAAACGAAAATACAAGCCCTTTTTATAATAAAAAATAATTTCCGTCAAGTGACACTGGAAAACGAAAAATCACTCCCACTTCTTCATTATTTTTGCTAAGATACTGCGTGATGAAAAAAAGAATTTTATTTGTAGGATATCGCGGTAAATCAACACATTTATCAAAAAATAACGAAAACTTTTTATTAATAAATAAAGGAGAATTTAAGTTGGAATATGAAAATTCATTTTCAAAAATATGGAAAGTAAATGATATTTTCGATTGGGAAGAGGTGCGTTCTGTTTTAGCGAAGTCTGAATTTGATGCCGTCCTAACACGTTTTGAAGACTTCATTGTTCCCACGGCAGCAATTGCTGAAGCAAAAAAACTTCCCGGAATTTCCCTTGAAAAATCTGTAAACTTTCGAAATAAGTTCTTGATGAAACAAGTTTTTGCGGAACAGAAAGTCCCAGCTGCTGATTTTGTTTTAATTGATAGTATGGAAAAGGCAGAAGAATTTTTGACCTGTCACAAATTTCCATTGATCTTAAAACAACTTTCTGGAGTTCATTCCCGGTTTGTCGCAAAAGTGAAATCACGAGAAGATCTCGCTCAAACATTGCGAGTCTTTCAAGAAGAAATTCAAAACGAAATGGCGACTCTTCATGATCAATTATTTAATCATGAAAAAATTCCTACTACTCCTGATCCACGTACTCATTTTCTTTTAGAAGAACTTTTAGTTGGAGAAGAATTATCAATCGATGCACTGACAGTAAACGGGAAACATCATTTTACTCCGATTTGTAGATATGTAACTTCCGAAGAAATAGGAATTTCTGATCATCATTTACCAATCAGAATTCTGCCTGCCGACTACACTCCTGAACAGGAATCTATTATTTATAATACCGTGAAAAAAGCGCTCGATGCGCTAGGAACGAATTTTTGTGGAAGTCATACTGAGGTGTTTTTTAAGCGAGAAACAAATGAATGTTCTGTTGTAGAAGTCGCAGCACGTTCAGGAGGATTTCGTGGAGAAATGTTCGATGTCGCAACTCAAAGAAACTTCGATCTCAATGAAATATGTATTCAGGTCGCACTCGGAGATACTATTTCTCTGCCAGAAAAATATCCTGTTTATACGGCGGTAGTCGAAATATTTTCACCAAATATAGGGAAACTCGATTCCATTGATTTTTCATGTTTGAAAAATCGCGATGATATTAAAAATATAACTCTTAACCGAAAAAACGGAGAAATGGTCGGACCAGCTTCTCGTGGAGGAAAATTCATTATGAAGTTTCTTGTGTATGGAAAAGAATTTCAACAAACACTCAACAATGCGACAAAACTTTTGCATGAAATCCGTAATTCAATAAGACTTCAAGAATGAAGCTTCCCATTTTAATTGCCCTTCCTCATGGAGAAACTTGTCTGCCAATCGCTACACGAGAACAATTAACTCTTTCTACTGAGCAAATACAAAAGTATTATTGGGATTATGGAAGTAAAGAAATTTTCACGCATGATAAATTTCACATCTTGTCAGCAAAATATTCTCGATTATTTTGTGATTTGAATCGAGCAAGTAACGATTGGACTCTTTCTAAAAATTTTAAGCGAGCTGGAATTGTTCGCCAAAAAACAGAATACGGCAAAGAAATATATATGACTCCGCTAACTGATTCTGAAAAAATATCTCGAGAAAAAGAGCACAAAGAATTTTATGCAAGGTGCTTGCAAATAATTAAAAACGAAAATATTCAATTTTTTATCGCTGGACATACGATGGAAGACCTTTCGCTGGATGAAGAAGTTGATCCAAAAAGTAAACGACCAGACATTGTCCTTTCCACGAATAATTTTCGAACGTGCAATAAAAAAACTGCCTTCTTGTTTTCTGAAATATTTCAGTCTCTTGGGTTTTCTGTCCAAATAGATGATCCTTTTCTTGGCGGACATTTACTCACACATTTTTGTTCCAAAAAAACACTTCCTGGTGTTCAAATCGAAGTTCGACGCGGACTTTTTTCTACGAATGCTGAAAATATAAATGGCGAACAACTTACCGCTGTCTCTCAAAAAATAGAACGCGCAATCTCACTCTTCTGGAAAAAATTTCTGACAGAAAGCAAACGTTAAATTTGTCATCTGTTTATTTAGTTCTTCAATTTTATCGTACTTTGGCTCGAGTGTTTCGGGGTCAATGTAGAATCGTTGATTAAACTCTACTTGAATCCCCGGAACTCTATTTGAAGAGCAATAACGCTCCATAATGTATTTTCCCTTGAAAGGAGAATCAATAGTTGTGTGATATCCACATGCTTCAAAAAATGTTTTGAAAAACTCTGCATGTTCTGGTTTACAAGTCGTTCCATCACGCGTCCCAAGACAAATATCTGGTCGCTGTTGTCCAGCATTACGATAAATATCTGGCGCAATATTGTACATAGAGTGTCCGTCAATAAAAAACTTCACCATTGGTAAATACATTTCTAGCTGCCAGTGATACAACGCATGATATTTTCTCACTCGTCGTGCTACTTCTTCCTCGGTAAGAACATTTTTATAAATTGGTTTTTTGTCGATAGAATGAAGCGGAATACTGTCGGAAATGAACTCCGCATAATCATTTTGGTCGCGAAATTTAATATCATCTACCGAACGATTTGGATCACAAACGAGCCGTGAAAAACTCGCTTTTACTTGAAACGTTTCAGGAATGTCAAAAATCCACGAAGTATACAGATCACAATGATTTTTTAAGTCAAGATCAGAAAGCGCGACAGAGTCTCGAATATCATATGGAATATGATCTGAGCAATGTGGCAATGAAATTAAAATTGGTAACATGGACGAACTGTAATATATGACTCCCGAAATCACAAAATTATTTCCTGCAAGGAATGAGAGACGCTGTTGCAGCAATCAATCCTAGTAACGCTCCTAGCGCGTGTCCAATAAATGATATTTGTGGAACGAATAATGGCAGCGCAACATTAATTCCTACAAGAAATAATAAATCTCTTCCAAGTGTGAAATTCGACATATTTCGCGTTTGAACCCAAAGCCGTATTGCAAAAAAAGTCAGCAATCCCAGTAAAATCCCCGAGAATCCTAATGTCGGAGCATTTATTAAAAATGGAATAGCTGCCGCTTGTGAAAGCCACAAAAAGAGCAAAAGCAAAATATATTTCTTCTTTCTTAGGTCTTGCTCAAGCATCGGAGAAACAATGATAATCCCTATAATATTAGATCCCAAATGAAACAATGATGCATGAGAAAAGTGCGCCAAAAGAGTTCCTATGGAATAAATTCCTGGAAATGAAACTGTGTATGGAAGTGCTCCAAACTGATTCGCGATGAAAATAATCACATTTATAATAAGCAACGCTTTCGTTATCGGCGGAAAGTCTCGCATTTAAATCAGATTCTCAACCTGAGCTTTGAGCTCAAGATCATCACATTCCACAATCGTATCTTCCTCTCCAACAATTACGCAACATGGAATCCCCATCTTTTTTGTATAATCAAACTGCTTCTGAATTTTCTTTTCTTCCATATACACTTCCGCAGCGATTCCCTGTTCTTGCAATACTGAGCCGAGTTTTATCGATTCTTTTATCAACTCTGTGTTTCGAGAAAGAATGATCACTTCTGAATTATTCACTCGGTCAACATCAACTAATTTTGCATCAAACAGTTGCCAAAGTAGGCGAGTAAGTCCAATAGAAATTCCCACTCCTGGTAATATTTTCCCAGTAAAAAGAGACGCCAAATCGTCATATCTTCCTCCAGAACAAACTGAACCCAATGATTTATTTATTGTTCCGTCTTCATTTAAAAGATTCGTTTCATAAACTGTTCCAGTATAGTAGTCGAGTCCACGAACTATCCATAAATTAAACTTACATTTTTCACGTACAAATATTTTCCTCCTCTCCCCATTTTCTTCAATTTCATCTAAATATACGGGGTCTTTAAGCTTTACGTCTATCATTATTTTTATTATTCCCCACACTTTTTCTAACTCTTTAACCCCCTCTAAAAAAGAACTATTTGTTATTTCTTTCTTTTCTGCCTCCTCTTTTAGTCTTTTTATTATTTCGTCGTTACTCTCAATCTTTGTTATATCTTCCATGAATTTCATAAAGTAATCAAAAAACTCTTCTGACACTCCTGTTTCATGAACACGTTTTGAAAATTCTTTATATGACACTTTTTCATAATCATCAAGAACTTTTTTTAATTCAATAATTTGTCTATCAGAAAAACCATAATGCCCAAAAAGGCCTTTTAATATTTTTATATTACTAATACTTATTATAAATCCTTGATCCGGCATTAATCTCTCAAAAATCTGAGAAATTATTGCAACCATCTGTGCATCATTGGCGAGACTTAATTTTTCACTTCCAACCACATCAATATCACATTGATCAAATTGTCGAAAACGTCCTTTTTGCGCCCTTTCTCCACGCATAACCGGACCGATTACTGACCGTCGAAACGGAAAAGCTAATTCGTTGAAATGACGTGCAACGTATAACGCTAATGGAACTGTATGATCAAAACGAATCGCGCGAACATCTTTGTCTTGATCCGCCGCTTCCTCTCTTCGTAATCGATCTAAAATATAAATTTCCTTCGCATTTCCGCCCTTCGCTTCGAAATTTTCCGCACGTTCTACAAGCGGTGTCTCGAGCATTGGAAATCCGTTTTTCTCGAATATTTCTGCAATTGTTCGTTTCCACTGTTGAATAACACGCTGCTCAGCAGGAGAAAATTCTGGAAATCCACTTGGAGTCGATGTGTTTAGTTTTGCCATCGAGAGAATGTTAGCAGAGTTATGGTTGGTATTCAAAAAAGGAGAGCCTCGTCTTAAAAAAAATTTGACAAAAATACTTTACTTAAATAAAGTGCTCGTGCAAATGAAAATCAATTCTTCCGTGCGCAATCTCATAACTGCTTTCCTTTCTCTTGAAAGCGAGCAAGAGATGAGTGCATTTTTACGGGATTTACTGACCATGGACGAAATAAATGATTTCTCTCGGCGTTGGGAAGTTGTTCAAATGCTTGATAAAAAAATCTCTTATAAAAAGATCGAAGAAAAAACAAAAATGAGTTCGACAACAATTGCTCGCATTTCGAGTTTCCTGAAGGGAAAGTATAAAGGATACAAACTTGTTTTAAATCGTCTCAATTCACAACATCATCATTCTGGCACAGTTTCGCCAGCGTGTTTTGATGCGTAATTAAACAAAAAAATTGCAATCAATACAGACTGGCGAGGCTGGTCTTTTGTTTTTCCGTGTTCCTGAGAGCATCAGAGAACTAGGAAACAAATTTTGTGTTGTGTTCTTTTACAAATCGGCAAATAAAAAACTAAAAAAAGGAGAAAATTATGAAAAGGGAAATTAACAAAAAAACTCAAATAAATTGGGTAGTTTTATCAGATGAAGAAGTAATTCAAAACTGGATCAAGCTTCTCGAAGAAGATAAAACGAACCGAGAAGAGCTCGTAAGAAGCTTTCGTCTTGTTAATACGCGTGGAATGATGCCTTCGTACTTCTTTAACAAATCAATCGAAAATGCTTTTTCGGAAGGACTGTGTTCTGAAAGAGCGTGCAATATTGCACAAACAATATCTTATCAACTAAGTATTCCAGCTGATTTTTAAACACAACACACAACAAAACCCCTTCGCAAGCGAAGGGGTTTTTAATTTTCTTACTATTTAATCTCTCGTAATTACAATGATGCAATCACTTGAGCAATTTCACTTCGCAAATCTTCAAACGCTTGTGTTTCATCGTTTGAGAATGTTTTCACTTGTGCGATTTTGTGAATCACTGGATGTTCTTCAAGTTTTTTGAAATCAAATTCTTCACGATCTGCAAGCACCATTCCTTCTTTGTACAATGTAACAATTGTCTTCAACATTTGATATTGTTTCTGAGGCATTGTATATGCGTCTTCAACACTAAATGAATCTTGATACAAGAAATCTTCACGAATAGATTTTGCTGTCAAAAGCACTAATTTTTCTCGGAAACTCAATGCTTCTGGACCAACCAATCGAACAATTTCTTCTAATTTATTTTCTTCTTGAAGTAATCCTAATGCATCAGATCGAACGTCCCAGTATTCGTTTGAAACGTTGTCACGCATGTATTTGTCCAAGTTCGGAATATAGAGAGAATATGATTTCAACCAGTTAATTGCTGGGAAGTGACGTTGATATGCCAATTGTGCATCTAGTCCCCAGTATGTTTTTGTAACACGCAATGTATTTTGTGACACTGGCTCAGACAAGTCTCCTCCTGGAGGAGAAACCGCTCCGATAACTGTCAATGCTCCTTGTCGATCTTCTGCTCCAAGACAATCAACTGCTCCTGCTCGTTCGTAAAACTCCGCAGTTTTTGATCCCAAATACGCTGGATATCCTTCTTCTCCTGGCATCTCTTCTAGACGTCCTGAAATCTCACGCATTGCTTCTGCCCAACGTGATGTTGAGTCAGCCATCAGCGCAACATTATATCCCATATCACGATAATATTCAGCAATTGTAATTCCTGTATAAACAGACGCTTCACGTGCCGCAACTGGCATATTTGAAGTGTTTGCAATCATCACTGTTCGACGCATCAATGGCTCTCCTGAATTTGGATCAATAAGTTCTGGGAACTCATTCAATACCTCTGTCATCTCATTTCCTCGTTCTCCACATCCAATATAAACAATCACCTCTGCATCACAGTATTTTGCCAAAGTTTGCTGAGTAACTGTTTTCCCTGATCCAAATGGCCCAGGAATACATCCAGCTCCTCCATGAACAAGTGGAAAAAACATATCAATAGATCGTCCCCCTGTTTTCAATAGAGTATCTGGCACTCGTTTCTTTGAGATTTTACGTGCGATACGAATTGGCCAATACTGACTCATCTTAATCTCTATTGTTTCTCCATCCTCTGTCTTGGCCGTTGCAATAACATCAAGAACTGTGTGATGTCCTGATTCAATTTTTTCAATTTTCGCATTTTTAATCCCAGCTGGAACCATGACCTTATGAAGAATAAGTGATGTCTCTTGAACCGTTCCAATAACATCTCCTTCTCCTACTGTATCTCCCTTCGAAACGGTTGGAACAAAGTCCCATTTTTTATTGTGATCAAGTCCATCTGCGTCAATACCACGCGCTAAAAAGTGTCCTGATTTTTCTTCTAACACTTTTAACGGTCTCTGCACTCCATCATAAATTGATTGAAGAAGTCCGGGTCCAAGTTCGACGGACAAGGTCTGACCAGTACATTTAACTGGTTCTCCTGGTCCAACTCCAGCAGTTTCTTCATATACTTGTATTGATGCTTGTCCATCTTGAAGACGGATAACCTCTCCAACGAGGCCTTCGTTTCCAACTCGCACCACCTCGTACATTTTAGCTGAGTGCATATTATTTGCGACGACAAGTGGTCCGGAAACTTTTACGATAGTGGGATTTTTTTCATTCATGTTTATACGGTGAAAGGGGGATTTTGAAAATTAATTATTAAAAATATCACTTCCAATTGCTCGTTCGACAATTGAAGAAAGCCGTTTTACGGCGAAACTTTTACCGACCGCACTTGGCGATGGTGTAGGAATTACCGCTGGAAGCGATTTTTTTGCAAACTTATTCAGTAAATCTGTTGGTAAGTTTTTGTAAAATTCCTCTTCTACAAAAATTACTGCATATATTGGGGTTTGTGCTTCATCATCCGCGTGTTCTGCTGCTAGTTTTTCAACCATGTCACGCGCCTCATTGTGATCTGAAACAGCAAATGTGCTCGCTCCAATCACTCGATATAATAATATTGAGCTTTCCATTCCGACAACCGCTAATTTTAGTTGATTTTCCATTATTAGAAGTGTTTCAATGTTTCATAAATTTTTTCTGGCTCAATACCATAAAATTTTGTAGCCATAACGAATCGGATCCGTGACGCATTTCGAATTCGTTTTTGGAGATAGGTCATTGGAACAATAATTGTCCCGATATCTCCAGATTCAAGCTCTGATAACCACTCGATGACTGCATTGTGGATTTGACGTTCCAGTCGAATCAATAATTCTTCTGAATTGATATCCTCTGTAAAAACAGATTCAAATCGTTCAAAGAAAGGATGTGCTTTAAATGCATTTTTCAAAGATTCAATAGAATCAATTTGTGTAAGTATTTCAGTTGAAATCGTTCCATGAGGCAATACTGCTTCCTTGTCTAGCGTTTCGTCCCAGACCAGAACACATCGTGCTGCACTTCGTAAATTTGTTCCGTCCGCTCGTAATTGAAGCAACTCCTTCAACACTGGCATTCGATGACTATTTGCTACGCGTTTTAAAAAGTCAAAATGAGCACGGTCAAGAATGAACTCAATTGAACGAAACGATCCAGTGTCAACAAAAACTTCTTCTGCTTCTACTATAGCTTTTCTATACTCTCGAGGTAATTTCTCTGTTTCCCCGTGGAAAACTGCTGCATCAATTATCGCGGCAGAAAGAGAGCCGAGAAAAGAAAATCCATCACTTTCTGAAAACCCACCTAATTCTGTCGTTCCGTCGAGAAGTTTTAGTTTTAGTGCACGTTTAATATTACTTAAGTCATACTCTTTCCATACAAATTCAAACGCTGGATCATTGTCCGTCCCTTTTTCAATCAATTCTTTTGTCTCTAATAACCCGCGTTTAATAATTTTGAAAAAATCTTGTGGACGCGTTGCCTCATCAAAATTCTCTGCATACTGCAATTCTGTTAATACCCGGAATGATTCCTCTGGTGTTTTTGCTCCAACCATTCGATCAATCTGTGCGTGAGAAAGCAATTTTGCTTCCATCGCTCGGATCTGACCACAGAGAAATAAAAATTCTTTTGTCATTATCAGATAAGGTTCAATTTTTGTGCAAAGAATGACTCAACTTCGTTCCGAAATTCGGAAAAAACAATTCCGCGGAATGAACAATCTACCTCCGCCGTTGGAAGTTTTGCTAAAAATCCTCCGCTAATGTCTTGCGACGCTTCTACTGTAAATCCTTTTGGTGCCACCTTCTTTGTAATTTCTACTCGAGAACTCGGAACCAATAAAACACCTTCTCCAGAAAGGGGTATCATTAATTTTTCTAATATTAATTGATATTCTGCTGCAGGCAACTCTATCAGATGCGTAAGAAATTTCTCCATAGCCGTCGTAATGACTTTACGACGAGCTTCTTGTTGAAGAGATTTTACGTCACGACGAGCCATTGCGTTTGTTTTTGTCTCAATCGCCGTTAAAGCTTCATTCTTCTTTTTTTCAAGATCTTCTTGTTGTAAAGCTGTTTGCTTATCAATCTCTAGCTTTAATTGTTTTTTCTCGTCTTCAAGAGCTGTGTTAATATTTTTTACTTCCACAGCTGCTTCGTCGAGGATTTTTTGTAAGATGTCCTGCAATGCCATTTTTCAAAAGTTTTAGAATACGAGGCAACAACAAAGTGTTGCCTCAGGTTGTTTTCATTGTGCCTAAGCCAATGCTGCCAAAGTGATAAAAATTGCAATAAGCAATCCGAAAATTGCGTATGTTTCGATCAAAACAGAAAGGATGATCGCTCCACCAGCAACAGACTCGTCACGAGCCAATGCTCCGATTGCAGAAGCTACTACTTTTGCCTGCAATGCTGCAGAAGCAAGTCCCAAAATTCCAATAATAATTCCCGCAAGCAAGAAGTTTATTCCATTTTGAGTTGTGAGCTCAACAATCTCTCCGCTCATAGCTCCAATTCCAGAAAGAATCATAATTGCAATAAGCAATCCATAAATTCCCTGAGAACCAGGAAGGGCTGTCAAAACTACGAGAGAACCAAATAAGTTTGGTTTTTCAGCCAAAACACCTGCTGCTTTTTGACCTGCTGTACGAATACCAAGTGATGATCCGAGACCAGCAAGTACGACTGCTACGAGAGCTCCGAGGAAGGCGAATGTCAATCCCCAGTTAACGCCTGCTGCAGTTTCGATTACGGTTGTTGTAACATTTTCCATGTTTTTCGAGTGGTTAAGTTAAGAAAATTTAGGAACGAAATAATAAGTATTTTTTTGCCCGCGCGAATGGTCGGAATAATCGACCACCACCAGCATAAAAGATTCCAAAGAATTCAATAAATTGAAGACGCAGGGAGTGTACATATGCACCAAGTCCTGACAACCCAAAATTAATCGAGTGACCAAACACCATAAATGCAATCATTATCAATATTCCGAATATACCCGGAACCATGTCATTTAATACGTGTGCCGTCATGTTCATGGCTGCACCAATAATTCCTGTCGCCAATCCAAGCGCCATAAGTCGAGAGTAACTCAATATATTTGAAACAAAATCCATTGCTCCATATAGTCCAAGAATTCCGAACACTATTTTTAGAATGGGATTTTTCTTTGCCCTTCCCAATGTAAGAACAAGGAATCCAACTCCTCCCAAGAGCATCCATATTAAAACCTGTTGTTGTTCTGCCAAAATGATTTGCTTTGTCGACATTACCCACAATGCCAATAGCACTAATGTATAAAGCCATCCAAATCCATCACAGATCGCAAGTCCCCAATCTTTATTCGCAACTCCTTTCACTATTCGCATACAAAGACCTACCAATACCTGAAGATACCCTACGATAAAAGTAAAAATCAAAAACGTCATTGTTCCGCTTCCAGACAATGGATCTAGGATTTGCCCACGAAATGCAAGCTCTCCTGCCGCATTGGTCGTTGTTAAAAATGCTGGTGCTTCTTGAAGAGTCATACCAAAATGTCCTCCCAGTAAAATCCCGCCGAGAAATGCTGAAATCCCACACATAAGACCCATCAATAGGGTTTTTCGTGCTTCTTTTGAAAACGTTCCAAATAGCAAAAAGAATGCAGAAGCAAGAGCTATCAACAATCCATATCCTGTATCAGAAAGACATATTCCAAAGAATATAACAAAAAATGGCGCAATCGCAGGAGTTGGATCGATATCATCTCCAGCCGGAGCACCAAACATCTGCGTCATTGAAGTGAATGACGAAATACCTATTCTATTTTTTAACAAAGAAGGAACTTTTTCTTCCTCCGATTTCTCTACTATGTCAACACTTACATCTCCTAAAAAAACTTGTTTTATCCAATGTTGAAGCGCATCCAACTTCCCCACTGGAATCCATCCTTCAAAAGCAAATATATATGACGTCTGAAGCACGTTCGCCTGCACATCATTCTTATCTTTCTTCCAAGAAGAAAAATCATGAGCAATTCGCAAATCGTCCCAATTTTTCCCAAGTTGATGAAGATGTTTCTCTCTTTCCTCAATCTGGGAATTAATGTCGACACATTTTTCCTTTAATTTTTTCTGAATTTCCCGTGGCAATCTCCCTGCATAAGCTTCTCCAAAATCGCCGGATAAATCTATTGTCTTTACATCAAATTCATTAAATGCCTCTTCTACGGACTTCCTTAGTTCATTTATAAACGTAAGCCGAAAATAACTTTGTACTCCCGTTTCATGAAAAATCTTAATGTCGGCCAAGTTTGAAAGTCTCGCCAACTGCTCTATGAAAGCAGTTTTTTTGGTTTCAGGAACTCTCGCCAATACTGTCGTTGTTTCTTCTGTATTTAGATTCGTATTCACTGCCATATTTAATGACTGAAACGGCTCGATCTCTTTTATCTGGTTCTCGACAAGCACTAACTCGTTTTTGCTTCGAACAAAAAAGTCCTGCGCTTCCTCGCACTCAGAAATAATATCATTAATCCGGGGAGCAAATGCTTCAAATCGAACTCGTGCCTCCTTTTCTGACAAAATCACTTTTCCGCTCGTAAGCATGTTCTCAAGCTTCCCCTTTTTCGGAGCATATGACGCCAAATAATCAATTGCAAAATCAATTCGAGCAAGGTCAAATGCATCGAAACACGCTGGACGCTCTAACTTTATTGAAGACGCTTCGAACTCTGGATTTTGATCAATTTCCATAAGTCCACGTTTGTGGAGCTCCTGAATCAACACCTTATAGTGTTTGTGTAATCCGGTTACTCGAATCTTACTAAGTGGTACTTTTGCCATGTTATGAAAGCGTTTCTAATAAAAAAGCTGTTGCCTCAGACAACAACGCGCTTACTTGTGAACCTCTTTCTACTTCTAATTTCTTTGCCTCTACTTCCCCTTCTTTAATTTGTGCTTCATAGTTATTTCGAGCTTCCGCACGAGCCATCAAAACACATTCTTTCATCTTCTCTTTCCCCTCATCGTTTATCAACTCTTGTTTTTCTAGTAATTCTAAACGATATTTTCGAAGGGTTTTCTGTTTTTGCAAAACCGCTTTTTCGATCAAAACAGCTGCCTGCTGTTCTACTTCCTGTACTTGAGATAAAAAATCAGACATGAATTTAGGGGATTTTTTCTTGCGCGAATTCTCACAAATCACACAAGAATGTCAAATGAATTTGTCACTTTTTCTTTTCCTCGGTTAACAGGTTTTCGTTTGTCGCTTTCCGATCTTTTCTATGGCGATGCAGCGGGGAGCGTTTTTGTTGCTTTGTCATCCCTTCCCAAGAGAGCATTGTATCTCGCTACGGCCAACTCGACCACAGAACTAAAGGGTTTCCCTTGTCCCAACTCATAACATTTTTTATAGAACTCTCGTGCGGCCACGGGATTTCCTTCTCTCTCCCGAAGCACTCCAAAATTAAGTTGCGTACGAGGATTTTCAGGATTTAGTTTTTCTGTCTTTTTCAAGAGAATCTCAGCCTCGGACAATTGTCCATCTTCAATAAGTGACCAAGCACGCAAATTTAATGCCAATACATTTTGTGGTTGCTTTGAAAGAAGTGTCTCCGTAAGCGCAAGTGCTTCCTTCGGTTTATGAAGAACATTTATTAAAGTATGAACGACCGACACATACTTATTTGGTGCCGATTCTACTTCCGCTTGTTCCTGATACAGTTCAACTACGCGATCCATTTCTTTTTGCTCTGTCAAAAGATCAATAAGTTTCCAACGAACCTCTGAATGATACGGAAAGTCACGAGTAAGAAGTCTTTCATAAAACATCGCTGCCTCCATTTTCTGTCCTAATTTTTCGAGAGTCAGCGCGAGAAAATATTCTACTTCGGGTCGAACTGGATCCAGTTTATATGCATGACGAAGATCTTCAAGTGCGGCAGAGAGATCGTTTAATAAGAAATTAGCATATCCTCTGAGCATCCAAGCGTCTACATAGGCAATGTCTTCTCGGATAGCTACGTTTGCAAAAGAACGAGCAAGTGTAGGCTCATTATTCTCGGCAAGCGCTTTTGCTATGAGCGCAAAAAGATGTGGATCTTCTCCGTCGGCAAATTGAGCAAATTGATCATATACCAACTGAAGCGCTTTTACTTTCTCCGCAATCTCTGGAGTAATTGCGTTTTCCATTTCAACTTCTGTCACTCCGTCTTCCCCGATCATTAGTGGCTCTTGAACTGACCTTTCTCCTAATGCAGATAATAATACCTTTGCTCTTTTGTGATCATTTTGTAAAGAAGCTAAAATTGCCTGATAAAGTAGCATTACTGGATCGAGGGTGGCAGAGTCAGCCTTTTGTAAAATAGTTCGCGCGGCCGCAAAATCCTCTCGCGCTATTAGCTCTCTTGCCCGAAGAACATCCGTTTCTGGTTCGTTTGGAAAGCGACGATCTAGCTCTACAATAAGTCCTTCTATTTTTGTGAAATCACGTGTACGAATGTGTATTTCTCCTAAAAGTATATAGGGACGAATTATTTCTGGTCGCTCAGAAATCGCTTCTACTAATTCTACTGCGGCTCGTGAATATTGTCCTTGTGCAAGAAATCCCTCTGCTGCACGAATACGCCCTAAATAAGAAGTTGTTCGAGGAACTGACGTTAATGGTTTTTCTTGTATCTCTTTTTGTGTAAACAGATTCTTCACTTCATCCCGAAAAATCCATCCCGCACCAGAAAGAAGTACCAATACCGCAATAATGCATCCTGTCCACGCAAATCGATTTCTTTGTTTTTGGTTCATTTGCGCCGATGTTGCCTAATTTTCATAGAAAATTCAAGTTTAAAACTTCAGTCATATCTTTTCCTATAAATAAGAGCTCTCTCATTCTCTTTTCAAAGAACTTTTTTGTTTTTTTAAAAAACTGTGCCAAAATGATACAGACAGTATTAATTCTCAAAAAATGGCGTTTGCAGTGCACACTTTCGAGACACACCCAGATGGGTCTAATTCCGCTTTTGCGTTTCACGAAAACATCGGAGAAGGGCAAGATATTTATTTTATCGCTAAATTCCCCGCAGAAACTGATTCTGCGCGAGTTTTTGCAGAAACTATTTTCGGCTCTATTGTTGATGCGTTAAAATTTGATGCTCGCGGCGACGCTGGAGATCGCTTTGAAGACGCACTAAAATCAGCAAACGCTCAAGCAAAAAAACTTCGACTGGTGCGTGGAGCACATCCAGATATTGTTGTTGCATTTTTTGACTTTCAAACTCTTTATGTGGCAACCGCGGGAATGGCACAAGCCAGTCTTATTCGTGGAGGAACGAGCTCTCGTATCACAGAAGAAATCGATGGAACTGATTTATTTAATAATCTATTGAGTGGACAAATTGCTGTAGAAGATGTTGTCATTCTTAGTAATGTCGACCCCGTTTCGATAATTCCTGCTGCACAAATTGGAGAACTTTTGTCTCGTGAAAATTTTGATGAATCTGTTTCTACTTTCCGTCATGAATTGTCTGCAAAATCTGAACAAGATTTACTGCTTACTGTTCTCGGTGTCGGGAAGAAGTCATCGTCAGGAGCTGCTGGGTTTTTATCAAAAATGGTGTCTAAAATTTCTTCACCATCAATTGAAACTACTCCTACCAAAACTGAATCCCCAAAAGAATTAGAAAATTTAGAAGATCTGGAAGAAACCCCTGTTACTGACCTAGAACCTGAAATTCAACCACAGGAAGAGCTTTTCGCAGAACAAGAAGAAATCGAAGAACCAGGAATCGAAAATGACTTTGAAGAGGACATTGTTCCTCGCGAGCCAAATGCTTTTTCTATTAAGCTCGGCGAACTCCGTCGAAAATTCTCCCTTCTTTCTCCTCGTCAGTTAAAAATGGCTGCTGGAGGAATTTTGGGGTTATTGGTATTGATAATCGGAATTCGCTTTGTTACAAGCTTCGAGACACAAGAAACGTCGCAGCTTCGAGAACAACTAGGAATTGCTCGAGAAGCTATTCAGCAAGCAGACACATTCCTGATTCAGGGAGATCGGTCTTCTGCGGCAGAATTATTAACTCAAGCACAAGTGGCGGCACAGATGGTCCTGAATTCAAAATCAAAAGACTATCGATCAGATGCCCAATTTTTGTTAGCAGATATTCAAGAAAAACAACTTCAGGTGGAAAACGCGAAGAAAGTACAAGCACAGCTTCTTGCTGATCTCGCCACACAAAATGATAAGATTCAGGCCGTTGGACTTCTTGATCTTCGTGGGAGCCTTTTTGCATATGACAATAATACTGTTCACAAAACGGTTCGAAATATCGTAGAAAAAGGAGTTTCTGTTTCAGAAAAATCGGCTATCATTTCTGCTGCTTCACGACCGGACCAAAGTACTTTATTATTTTATACAGACGCACCACAAATTGTTGAATTCCGTGGCGGAGTTATTACTCCAATGTCAACCGTAGACACTACTTGGAAACACGGAATCGATATTCAGGCATACAGTAAATATGCATATGTTTTAGATCCTGTTGAAAACCAAATCTGGAAGTATGAACGACAACGAAGCGCGTACACTGCTGCCACTGCCTATAACAAAGGAGCCGATTTGTCTCGCGCAATAAGCTTCTCTATTGATGGATCTATTTACATTCTGTCCGACGACGGGACGATTCAGAAATTATTCCGAGGAGAAAAGCAGGAATATTCATTCCGAGACATTCCAAGCACGCCATTCTCTGGACAAAACTTAAAAATCTTCACCACAGATGAACATGAATATTTATATGTTCTCGACCCAGATAATGCACGAGTTCTTGTCTTTACGAAAGGAGAACGTTTTGCAACTTATAAAAAACAAGTATTATTTGGAATTTCTGGAGTAAAAGATTTCACGGTTGACCCTTCTGGACAGAAAGTAAACATCATGAGTTCCGACAAGATTTATGAATTTTCTCTCTAATGAGTACTCGAATCTGGCAGATGAAAATTGTTTTCTTGTGTGCGCTACTCATCATTCCAGTGATAACACACGGAGAAGAAGCAACTGAATTAAATTTAGTCTGGTACAATCTGGAAACTGGCGAACTCGAGGGAACGAGTGATCCGAAAAATTTTCCTGACAAGGCCGTTTCTTTTCCTCTGCCGACAAGCTGTGATGCCGCTGCTCTTAAATGTAAAGTTGGCGAAAAAGAACTAGAAAATTGTGAAGGCGAAATTGCCCCAAGTAATGTCACACATGATGGTTCCATTTTTGTAGTATCTGGAACAACAACGGAAGTAAAATGTGTTGATGCCAACAATATAAGAATTACTGGCACGGAATCTGCCGTTGCAGATAAATGTATCGTACAAGATCAAGGCCAGATTATGAAAACGTGGGCACAGGCATTCGAGCTTGTAGTCCCAAGCCCTTCAAATCGAAATAATCTAAAAAAGGCATTCCCATGGAATGGAGAAAAAGTCTATTGCCCAGATGCTAGAGAATTCCCTGAAGCATATGAGTTCAAAAGAAAGGAAAACACGAGAGAAATTCTCGATGAAATACTAAAAAAGAAAATCTCTGAGGACCTGGCTCGTCGATATATTTTTGATGCCTGTTCTCGTGTAGTCGACTCATATTTAAAATCCTGTGCAAAAGAGCTTTCGGTAGCAAGAGATGCAACACAAGCTATCGTGGAAAAGAAAAATAAGACAATAAGCTCTTATAAAATAAAATCTGCAACTAGTTGGCTGGGGAGCGACTACGCTGCTTCCTGTACGGAGAACAACAACTGGTGGGAAAACAAGAGTGGGTCCTGTTGGAAACGATGGTTGGCAATCAAGGGGCTTATGCAAGAAGATAAAGCGTTTAGCAGTGTGTCCGAGAGCAAAGAGGGGTGGAAGGTCTCAGAAACGCTTAATGACTTTCTGTCCAGGCTTGCTAAGGCGACCTTTGATAATGACGAAATATCCTCATATAAATACACGGACTTTGAAAGTGAATACAATTCTGCAAAGGCGGCTGAGGCCCCTCTTAAGGCGGTTGTAACTTTCCTAAGAAAACGGTTTGACAGCCTTCGTTTGGGGGGAGCTATTTCAGCCACAAAAACGTTTAAAGTCTCGAGTTGGTTAAGACTCAATGACACTTCCAAAGAAACAGAACTTAAGCTTCTGGGAGACACACAAAACGATGAAAATAATGTTTTTGCGAAAGTAATTAAACTTGTAATACAGATTTTTGGTGCACTCGGGGTTTTGCTCCTTATTATTTCTGGAGTAATGATGGTTGTTTCACAGGGAGAGGAAACAATGCTCCAAAAGTCCAAGCAGACTTTCATCTATACTCTTGTGGGACTTATTATTGGGTTCCTTTCTTATACAATTGTCCGATTCATTCTTGAACTTTTATTAATGCGATAATGAAATATTTTCTTTCCATTGTGCTTTCGTTTATAGCATGTGTCTCGCTCGTTCATGCGGCAGAAGAAACATGGGGGCTTTCCAATTCGAAATGCGAATGGGTTCGCGTTCGTCAAGATACTATTGAAGATGGAGGACAAACTGAGCTTGCATGGAAGAAATGCGAAGGGGCTGAAGAAGGATGTATGTACAAATTTTGTAGTGGACCTCCTACTGATTCTAGGTGGGAAATGAGTGATTGCAATAAATACTGTATTACGCTCCAAGAAACCATCCCTCTCGACGGAATAAATGTAAAATCAATTTCCGGTGACAGCGGGGTTGACTTATTGGGAAATTATTTTGGGCTCTGGTATAAAATTGGAGCACTTGTTCTTGGACTTATTGGAGTGTTGGTGATCGTAATATCTGGTGTACAAATTATATTCGGAGGAGCAAGCGAAGATGGAATAAGTAGTGCAAAAACACGAATACTCGCGGCCATTTTGAGTTTAATATTGCTCTTTAGTTCAACGCTTATTCTTCGAACAATAAATCCTCTTTTCTTTAAATAAAGAACTGAGAACTCCTCTTCTGAAATTTGTAGTTTGAAAATTTATTATTTGAGCTCTACCCCTGCCGCAAACAATAATCCGACACTTTCGTGCTCAGGAATACCAAGTTCCTTTTTTGCTGTTTCTGGATCAAATCCACGAATCCAACAACCACTTCCTCCCTGCATTTCAATACTCGCAGAAAAATATCCCGCAACGAGGTACAGCTGTAATTCGGCATAATGATCCGCTCCTTCTTTACGAACGCATTGGTTTAATAAGTTTTCTATTTTTTCATCATCTTCAAAACAATCAAACTTTTCTGAAAATCCTTTCCGAATGTTCTTTTCTGCCGTTTCCGTGCTAAACGTTAGCGCAAACAAATGCGTCGCCGTTTGAACGGGCAATTGATGATTAAGCCAATCGTCCTTCAAGTGTTCTGTGATTTCAAAAATGCGAACCGGACGAGAGTTCAGACTTGTTGGCGTTTTTCGTGCAATATTTAGTGCGTTATCTACCAGTTCTTGTGAAAGTTTTTCCGATGTAAAATGTTTCACCGTATGACGAGAAAGTAATCGATTTAGTTCTAAGCTCATTGTTTAAAGATTGAAGTTTGTTATTTTGAGCAAAGCGACTCACCTACATATATAACTGAGAAACTGATTCTCGCTCGGCAACATTCTTGATTACCTTTGCAAGCAATGGAGCAACTGAAAGAACATGATAATTTTTTGGCGGATTTTCAACAGGCAGTGAGTCTGTCGCTACGATTTCTTTAAAATCTGCTGCCGACAATCTGTCTCGTGCTGGCCCTGAAAATATTGGGTGCGTTGTCGCCAAATAAACATCTTTGTTTGCTCCTGCGTCCAAAAGTCCTTGTTTCGCATTACACACAGATCCCGCTGTATCAACCATGTCATCAACAATAATTGGTGTTTTCCCTTTTACATCTCCAATCACGTGCGTAACAGCTGAAACGTTATGTGCAGCTCTCGTCTTATGCAAAATGACAAGCGGAACGTCTAACGCATCTGCAAATTTTTTCGCCGCTTTTGCCCCTCCTGCATCTGGACTCACAACAACAGCATCTTCTAGTTTTTTCTTTTTAAAGTATTCCACCAACAATCTGCTCGGTGATAAGTTGTCCACAGGACAATCAAAAAATCCTTGTATTTGATCTGAATGTAAATGCATTGTAATCACGTGATCTGCGCCCGCTCGAGTAAGCATATTTGCCCACAGTTTCGCAGAAATTCCTTCTCGTGCATCATGGATTTTATCTTGCCGAGAATATGCAAAATAAGGCATCACAACGTGTACATTTTCTGCAAAACTCCGTTTTGCCGCATCAATCATGAGTAATAACTCCACAAGATCATTATTCATATTTCCTGTCCTTCCCGTTTGTACAAGAAACACATCTTTCCCCCGAAACGTCTCATCAAATCGAACATACGTTTCTCCGCACGCGAACTGCTTAATTGTAATTTTCCCCAACGGAATTTTTAATTCATCACAAATTTGTTGTGCGAATTCTGGATGGCTACTCCCGGAAAAGATTTTGAAATTGGTCATATTCTCAATATAAAATTCACGATGAGTTTACCTCATGACAGAAATTTTGTACACTGCCCAGGATGAAAACTCCAATTCTTTCTCTTCTGACAGTTAACTTCGGTTCTATAAATCGGATAAAGGATCTCTGGAAGTCGCTTCTGACTTTTCCGCCTCCGGGAGAATGGGAATGGATCATTGTGGATAATCCAACAAAAGCTGGTGGCGACGGAAAAGTATTGGAAAAATTTTTCCAAAAAGAATCACGTGTACACGTAATTCAACTTTCTTCTAATCTTGGATATGGAGGAGGAAACGCAGAAGGATTTCGATTTTGTCGTGGAGAATTCTTAGCAATTTTAAATCCAGACACGCTCGTAACAAAGAACGTTTTTGATACCTTGATTGCAGCGCTAAAAAAAGAAAAAAAATCTGGGATTGCTGTTCCTGTTTTAAAAACACGCGATGGGAAAATATTAGAAAATTGCAGGAAATTTCCTTCTTTTCTAGGACTCATAAAACGACGTCTTTTTTGCTCACAAATTTTACCATCTGCTCCGACAGGGAACGTTCGTGAAGCCGATTGGGCACAAGGAAGTTTTTGGGTTCTACGCAGAGATTTATTCGAAACTCTGAAGGGATTTGATCCTCGGTTTTTTCTATTTCTCGAAGACACGGATTTTTGTCGTCGTGTTTGGGAAAAGGGATTGCGAGTTCTTCAAGTTCCTGCTGCCGTTGCTGAACATTCACCAAATAGGCTGTCTGGAGGAAATTTATTTAGCTCTCTTTTTCGAAAAACTTTTTGGATTCATATTTCAAGTGCTGTGAAATATTTTTGGAAGTGGAGATAGTGTCGCTCGCTCTCAAAACCACAAAGCACAAACTGCAGATATCAAGCGACCAAAAACATGTATCTGTGAATCCGTTTCTCCTTTTTGTAATTTGAGTTTCGAAAATTGATTACTCCTCTCCAGTAGTGTTCGGCGGTTCCCAATCCGGATCGCAATCTAATTGTTCTCCTATGGCAACGACCGAATGTTGGCATTTCCATCCATCAAGACAAACGCAACAACGATTCTTTACCTCCTGAGAAGGAAGATATTCACCAATTATTGAATTATGATAATTGCAAAAATCTTTGGGAATAGGTGCCTCAATCTGTTCGTCTGATATTTCTTGCGGGACGATGTCTCGCCACAGCAACCTGTCTGTCCGTTTAAACTGTCGTGAAAATCGATATTGATGAGGATTTCTAGACGTTCTCCAGCGTGAAGAAGTATAACGAGAAGACTTAACTCTTTCCGATAGGGTAAAAGAGTAGATTGGTTGCGTACGACGCCACGCATTCGCCACGGGAAAGAATGTAATTCCGAGAAGAAGCGCAATAAAAAATTTTCGCATCGCCTTTATTTTTGCGTACACTGCTAAAGATGGCAAATTTCTCGATAATCGATACTCATACTCATAATTATTTTCCTTCATGGGAAAGCACCGAGGCTCTTTTTCAACGAGCGACAGAGGCGGGCGTAATAGCGCAAGTTCAAATCGGAGCAGATGAACAAGCCAGTTTCGCCGCAATTGAGCTGGCGAAAAAATTTCCAAATTGTTACGCAACGGTTGGTTTACACCCGACAGATGTAAAATTTGTTGGGAATCCTGATCCAGGATTTCGCTCCAAAATGTGTTCTTACAAACCACTAGGAAAGACTGTGGAAGAAGTTTTTTCTCTCTTTGATGCATGGATTTCCGAAAATTCTGAGAAAGTTATTGGCGTGGGAGAATGTGGATTTGATTGGTATCATGATGAGAAAGAAGCCGCTTTCGAAGCACAAAAAGATGCTTTTTTACGACACGTTGCACTCGCGAAAAAACACAATTTGCCACTTGTCATCCACACTCGAAATGCCCTTGATGATACTATTGCTTTTTTCAAAGAATATATTGTGGGAACTGGGCTTAGGGGAGTTGTTCATTGTTTTTCAGAAAACATGGCCGCCGCGAAATTTTTTACTGAAGAAGCTGGATTTTTTCTCGGAATTGGGGGAATTGTCACTTATAAAAAATCTGACACTCTCCGAGAGGTCGTGAAAGAAATTCCTCTTGAATATTTTGTAACGGAAACAGATTCTCCCTTTCTTCCGCCGCAAGAATTTCGCAAAAAAAATTCTACAAATGAGTCTGCAGCCCTCGTCGAAGTGGTGGAAAAAATCGCTGAAATTCGAGCAGAACCTGTTGAAAAAGTTGCTGAACAGTTAGTAAAGAATGCCAAAATCCTTTTCCCCGCATTATAAATCCCTCGTAAAATTTGTTGCCCAAAAGACGTATTCCTCCGATTCATTGCACAAAAAACTTGCCAAAATCTGAAAAAAACGTAGATTTCACTCGATTTGATTTATAAAAATGGAAAAACTTATCACAACTCTCAAGCAGATTTGGGCAACCCCTAAATTACGAAAACAAATTCTTTTTACCGTATTTGCTCTTGTTCTTTTCCGACTCGCTGCACACATCACAATTCCTGGTGCAGATGTTGAAAAAATTCGATTTATTTTGAACCAACAAGGTGGCGCCGGATCGATGCTGAGCGTTTTTTCTATGTTGACTGGAGGAGCGATGAAGAATTTCTCAATCGTTTTAATGGGACTCACACCGTTTATTAATGCCTCAATTATCATGCAATTGCTCGGTGTAATTGTTCCTTCTCTCGAAGAATTGAAGAAAGAAGGAGAAGTGGGACAGAAAAAAATAAATCAATACACTCGGTTATTAACGCTTCCTCTGGCTTTCGTTCAGAGTTACGGGATGATCTTGCTTATCAATAGATTTAGTCCAGGAGGAGCTATCGTCGACACAGGAAGTATGAGCATAATGTTACCAATGATGCTCACCGTTACCGCTGGAACATTTTTCCTTATGTGGCTTGGAGAATTAATTTCTGAAAAAGGACTTGGAAATGGTGTTTCCATTTTGATCTTCGCTGGAATCGTGTCGACCGTCCCAGGACAAATCGCTGGAGCGATGCGAGCAGCAGAGCTACCAGTAATAATTGGTCTTATTATAGCAACTCTCGTACTCGCCATTTTTGTAATTTTCGTAACAGAAGCGGATCGACGAATTCCTGTTGTGTACGCAACGCGTCGCGGTGGAGCGCAGCAGCGATCTTTTCTTCCGATGAAAGTAAATCAAGCGGGAATGATTCCCATCATTTTCTCTGTGTCACTTATCTCAATGCCTTCAATATTAGCTCAGTTCTTTACAAAATCAAGCACTCCATGGCTCGTGCAGACAGGAGAATTCTTCTTGAAATATTTAAATCCAGGAGCTCCGACTGCTTGGTATAACTTATTTTATGCATTATTAATATTTGGATTTACATTCTTTTATGTTTCAATCTCATTTGAACCAAAAAAGGTTGCTGAAAATATACAAAAACGTGGAGGATTTATTCCCGGATATCGACCCGGACCAGAAACTACAAGTTTCTTAGAGAAAACAAGTTCCCGGCTCGCATTCTGGGGAGCAACTTTCCTCGCTGTCGTAGCGATTGTACCAATGCTTTTTCAAAAATGGATGTCAGGTGGTGCTGGAACCATTTCTCTCTTCATCTCTGGAGCAGGAATGATTATTGTTGTGGGAGTTGTATTAGACATTATTCGTCGAATCAACGCTCAACTGGTGATGCATGATTATAACAAAATCTAAAAACATTTTTTCTTTATAAAAATAGAAAAGGTCGCTCACTTGGGCGACTTTTTTGTAGTAAATGAAAATTCACTGAAAAAGCGTTCTTTCCTTTTTCTTTATCACGGGTAGGCTATTTGTAATGGAAAAAATACAAGCAATGAAGCGTGCAGCTAAACATGTAGATTGTATTTTAGAAACACGTTTACCAAAGTGGCTGCGAGCGGGGATAACCGAAAAACAACTTTTCGAAAAAATATGTAATGCTATTTGTGTGAAAAATTTCTCTCTCGCTTTTCCTCCAATTGTTGCGTTTGGGGCTGGGGGAGCGGAACCGCACCATGAACCAACTAATATAGAATTATGTATTAGTGACTCAATTTTAATTGACTGTGGTGCTGTCTTTGAGGGATGGTGTTCCGATTGCACAAGGATGTTTTCTCTCGGAAATCCTGATTCCTTTTTCTCTGAGAAATTCTCAAAATTATTCTCCGTTCATGCTGCCGCATTGAAACTGTTTTTACCAGGAACAGAGTGTTCCAAGTTAGATGCAAGTGTTCGAACTAAATTAAAAGAAGATGCCGCTCTCTTTATTCATACCTTGGGACATGGTGTCGGAAAAGAAGTGCACGTCCCTCCGCGAATTGGTTCCAATTCCTCGGAAATACTCCGCGTTGGTGATGTTCTTACTTGCGAACCAGGAATTTATTTTCAAGGAAAGTTTGGGATTCGAATTGAAGACCAACTCGTTGTCCAAGAAGGTAGCCGTCCAGAAATCATAACGACTTGTCCACGAGAATTGTGTGTTGTTGACGCTTGGGGCAAAACAACGTACCAGAAATAATGATTTCGTTTCTTGTTGCAATTCATCGTGCGTGTAATCTTACCTTTACTCGGTATGGACACCTAAAAAGATTCTTTAACGATGACTGGGAACGCGTCTGGAAAAGCCATATCTCTGAGTGGCAAAAAGCTGGCATTGACGTTCGTGCAATTAAGTCTTTCTTTGCGAACCGTGACAAAATTTCTCCAGAAAAAGAAGTTTCTCTTCTCCAAAAATGTGGCGCACAAATCCTCTTCTGTGATGCTCCTGAATATCCTCTTCATCTTCGACAGATCCATAATCCACCTGTTCTCCTCTTTTGTCGTGGAGATCTCCAAGCAGACGATTTTCCTTCCGTTTCCGTTGTTGGTTCTCGAAAATTATCCCGCTATGGACAAAGAGCTGCCGAACTAATTGTTGGCCAACTTGCTGATTCTGGCGTAACTATCATTTCTGGTCTAGCCTTCGGAGCAGATCTCGTGGCACATCGAATTGCATTAGAACATGGATCCCGCACAATTGCTGTATTAGGGAATGGAATCGACACAATCTATCCTGCAACAAACAAGTCCTTTGCCGAAAGATTCATTTCGGAACATCGCGGGGCAATCTTGTCTGAGTATTTACCAGGAACAGAGTGTCGTCCAGAAAATTTCCCCACTCGGAATCGTCTTGTTTCTGGACTATCTCGCGCGACAATCATTTTGGAAGCAGCCACAAAATCTGGAAGTCTCATAACCGCAGAACTAGCTATCCAACAAAATCGTGATCTTTTCGCCGTCCCCGGAGAAATATTTTCAAAAAACTCAGAAGGCTGTAACCATCTCATCTCAATCGGAAATGCCGCCCCAGCCCTTAGTGGAGAATCGATTTTACAAACATTGTCGTTTCATAATTTAGCATCAAAGAAATCTGCAAAACGGGCGCTTCCTGCGACACAAAATGAAAATCTTGTCCTCAATATATTCGACGACCACAACGAACTGCACATCGACGAAGTTCTTCGTTTGGCCAATCTCCCCAAAACCGTTGCAAGTTCTGTTGTTTCAATACTTGAAATAAAAGGTCTTCTTAAAAATCTTGGGAATCAGACATATGTTCGTACTTTGTAGGACCCCTCCCTAACTTTTTTAAATGAAAAATTGGCAAACGTTTCTCTGGATAGTTATAGCCGCCCTGGTTGGCTTTATCCTTGGCATAGGCAGAGAAACGACCTGTTCTGAGACGATGAACATTGCCCCGATCAAACAAGAAATGTCAACTGTTACGCTCTCTCGAATAGAAGGAGATCGTTTGTCTCTCTCAATCGACGGAAACGTGCGAGTAATATGGAGTGAAGAACATTTTTTAGATGAAAGCGGGGACGTCTTTCTTGGGCAAGTTCCGAACGCGAATGATCTAAAATTTCGACAATATCCTTTTGTCGGGAACGCGAACACAGGAAAGTTCTACCCAGCAACAACTACATGGGCGCGAGGAGTAAAGATTAAAGACCGACGTTTCTTTGCCACAAAAGAACAAGCTATTGAAGCCGGGTTTTCTCCAAGCAAAAGCGTGAAATAAAAACAGGGTCGTACATGACCCTGTTCCTTATGTATACAATATTGTAAAAATATATTCTCTTAGTATCGAGCTAAGTGAGCAAATGCTTTATTTGCTTGTGCCATTTTGTGAACATCCTCACGTTTATTAAACGCAAACCCCTGTTCACTTGCACAGTCTATTAGCTCTGTCGCAAGTCGTTTATACATTGGCTGTCCTTTTTTTGAGCGAGCTCCTGCTAATAGCCAACGAATTGGCAATGTTCCTTGTCGTTGTGGTTTTACCTCAACTGGAATTTGATAAATGGAACCTCCAACACGACGAGGTCGAACCTCCATTGTCGGTGTTGCTTTTTGAAGTGCCTTTTCAAATGTCGCCAACGGATCAGCTTCTCCACGACGATGCATTTCATCAAATGTGTCGCGCAAAATACGTCGTGCAAGAGATTTTTTTCCTCCTTTCATGATACAGTTCACTAACTTTGCTTGTAATGGATCCGCTTCGTTAAAAGGATTAACATATTTTTTTTCTTTTGCTTTTTTAGGAGCCTCCTTCGAAGATGTTTTTGCAGGTTTCTCTGAGGCGGCCGCTGCTACCGCTGCTTTTTCGTCTGTCATTTTGACGAGGGGTAAATAATTATAACTTCCAATTTTGGAAGATCAAAGAGACCCGGATATTACCAGGTCTTTTTTTCTATTTTTTAGGACGTTTTGATCCATATTTCGAACGAGCTTGATTTCGTCCTCCTACTCCTTCACAGTCAAGTGTTCCTCTCACAATGTGATATCGCACCCCGACCAGGTCTTTCACTCGTCCTCCTCGGACGAGCACAACGCTGTGTTCCTGTAAATTATGTCCTTCTCCTCCAATATACGCATTCACTTCTTGTCCATTTGTTAAACGCACCCGTGCAATTTTACGTAACGCGGAATTTGGTTTCTTCGGCGTAATTGTCGTAACCTTGATACACACTCCTCGTCTTTGTGGCGAAGGCAATTTATGTAACTGTGTCTTCAGGCTATTAAATAATAATCCCACTGCAGGAGACTTCGATTTTTTCACCTTACTTCGGCGACTTTTTCGAATAAGTTGGTTAATTGTTGGCATATTTTTTAACGTAAGGTTTTACTTTTTTGATTCAGCTTTTCTGTGGTTATATCCCGTTCCCGCTGGAATCAGCCGGCCGATGATAACGTTTTCTTTCAATCCGTCAAGCGTATCTTGCTTACACTCTACTGAAGCATTCACTAACGCACGAATTGTTTCTTGAAAGGATGCAGCACTTAACCAAGAATCTGTCCAAAGGGCGATTCGCGTCAATCCGAGGAGAAGTCTCTCGACTCGTACTTCTTTCTTTTTCTTTTTTCGGAGTCGATCATTTTCTCTTCCCCATTCAATTACATCATGAACCTCTCCTTCAATCCATTCTGAATCACCAGAATCAACCACTCGCACTTTTGATGCCATCTGTTTTACGATAATTTCTATATGTTTCTCATCAATATCTTGCCCTTGTGAAGCATAAATACGTTGTACTTCATTCAAAATATATGCCTGCGCCGCTTCAATGGAATCAAGCTCCATAAGTTGACGCAGATCCACGTGTCCTGTTGTTAATATCTGTCCCTTCTTTACGGTGTCTCCGTCGTGAACCAAAAGCGTTGCCCGCGTTGAAAGCGTATATTGCTTTTGCGCCGCTTCATCCTGATGTACGACAATACTTCCTCCCTCAATCGAAGAAACTTTTCCCGCACAACGGGCACGAATCGTACTCTTGGTTTCTGTCGATCGCGCCAAAACCTGCCTGTCTTTCACAACATCTCCCCGTGCCACAACTGGCTCCATCTCATATTGCAAAATATATGTGTCATCTTCTGCTTGTTTCGCTTTTATCAATACTCGAGTATCATTTTTCCCTTTTTTAATAGTAATCTTCCCTGAAATCTCCGCTAATAATGCTGGGTTTGATGGGGTACGTGCTTCCATAAGTTCTTCAACACGAGACAATCCTTGTGTCATAGACATCCCTTCTGTCGCAACTCCTCCCATGTGGAACGTACGCATTGTCAACTGCGTTCCAGGTTCTCCAATCGATTGTGCTGCAATAATTCCTACTGGTGTTCCGAATTCTACCACGTTGTTATTTCCTAGGTCGTATCCGTAACACTTCTGACACACTCCGTTTCGTGTTTTACAGTACATTACAGACCGGACAACCACTTCTTCTACTTGATTTTCTCGAATAATTTCCATCGCATCTTCATCCAAGATTTCTCCTTTCTTGAGAAGAATCTTCCTTCCTTCTTTCACATCCTCAAGAAGTGCTCGTCCACGGATTCTTCGTTCAAAGTCCATCCCGAGAGTAATTGATTCCTGCCGAGAAATAATCTTTCCAATATCTGTCCCACAATCTTCCTCGTGTACGACAACATCTTGTCCAGAGTCCACAAGTCTTCGTGTTAAATATCCCGCTTCCGCTGTCTTCAACGCAGTGTCCGATTTCCCTTTACGTCCACCGTGTGTTGCATTGAAGTATTCCAAGATTGAAAATCCGCGCTTCAAATTTGATCGAATCGGAAGCTCAATAGTCCGACCCGACGGACTTGATACCAATCCCTTCATCCCCGCAATCTGTGTAACCTGTCCCCAGTTACCACGCGCACCAGAATTAATTTGATAAAATATGTCATTCTCTGAATCATATTGTTGGATCATCTCCTCTGTAATTTCCACTTTTATCCGGGCCCAAAGTTTAATCGTGCTATTATATCGTTCCGTGTCTGTGGATAATCCACATCGGTAATGTTGATTGATAACTGAAATTAGTCTATTTGCATCTTCAATTACCTTGTCTCTATTTGGGGCTTCTAAAAGATCGAATGCGGAAATAGAAATTCCCGATTTCGTTGCAAATTTAAACCCAAGGTCTTTGATGTCATCGGCTAGTTTCGCTGTCCGATCTATTCCGCTCTTGGAATATGTTTCTGCTAAAAGGGCGCTCAACTCTTTCTTTGCAAAAGAATGGTTTTGATATCCTAACTCGTCGGGGATAATGTCATTAAAAATCAAGCGTCCAACAGTTGTCGAGAGTGTTTCACCTTTATCTCGAACCTTAATCGGTGCTTGTAAATGAATACAACCAGATTCGTAGGCAAAAATCGCTTCTTCTTTTGATATAAAACCCTTTCCGCTCCCTAATTTTCCATCAAACTCTTGAGTTAAAAAGTAGCACCCAAGAACCATATCTTGTGATGGATTAATAATCGGATCCCCTGAAGAGGGTTTCAATAGGTTTTTTGCGGAAGACATAATCGTTCGTGCCTCCTCTTGTGCCTTCTTCGATAACGGTAAATACACCGCCATTTGATCTCCATCAAAATCCGCATTATAAGCTGCACACACAAGTGGGTGGAGACGAATCGCTTTCCCACTAACGAGCCGTGGACGGAATGCTTGGATCCCCAATCTATGTAATGTCGGAGCACGATTCAGAAGGACATATTTATTCTCAATAACTTCTGCCAAAATATCCCAGACAACCGATTCTCCTTCACGAATCATTTTCTCGGCCGACTTGACATTGAATGCCAATTCAAATTCTATAAGTTTCGCAATTACAAACGGCTTAAATAACTCAAGTGTAATCTTTTTAGGCAACCCACATTCATCAAGTTTTAACGTTGGACCAACGACAATCACTGAACGTCCAGAATAATCTACTCGTTTTCCCAACAAGTTTTGTCGGAATCTTCCTTGTTTTCCTTTCAACATATCAGACAATGATTTCAATTTCCGACGCTGTGTGTAATTCATCCCCGAGCGAGTCGATTGAGATGAGTTTGAAATCAAAATATCAACTGCTTCTTGCAACATTCGTTTTTCATTTCGACAAATAATTTCCGGCGCACCAAGTTGAATTAATTTTTTTAACCGACCATTTCGGTTTATCACTCGTCGATATAAATCATTTAAATCAGATGTAGCAAAACGTCCACCATCTAATTGAACCATTGGACGTAAATCTGGAGATATAACTGGAATAACCGTCATTATCATCCATTCTGGTTTTGTTTTATTTCTAATGAGAGATTTTACTAACTTAATTCGTTTTACTAATTTTTTCTGCTTCTGTCCTGTAGAGTTTTTTAATTCCCCAGTTAATTTCTCAACAAATTTTGGTAAATCAATCCGTTGAATAATTTCACGAATAGCATCTGCTCCAATTCCCGCTCGGAATATGTGACCAAATTTCATTGATGTTTCCCTATATTGAAGCTCTGAAAAGACTTCCCCAATATTAATAAGTTTCAATTCTTCACGTGCTATTTTAAAATTTTCTGCAACTTCTTCTAACTTTTGTACTAATTCTATTTCAAATTTTTCATAATCCTTTTCAGTCATTTCTTTTTTCTTCACTGCAGATTTTGCTGCTTTTATCGCTACAGCATTTTCCTCCTTTAACTTGTTAACTATTTTTTTATACTCCTGTTCTAATTTTTCTAATTCTTCAGCTTTCGCATCATCATCTACCTCAACTACAATATACGCAGCAAAATAAACAACAAGTTCTAATTTTCGTACTGGCAAATTAAGTAATAATCCTATTTTTGACGGTGTTGATCGCAAAAACCAAGGATGAGTCACTGGAACAGCTAACTTAATATGTCCCATTCGTTCACGACGAACAGAAGAATGAATCACTTCTACCCCACATTTTTCACACACAATTCCTTTATATCGAATACGTTTATATTTCCCACATGCACATTCCCAATTTTTCACAGGACCAAATATTTTTTCACAGAATAATCCATCTGGCTCTGGTTTTTGAGTTCGATAATTAATTGTTTCTGGTTTCACTACTTCTCCGTGAGACCATGAAAGTATATCTTCTGGGGAAGCAACTGAAAGAGAAATTGCATGAAAATCTTTTTCTTGTTCTGGTGCCGGAGTGAAATCTTTTCTCATATAATGAAGATAAAAGAGAGTAAAATGAAGCGTCCTTAAATAAGGCTAAATCCCGTTGGGATGCCTAAATTTCGGAAAGAATGTCTTAATGTATATTAACTTCAGACATTTTGCTTCGCGATTCTATGGATAAAGAAGATTTCGTCAACTTTTTTTTATTTTATACAAAATATATTTTCTTAATTTTTCTTTCAAAGAATAACTTTTTATTTACACATCCCCTTATTACTTATTAGTTAATTAATATTATTTATATAAATAGTAAGTAATAGAGAAAAGATGTGTATTACTTTAGAAAATAGTTTAAGAGTCTTTTTGCTGTCATGTAGTAGAAATAAAAAATAAATATATATATAAATTTGATAAAAAAATTGTTCCATTTATTTATTGATATAATCGAACTTTTCTTTGTATCTGAAAAAGTTTCTGTGAAAGTTTTTAAATTGTGGAAAACTTGTGTGAATAATGTGAATGAAGAAATAAAAAAGCAGAGTGTTTTTGAAATGTGCTACCTCGTTGCAAAAAACTTTTTAATTCAAAATAAAAATTGGATGATAAAAAGTCTTTCTTCGTTTTACACCAAAATGTGAATAAAAGATCATTTTTCAACAACTCCCGGCGCCACAAAACTATTTGCGTCAACCTTGCAACCAGGCATAAGCATCGCATGAATTCCAATTTGTGTTTTAGCACCAATAATCGCTCCAAACTTATTCCTTCCTGAGTTTATACGATTTTCTTTTACATTGTATTTCACATTTTTCTTATCGAGTCGGAGATTAGCTGTACATGAAAACGCTCCAAAATTAACATCAGAATCAATAATAGAGTCTCCTATATATGCGTGATGAGCTGATACATTTTGTGCTGTGAAACTTCTTGCGACTTCACTACAAAATCCAACTTCATTTCCTTGGCCAATATTTGATTCTCGAACTAAAGCATTATTTCCTATGATGGAATTTTTTCCTATAAAACATGGGCCACAAATAACCGCATTATCAAAAATTCGTACTCCTTCTTCTATTGTAATTCGTCCTCCGTGGAAGCGTGCAGTGTCAGCTATCTGAACAGATTTATGGACATTATTCTTTATTGGCAACTGGGAGAGCCAATATTCTTGCATTTCCAACACATGATGTGGGAATTTTATTGCGTGCCACACTCCAGAATATTCAACTACGGAAAATTCTTGAGTATGGAATAAATTTTGGAGAGCTTGTTCGTATGCGTCTCCGGACTTTGTTAGATCAAGAGATTCAAGTTGTTCTTTTAGATATTTACTCTGTTTAAGATGGTGAGCTACTATATTTACTAAATTCGACGGTTCATTTCCTTCGCCTGGCTTTTCGACTATAGAAATGATCTTTTTACCATCTACTTGCAAATATCCACCGGGGAAATATTCCTGGACATTTTTTGCAAGGATGACTCCATCAGAATCTTTATCAGAATTTAAAAGATCCTTGTATACCAATGGGTCAATTGCGTCATTTCCGCCAAGAATAACCACTCCTTCTTCAGGATCACATATTTTTAATCCAGCAAGAACTCCACCTGCCATTCCTTCTTTTGAATTTTTCTGGAGAACTATCTCTGCCGTGAATTTAAAGTTTTGCAAGGTGTTTGCAATTTTTTCTTTATTTTTATTGTTTGTGACGATGATGAAGTCTTCAAGTCCTCCCTTCTGAGCATTCTTTAATAACTTTATTAATAATGGTTCACCGCAAAACTCGAGAAAATTTTTATCAGAGAGAGGAGACATGCGACTACTTTTTCCAGCAGCGAGGAAAATGGTTTTCATTCGGATGTATTAAGTTTATCTATTAACGCTGTGATTTCAGATTCTTCGAATCCGTGAGCCATACATCCATCACGTAGACTTTCTACTTGAGCGTGTGGACACATCGCGCACCCAAGACCAGAATCAAACAATATTTCTCCCGCAGAAGATCTCATAGTCATGATTTCTCCAATGGTTTCGTTCCCGGTTATTTTTGGGGTTGTCATTGCTCGGATTCTACGCCAAAATAGAGCCGATGAAAAATCAATTTGATGAACAGTATCAAAACCTCCTTCGGGAAATTATGGGAAATGGATTTGAAGAAGTAAACGAAAGAACGGGGCATGTTTGTAAATCTCTTCCCGGGATGACTATGAAGTTCGATTTAGAAAAAGGATTTCCCCTTCTTACATTGCGAAAAATTCCATTAAAAGTATTTATTGCAGAACAGGTTTGGTTTCTTATGGGAGGAAAAGATCTTACATTTTTACAGAAGTTTACAAAGATCTGGAACGACTTCGCAGAAGAAAATAATTGCGTGGAGTCTGCGTATGGGTTTCGCTGGAGAAAACATTTTGGTCGAGATCAAATAGACGGTTTGGTGAAATTATTACAACAAGATCCGAGTTCTCGTCATGGGGTAATTTTGATGTGGGATCCAGCAGATGATGGTTTAGCCACAGGAACGAAGAAGAAAAATGTTCCGTGTCCATACACCTTCACAGTTCAGATTATCGGTGGGAAATTACATCTTCATTTAATTATCCGCTCGAATGACATGATGCTTGGGAATCCGCATGACACAGCGGGATTCGCATTATTAGCTCATTTTCTGGCGGAAAAGGTAGGTGTGGGAGTTGGATTTTTAACAATCTCAATTTCGAATGCACATATTTATGACATCCATTTTGATCAGGCACGAGAGATAATTGCCCGAAAATGTTTAGCGGAGCCAATTCAATTTAATTGTCCAAAAAACGCATTTGATCGGGCGGAGGTTGGCGACGGCGATTCAGAGGACCTGGTCCAAGAATGTTTTGAGCAGCTGAAATCAAAATACGAACCACAGGAGTCGCTCGGAAGAATGTCTATTGTTTTATAAATAAATAAAAATGAATAAAATTTCCGAAATCATCGGTTGGGTTGGAACAACACTCGTCGTGTTGGGATATTTTTTAAATGTATTTGGGTTTATTTCAGTAGAGGGAATCGTATATCCAGTTATTAATCTTTTTGGGGCTTTATTTCTTGGAATATCTGTTGTAAAGAAAAAAGCGTGGGCCGCCTCAGCACTTCAGATTGTTTGGGGAATCATTGCGTTGGTTTCGCTTGTAGGAATGATTTTTTAAATATCCAACCCTAATCCCAATCGTGCAGCCACACCAATTCCAAAAGACAATGCGGCAACACCAACACTAATTAAAGTCATCTCACCAAAACGGTGCCAGAATTTTTCATTTTTCGCCACCGAAAGATAGAAAGTAAATGCTGCAATTACAAACACAACTATTCCGAGCATTGTTCCAAGAGCGTGAAGATAGTTGTTGAAAATAAAATACGGAACTACTAAAAGAATAACCGTTATCAAATAGGCGATTCCAGTATAAAGAGAAGCAGTTAGTGCGTTTCCACTGTCGTCGGCTCGATTGGATAAATATTCACTTGCAGCCATGGAGAGGGTTGCGGCAATTCCAGTAATAACCCCCAAAAGAGCAATGGTTTTTGTGTTTTGAATCGCGAAAGAAAATCCAGCGAGAGCTCCTGTCAATTCAACGAGAGCATCGTTTAAACCAAGAACAATAGAACCCACATACTCTAATTTTTTTTCATCGAGAACATCAATAAGTTTCTGTTCATGAGCTTCTTCATCGGCAATAACAGTATTGACATTTGGAACATATTTTTCGACTCTCGCATAGACTTTTTGTGCATTCCCCTCGCCTCGTTCCATCAATCGTAATCCGAATGTGATTCCCAAAATGCGAGCAACAAAGCTCCACCAGCGAGCACGAAAGACATTTCCTTTTATGCGTTCTCCGTCTGTCACCGCTCTCCAAAATTCAGCATGTCGTAATTCATCATCAGCAATTTGATTGAGAATTCTACAATTTTTTTCATTCTTACATTGCTTTGCCAAGCTCCTATAAACAATAGCCTCTGTCCGTTCACTTTGCTGAAAGTGCAATAATTTTGACCGCAATTCCGGAGAGACATTTTTCATTAGAGATACCGTGCCAAAATTTTTGAAGAAAATCAAATTTTCTGCTACTCTGCAGCTAATGAAAGTTTCTTTATTAATGGCTCAAACACTGGATGGGAGAATCGCAAAAGACGCGAATCATTTTCCCAATTGGACCGAAAGCGCTGATAAAAAATTCTTTTGCAGTCGAACAAAAGAGTCAGGTGTTATGATTTTTGGAAGAACAACATTTGATACATTACCAGGAGTTTTGCCAGGAAGGCTTTCAGTTGTTCTATCACGAAGTGCCGGAGAATGGGAGCAACGAGAAGAAAATTTAATTTTCACTTCTTTGTCTCCAACAGAAATTTTGGACAAACTGAATTCTCTCGGATTTGAGAATCCGATTGTTGCTGGAGGAACAACAATTAATACGTTGTTTGCAAAAGAAAAATTAATAGACGAAGTTATCGTTACAGTTTCGCCGATTGTTTTTGGCTCGGGAATGGGCGTTTTCAGCGATGACACAGAATTGGAACTGGAGCTTGATAAATTTGAAAAAATTGGGGAAAATACGCTGGCACTTTGGTATAAGGTTTTAAAATGATTCTTACGCGACACGAAATCGGAACATTGATAGCTGAGGAAAAATTAATTTTTGAACCAGCACTTGATAAATACCAAGATCAACCACACGCGGTTGATTTGCGACTTGGGACGACATTCTATTTGCCAAAAATATGGAAAATTTCAGATAGAGGGAGAGAAGTTTTAACAGTGGACGTTACTCATTGTACGGCAGATAATTATGAGAAAATAGATTTAGAGTCAGGGCAATTCTTTGAGCTAGCTCCAGGTGAATCGGTTATAGCAAGTACGCTTGAAAAAGTTTCTCTCCGGGCAGATGACATTATGGGAGTTTTGTATCCACGAAGTTCAGTAAATCGTCGAGGGCTTTCAGTCGATTTAACGGGGATTGTAGACGTCCATTATTCAGGACATTTGATGATTCCAATTTTGAATAAAACAACGTCGCAAATCATCCGTATTTACCCGGGAGAAAGAGTTTGTCAAATTGTTTTTCAGCGACTTGCAAGTGATGTGCAAAAAGATGAAGCACAGCGTCATGGAGCGCAAGCTGCAAAGTATGAGGGAGCGACCTCAGCAGAACTTACAAGTAAGTGTGATGCGGAAGAAGAATTAGAATTAATACGTACCGGAAATCTTGATGTATTAAAAAAGCTGAAATAATGAAAAAGGAAACACTGCCATATATTCCTATCGGATGGGAAGTTTTTTATGTTCCCAGAGAAAACGAATTCATGCGTCTTGCCGAGGAAGTTGCGAAGAAATATTCGACAGACGTAAAACATTCGACCGGTGCCGTTGTGGTAAAAGAAGGGAAAATAATAGGGAAGGGCGCGAATGTTTCATGGTTTCATAAACATTTAGGGTGTGTAAGAAAAGGATTACGCAACCTTTTCCTAGTCCCATCCGGGAAAATGTATTGGTCTTGTCCAGGATGTTCTCCAAAATTTCATGCGGAACAAACGGCCCTTCGAGATGTTCTTAGAAGAGGCGCTAATCCCAAAGGAGCAGAATTGTATTTATGGGGACACTGGTGGTGTTGTGAAAGCTGTTGGGAGAAAATGATTGACGCAGGAATAGAGAAAGTTTTTCTTGTAGAAGGGGCGGACGTATTGTTTGGGAAAAGTAAATAAAAAATCCCTCGGTAAAACGAGGGATTCTTTAGAATATTTAGCTTTATTTCTTTTCGAATTTTTTCCGCAATAACATATCAATCTCTTTCGCTACTTTTGGATTCGTCTTTAGGAAATCCATCGCTTTCAGTTTTCCTTGCCCAAGTTTTATTTCTTTAAAAGAGTAAAATGCCCCAGCTTTTTCAATAACTTCATATCTCACAGCTGTCTCGAGAAGGTCTGAGAGCTTAGAGATTCCTTCATTAAACATGATGTCTACGGTTGCCGTGCGGAAAGGTGGTGCGACCTTATTTTTCACGACCTTGACGCGCATCGCATTTCCGTGAGCTTCTTTTTCATCACCAGTTCCCGACTCCAGTTTTCCTCCTTTTCTTACTTCCACTCGGAGCGACGAATAAAATTTCAAGGCGTTTCCTCCCGTTGTTGTCTCGGGGTTCCCAAACATAACACCGATCTTCATACGGATTTGATTTATAAAAATTATGGTGGTGTTTGTTTTGCTTGTCACTCCAGTGAGTTTTCTCAGGGCCTGACTCATCAGTCGAGCATGAAGTCCCATTTGAGCGTCTCCCATAGCACCTTCAATTTCAGCCCTTGGCGTGAGAGCGGCAACAGAATCTACAATAATTAGATCAACTCCACCAGATCGTACAAGAGCCTCAACGATTTCCAGAGCCTGTTCCCCTGAATCGGGCTGAGAAAGAAGAAGGTCATCGATTTTAACGCCAACCTTTTCAGCATATGATGGATCGAGAGCGTGTTCTGCGTCTACAAAGGCAACAGTTCCACCTTGTTTTTGAAATTCAGCTGCGGCATGGAGACAGAGAGTAGTTTTTCCTGAACTTTCTGGTCCGTAGATTTCTACAACACGTCCTTTGGGCCATCCCCCACCGAGCGCAATATCGATAGATGTTGCACCAGAACTAACGGTTTCTATCTTTGGTCGATCATGGTCTCCCATTCGCATTACCGCTCCTTTTCCAAAGTTTTTTTCAATTTGTGTGAGAGCGGCCTGAAGTGCCGCCTTTTTGGGATCTGTTGTTGCCATTGTGTGTGAGTTTTAAAAATTACAAAAGTAGGATGTCCTATTAACTGTTTATGAATTCACAGAGGGAGGACTTATTTTCCCTTTTTAATAAAGAACGGAGATGAGAATCGGCTTGAACATCAAACGTCATTTCGTATTGATTCCCATAAAAGCTTTTTGGAAGAATTGGATCGTTTTTTGGAGATCTTTCCGTTCGTATGTCTCTGGTGATTGGTGTGTAGAGCCGCATGTATATGTGTGTTTTAAAATGTTATGATGTTGGAATAGCTGTTACGACAACGCCTTGTATTTGGAGCGCTTCGGTAACAATAATCGGCTGGTGAGAAGGATTGTTGGATCGTGGTTGCAGAACGACAACGTCTCCTCTTTTCTGAAATTCTTTGATAGTTGCTTCGTCATCAATAAGTGCCACAACACGATCACCATTATTTGCCGTGTTTTGTGCTCGGACGAGAACAAGGTCTCCTGGGTCTATTTGTGCCTCATTCATGGAGTCTCCTACTGCACGTAGAAAAAAGTGTTGTCGGTCTCGCGGAGCAAGACGAGTGCTTACCTTTACATAATTTTCAATATTCTGTTCTGCCCAGTCAGGAGTCCCACAGTGAGCAGCCCCAATCAAAGGAACGTCAACTGTATCTGCAGAAGAAGTGTCTTCTTTCGTTTCTGGCGCGATACAAAGACGTTGGAGTTTGTCGCGTCTCAAAAAACCCTTTTTTTCAAGTCTTTCCAACAAGACGGCAGCAGAACGAGGCGATCGATATCCCATTGCAATCATGAGTTCTCGCACAGAAGGAAATCTTCCAAAGAGACGAATAGCGTGTTTTACTTCATGTAGTGCTTCGCTCTCTTTAACTGTTAACAATTGTGTGTATTTGTCCATGCACACGAAAGCATACACAGAACATACACTTGTGTCAAAACTTTTTTTAATAATCTAAAAAATCCTTTTATATTGCGATAAAAAAGTGTATGTATTTCTTGAGAAATTATTTCTTTTCTTCTTGTTTTTCAAGATGATAAAAGGTTCGAAGAGCATCTTCTCTTCCCATAGATATTTTTTTGCTGTGACAATTTCCACAAACAGTTCGAGCGTTTCCCCGAAGAGTTTTCCCGATTCCCGCAGGAACAATGGTTCGACAATCGTGACAATAGACAGTCATTGTAGCACGTGGCCAAGTATCTTCTTCGGTTTTTCGATATTGTTCTGCAGCATCTTCATTCAGAATATGCGTGATAGCATTAATAGCAGAATCAAGGTCGTTAATTTCTACTTTTTCACTGGCGCGTCCCGCTTGCTGTGCTTCATGAAGGAATGAATCTGAATCGCTCATATTGTATTGTGGTTCGTCGTTGATTCTCCAGATTTTCCTTGAGTTGGCAACTGAAAAAATTTATTTACAGCTTCTTTTTTTGAAGAACGAGCACGGAGCCATGCTGCAACGAGTGCAACAATTTGCAATAATACGCAGGCGACAAGTCCAAATCGAAATTCGATATCAGCGTTTCCTGTAGAACGAAGAACAGACCAAGCACATAGTTGCAACAGTAAAGACTGAATACTTGCAACACCGATAATTGTTGTACGGGGAATGTTTATATGGGGAAGTTTTTTTTCAAACAACTCATTAATAAACGAAGTTGTCGCCAAAAGAGAAAGGATGAACACGAGCGATCCAATGAGCCAAGAGACTCCAGTGAATGCGTTTATAAAATTGGTCGGACCGTAGAGAGTTGTGGTAGAAACCCACGGAAGAAAACAGGCGATCACGGTTCCGACGTGTGCTCCGAGAGCAACTTTGTCCTCAAAGGCAAGTTTTCTTAGGTTTTGTGAAAGAGGAACCAGATCAATTTTATTTGAGTGCGATGGTCGTGATTTCATGCTCCTTTAATGATAATTTCTTCTTGAAGTATCAGCAAGTTTTTCCCCTTTTCTATAATTTTATAATATTTCTTCATTAAAATTTAATGTATGCGTGTTATTCTAACAATTGTAGCGACGATTCAGAATTCAAATAAAATAATAACTTCATGAGATGTCTCATTATCGATGACGATCGACACATGGCTCGTTTGTTTGAGCAAGCGCTCTATGGGGAAAAATTTGAATGCGTAGTTGTTCATACAGCAGAGGACGCGCTCAATGTCGCTCGAGAACAAAAATTCGACTTAATTGTTCTAGATATTGGTTTGCCCGGAATTTCAGGATTAGAGCTTCTCCGCAGACTAAGGGCCGGAGGAAATACGTCGTTAGTTTTAATAGTTTCCTCATATGGAAGAGTTGAAGATCGTGTGCGAGGTCTAGACATCGGCGCAGATGATTATTTAGTTAAGAATTTTTCAATCGCAGAATTTATCGCTCGCGTTCGAGCATTGATGCGTCGTCGTTTAGAGAAAAAACACAATATTCTTGCGTGTGGACCGCTCGTCATGGACATCGAAAAAAAAGAAGTTCGTTTGCGTCAAAAACTATTAACGCTATCTCGACGAGAATTTCAGTTGCTGTTTGCATTTTTATCTCACAAAAATGTGGTGCTTTCTCGCACAGATTTAAGCGAGCAGGTTTGGGGCGATATTATCGGCGCGCAATCAAATGTAATCGATGTTTATATGCGATCAATTCGTTCAAAACTCGAGAAAGACGCAAAAATGTTACAAACCGTTCGTGGACATGGCTATATGCTTGTCGCTGACGCCCCAAAGGGGAGATAGCAAAGAACAAATTACAAAAACATAAAAGGTTCTTTGTTATAAGAAATTCACAATAATGGCGAGCCAAAAAGTTGACACGATATTTTGTATAAGTCAGACTACGAGCGATGAAATGCATGGCGCGAGTACCAATGATGATGTTCTTCTGTTAATTCAGTGGTCGGATGCGCATGAGTTGCTCTTTCCGGTCATCGACCGGATTTTTAATATCAAATGTAGATGAAAAAATTTATTACGACCCCAATCTATTATGTAAACGATGTCCCACACATTGGACATGCGTATTGTACCCTGGCAGCTGACACATTGGCGCGATATTGGCGACAGAAGTTGGGAAAAGAAAGTGTCTTTTTTCTTACCGGAACAGATGAGAATTCACAGAAAACAGTCGATGCGGCTGCCGCAGCTGGAGAAGAGATTGTTCCATATTTGGAATCAATGTCTGCTCGTTGGAAAAATACGTGGAAAAACATTGGCATTGAGTTTGATGATTTTATTCGTACGACAGAAAAACGGCACCACAAAACAGTTCATGCAATTCTGAATAAAATTCATGAAGCAGGAGATATCTACAAAGGAAAATATGAAGGGCTTTATTGCACTGGATGTGAAACTTTTTTAAAACCCTCTGATTTAGACGAAAATGGACATTGTCCAGATCACAAAAAAGCACCGAAAGCGGTAGAAGAAGAAAATTATTTTTTCCGACTTTCGAAATATCAAGATCAGTTGCTCGAACTATTCACGAAGAATCCAAAACTTCTTGAACCAGAAAAGCGTCGTAACGAAGTGATTTCCTTTATAAAAGCAGGACTCGAAGACATTTCTATTAGTCGAGAAGGAGCAGAATTTGGAATTCCTCTTCCTTGGGACGAAAATCACAAAATTTATGTGTGGTTTGATGCGTTGATTAATTATCGAACAGGTTGTCCCAATGATGAATTTTGGTCAAATACACTTCACTTGCTCGGGAAAGATATTACACGATTCCATTGTGTGATTTGGCCAGCGATGTTGATTTCTGCGGGAATTGAAACGCCAACAGAAGAATTCGCTCATGGATTTTTCACGGTCGATGGAGAGAAAATGTCAAAGTCTTTGGGCAACGTGATTTCTCCACTCGATCTTGCCACAAAATATGGGAATGACGCTGTGAGAATTGGTTTGTTGTCTTTATTTGAATTTGGGAATGATGGAGATTTTTCACAAGAACAATTTCACGATTTGTATAACAAGAAATTAGCAGGAGGAATTGGGAATCTTTTTAATAGAGTAATCGTTTTGATTCATAAATTTTTAGACGGGCAAACTCCAGAATGGGCACCAATGAATCCCGAAAATGAAGAGTGGGTAACTATGGTAAGAGAGAAGCAAGATGTTCAAAACGACTTAGTTCTTTTCAATCAATATATGGAGGACAAATCTTTGCGTTCAGCAATTGAGGAGATGTTTTATGAGGCGAGTAAAGCAAATTTACTGCTAAACGAGAAAGAGCCATGGAAATTATTTAAAACTGATCCAAAAGGGGCAACGCAGGTTTTTGCACGACTTTTATTTCATCTAAAAACAATTGCTAAGATGTCAGAAATTCTTTTGCCAGAAACGGCACCAAAAATGTGGAAGATGATTGGTGACGAGAAAAGGGTCGGGGAAGCAGGGATTTTGTTTCAGCGAGCGGAGGAGGGATAAAATATCAAATTACAAAGTACAAAGTGCAAAAATGGAATGTTATAATTAACGGAAATTTTCGTTGCTAAAAAAGAGAAAGACACTACACTATTGGCGTATTTTTTACGAATTTATGAACGCATTTCGCATCGAGATCGAGAACACCGTACAAGATAATCGTGCGGTTAGTTTCCAAACGAAAATTCAGGCAGCTGGATTTCAAATAACCAAATTAGCGACAACAAATATTTACACAATTGTTCGAGAATTTGAACCAAGTGAGCAGGAAAAAGTTGGCGAAATGCTTACAAATCCTGTTTATGAATCATTTAATATTGATGATCCGGACATATTTCGAGAATTTGATTGGGCGATTGAAATCGGGTTCTTGCCAGGAGTTACTGATAATGTCGGATCGACAGTTGTAGAATCTATTGAAAACAAATTCGGAATAAAGTTTAACGTGCCACATGAAAACGCTTATAGTTCCGTACTTCTCTATGTTTCTGGAAACATTTCAGAGAAACAAGCGCAACAAATAGGAAGACTTTTTGCGAATCCGCTTATCCAAAGAATTTCTGTGAAATCACACGAAGCATTTCAGAAAGACGGAGGAATGGATATTTTTGCTCCAGAAGTAAAGTTGCACGCACCAGCCGCGCCGATGGAAGTAAATCTGGAAGTTTCAGACGAAGAACTTATTGAGCTCGGAAAAAAAGGAATTCTTTCTCCAGATGGAACACGTCGTGGACCACTTGCTTTGTCGCTTCTTTACCTACACACGATTCGAGATTATTTCCGTGAAGAAGGACGAAACCCGTTCGACATTGAGTTGGAATCGATTGCTCAAACTTGGTCAGAACATTGTCGACACACCATTTTTGCAAACCCAATCAACGAACACGAGAAAGGAATTTTCAAAACATTTATTCGCCAAGCGACCGTAGATATTCGAAAGAACAAAGGGAAAGACGATTTCTGTGTTTCGGTTTTTTCAGACAATTCTGGAGGAATTGATTTTGATGATGAGTGGGTTGTTTCAGATAAAATGGAAACGCACAATTCTCCATCAGCGCTTGATCCACTTGGAGGAGCGATGACAGGAATTGTCGGAGTAAATCGTGATTGTATTGGATATGGACGTGGTTCGAAACCAGTAATTAATCGATATGGATTTTGTACAGCCGACCCACGAAAGACGTTCGATTTGTATCGCGGAAAAAAGAAATCAAATCCGATTCTTCAACCGCGAGAAATCCTCGATGGAGTTGTGGAGGGAGTGAATGAAGGAGGAAATCAGTCAGGAATTCCAACGCCACTTGGTTTTACGTATTTCGATGATGGATATGCGGGGAAACCACTCGTTTTTGCGGGAACAATCGGTCTTATTCCACGGAATTTAGACGGAACCGATTCAAGTGAAAAATCAGCGAAAGCGGGCGACGCAATCGTTGTCGTTGGAGGACGTGTTGGAATGGATGGAGTACATGGAGCGACATTTAGTTCAGAAGCATTGGATGAAGGAAGTCCGGCGACAGCCGTTCAAATCGGAGATCCGATTACACAAAAAAAATTATCAGACGCAGTTATTTACGATTTGCGCGAAGGTGGATTTATCAACTCGGTTCACGATTGTGGAGCAGGAGGAATTTCTGGAACAATCGGAGAACTTGGGGAAGAAGCGGGAGGATTTGAAGTTCATTTGGAGAGAGTTCCATTGAAATATCCGAATCTTGAGCCGTGGCAGATTTGGATTTCTGAATCTCAAGAGCGAATGACATTTTCTGTTCCGCAGGGGAAAGTAGATGCATTTATAAAAATATTTACAAAACACGGAGTAGAGGCAACCGTTCTTGGGAAATTTACTGACAGCGGAAGAGGACAAATTCTCTGGGATGGGAAAAAGATTTTTGATCTTTCCCTCAATTTTCTCGCTACAGGATGGCCACGAGAGCAACTGAAAGCTGAGTGGAAACAACATGAATTACCAGCAACACTGGAAATAAAAACCTCTTCTGCGGACATCGTAGAAATGTTGAAACGACCGAATGTGACGTCTAATCAATGGATTTCTCAGCAATATGATCACGAAGTTCTTGGTGGAAGCGTGGTCAAACCGTTTCAAGGAAAAGGGAGAGTGAATGGCGCGGCGGCAGTTGTTCGTCCAGTTTTGACTTCGAATAAAGCGGTTGTGACATCTCACGCGTTGAACCCACGGATGACGAATATGAATCCGTATGCAATGGCTGCGGCGACGATTGATGACGCAGTTGCGTCAGCAGTTGCGACGGGAGCGAACATAGATCACATGGCGATTATGGATAACTTTTGTTGGTGCAGTTCTGATGAAGTCGAGAGACTTGGTCAGCTTTTAGAAACAGCAAAAGCGTGTTATGACGTAGCAACCATTTATGGAACGCCATATATTTCTGGGAAAGATTCAATGTTTAACGACTTCCGCGGATACGACGCGAACGATAAAGAGATAAAAATTTCCGTTCCGCCAACGCTTTTGATTTCAACATTAAGCGTGATTCCAGATGCGAACAAAGTACAAACGATCGATTGGAAAATGGCAGGAGACAAAATATTTGTCATCGGCGAAACGAGCGCTGAATTTGGAGGTTCTGAGTTTAGTAATATGAAAGAACTGAAAGACTCTATTGTTCCGGTATTAAATGCAGAAGAATCAAAAGATCGTTACGATCGGATGTTTGTGGCGCATCAGAGCGGATTGCTCGCTTCTTCTCAACACGTTTGGCAAGGAGGATTGGCGACAGCATTAGCGAAATCTTGCGTAGCAGGACAGCTTGGTGCTCACGTTGATTTATCGAAAATTTCAGAAGATTTATCTACAGCAATGTGGTCTGAATCAAAATCGCGATTCCTTGTTTCCGTCGCCTCAAACAAAGTTGGGGAGCTTGAAAAACTTTTCCCAGAAGCGATTGAGATTGGAGAAGTTGCTGGAGATGACTTAGTTATTGCGGGACTTGATGCAGTTTCTGTAGAGAAATTGAGTGATGCGTATCGAGAGACGTTTTCTAAATTTTAAAGATGGTACTTGCAAAAACGAATCCCATTCCAAGACGGACAGCAAAAGAATCTGAATTACATTCAAATAAAAAATATTGGCAAAAAGCAGGATTAATAATAAAAAAGCGTCTTGAAGAGTGGAAAGAGGGGGAAGTTGGAATAAGGCGAGTTGCAAGAAATGTAAATGCCTTTTGTGGGGGGAGAGAAAAAGAAGACTGGAGAACGCTCGATTATGATAACAAAGAAGAAGTTCAAGAATTCTTAGAAGATTTGGTCGACATGATGAAGGTTTATTATCGAGCTGCCACGCCTCCTCCAAAATTTAATGAAGAGGAACAACAGAAATTGAAAGATCTTATTTCCCAAATGGAGAAGGAATTGTCTTCTCCTAACTTTGACAAAAGTGCCATCAGTGCAGCGCTCTTGACAGTAAAAGAACTATTTAAATGGAACCACTAGTAATCGTTCTTGCGATGTGGGAATGAAAAAATAAAAAAAGAGAGAGGATTTCTCCCCCTTCTTTCAATAAAAACTGAATTTTATTCTTACGAACGCGAATTTTTCGCACATCCGCATCCAACAGTTTTTGTTTTTGCCGCTTTCATCGGGCAACCTTCTGCGTAAGATGGATCCATTTTTTTGGGACAATCACAGTCTGAATTGCCACACATTCCGTCATCACAAGTTTCTGTTGGAATAATGCTCGTCAAGAGATCTGTTCCAGCGAGACTGTCTGTGAGAGCGAAAATGCCAATTCCTGCGACGAGGGCAAGACCGAAAATCATAAAGTATTTTTTCATTATAAAATTAAATTAAAGAAATATCGTAATTCATTTTTCAGAAATTACGTTGTCGTTTTTTAAAAATTAGTGCTCAGAACTCCGCCATTGCGTCGACTTGGCAACGCGTTGAAAAGTTCGAGTAAACAAGTCGTCGGGTGGTCGCTTTGCAGGACTAAGTACGATCTTATTACAAGGAAGTTCCTTTTGAAATGCATACGGTGGGAAAACAAATGTCGCAGGAACATAGATTTTCTTTTCAGCAGAAAAAACAGAAACGGGCGTTGACCACGTTTTTACAGAATTTTCACATTGTCCACATGGAGGAGTGTGTTCTTCCTCTCCAACATGTTTTTCGGTTGCCACTTGGTGGCAAGGAGAAATTTCTGCCGCTTCTGCAACACCACAATGTCCTCCGAAAAGAGAAAAACATCCCAAAAGAGAGAGTTTTCCTAAAATGCAGAGACTAGCGAGGGTTGTGCGCATTATTTTTATCATATGAAAAACACATAAGCGGTCAAAACTTCTTCCGGAAGGAAAGTGCATAAATAAAAATTTATACGAAGAAAAGCACCGGACGGATCCGGTGCTTCATGTTTGATATACTCGCACTACTCAACATTTATCCGAAGATATCAATTGAGATGGTGAGAATTTAGAAAGTTATCATTTCAAAAGAGAAATTTTGTGAAGCATATTCTTTCCATCATACGTAGTAGCACGCATGAAATATACCCCAGAAGCATTCTCGTCCATTTTTATCTCTATGTTTTGTGTTCCGCGTAAACGGTCCACATCTATAGATTTAACCAACTGTCCCTTGATGTTATAAACGCCAAGGGATTTCCATTCCACGTTTGCATTCGCCTGAAGACGAATTGTAGTAGTTGGGTTGAACGGATTGGGATAGTTCGAGAGTGAAGTTGTGACCGGAGTCACATGTTCATCATCAACACCAACGGTGATAGTGATGTAATCAATCTTCTGTTCCCAAGTAACTGTCCCGTCCGTTAACCAGATGGTCAACTTCACGTCGTGGCTCCCATCTTCGGCAAATGCGTAGCCTGGATTTTCCTCATTGGAGAATCCGCCATTTTCACCTGTGGGATCATCGAAGTCCCATTCGTAAGTGGAAACACCAAGTGCTCCAGAAGGGAAAGTAATGTCAGCAGTGAACTGCACTACCTGACCAACAGTTGGAGTTACGTCGTCGGCGTAAAAATCAACCACAGGAAGTGGATGAACAATTACGTCAACTTCTGCTACAAACGCATCTTCGCCATCAAAAATGTCGCAAGAGTACGTTGTATGAATTACAGGAGTGGCTGTCGGGCTCTGTTCTGTTGATGTAAAACCAACAGGAACAGAGGTCCAGGAATAAGAATAATTCCCAGTTCCGCCAGTTCCCTGGGCTGACAGCTGAATTTCCGCACCAACAGATATTTCATCTGGAGACGCAGTTGCAGTTCCGCTCAAAGGAGCGTTTGCTGCTACTTGACTCAGAGAAAACATTGCAGTTTCCCCGGATCCAGCGACAGTGAAGTCGTCTGAACGTGGAGTTTCTTCTTCATTCTCTTCGTAGGAAATCAAGATATCTTGAGGTCCTGTTCCGGTTAACTCGTCAACGGTTATCCAATCAGCCAATCCATCAATTGTCCAAGCAAGGTCGCCCGGGCAATCAATCGTAACGTTTACAGAACCAGCAGAAGCTGGAACGTTCGCGTTATCTGGGGTCAATACGATAAACGCATCAACACCAGTTTGATCAACGGTAAACGTTTCAACAAGTCCGTGAGGACTTGATGTGGCGGTTACAACAAACGATCGAGTTGCCATGTCCAGATTCGCTGGATATGAAACCGTTACATTTGTGTCACCAGTTACAACGGTTGTTGGATTTACAGCAGCACCTGATCCTGAGATAACTAATGAAGCAGAAGCCTCGTTAGTACTCAAGACAGAAACAGCGTTCCCAGCAACAGTTGAAACATTCGTTGTTGTAGGATCAAAAACCAACACAGGAGTTGCTCCAGCTTGAGTCAGTGTAAACACTTCCTCAAGACCGTTGTCAGCTGTTACAGTTACAACACAACTTCGGCTAACCGTTGTTGTATTTTCCTGATAGTTGACCGCAATGCTTCCATTTCCGTTTCCGGAGGCGGGGGCGATTGTAGCCCAGCCACAGGCTTCCTCTGCGTTCCATCCACCGTTGGATGAAACTGTAAAGCTGGTAGAACCAGCCGCAGCAGTAACATCTTCTGATGTTGGAGTTAATGACAAAGTTTGCGCAATCACAGTGATATACGCAGTTTTCGTTTCAGTGTCTGATAGGTCGCCGTCGGAAACAGTTAAAGAAACTGTGTATATTCCGGGATCATCATAAGTATTGGTTGGATTAGTAGAACTAGAAGTTCCATCGTCTCCAAATGTCCAGTAGCGAGAAGTGATTGGATTTGTTCCAGTTCCGGATAAATCCGTAAAGGAAACACTTTCTCCTTCCACGATTGTGGTTGGAGTTCCAACGAAATCTGCGGTTGGTCCAACTACGACGCCGTCGAAGTAACGAGCCCAATAGCTAGTATTGGACACATTGACTACGTTGTTGACATCGAAATCGAGATCGGATGTTCCGTACTCAAGACCACAAATGGTCACGATATCTCCGCTCACGAGAATTTCTTCTCCGTATTGAGCAGAGGTTCCCTCATACTGCTTTGACCATATGGGAGTTCCCACAGAATCAAACTTAAGCATTATAGGAGCTAGCTGAGAGTGACTTTCCGTTGGAGTTACTACAGTTCCCCCATTTTCATTGCTAATCATGGCGTAAAAGTATCCGTCGCTACAAGCGACGTCTACATTACGTAGATCTTCGTTGGAGTTGTATACATACTCTACATTCTGCAATACGCCAGAAGCGTCATAGAATGCAAAATACATTTGATCATGTGAGTTGCCAACAGGATGAACATCAATAGTTCCTCCAACCGATTCGTCTGCGTTATAGAACGTAGTTAGTGATGTAGAGCTACAATACAGCCCAGTGATCATATAATCACCATTTGCATTGGTGATAGAGATATTATCGAAATCACCACTAAGACCACCAGAGTTAACAACGGAAATACCAACACCAGCGGTGCTAATTTCTCCACGAAACATATCCTCTCCTCCGATAGGAGAACGAGAAAGTCCGCCGAAAGACAGTGTTCCGCCTGTCCATTCCCCACTTAAGGCCAAATTTCCATTTGAGAGAAATTGAACATCGGTGACAACCGGACGAAATCCATTAGCAGGGGTTTCAATATAGAAACCCTTCGTGGGATCCCAGTTGTTTCCATCATGGATGAGAACAACGCCTCCGCCGATTGGGGAGGAGAGGTGTTCTAATGATGGGTCAGCGTGTCCAACAAGTGCTATCTCGGAGCCATTCGTTGCGATATTCTTCAGCTCAAATCCATGGTCAGAAGTGATCCATGAATCTAAGACAGATCCGCTTGAACTAATTTTCACGAGAATAACTCGTGATTCATTGTTTGGAGGATCAGGATATGTGACTCCGCCAATTGTGGTTGCGTCATATTGACTAACAGCGCAATAAATTGTGCCATCGTCTTCCGCCATACATGGATTTGTAACGCCATTAAACGTTAATGTCCATCCGGCATATAACTCAACATTTGTTGACACGCCATTGGTTGTGCAGCGAACGTAGTTGTCACCATTGGGTAATTGTACCCAATTATGACGAAGATATGATCCTCCGCCAACAGTCATTGTTCCATGATTTTCGTATTCCATGTTCTGGCCGAAAGCCAAAACAGCGATGGTCATTATAAGGATGACCACAATCCCTTTTTTTGTAGAAAACATTGGTCCCTCCTTTGGGATTCTATTTTTTTTGTTTTTTCTTACTTACGGAATCATCGACTTGGCGATTGGTAGAGGAAAGGCTACCGTTCCGAATCGAGAAGGCGCGTCACTTTCGGCTTTTCATCCTGAATTTAATTTTTTAAAGATGGATTGTGGAGCAAGTCCACAATGACAAAAGGAGAAGAAATGAAGCAGCTGCTCGATTCGGAAAAAACAGCGATATAATGGTGTGAAAAGTGGCTTATAGCCACCAAAGATAAAAGCTTATTTTTTCTAAATTCTGATATATCAAAGATCATCCTTGACGATCTTTTGTAAAAGTAGCCAAGGAACACTTGTAGAATAGACTAAAAGCACAAAAAAGTCAAATATAAATAGGACTGAGTTCCCATTTTGATGGGGAGAGAGAAAATTTTACGTCCAAAAAAAGTTTGGCTTTTTTCTCAATGCGTGAAAAAATAGATATTGATACAATTTTTCACACAAACACACATGAAAAAAACGCTTCTTCTCGGCCTCGTCGGGGTACTTATAATGAGCAACGCGAGTGCTCAGATTAGTTCCCTCAATTTTCCAGAAAAATCAGCAAGTGACCCCGTTTCTGCGTACGAGTTTAACGATATAACGTCTGCGATAAACGAGGTAACAGAAGTATTTACAGGAGTAGATATTGATGGAAGCGGGAAAATTACAGGATTAGATTTAAATGATACATCTGTTACAAAATTAACTGCGCCAGAATTTTGTATAAATACAGACTGTATAACAGCTTGGCCGGCAGGTGGTTCAGGGGTTACGGCTCTGACATGTGCATCAGGAGAACAACTTCAGGCAGTTGATGCTTCGGGAGTATTTACCTGTGGAACGGATATATCAGGTGGAAGTGGAGCAGATCTTACAGATGTTACTTCAGACATATTGCCAAATATGACAGGAGCGACGGGAGTTATTTCTACTCGAAATATTGGGGCCGCAGATAAATGGTTTGGAAATCTTTGGGTAGAGGATCTTCATGTTGGGAACAATACAATTCGAATGGGAGATGATGGAGCAGAGGTGTTAAGCAGGAATTCAGGAAAGATAATATTGAGTTCTCAGAGTGAGCAGTTAGACATTTCTTCATTAAGCGAAGACTTAAGCATGAAAATTGCTGGAGGACTAGATAAAGATATATTAATTCAGAATGATTCAACGGGAGATATTAATATTGCAACATTGGCAGGGCTACCAGGGGCGAACACAAAAATTTCGGTTACAGCGCCGACAGTTCGGCTAGCTGACTCATTAGCGGGAACATCAAAGGTAGGAATAAACCTTCTTCCGACAACCGTTCCAACAGAAGCATTGGACATAAGAGGAAATATTAACTTCACAGGAGATTTGTATAAAGAAGGAAATCTTTTGAACTTGAATTTTGTGACTATTCCATTGGCACCAGCAGATTTAGCGATTGAGTCTCAAGCAAATGGATTTACAGTTACTTGGACAGACTTGAGTACAGAAGCTCAAAAAGGATACGGTACAATTAGTACCTACAAAGTGTGTGTGCAAGGAGAATCTTTGGGGACAACATGTTTTGACGTAGCAGAAGGAGAAGGAGCATATACATGGGACGTAACAGGTACGCCAAAGCCAGAAGCGGGAAAGAAATATGATATCTTTGTTTACGCTGTGAACGAGCTCGGAGCGGGAGTGCAATCAATGAAAACAGGAAACATTTTCGGAGCAGAAGATCCACTCGTAAGCATCCCAGGAACATGGAGCGTAGGACGATGGGGACCGTGTGGAGCAGAAAAAGTTGATCTTAATGAAAAAGTAGAGGACTTAGAAAAAGAGTTACGTGCAGCAGAACAAATGGTGACATATTATACTTCAGGAGCTGGAAGTACGTTGTCTAGCAGCAGTGAAAGCTTGACGAAAGCAGTGTCATTGAAAAATAAAGTGAAAGAAGATGTGGTGCTTGCAATAAACGCTTTAGTGGATAGTGATATTTCAGTGGAGGAAGCTGTTTCAGTTCCAGTAGGAATTCAGTTTAGAAGCGTACTTTGTCTTAGTGAATTTGGATCACTTCAATCAGAGGTGTATTGTGCGGGAACAGAGCGACCGAAATCGAGTCAAACATGTAAATTGTATGACAATGAAGTGAAATATACATATTCATGGATTACTGGTGATTGGAGCGACTGTGCAGGAAAACCAGAAAGCGTGAAATTATATGTTTCAAGAAGAGAGAAAGAAAAAGAAACAGCAGATGAAGAGATTGCAAAATTAGAATCTGCACGGGCGAAGTTCGTGGCACAGGCAAACGAGAACTTTTCATCATTGCCATCTTGGTCAAGTCCGTCAGATGCAGTGATTTCGATTTCTGCTTCAAGCGATGAGACAGCTCGTGTTCAAGCTCGAGTAAATGCTAAATTTCGAAAATATACAAAGGCAATTAATGCAAAAAAAGCGAGAAAATATGAGAAAATAGCGATTAGTGGAAGTCCTGATACGACGACGATAACAGATGCAACAAAATCTACACTTACTTTTAGTGAAGCTGTATCAATAGTGAACCAAGAAGTGAATGATGGTGGATTGCCATATAAATACAGAGACGTAAGTTGTCAGCGTTCAGATAAAAAAATCGTAGAAGATTCTTTCTGTGAAAGCAGTAATGAGCTCACAACATTTAGTTCATCAAGACCAGTGTCTATGATGGAGTGTGAACTTGAGGATGACTATGAATGGAGATTGGGAAAATGGAGTCCATGTGGACCTGATGCAGATTCTTCTATAGAAATAGTGAAGCAAAAACTCGAGAAAAAATACACGAAACTTGAGACAGCAAAAAATAATATAGCAGTGAGTACAACTACTCCAGTGTTATCAAAGAGAAGAACAGGATTAGAAAAAGCGGCACTAAAAGTGAAGGAAGATATAGAAGAGATTTCAGCACAAATAAAGGAGGCGTATCTAGTGACATCTTCTTCAGCAAGAAGTGGTGCAACACTCTATTCCTCAGTAGCCAAAAACAAAATCCCTATTCGAACACGAGACGTGGACTGTGTACACATAAATACAGGGAAAGTGGTAGAAGATTCATTCTGTACAGACAAACTTAGTAGTTCGGTCAGTGCTCGTCCAGCGAGCGTAGAAGACTGTACACTAACAAAGGTTACATATGACTGGGAAGTAGGAGAATGGGGAAATTGTGGAAATAATCAACGAGTAGCGAACGTAATAGCAGCAGAGAAATCAGTTCAACAGTCAGCAGCAGCAGCAGTTACAAATTTGACACAGAAAAAGGAACAAGTTTTAACTGCAGCAGGATTATCGAGTTCTCTTTCAAGGGCTTCATTGATAGATATAGTAGAAGGAACTCCAATGACGGTGGACGAAAGACTTGAGCAAATTGCTGCGATAGAAGCAGTAGCACTGATTGATGATATTAGTCATGCCACTTCCGTTGCAAGTCGAGACGTAGGAGTATCGGGAGGAGGATTTATGTCTTCGACAGGAATTGAATTAAGTACAGTTGAAACAGCCTTGACGAGTGCTTCATTGGCTTCACCAGTGTTATATAGGGCCCGCAAAGTGAGTTGTTCAAGTAGTTTAGGAGGGATAGTTGCTGATAAATATTGTTCTGAAACAGAAAAACCAGTAATAATTGAAGAATGTACAATTAATGATAATAACAAAGTTTCTGCAATTGTTGACGGGAATGCGAATGTAATGAAAGGAGTCAATGCTCTCACGGGAATGCAGAACCTACAGACCGATAAACACTTAATCTATCTACCAGCAGGATCCTTTACGCCTCCTTCTGCCGGAACTTGTGGAATGTTTACGCCACAACCATTATGTAACTAAGATTAAGATAAGAAAGGAAACAAAGAAAATAAAAACACCCCTTCGGGGGTGTTTTTTTTATTTCATAAAATAGTATTGAGGTCTAGACGAAACTTTCAGGAATTGGATGAGAAACACAGAGCTCTTTAATTTCTTCGCGTACATTTTTCTTTATTTTCTCGTCTTCAATGTTGTTCAATACAGCAAGCATAAGTTCTGCTACTTGAGCACAGTCTTCTTCCTTAAATCCTCGTGTAGTTGCTGCTGGTGTTCCAAATCGAATTCCAGAAGGATCTAGCGGCTTTCGTGGATCATCTGCAATGGAATTCATATTGAGCGTTATTCCAACCTCATCAAGAGCCATTTGTGCATCTTTTCCAGTTACACCAAGAGACCCAAACACATCAGCCAAGAGTAGATGATTAGAGGTTCCTCCTCCAAGAAGTCGTACGCCTCCGTCGAGGAATACTTTTTCCATTGCTTTTGCGTTTTTCAATACCTGTTGTGCATATTCTTGAAACTCTGGCTTTAAAGCTTCACCAAATGCAACAGCCTTTCCAGCAATTAAATGCATGTGAGGTCCCCCCTGTAATCCAGGGAAGACAGATTTATTAATTGCTTTTGCGTAATCTTCATTTTCCCGAGTCAGAATCATTCCTCCACGTGGTCCACGAAGCGTTTTATGAGTTGTGGTCGTGATAACATCAAATCCATAATCAAATGGATTCTTCACCGCTTTCCCGGCTATAAGTCCTGCAATATGTGCCATGTCAGCAACAGTAATCGCACCAACTTCTTTTGCAATTTCTACAAACTTTTCATACTCAAGTTCTCGTGAGTAAGCAGAAAATCCAGCGAGAATCATTTTTGGTTTTTCCCGAAGAGCCGTTTCTCTGAGTGCTTCATAATCAATTTCCCCTGTTTCAGGATCTTTCATCCCGTATCGCACGAAGTTAAAAATTTTCGCTAAATGTGTTACCGGATGTCCGTGAGTCAAATGTCCTCCGTGCCCGAGATCCATTCCAAGAATTGTATCGCCAGGTTTACAGAGAGCAAAATACATCGCTACGTTTGCTGGTGCTCCAGAGAGCGGTTGTACGTTTGCATATTTACAGTTAAAAAGCTTACAAGCGCGTTCTATTGCGATTCGCTCAACGATGTCTGTGTATTCTTGTCCACCGTAATATCGACGTCCGGGATATCCTTCAGAATATTTATTTGTGAAAACAGAACCGTCTGCTTCGAGGACAGCTTTTGATACATAGTTTTCTGAGGGAATAAGTTCGAGTCCTTCTCTTTCTCGTTTTTCTTCACCGCGAATTGCTGCTGCAATTTCTGCGTCTTGTTTTTCAATAAAAGGTATTTGTTGTGGAGAGCTCATTTTTTAGGGAGTTAAAAGTTAAAAATGGTTGGGAACAAACCTATCTGTTCCGCATAAAGAGTGGAAGAATCCACGATGTTATTTATCAAATTTCTTTCCGTCCTTTTCCTGTGGGACGACAACCGCGATGTTGTTTGAAAATAATAATCATTTCAGAGGAAGATTATTGTCGATTGATTGTTTTGTCAAAATTTTAAGAAGCCTCTTGAAAACTTGCGAAATTTACTAGAAACAAGAAAATTATCGTGACTATAAAAGAAGAGATAATTGGAATTTGTAGTTTTATATTTGAGAACTGAATCAATATGCCACAGAAACGAGTTCGAAATCATGTAAATCCCCTTTCTATTCTCATTAAACACTCGTTCAACGGATTTGGAAACGATCGTCCAATATTTGTAGACGTTGGCGCATGTAAAGGAGAGTTTGCAGCAGAACTTATAGAAAAATTTCCAGACCACAATTTTATACTTTTTGAAATACGTCGACCACTGGCTCAAAAACTTGCTGAGAAATTTTCTGACAAAGAAAACGTTGTCGTCTTCGATGGAGACGCCGCACGAAACTTTCGTACTATTTTAGAACCGTGTCTGGATCAAGGGGCAATAATTGAAGAAATTTTTGTAAATTTCCCCGATCCATGGTTTAAAGAGAAACATAAAAAACGACGTTTTATAAATGCAAAATTCTTGCAAGAATGCTCAAAATGGCTTCCTGTTGATGTTCGATTTATTTTTCAAACAGATCAGAAATTCCTGTTTGATGAAACATTGGAGGAAGTACAGCAGACGTCATATAAATTTACAGAAAAGTTCAATACATCGATACATGGGATTCCAACTCATTGGGAAAAGCAGAAATTATTAGAGGGAGATGATATTTGGCGCGTTATGTTTAAGCGTAAATAAAAATAAACCCAGGATTTATCCCAGGTTTAAATTATTACAAATTGTTTGCAAAAACTATTTTGCGACGCTGTCATAGCGGCTTTCTCTGAATACGGCGACACGAACCTCTCCAGGATATTCACACGATTTTTCAATCTTTCGGGCGATTTCAAAAGAAAGTTTTTCTGATTGTAAATCATCTACGTTTGCGGCATTTACAAATACTCGTACCTCACGTCCTGCTTGAATTGCGAACACTTTTTCAATTCCATCGAATCCTGAAGCAATAGCTTCAAGTTCCTTGAGTCGTTTAATATATTTTTCAAGTGTTTCTCTTCGTGCTCCTGGTCGTGATGCACTAATCGCATCTGCAGCCTGCAAAATACGAGCCTCAATAGATTCATAAGGAAAGTCCTCGTGGTGAGACTTCATTGCTACTATTACAGCCTTTTCTATTCCGAATTTTTCTAAAATCTCCATTCCGATAAGTGCATGTCCTCCTTCTACTTCATGGCTTACAGATTTTCCGATATCATGGACAAGTCCAGCCTTTTTACAAATATCAGGATTTGCTCCTGGAATTTGTTCTGCAATCGCTTCCGCCAAATAAGCTACTTCGATAGAGTGAGCCAACACATTTTGTCCGTATGACGTACGGAATCGAAGTCGTCCAATAAGCTTTAATATTTGAGTTGGCAAACTGGCAATCCCCAGTTCTTGCGCCGCTTGTTGTCCCAATTCCTGGAGCATTTTTTCAGAACGTTCCTGCGCCTTTTGTACCATTTCTTCAATTTTTGATGGATGAATTCGTCCATCTTTAATTAATGCCTCGAGGGCTACTTTTGCTACGTGTCGACGGAATTGATCGAACGATGAAATCGTAATAGTTCCTGGCGTATCATCAATGATAACATCTACTCCGGTCATTTGCTCAAAGGCATTGATGTTTCGTCCTTCACGACCGATAATCTTTCCCTTTAATGAATCGGACTCAATTTTTAGAACACTGACAGTTGCTTCAGCTGTTACTGGAGCAGCATATCGTTGTAACGCTTGTACAATAATGTTGGATGATTCTTCATCAGCGGAGTCTCGCATTAAATCAACTTTCCGTCGTAAAGTTTCGGCTAATTCGTCAGAGACCTCACTTTCAACACGATTAATAAGTTCCTGTTTTGCCTCTATTCGAGAAAGTTTAGAAATTTTCTCTAATGCTGTTGCCTGCTCCTCAAGTTGTTTTGCAAGCGCTTCTTGCTTTTCCTCTAGTAGACGTTTTTCGTTTTCATATCGTTCCCGAGCACTTTCAGAGCGCTCTATTTTTTCATCAAGTTGGGCTTCACGTTTTGCGATACGTTCATCCATTTTTGCTTGAACGTTTTCTAATCGTTCACGCATTTGCTTGTCTTCTCTGTGTACGTCTGCACGAAGCTGTTCAACGTGTTTTCGAGCATCTTGCAATAATCGCTCACTTTCTTTTTGAGCGGTTCCACGAAGTTGTTCTGCTTCTCGGCGAGCAGCAGACTCGATTGACTTTGTGCGAGGACGCATGAGCATCCAAGAAAGTCCCAAGCCCAATGCTAATCCTCCGATTGGCAGAAGAAAGGTTAAGGTTTCCATATCAAGATTGGTTTAAAAAAATCAAGGGAAACGGAGTTCGCTATGATTGATCCACACACACTTTCTCAAGAATCTCCTGAGAATGGGGTGATTTATAAAAAATATATAGAAAAAATCGTATTAACAACTCAATTTCGCCCTGATTTTACGCGGTTTTCCAGAATTGTCAATTTTTCCGACAATGAGAACAAAGTCCCAAAAAATTCATATCAACTTCTCGCAATTGGAACTTCTTTTCTCGTTGAAGCTGTTGTTCGATTGACTTAAAATAATCAAGGAAAATCTCTTCAGCTTTTCCACAATCATCGCAGATCAGAAAGTGATGAGAGTCACTTTTATTTTCGGGATCAGAGCAACGAATAAATTTTCCATTTAATGAATGCAAAAGGTGAATAGAGATTAATCTATCCAGAATTCGATACACGGTAGTGAGATCAATTGGTCGTCCTTCCTTTTCGAGTTGTGCACAAATTTCTGCAGAAGAAATAGGGATTTGAGACTGTTCTAATATACGAACAACATTTTGTACTCCTGCGGTTACGCGCCATCCACGAGCAACGAATATGGCTTGAACTGATAATAGAAAATCACTCATCGAGCGCGACGTTAGCAAGATTGCGAATTATTGGCAAGAGAATTCTTTACGAAATTTTATTTTACAAGGAGACTCAGAAAAGAAGGATCAATAGCCAGTGTTCCTCCGATTATTAACAAAAGAAGTCCACCGATAACGTGTGACCATTGCATGATTTTTGGCGAGAAAACTTTTAAAGAGAGCGTCCACATAGCAATCGTGAATACAAGAATATCGTCAAACATATACGCTAAATCATAGAGTCCAATTGCGGAAAGTTGTTGCCACATTGAAAGCTTCATTGATATAAGCGTTGCAGTAAACGTAGTTGGGATTGCAAAGGAACAGAGTAGCTCAACAGAATTAACGCTAAACGCGAGTCCAATTACTCCCAATAATACGAGCCAAAGGTTTTTCTTTTCAAGAACAGAATGCATGCGTTCAGAAAATTTTTTTCGACTTGTTGCATCACGAACAGAGCATTCTATCTGTGCACGATGAGCAACCCATAAAGTTTGTATTCCCGTTGCAAGCGCGAGAACCCCAACTCCACGGAAAACCCAGTCCATAGTGCTTGTTGCCATAAGTGCAGAAACCTCTCCAAACCCAAGGAGATATGTTAACAATGCCGCGAAGTATAAAATTCCCGAACTGGAAATAAATACTCCTCCAATAAGCCAGCGTCTCTTTTTTGATTCAAGTCCGAGTAAAAATCCAAGTAACACGAAAAGTGACCACATCGCACAAGGATTGAATCCATCAGTAAGTCCCAACGCAAGCGCCATGATTGGCCACGAAGATTTGAGCCATTTTTCCCATTTAGGAGAGGTGCAAATTTCCTCCTCTTTTTCCAGTCCACAAGAATCACCTGTTTCAAATCCAAATTCTTCATGAAGTGTTTTCAATAATATTTCTCGTTGAAATCCTGAGATTACCGTGTTTCCAATCACATTAAAAGGCACTCCATTCGGAATAACATTTAATTCTTTTGCTCGTTGTGCTAAGAGTGTTCGATTTTCCGCATTATGCCAAACTTCATATTTATTTATGATAAGATCGGGATGTGATTTTTGTATAATTTCGAGCCATTCAATTTCATCGTGACAATGAGGGCATTCCGCTCCATAAAACAATTCAAAGGTTGGAATTCTTTGTGCTTGGGAATTACTAATACAGAGAAATATTCCGAAAAGTGATAAGAGAACTTTTTTCATCAGGGAAATTCTGTCAGAATGAAAAAAAAAATCAATGTTGAAATTTGATAACGTTTCGCTCGACCTTGGCAATCAGTCTGTTCTTCGAGACATTTCCTTTGAGATTCATCCACAAGAAATGGTTGCAGTATTGGGGGTTTCTGGCGCAGGAAAGTCTTCATTGTTTCGTCTCCTGACGGGAGAAGTACATCCGACAGAAGGAAATATTTTTCTCGATAATATTTTGTTGTCTGATCTAACTTCCGGAAGCATGCAACATTATCGTCGACAAATTGGAGTCGCATTTCAGGATTTTCGTTTATTACCAAAGAAAACGGTGTTTGATAACGTCTCCTTTGCTCTTGAAGTATGTGGAGAAGATGAAAAGATTTCCCAGAAGGTTCCGGAACTTCTCGACTTAGTTGGATTGAGCCACCGAATGGACGCATTTCCCCATGAGTTGTCTGGCGGAGAAAAACAACGAACTGCGATCGCTCGCTCACTTGTACATGATCCGAAAATATTAATTGCAGATGAAATTACGGGAAATCTCGATCCAAAAAATTCTCGGGATATTGCCGACTTATTGCAACATTTACACTTAACACAAGGATTAACTGTATTGTTTTCAACACATGATCCCGTTTTAATAAAAGCGTTGACTCCGCGGGTAATTCGACTAGAAGCGGGGAAAATATTATTCGATGAAAAATCCTGTCCAATAGAAAAAGCTTTTCGGGGAATAATTTAAGCTCAGATTACAAATAAGAAAGTACAAAGTTCAAAGAACAAAAAATTTAGATTTCTATCTCTAAACGTGTGGCGATTAAAGTTTCTAGTTCTATTTTACGTTTTTTTTCTGCCTCGACTAAAAGACGATTTTGTAAACCAAAAAGCTCTTGTACGAATGTCTTCGTTTCCTTTTGATCATCTGGTGTATAAGTTGCCTCTATGTCGATCCAAACCATAGCCATTTTTTGTATAATTAATAATTATTGAGATTTAAGTATGATTTTGACGGAAGTCAAACCATTTTTTGTATTTGTTACATTGGCAGAATCTCGAAACTCTTCTTTACATGATGCGAACTTCTCCAAAAATTCAGAGTGATATCTATCGTGTCGTTGTGTTTTAAATTCACGAATCAATGCTAGTTTTTGTTTATCGACAGATTGTTCGACACAAGATTTATTTTTAGAATGTACGACATATTCTTTCCATATTGGAACTATATGAACAGTATTTGCGGCAACACGAACTGCATTCGCACTAACACGATGATCTTCGTGTAAATCTTCTACTCCGGGAAGATATACGACATCAGGAGTAGATTTTTGTAGAACTTTTTTTAGAGATTGTTGAAGTCCGTTCCATGTATATGGAGTTCCGGGGAAAAGACTTGATCGCATCGTTTGCATAAGGTTTGTAAATTGACTGCGCGAACTGCCTCTTCTTTCTATATCAGCCAAGTTTCCATCAGGAAATCCAAGAAAATAGATTTTCCGCAGAGGAATCCCCAATTTCTTTGCCGCGTGCAAAGATTCATTTTGCCGTTGTCGTCCATAATCTAATGATTCTTGGCGATTATTTTCAGATTTTCCATCACCGTTTGTTATCACGACAATAGAAACGTCATCACCAGAAAGAAGATGCTCTTTTATTGTATTTGCACAACATAAAATTTCGTCATCCGGATGAGGCGCTACGACGAGAACTTTCTTCGAAAATTCAGGCATTGGTTGTGCAATTTTTTTTGATGAATCAATTAGGCGTTCATCAAATAGTTGATTTTGAGTTGTTTCTTCTTCTACAACAGAAGAAGCCTCCCACACTTTATGTGTTGAGATTTGTGGGCTTTTGGGGATTTTTGCATTCAATACGTTATTCCAAAACAATGTCGATAAAAATACGCCAATCATCGTGAGATATTTTGCGGGAAAAGTTGAAAAAAGCAAGCCTTCAGATTTTGTAGTTCGTACTTTGAAATTTGTACTTTTACTAAGACATTCCAACGACACGTTCAATTTCGTCTAACGTGGTAATACCTTCCAAAACTTTCAACACACCGTCTTCCCAAAGAGAAACATAGTCTGTGTTTTTACGTAGATGTTCTAGCATTTCTGTTTCAAAAACACCGTTCAAAATCATTTCACGAAGAATATCGTCTACCACGAAAGTTTCGCTTATTGCTATTTGTCCTGAATATCCGGTGAAAGAACAATCTTTACATCCTTCTGCAACGGAAACAGTGTTTGGAATTTTCTGTTCGGGAAGAATTTTTTGTAATCGTTCTATTGCAGAGTTTACACGATCATTGTCTTTTGCTACTTCTTGTTTGCAGCATTTTTTACAGACTCGACGGACCAATCGTTGAGCAAATATTGCAGAAATTGTTGGCGCAGTATTCACATCTTTAACCCCAAGATTCCGCAAACGGGAAATGGCACCAACAGCGGAGTTTGAATGTAAAGACGACAACACAGTATGTCCAGTTAATGCTGCTTCAAAGGCGAGTTTTGCTGTTTCTAATGTACGAATCTCTCCCACTAAAATCACATCAGGATCTTGTCGGAGCAATGATTTGAATCCAGAATCAAATGTATAGTTACTGTTTTCATCAACTTGTGATTGAGATACTCCATTTAGGTGATATTCAATCGGATCTTCAAGTGTTACTAATTTTTTTTCTGGCGTGTTGAGTTCCGCCAACATAGAATACAAAGTTGTTGTTTTTCCAGATCCAGTTGGTCCAGTTACAAGTATAATTCCACTATGTCGCTGAAGAGAAGTTAATATTTTTTTCTCAACATGTGGGGTAAATCCGAGTTCCGAAAAAGTTAAAATTCCCTGTGAAGAATCCAGTATTCGAAAAACGACAGATTCAACGGTTGGTGTAGGAAGAGTAGAAACACGAAGATCAACCTTCCTTCCATTTATTTCGAAACAAATGGCTCCATCTTGTGGAGAATTAGTAATATTTGCACGCATTCCGGCTTCATATTTTATCCGAGTAACGAGTTGTTCAGCAATTTTAATCGGAATTTTTAATACATCATGTAATACACCATCAATTCTTACTCGTACAACCATTTCATCTCTTCCTGGTTGGAAATGTACGTCCGACGCCTGAGACGAAACAGCAAGAAGTTCAATTTCATTTAGTAATTCTCCAGAAGAAAGTGTTTTAAGATGGGGTTCTAGTGTTGAGAAATCTTGCAAATGAGCGGTTAATTCTTGCTCTTTGGTTTCTCTTGATTCAGTACGCAATTCAATTTTATGTCGCACAAACATGTGTGAATCATATTCCCGCATTGCTTGTTCTAATCCAGCCATAGAGCAAATTGTCCATTCGACAGCAAAACCCTGTTCTTCAAGAGAATGAGCGAGATTATCTGCTGCAACGGATTTTTCTCCTAGAAAAGCAATCCGTACCCTTTTCCCTAATAAATCGAAAGGAATTGCATGAGCCTCCTCCACGACTTCTTTTTTTGTCAAACGAAGCGCATCAATATTAATATCAAAATGTCGCAGATCAACATATGGCAATCCAGAGGAAGCAGCGCGTTGACGCGCTTTTTTATCATCAAGCTCTCGATTCACCTGTTCAAGAGGAGATGCTTCGGTTGCATTTAAGTCCTGTGTCATCGCGTGATTATATCAGAATAACGGACTTTTTTCAATTCTTTATTTCGTTAGAACGCAATAATTTCCACCGCTTTTATAACCACAAAATAACGTATAGCTTTTCCGAGAATTACCCAGAATGAAAAAATGTGAAAATCCAGATGAAAGATTCCAGGAATGAGACACAATGGATCACCAATTACCGGCAACCACGAAAATAATAATAGTGGAGATCCATACTTTTTATATAAATCTTCGACTTTTTTCTTCTTCGGACCATATTTGATATATTTAGATAAAATAAAATCATCGCCATATTTTCCGACAAGATAATTTGTTGATGCGCCGAGATAATTTCCCATTAACGCGACAAACCAAATAAGTACTGCATTACGTCCTGAAACAATCATTAATATGACGAATATTTCAGAAGAAAGCGGCAGCAACGTAGCAGCAAGAAAAGATGCCGTAAACAGTCCTATGTATCCCAACTGGATTAGTGTTTCTTCCATATTTTATGCAATGGTTTAATCTTGTTTCCGAAGTTGTACGCAGTCTTTTGTGATTTTTTTGTGTAATAAAATTTCCGCCTCTTTTCGCACCTGTTCGAGGTTGTTATTGGCAAAAATTTCAATATGTTGTTTCTTTTCTGCGACAAGCCAACTTTTCGGTAAAAAGTCGGTCAATAAAAATGATTTTATCTGTGTTCCAAGCGTTTTTGCAAGTATTTTGCGAGACGATTCTTCAGCCAATGTTCCAGATAAAAACAGAACAGCATCACAGTGTGCGTGTTTTGCGGGTCGAAGATATTTTCTTGCAAGTCTGCGAAATTCAACGGTGTCCGCTAATTGACGATTTGCGAAATCAGAAAGGAGTTCGTATTTGATAGGAAGCGAAAAATTGCAAGCATTTTGTAAAAACTCATTCTCCTCATGATTTGCTTGATCGAAAGCAACTCCAAGTCTTTTATATTTCAATTTTAAACTGTCGATAGCTATTTCCCATATATCAGGAACAGAAACAGCATCTTTGGGACAAGCTCCACCGAGAAAGATTTGTAGAGAAATTTTTGGTTCTCGACATAAAATTGCCCGAGTTATTATCAGTGCCGCATTATCAGCGCTCCAAAGTTGCATTATTTTAGGGTAAAAAAAGTTGAGAAATTGTCTTGCCGACCGTACAATGAAAAGTGCCATGGAGCAAGAACAAATACAAAAAAAACACGAGTCTAATCGACGATTTTGGATCGTCTGGAGTTTCGCTGCGGCAATAGTTGTTGTAGTAATGGGATTTTATGGATTGAAATCATGGAGATTAGAGAAGGAAAATCAAAGGTTTGAAGTTTCTATTGAAAACACACAAAAACGTCTTCAAGCTCTTGCACCAGGAACAGAGTCATTGGTTAAAAGACAAAAAGAAGTAGCAAGGAATGCAGAAAAATTTAGAACAAATTGGTCGAATATTATGGAGCAGATTGTAGATTTAGAGTCTTCTGCGGTGCGTTTTTCAAGAGTAAATTTTTCGGAAGGGAAGATGTCGGTTTCTTGCCAAGCGACTTCCTGGAAGAGTTTATCGGTATTTATTGATTCGTTAAAAAAAGATTCTCGAGTGAGTAATATTCGAATTGCTAGTACTTCAATACTTTCTCCGCCAGTAGCAGGAGCAAAGCAATCGGCAGAATTGACATTTAATTTTTTCCCAAACCATAATGAAGACAAGTAACATTATTCTTACGGTGGCACTTGTTTTAATGGCAGGATTTGGAGTTGGTCCAATTCGGAAGGTGGCGATTGAAAGAGAAGTTAAAAATAAGCAATTATTTATACAAAAACAATCACAAATTGAGCGATTATCGATGCTAGAAAAGGTAGAGACGGTTGCAGATACTGGAAAAATAATTCCTACAGAACCTGAACAAATAGAGCTAATCAACGATGTTAATCGTATAGCAAAAAAAACGGGTTTTACGCTTCCTGATGCGTGGAGTTTTTCGATCGGGAAAAATTCGGATGTGAACGCAGAGCAAATCAGTATTAGTTTTCCACTATCGGGTCGTCGTAAACAAATTCAAAATTTTCTTCAAGAAGTAGAAAATAATCCACGGTTTATGGGAACAAACGGACTTTCCTTTATCACAGATTCCTCGCTGCCAATTCCTCGTACAGAAATGAATATTTCACTTTATGCTTTTTTTATTGAGGGATGAAAAGACACATAAATCATGAACAGGTCATTTATGGCGTAACTGATCGATCAAGTCTCTCCTTGTTTGAAAAGGTGAATGATTTTTTGGTTAATAATTCCGCAATAACAAACAAAGAACGATCTTTGTTTTTTAATTCACTTCGTTTATTGGTAAAATCAGGAGTTCCCATTACGAATGCAGTTAGAATGTTGTCTCGGCGGACACAGAATCTGCGACTCCAGAGAGTTTTGGACACTATCGAACACGATATAATTCACCATGGATCAACGTTGTCACAGGCAATGGCAAAACATCCAAAAGTGTTTCCGAGAGCAGAAGTTCGTATGATTTATTCGGGAGAGCTTTCCGGGCAATTAGAAGAAGTGTTAGACAATATTGCTGAACAAGTGCAGAAAAATATTGAGCTAAATCAACGAGTAAAATCAGCGTTGATGTATCCGATAATAGTATTTTGTGTAATCGTTCTTGCCATTGTTGTAGTAATGCTGTTTGTCGTTCCGAAATTTGAAACGATGTTTGCAGATTTTGGTTCAGAATTACCGATATCAACGAGGGTTCTTATTGGCTCATCAGATTTTTTTCAAAATTATTGGTGGCTCGTATTTGTCCTAGCAGTTGCTACATGGCTTATTTTTCAGAATTGGATTCATTCTGAAAATGGAAGTCGTACATGGGATCGATGGATTCATTCCTTGCCACGTATAGGAATTCTTATTCGAAATATAAATACGGTTCATTTAGCGCATAATGTGGGAGCAATGCTTTCAGCAGGACTTCCTTTGGAGAAATCGCTTCGCGTATTGTACGACATTTTGCGATCTCCTTGCCAAAGAGATGCAATTCTTTCGATTGAAAGGAATGTGATACATGGAATGTTGCTCCATGAGGCGTTCGCGGAACAAGAAATACTAGATCCAGTTCTTGCAGAGATGATAGAAATCGGAGAAAAAACAGGATCTCTGTCGGAAGTATTTACTCAAATTGGAGATCAATATGAAGCGGAAGTGGATTCTCAATTAAGAAATCTCACACAATTAGTGGAGCCAATTATTGTTATATTTGTAGGAATTGCTGTTGTATTTCTCGCGATGGCGATCATGACACCAATTTTTCAAATGCAATCACTTTTTGCAGGATGAAGAATCGTTCTGCTGGTTTCACGGCCATTGAGCTTATTGTTGTGATAGCATTGGTTGGTTTTTTTGCGACAATATCTGCGCCAATTTTTTCAGAATATTTTGATTCTTCTCGACTCAAATATTCTCAGCAAATTCTAGAAACAACACTTGGGCAAGCTTTTTCTTATGCTCGTTCTCATCCAGAAACAGTCACGGTTTCAGGAGTCGAAAATAGTCGAAAATTATCAATTGTTTACGAAGGAGGAAATTCTCGTTTTCAAGAACTAGAGAGAGGAGTTACTCTTGATTCAGATTTTTTTATAACCTTTCTTCCGCCTTATGGAGACATTGATTTAGACGGAATTCTCCCTCCAACAGAAATTGAACTGAATGGAAAAAATTATTCAACAAAAACGGAGATACATCGTGCTTCAGGATTAATTGAAACATTTCAAAATGGGAATTAAACGTTCAGGATTCGCGCTTATAGAAGTAGTGATTGCGATCGTGATTCTTTCTGTTGTGCTCGCGGGAGCGACTTCTCTTATTTGGTCTGCGGCAACGGCTGTAGAACGAAATCAAAATCGTCTTACTGCTACATATTTAGCACAAGAATGTTTAGAATTAGCGAGAAACGCTCGTGATTCTGCATGGAGAAAACATCTTCCGTGGGATTGTGCATTTACAAATAATTGTTCAGGAGCTTTTCCCTTAGTGCAAGATATGATAGACGGTGAAAATTTAATTCTAATTCTTGGAACATCAACTAAGTTTAATCGCAAAATGGAAATGGATGCCTCTGTGGCTGGCTCCATTGGGATAAAATGTGCAGTTTCGTGGCCATTACGAAGTGGAACAGAGCGATTAGTTCTGAACGAAATTCTCACTAACTGGAAACAATTATGAACGCGCGAAAACACGGGTTCAGTTTGATAGAATTAGTTGTCGCGATGACAATGGGCGGAATAATTCTTGTTTCAGTAATGGGAAGTTTCTTGACGCTCAGTAAAATGAAACACCAACTTGATCTTACTCGTCAGATTCAGCGTGAAATAAATTTTGCAACGACTCGTGTCGCCGATCGTATTCGATCACAATCGGTTGATTATCATTTTTTAAACTTTGATCCTGATATTAATCATCATTTTTTACCGATTATTGGTGCAGATACATTTGAATTTGATGACACGCCCGGAGAATTGAAAATGAATGGAGAGCCTTTATTTTCTTCAAATTTAATGGTGCAAGATGTAGTATTTACTGTTAGTCAAAATCCCGAAATATCTCATCTTCAACCAAGCGTAACAATTGAAATGGAAGTTTCCGAGAGATCAGATGATCCCAAAATCATAATTCCAATTCGTACCACTATTTCTTCACGAATTATCCAATGAATATTCGTGTGAAAAACGATGGAACGATTCTTCTTCCGACACTGATAATCTCAGGAATGTTGATTTCTCTTGCACTTGCTTTGACCAAGATTGTTTCGGACGAACTCCAGTTTTCAGCAGATTTATTGCTTGCAGAAAGAGCTTATTTCGCAGCGGAATCAGGAGTTGAACAATCATTGCTTTCCTTGAAGACATCGCCAATAAATTACGTAAATATCGAAACAATTCTTCCGAATGCATCGATTACAGAAGTGTTTGTAGAAAATTCAAAAACAGAGTTTCCCTTTTCCCTTCCGCCCAAAACAATACTTCGTTGGCAATTAGGGCTTGATACAAATGACGAAATGCTTGTGGTACAAAAATTAGTTAAAGACTTTGAAATCAATATTGATCCACCGGCTACAGTGAGCGATTTACAGTGGAAAATCCAATGTAATAATTCTCTTGTGAACACAACAGAAATGCTACAGGCTCGTGCAAGTGGAAATCTAATAACAGAAATATCAATAGGAGGGTGGGACAATGGAACGGATTTACCAGTTGATAAAAATATTCAAGATTTTTTAAGTTCATTTTTAGATGACGACTTATGTTTTATCTCTCTTACAAATTTTGGTAATGGTAATATATCAGGAAAAGTAAAGTCATTAAATGGAGAAATGGCACCAGCACAAACACATGTGCGAGCAATTGGGAAAGCCGCTGGGCGAGAAAAAATTATCGAATTTGAGTATCGACAAAAAAACCTTAATCCGTTTTTTGATTTTGGATTATTGCACAGAGAGAATTGATCAAATTTCAAATAACAAAGAGTAAAGTACAAACTTTAGTTATTTTAATAAAGGTGCTTGTTCGGCATCAAGTCCAGACTCGAGTTCTGTCACTTTTTCAATTTGTGTTTGTAATTTTTCGTTTTCCTTTTTTACATCTCCCAACTTGGATCCAGCATTTCCAAGATGTTTTTCTACCAAAGCAATGGCTTCATCGAGTTTCTGTGCCTGATTTTTTACGCCAGTAAGTTGTGCAAGAGCTTCTTTTGCCTTTGACGCAAATTGTTGAGATTGATATGCTTGCAACAAAACTTGAAGCACATACAACATTGTATTTGGTCCAGTAATAAGCACTTTTTTCGTACGTGCATATTCCGACAAATCGACAGAACGAATAGCTGCCTCGTAATAAATATTTTCGTTTGGAAGAAAAATAATTGCGAAATCCAAAGTCCCCTCACTCGGCTGAATATATTTTGCTACTTCATTAATTCGAGATTTTACATTTTTTTGAAACTCGCGTTGTGCTTCGTCACGGTCTTTATCATTTTCTGCATTTACTAATGCTTCGAAGGCAGGGAGTGGAAATTTTGCATCAATCGGAATCATTCCGTTCGAAGTTTTTACAACAGCATCCACAACGCCAACTCGTCCAATAGCTACTTGTCGTCCCCACATATTTACAGGAAAAGTTGTACTGAGAAGTTCTTCCAGAGTTTGTTCTCCAAGGGAACCACGTCCTTTTGGGGCACGAAGAATTTTATCAAGATTTTCAATCTTTGCTCCGATTTCCCCCATCTTCCCCAGTTCTTTTTGAAGATTTCCAATTACAAGAGAACTTTTATCGAGTCGATTATTGAGCTGTTTTGAATTTTCAGAAAGCTTTGTGTCAACCGTTTGATTGACTCGGTGAAATTGTTTTTGTAAATCTTCTCGTGTTGAACGAAGTTCATTTTTCAATGCTTCTGCTTCTCGGAACCGTGTTTCGCGATCTCGCTTCAATTCTTCCAAAACCTGAGGATTTTCAGTCGCTTGTGATCGGAGTTGAAGTACAATGAGCGTAATCACTGCCACTAAAATAAGCCCACCGAGTATATACATTGTTGTGTCCATCTTAGGGAGTATACTCTGTGAAATTCTTTTGCCAAAGTTTCTGATACAGGTTGACATTTTACAAAAAAAGAGTATAAGACCCTTGTCCAACTTGGAGCAGATACAATATTTGAATCCACAGTTGGTAAGAGATCTTTTTCATTTCAATAGGTTATTAGGTAGAGACCTTTTTGTCTTGGCGAGAAGATTCCTGCCTAATGCTGGGTAGAATAAAAAAAAGGAGTGAGTAATGCAAACAAGAAAAGGGAAAGAATTCTTTCCATTTGTAATCAGTCCAGAGGCATCTCTTGAGATGTTAACGGAAGTGACAAAAGAACTAGAAAAATCCTTTGAATTAGGATTGTGTTACAAAGACAGAGGAACCTCTTTCTGGAAGGATCTTTTTGGAGAAGAGTTTCCAGAGAAAAATCGAATTGCTCAAGAATTGTCTGGGAGAAGAGTCCCCATTGTTTGGGTTTCTTGTCTAAAGAAAGATGAGGGAAATATCCTGTCTCGTTATCAAAAAGTACAGAACTTTTTAGAAAAGAAAGAAGGGATATATGCTCCTATTTGTTTTGGAGATTGGGCGCATATGTATTCATACATGCGCAACAGTCCCGAGTTCCCAGACCTGAATCCGGAAATCGTCTATTTTCCAGTTATTCTGAAAGAAGCTGCGGGGATAGAAGGTTTTGTCGAAGTTCTACGAAAGAAGGGTATCCAGAGAGGAGTAACTATTTTTTCACAGAACGGAGGTTCTTTGACAATCTTTCTTGAAATAGAGAGGGATCGGTTCACAGAGAAAATCTTTGGGCTTTTTTCTGACATGAACGGAATAGAGTTTCCGCACTCTATGGAGCAATTGAGTTCCTGGAATGCAGAAATTCAATCGAAATATAACTATCCACCTATTGGAAAAAACTAGATACCGCCCCGTGCTTTGCGCGGGGATTTTTTTAGGATTAATTGATATGTTGACATTTTTTAAGATACATGAAAAATGCAGTCGTCTAAAATGGATCAAGAATTTTTTGATTCCATCTTGGCGAGATCTTTTTTATTTCAGATTGCGAAATATATTAATAAACGGAAGAAAAGGAGGAATACTTTGGCAAAAGCATTAATCAAAAGTCAAGTTGCAACATTATTCATTGTCTCTCAAACAGACATTGATGTGCTTCTTGATAAATTTCGAAAAAACCAATTTTTTGGCGAATTTAGATTTAATAAAATAAAATTGGTTCCAAACGAACACGGGAATAAGGATCAATTTCCACCGGAATTATTATCAATTAAGAAGCCGGTTCCTTGTATACTAATCTTGCTTTCTTCATGGGAGGAAGGGTTCGAGAATTTCAACGACAGTTGTTGGAAGCTTTTACAGGGAGAAGTAGAAGTTCTAAATAAAGAACACATAGAGTGTTTTCTCATTTTTTCAGAATCGGAATAAAAAAGAAATAAGTCCCAAATAATCAGTAATGGCTATCTGGGACTTCTTCATATATAAATTCTTTGATTGACATTTTTTGCATTTTACGTTAAAAGTACGCCGTCTTTCATAGATTCATGTTTTTGAATCATGTAAGCGATTGATCTTTCAAACAATCAATATTTAATTGGGCAGGAAATTCTTCGTATTTGCGGAGAGCTTCCTGTCCAAATTTGGCAGAGAAAAGAAAGAAAAGGGGTAAGAAATGCCTGACGTAAATTTTACAATCTTGAAAAAAAACACGGCCGGAGATCCTGAGCAAGAGAAGTTCGTAAAGGAACAACTATTGACGATTGGAAAGTTCAAAATTAGCACAGAGTCCGCTATCACTTTTAGTGAAGAAGGGGCTAAAAAGTGGTATGCACATAAAGAACAGGAAGTTTCTCCGGAAATCTTTCAGGAAATCATTGATAATATGATGACACCAGATCTATTGTTGATTTCCTTAAAAAGAGAGGACGAACTCCCTGCATGGAAAGTTCTACGCGTTATCATGGGTGCAACAAACCCAGATAAAGCTGGTGCAATCCCTGATGAATGGTGCGAGAAGTTAGGACTTCCATTGGGAACTCTCACAATTCGCGCACAAGGGAAGAAGTATTTCAATTGGGACATCGGGCTCAATGGAATGCACGGAAGTGATTCGTTGGAATCACTCCAGCGAGAAACGGAAATTCTGCTCGAGGAGATCGGTTAGGCAATTCCCTCGACTGGTTGATATTGATTGTTTAAAAGAAATGGGCTCGGTGTTTACACACAGAGCTCTTTTCCGTTGTTTAAATTTTACTGGAAAAGTTCGCCAAAAAAAGTACACTCGCGGCGAATTTATAAAACTTCTCTTATGAAAAACGCACTTATTTCCGTTTCAGATAAATCAGGTATTGCTGAATTTGCTCTTGAATTAGAAAAGCTCGATTATCGCATTATTTCTACTGGTGGAACATTTCGTGCACTGAAAGAAGCAGGAGTGAAAAATATGATCGAAGTGGCGGATTTTACCGGGTTCCCAGAAGGGCTTGAAGGACGAATTAAAACACTGACTCCACAGATTTTTGGTGGAATTTTGAGTTTGCGAAATAACGCAGAACATCAGAACTTTTGCAAGGAGAATAATATCGACAATGTAGATCTTGTGATTGTGAATTTGTATCCATTTAAAAATGCATACATGGATCCAGAGAAAACATTTGAAGACAAAGTAGAACAAATTGATATTGGTGGACCGTCGATGATTCGTGCCGCTGCAAAAAATTATGAATTTTGTGCACCGATAGTTGATCCTTCGGATTATGAAAACATTATTGAGGAATTAAAAACAGCGGGAGGAATTTCTCTCAAAACACGAAAAGACTTAGCAACGAAAGTATTTGAAATGACAGCACATTACGATTTATTGATTGCAAAATTTTGGTCAGAAGGCGCAAAAAAAACACCCATAGGAGGACTTCGTTATGGAGAAAATCCACATCAGCCCGCAGTATTACTTCGCGATCCATTTTCAAATGGAGTAAATCTTGTTGATGCAGAATTGCTGAACGGAAAACCAATGTCGTACAACAATTATCAGGACGCAACTGGAGCGCTTGAGTTAGCAATTTCTTTTGAAAAACCGTTTGTTTGTATCATAAAACACGCAACTCCGTGTTGTGCGGCAACAGGAGAAACGATTGAAGATGCGTGGAATCGAAGTTGGGGAAACGGAGATCAAACATCTGCTTTTGGGGGAATTATTGCGATTAATAAAAAAGTAAGTAAAGCTGTGGCTGAAAATATTATTTCATTTTTCAACGAAGTAGTTATTGCACCAGATTTTGATGATGATGCTCTGAAACTCTTGAAAACAAAGAAAAATCTTCGAGTATTACGTGTACCAAATTTTCATGAAAAATCAGAAGATATTGCGCTTCGTCGAGTTCGAGGAGGAACGCTTGTTCAAGACTTGGACATTCATACGATTGACGAGAAAAATGTTGAATTTGTAGGAGAAAATAAGCCAACAGAAAACCAATTAAAAGATATGCTCACAGCATGGGAAATTGTAAAAATAGTAAAATCGAATGCAATTGTGGTAGTAAAAGATGGGGCAATGATTGGGAAAGGCGGAGGACAAACTTCTCGTGTAGAAGCGATGAAAATTGCGATTGAAAATGCAGGAGAAAAAGCAGAAGGAGCCGTTATTGCGAGTGATGCATTTTTCCCATTTGCAGATGGAATTGAAATTGCAGGGGCAGCAAAAGTGGCCGCAATTATTCAGCCAGGAGGTTCTATTCGTGATGAGGAAGTTTTCGCAAAAGCAGATGAATTAAATATTTCGATGGTACTTACGGGAACTCGAGCATTTTTGCATTGATTTTACGTGGCATTCATGACCGCCTCCCGCATTGGATAAATAACATTAGCACGTTGTTGTTGAGAAATACTTTTTTGAATAAGTTTTGCATATTTTTTTGCTTTTCCTACATTTCGCAGAAACAAATGTTCCTGAAGTGTTGGAGAATACATTTCAATGGTTCCAAAAGAAAGAATTCGTCCGATAAGACTTTTGTGTAATTTTACACATTCGATATTTCGAAATAAAAATGTGTTTCGATCGATATTTAAAATTCCGTGATCTAATATAATTTGCGTGTTTGTGAGCGTGTATCGAATTGCGTTCCAGTTGAGAAAGATCCAAATAGTTCCAATTAGTCCCATAAGATGAAAAAATATGTGGATGCGAGTTTCAGGGAGCGGTACTTCGAGCCATTTTCCACCGAGCAAAACAATTTGATTCAGTCCTTCTACAAAAAAGTTCCACAAAATTATTTTTATCATAGGAAACCAGAACGTTCTGCGAACAACGAATTCAAAATTTTTCGACGCCGAAATAGGAGAAGCCATGTCGTTAAAGGGAAAAGAGGGCGCTCCGCTGGTTTTTTTTTCATAATCCTTTCACAAAATAAATGCAAGCTTATTTCCCTTGCAACAAAGAGTGATATATTTCGTAGAAAATTTTATTCGGGACGAAGAAGTGGATGTAAAACTACATCTCGGAGATTTGGTTGTCCCGTGATGAGCGCAACAAATCTATCAATTCCCATTCCAAATCCAGTCATCGGTGGAAGGCCATGTTCCATTGCAGTAAGAAATTCTTCGTCCACTTCCATTGCTTCTTCATCTCCCGCACTTTTGGCAGCAGATTGATCTTCAAGGAGTTTTCTTTGAACACGTGGGTCAATAAGTTCTCCGTAAGAATTTACAATTTCCCATCCAGCGACAAGCAATTGATATACATCACTTGTTCCATCGTCATTTGGTCGAGCAAGAGGTTTCAATTCGGTTGGCCAATCCACAACAAATGTTGGTTGAATTAACGATGGACGAGCCGTCTTTTTATACACGTGATCTAGGAGATTCCCTCGCCCCATTTTCATTGCTTCTTCGGTCGGTAAATCACATTTTTTTATCGCATATTCACGCAATTCTTTAAGCGAAATAGTTTGCATATCAATCTTGGCGTATTTTTTTAGTAAATCAGAAAACTTCACTCGTGGCCATTTTCCGTTCCAATCGATTTCTACCTTTTTTTCGCTTTTATCCAAAACCATACATTTAGAATCTCCCAATACTTTAGGAATAATTGATTGAATCATCGCCTGAGTCCAATTCATATTATCTGTAATGTCTGCATATGCTGCATACCATTCAAGAAGCGTAAATTCCTGCAGATGACTTGGATCGATTCCTTCATTTCGGAAACATTTTCCAATCTCGAATACTCGCTCGAATCGTCCGGCAAGAAGCATTTTGTGTTCTAGCTCAAGAGAGATTCGTAACACAAATTCATGATCTAGTGCGTTATGATGTGTTTCAAATACTTTTGCCATAGCGCCTCCAGCTTGAGCTTGAAGTGTTCGTGTTTCAACTTCAGTAAACTGTTTTTTATGTAAAAATTCACGAATTAATCGGATAACCTCAGACCGAATTTGAAATCGACGAAACGTTTCATCGTTCGTTAACAAATCAAGATATCTTTGACGATAACAGCCTTCCCGATTCGCAAGTCCGTGAAATTTTTCAGGAAGTGGTCGTAATGTTTTTGCCAAAGGTGTTACTTCCGTTGAAAGTAATGTTGGCTCTCCGTGTTTTGTGAGAAAAAATTCTCCTTCAAATCCACAAAAATCACCCAGATCTAATAATTTTTCAAACTTTTTAAAATCTTCTCCCAGTAGATTTTTCATCAAACAAACTTGAAAATCTCCAGAAACATCTCGTATTTTTAAAAAAGCTAATTTTCCCATTGATCGAAAATTCATAATTCGACCACATATTTTTGCCTGAATATTTGGGTTTTCAACAATCTCAGGAACTTCTCGGAGCGTTGTTTCTTCGCAAAATTCTCGTGCTTCCTGCGCAGTGTGCGTGCGATCAAACTTCTGTGCATACGCTGGAAATCCAGCCTTTTCCCACTCAGCAATTTTCGCTCGACGCTCTGCAATCAAATGATTTTCCTCGCACATAATTTTATGGATACAAAAAACTCGCTCAGAGTGTAGCATCAGGGTTGTTTTTTTTCAAACATTGTGATATAATTATTCGATGAGATTTAAAGTTCCACAAGACGTGCAAAGAGAAGACCAGATCCTCTGGTTCCTTACTTTGCGTCAAGTTATTGTTCTAATTCTTGGGTTTGGAATTTCATATACGCTTTCCAATTCTCTTTCAAAGCAATACGAATTACATCAAATAGAAATTATTTTGTGCTGGATTCCAGCCGCTCTGTCTGCAACAATCGCATTTTTAAAAATTCATGGAATTTCTTTGTTTAAGTTTGTATTATTACAAATAGAACAGGTTGTTTTTCGACAGTCACGTCGTCGTTGGATGAAACATGCGGGAGAACCATTTGTTTCAATGACAACTCCGTTTTCAATGAAAACAGTCAAAAAACAGCCAGAAATGGATACGCATCAAGAAGAATTTTCTTCTGAAAAAGTTCGCTCGTTAGCAAAATTATTAGATAGTGAAGGTGTTCCAGAAGCCCAATAAAAAATGAAAAAACAAAAATCATCCGTTCGTCAGGGGTCTCAAAATCAGCTGGTTTCCACGCAGCGATATCTTCAGTTCTCTGAAGTACATGATGACACGCTTGTGTTAAAAAACGGAGGATTGAGGGCTGTTTTAGAAGTTCAATCGGTAAATTTTAATTTGAAATCCGAAGCAGAACAAAGTGCACTTATTTCTAGTTATCAAGGATTTTTAAATGCTTTAAATTTTCCAGTACAAATTCAAGTACGGTCACGAAAACTAGATATTGATGCCTATATTTCAAAACTCAAAACACGTCAGAACGAAATTGAAAACGATTTACTTCGTGAGCAAATGTCTGGATACATCGATTTCATTCAAAAATTAGTAGAGTTTTCTGACATTATGGAAAAGAAATTTTTCGTAGTTGTTCCGCTTGAACCACAACGAGCACAGAATAAATCTGTTTGGGCGAGTTTTCTTGATTATATTCAACCAGAAGATACTGTTGCGAACATAATGACACGAAAACGTGAGTTCAAAGGATTGAAGAAAGAGTTGGCGGCACGAGTAAATACCGTTAAAACGGCGCTTGAGAATTGCGGACTTGGTGTGACAATGTTGACGACAGAACAGATTATTCAGCTTTTTTATCAAGCATATAATCCAGGGCTTGCTCGGACACAGAAGTTTTCAGAATCAGAGAAAATGTCAATTGGAGAGTCTCCATCAGATAACTTAATTTCAGAAGAGAAGTAGAATCACAAGAGGAATGGGCAGAGGAAATGGATTGCTTCGCACGTTTCATTCGCTTTGCGGACTCAGCATAGAACCACATGTTTTTCACTTCGCGAAATAAAAAACACCCCATAAAGAGATGTTTTTGATTTTTATCTGGTGGGCCGAGATGGATTCGAACCATCGTAGACTAAGTCGGCAGATTTACAGTCTGCTGCGATTGACCACTCCGCCATCGACCCATGACGCTGTTTCAAGTTTCCTCAAAAGAACGAGGAGAGTGTATGGTTCTCGATAAAAAAGTCAATAACTCTTTCGAGATTTAGGAGAAATATAGAGCATCTTGTTTACGTTTCTATCAGAACTCTGATAGAATTTTCATGATGATGAAATTCTTTCGCACACTCATTCCGGAACGCTCAAGTTTGCGTTTAACGTATCATAAAATATCAGCCATTATTGCTGCAGTTTTGTATCGATTTCCGGCAAATAAAATGCGTGTCATAGGTGTTACGGGAACTTCTGGGAAATCAACAACAGTGGAATTAGTTCATTTTCTTCTTCAAAATACAGGACATACGTGTGGAGCGATTGGAACAATCCAATTTCATATTGGAGAAAAAACAATTCCTAATACAACCTTGAGAACGACGCTCAGTCCATGGAAAACGCAAAAAATGTTGCGTCAAATGTTACGTGCAAAATGCGACACAGTGGTGTTAGAAGTGTCTTCTCATGCAATTGACCAAAATCGTTTGTGGGGAGTAAATTTTGATATTGCGACTCTCACGAATATTTTTGATGGAGAACATTTAGATTATCATGAAACCTTTACAGATTATATTCATACCAAATCGCGATTATTTAAATCTCTTAATCGGAGCAAACGAAAACCGGGAATTCCAAAGCAAATGGTTTTGAATAACGATGATGAAAATGTGGGAATGTTTAAAGACGAAGTAGCGGATAAAATATGGACATTTTCCCTCCAAGAAAATGCGGATATTCGTCCAGAAAAATTTGAATTTTTTGCAGACCGTACAGAGTTTTTTCTTCGTGCGCCAAATTTTGAGGCAGATATGACGGTTAAAATTGTTGGTCGTCATAACTTAGAGAATCTTATGTCTGCGATTGCTGTGGCACAATCCATGAGTGTTTCTATGAACGATATACAACGCGCTCTTAAAAAATTTAGATCTATTCCAGGGAGACTTGAATCGATAGATGAAGGGCAAGATTTTGCAACGATTGTTGATTTTTCTTATAAACCTTCTGCGCTGAAGGCGGTTCTTTCCGCATTACGTCCGATTACTTCCGGACGAATTATTACCATTTGGGGAGGAGCTGGAGGTCGAGCTCCGTCGAATTGGGGAGAAGCAGCACAAATTATCGCAGAACTTTCGGATGAATTTGTTTTGACGACAGATGATCCATATAAAGATAGTCCTAAAAAGATTGCAAAACACGCGCGACAATACGTGGGAAGAAAAGAAGGAGATCGTTTTTTTGAAATAGAAGATCGATATGAAGCAATACGATATGCACTATATACTGCACAAAAGGGCGATACGGTATTAATTGCCGGAAGAGGACACGAAAAAACACAAACAATTGGGAAACAAGTAATTTCGTTTGATGACAGAGAAGTTGCACGGGAAATTTTAAAATCACTTCTTTAGAAAATTTTCGTTACTTCAAAAAAGACGTTGTAAAGCTATGATGCCTCCTTTACAATGAAAGCGAATTTAATTTTTGAATGATGATTTCTACACTAAAAACAACACTTTCAGATACAATTAATCACTTGAAACAAGTATATGGAGGACTTCAAGCTGGTCGAGCAAGTGCCGCCATAGTTGATGATGTTCAAGTTGAAAGCTATGGGTCAACGATGCCAATAAAAAATGTGGCAACAGTTAGTTGTCCAGACACACGCACATTGCGTATTGAGCCATGGGACAAGTCTATGGTTGGAGCAATTGAGAAAGCAATTTTGTTAGCTGACATAGGTATTTCCCCACAAAACATGGGAGAATATATTTTACTTCCAGTTCCACCAATGACAGAAGATCGTCGTAAAAAATTGGTGAAAATTGTTCATGAAGAAGCTGAAAATGCAAAAATTGCCATTAGAAATGCTCGTCAAGATGTGATGAAGAAAATTAAATTGGATGCAGATTTATCTGAGGATGAGAAAAAACATATGGAGAAAAGGGCACAAGAAATAGTTGATACAGAAAATAAACAGGTAGAAGAAATTTCTAAGAAAAAAGAGACTGATATTATGACAGTTTAATGCGTCGTCGTTCGTATGCTCGGCGTCGGGCGTTGATGATTGAGACAACGAATCATCGTCGTCAGAGTTCTGTGCGTCGATTGCGTCGAAAACTGCCATTGCCGACATGGATTAAAAATATTCCTTTTTCAAAATTTTCTACATGGGGAATCCTTGCGTGTGTTGGGATGGCTCTTTTCGTGGGGATAGCAATATTAAGTCCTTTGTTTCGAGTAAATACGTTTCGAGTAGAGCGAACAAGTCCGTTTGCGGATTCGCTTTTAGTGGAAGAAATTTTACAAGATTTCTATGGGAAAAACCTTCTATTCATTAATAAAAATGACATTATTGCTGCGCTGAAGCTTAAAATGCCAGAGTTGCAGAATGTTGAGATGGAAGAGGATTGGCCGCGAACACTTACTGTTCAAGTTGGTACATCGAAACCAGCGTATAATATATTCAATATTGAAACAGCGAACTTTTCTGTTATTTCTGAAGACGGAATCGTGCTCTCGTTGCAGGCAATTGAAGGGCTTCCGACGATAAAAATTAAACAACGAGTCGAGTTAGTACAATTAAGGGAACAGCTACTGTCTCCAGAGCAATTGCAAAAAATTCGTAACGCGGAGGAAATATTGGACGGAGACTTACAGCTTCCGATTAAATCGGTGGAAATACTTTTTGCGGCGAACGAATTACATTTGATATCGCGAAATGATATGGCGATTTGGCTCGATTTGTCTCAACCGATTGATCAGCAATTACAAAAACTAAAATCAGCAGAACACAAAATACAACTGTATCGAGACACATTTGATCACATCGATTTGCGAATTCCACAACAGATTTTTTGGGAAGAGAGTTAGGTTTTAAAGAATTAAAATCGTACAACAAAAAACCCGCCGAAGCGGGTTTTTAAATTAGCTTTTTAAAGCAGAATTATTATTCAATAATTTTTGTAACAACTCCAGCTCCAACTGTTCGTCCACCTTCTCGAATAGCGAATCGAGTTCCAGCGTTCAACGCAATTGGGCAGATAAGTGTAACAACGAATTTTGCGTTGTCACCAGGCATAACCATTTCTACTCCTGCTGGTAATTCAACCTCACCAGTAACATCAGTAGTTCGAATAAAGAATTGTGGTTTATATCCTTTGAAGAATGGTGTGTGACGACCTCCTTCTTCTTTTTTCAATACGTATACCTCAGACTCAAATTTAGTGTGTGGTGTAATGGATCCTTTTTTAGCCATAACTTGACCACGTTCAATTTCTTCTCGCTCAATTCCTCGAAGCAATAGACCAACGTTATCTCCTGCAAGACCTTCATCAAGCGTTTTCTTAAACATCTCAACCCCAGTAACAACCACGTTTCGTGTTGCCTTCACTCCAACGATTTCTACTTCGTCACCAGTGTTGACTTTTCCTTGTTCAATACGTCCTGTGGCAACAGTTCCACGACCTTTAATTGAGAATACATCCTCAACTGGCATCAAGAAATCTTTATCAGTTTCTCGTTTTGGTTCTGGAATATCTTTATCAAGAGCTGCCATCAATTCCATGATTTTGTCTCCCCATTCTCCAGTTGGATCTTCTAATGCCTTTAAAGCAGATCCTTTAATAATCGTAACATCGTTATAATCACGTTTTGCAAGTTCTTCAGTAACTTCCATTTCTACCAACTCAAGCATTTCTGCGTCGTCAACCATGTCGCATTTGTTCATAAAGACAACAATGTGATCAACTCCAACTTGTCGAGCCAATAAGATGTGCTCTTTTGTCTGTGGCATTGGACCATCAGTAGCAGCAACTACAAGAATTGCTCCATCCATCTGAGCCGCACCAGTAATCATGTTTTTAACATAATCGGCGTGACCTGGACAGTCAACGTGTGCGTAGTGACGAGCTTCTGTCTCGTACTCTTGGTGAGAAGTAGCGATAGTAATACCACGTGCTTTCTCTTCTGGTGCGTTATCAATTTGATCAAACGCAATTTGTTTATTCACATCTGATGGCAACCGGTTTGCCAAAGTGAAAGTAATAGCTGCAGTCAGCGTAGTTTTACCGTGGTCGACGTGACCAATGGTTCCGACGTTGACGTGCGGTTTCGTTCGCTGAAATGTGTCAGCCATCTTGGAAAGGATTAAAAAATATAAAACGGATTTTCCGGGCGGATTCTAACGAAGAGAGGACTTCTGTCAACTTTTTTCGTTCGAGAGAAAAACAAACTATAAAAATATAATTGACAAATCATTGTTTGTGGACAATTATTATTACACAATATTCAATATTAATTATTAGATATGAATAAATGTTGTAACCAGAAACAGATAAATGCGACGACTGATCGTCGTATTCAGCGAATGGGAGATTATTGTCGGAAAAATAATATTCCACTTACTCCACAAAAAATGGAAATTTTTCGTTATCTTGCGGCGACAAGTCGTCATCCTTCGGCGCAAGAAATATTTGATTCAATGAAAATTCGTTTTCCAAATATTTCATTTTCAACTGTGTATAAAAATCTTACAAAATTCAAGGAAATGGGTCTCGTCCGAGAGCTTCCGATGAAAGACGGCTCATCTTCTCGCTTTGATGCAAATATGGAAAATCATCATCATATTGTGAACTTAGACACCTCAGAAATCATAGATGTTGCTCCAGAAGAAATGGGCGAAGTTTGTCTTCCGCCTTCTCTTGAAAAATATCAGCTTGAAAAAATTTCTGTGAAATTTTATGTACGCAATCGACCAGAAAAAAAGGAGTAAATAAAAAACTTGCCTATGCCACAAAGGTATAACCAAATTTTATGGTGGGTCGGGTGAGGATCGAACTCACGGCCAACTGGTTAAGAGCCAGATGCTCTACCACTGAGCTACCGACCCGCCGCGCAGATTGTCTATTTTTTTTTAGAATTTGCAAGTTTTCATATACACATATAAAAAAGGTTCCTTATTGATTGGCGCTGTGTGTAGGATTTTTCTTTTTCAAAATAAACAATCTAGAGTACACTTCGGTCGAAATTTATCCTTATACAAACATGAAAATACGGGCAACAACCAAATTCGTAGCAGCAGAAGCAGTTGCTATTTTTATTCCGGAGAACAAGTCTTTCTCATCATTAAAAACATATTTTAAGACGATTTTGCCAGAAGAAATAGTATCAGAGATTTCTCTTCGCATAAATGAAGCAGATTTTTCAGGAAAGAAAAATGAAATATTGCAGATATTCCCAAAATCGAAAGGAGTGAAAAAATGTATTTTAGTTGGACTGGGAGAATTAAAACAGAAAGAAGAAGTTCGTCGAGCAGCGGGAACAGCGATTCGTGCTCTTAAAAAATTGAAAGCAAAAAAAGTAGCTTTCGTTTTTACCGAACCAGAGATGCAGCGATTTGTTTCGGGGGCAATTGCAGGAGCGTATGAATTCAAAATTGGTGACACAAAAGAACAAAATAGAATCGAATCATTAGTACTTTGTTCCCCTGTAAAGATTTCTAAAAAAGATCTTGATCAAGAAGTATCAGCAGCAGAAGCAGTAAATTTTACACGAGATTTAGTGAATTCTCCAGCGGGACACATGTCGCCAGAAGATTTGGAAAAATCAGCACGACAAGTTGCAAAGGGAAAAAATGTTTCAATAACAGTTCTTGATTCTAAGAAATTATTAAAATTAAAAATGGGAGGAATTATGGGAGTAGGACAAGGTTCTGAAATTCCACCGCGGATGATTATTCTTGAATATAAAGGAAGCACAAAAGAGCCAGTTGCATTAGTTGGAAAAGGTGTGTGTTTTGATTCAGGAGGATATAATTTGAAACCAACAAAACATATTGAGTCTATGTTTAGTGATATGGCTGGGGCGGCGACAGTGTTGGGAATTTTTCACTGGCTTGTGAAAACCCAACCGAAAATACATGTCGTGGGAGTTCTCGGTGCTGTTGAAAATATGGTTTCAGGACAGGCTTTTAAACCAGGAGACATTATTACTTTTGGAAATGGGCAAACATGCGAAATAACAAATACAGACGCAGAAGGACGACTCGTTTTAGCGGATTGTCTCCATTACGTAGCTACGAAATATAAACCATCAAAAATTATCGATTTTGCGACACTCACGGGTGCTTGTGTTGCTGCGTTGGGGAATGAGATAACAGGGCTTATGACAAATACGCCAGAATTATTACAATCAATCTCAGTTGCTGCAGAAGATCGAGATGAGCGCGTCTGGGAATTGCCAATAATTCCTCTTTTTCGAGAAAAAATAAAATCAGAAGTTGCAGATTTACAATGTTGGACAGCTGGAGTGAGCGCAGGATCTTCTATGGCTGGAGCGTTTTTAGAGAATTTTGTGCAAGATATTCCATGGGTTCACTGTGATATAGCTGGAACAGCTTATCACGAATCCGGCGGAGATGAATTGTCACCACGAGGGGCTACAGGATCCATGGTTCAGACAATGTGCGAATGGTTTCGTTTTACTCAAAATAACAAATAACAAAGATCAAATTTTAATTCAAAAAGCAGGAATTATATTTCTGCTTTTTGTTTTTTAAAGTTCAGTGATCTAGTCAGTGAGGAATACTGGAGGAGGAAGAAGATTAATCTTTTGGTCTTGGCGAAGAATGAAGGCTGCATTGTTTGGGTCACATGTCGCCGCGTCTAATACACAGTATGTGGTTCCACTGCTATAGTCATATTGTCGTATTTCATGAAGATCGTAGAGTTTTGCCGTGTCTCGATAAGGGGTTGTTCCCCACGGAGTAAAGAATTCTCCTGTGGTGTTTGTACGTCGAGATCCTCCAATTGTATTTCTTGAGAACAAGGACCCAACAAGACGAAGTTGTTTATTTCGAGGTCCCGTGTTTGCAGTAGAGAGAGAAGTTCCATTGAAAAATCCTCCATCAGCAAAGATGGTTCCAGAGATTTTTTGAACATCTTCGTGTACAAATATATTTCCTCTTTCTGGATATGGGCCAGCTTTGTCACGTAAAAGAATTATTCCAAAGGAATCATCTACGATATTTCCATAAGTAATGTCTCCAGCAATTTGTACATTCCCATTCAGAACAATGAGCGTTTTTGATCCACTTGGAAGTGTCCCACTTGGAAGAGTGAGTGTTGCTTCTGCTAAATCTCTATCCGTAAGATCAACAACAACTATATTTTGAGCATTAAATGCATCCCAGCTCGTAATGGTCGCAGGATCTGTGATAATATTTGATGCATTTCGAATAAATTGATAGGCATTTTCCACGATTTTATCTCGAACAGTAGTAGAAAGATTGTTTGCAATTGAAGTCATAGATTCTTCATTTCCTCCTACTAATAGCATTTGATCTTGGTCTCCCACGACAAATCCTTCAATACTGATTCCAATGTTTCGGAAATCAACACTACTTGGATTAAATCCAACGATTTGATTAATAGGTATAGTCGTTCCATCAGCGAGAAGTTGTCCCATCGCTCCAGCCACATAACTAACGGGTACAGAATCTAACATATATGAGGCAGTAGTAGTCAATGAAACATCGGCAGGATTATCATGTTGGGTAATTGCATATACCATTTTTGGAACATCAACAAAAAGAGTGTCGTCGGGAGTTCCTAGCGGGAAATCCGTGGTTAATGATAATTCCGCACGGACAGGAGGTGTTGGATGAATTGGTTCTGGAGAGACTCCATCCCAGTTATCTTGGGCAATTTCATAAGCATCCATTTCAGCTTCATAGTCATGTTGTTCCTGGGCATCAACAAATAAATGTTCGGAGCTACTTTCTATAGAACAATTTACGTTGTGTGTCAGTGGATCAGGGACATTATATGTAGCAGTTACTTCAATATCTTCTGCAAACGAAATCGCCGCTTGATTAAACCCAGGCATAATAGCAACAGGAGCATCAAAACGAAGAGCAGAAGGAACCTCAAAAGAAGAAATAGGAGTTCCTGACACAAGTCCGTTTGTCTGAATTTCTTTTAAATTATTGATAGAGAAAGTAATTGGACGCGTTACAACAGTGGAAAGATTGGTTCCAGCTGGAATTCCCTCCTCGGTTATTGGAACGGTTTGAATACTTGGCGCAACGGCAGAAATACCGAAGCTTGGAGGAATTGAACTATCCCAATCGAACGAATAAGGTGTTGTTAGATTATTTCCAGCCAAACGAAGTCCTGCATGAAATTCCGTTCCCAGATTCGCATCATCTGAAAAGGATTGTGTAGCAGCGGAAAACGAAAGTCCGGGAATATTTTGTGTTACAACATTCGCGAATCTATCACGAAGAGAAAGTGTTAGATCACATGTATCAGTATTATTTGCTACGGTATTGTTGCAAACAACATTAAGAGTAGAAGAAGTTTCATCAGGAGTGTCTGGAGCAATTACAATAGAGTCACTCAAAGATGTTTCATTTCCCGCGTTATCTACTATCCTCATTGTAATGTTATATGGTCCTGCCGTTTGGAAGCAACGTGTTGTAGTACCACCGCTCCAGTTTCCAAAATTTGAGATTGAATGAGTGAAGTTATCGAATCCCATCTCCGTGAAGGTGAAGGAATGAGGAGAAGTAATACTTTCTCCCAAACAGGTTGATCCAGAGGGACCATGAATTCTTATGGTAGAATTATCAAAATCAATTCCTGAGCCAGGAAAGACTGCTGCAAAGGCAATAAACGGAAGAAATACTCCGAAACCGAGAAACAATTTTTTCATGTATTTTTATTCACTGAATATTTTCACAGAAATCAGAGTAAGATGCAATTTTTCTCAGAAAATTTGGATTTCTGTCTTTTTTTTGTACTCTTGTCTTGTGAAAAAATATGAAATTCTTTCTTTTCCGGAATTTGTAGATGCGCGCGGATCATTAGTTCCGTTTGAGTTTGACGCATTGCCATTTATTCCCCAACGAATTTATTTAGTTACTGCAACAGAAGGTTCTGTGCGAGGAGGACATGCACATATTGTTGAAGAAGAAATTTTTCTCGTTACTAATGGTTCGGTTACATTGCTCGTAAATGATGGAACGGGAAATCAAGAAATTATTTTAGATTCTCAAAAAAAAGGAGTTTTAGTACGAACGGGATGTTGGCACGAATTAAAGGATTTTTCTTCAGATGCTGTTGTTTTGGCACTTTCCTCAACGAAATATCTTCCAGGAGAAGGAAATTATGTGACAGACAAAGGAGCATTTTTGCAGTAAAATTCTCTTGGCGTTGCACGTGTTGACATTTTTTAAATAAGTGATATTTTGCGCACGATTCTTAATAAAGTTTAAATAATGGGAAATTTATTACTATCGGATGTGTCAGATGAATTGATTTGTGAAATGGTTGAAACTTCCGGCGAAAAAACAATGAGAGAACGTCTTGAAGAAGCAACAGGAAAAAAGTTTATTCCTTGTGTAGAAGATGATCGAGTTCAGGAAGAAGTTGAAAAACGATATGCTGAAATCAAAGAGGAAATTCTAAATGTAATTTCCTGAGCGCGAATTTCTATTGGGATTAGAACAGTGACAATAAATCAAATAGAATTTTTTAATTTTTTTGCAATTCGATAGAGCCAATACCAAAGTTTATGAAATACGATTTCTTTTCCAGGAGCAAAAGTTTTTCGCGTTCCTCCAAATTTCCATTTAAATTCAGAAATCCCAGTATATGCATGCTTTGGATCATTTTCTGGGGCAATTCCTAAAAAGTCGTACGTTTTACATTTTCTTTTTTTCGCTTCCTGAATCATGGTCCATTGCAATAAATATGGAGCCATCATATTTCGATAATTGGGATTTGAAGTAGAAGCACCAAAATAATAAATGGCTTTATCTCCAGCAAATGTAGAAATCGCTGTTGCGATACGAGTTTCGTCTTCCGCTTCTGCAAAAAATAGATCTGCGAAAGGAGAAATTTGTTTTAAAAAATTTCGGTAATATTTTTTTTCATGACCGGAGAAAGAATCGCGATTTGTGGTTTCACTATTCAATTTCCAGAAATCATTCAGGTCTTTTTCAGAAACATTTTTTCCAGTGATTTTTACGCATTTCACATTTTTCTTTTTCGCCAGATTAATGTTGTATCGTCCTTTGCGTTTCATTTCTGAAAGCAGAACATTTTCCGTCTTTGTGAGATCAAGAATAAGTGTATCAGTTGGTTGGTAATTTTGAGTTGCGAATCGAGTTTGAACTTGAAGTTTTTGTAATTCTTTTTTTGTGACATACGGATCAAATCTCCAAAAAATTCCACCCTTCTTTTTCAACTCTTTTGCAACATATTCTAAGAGCATTTGTCCACATTCTTCATCATCAAAAACTGGCCCTCGAGCAGAATACCACCATTTTTTTCCCATAAATCCCGTGTCCATTGCAACGACAAATGTTGTAGCGAGAATTTTTTCAGAATCGTCTTTTATTCCCCAACCGAGAACTGGTCCGCGTCCAGAAATAGTTTCTTGAAAGGGTTTCCAAGAAGAGAGTTGATGAATAGATCCACGTTCAGAATTGAGAACAAAGTCGTCCCATTCTTTTGATACGGAATCAGAATATTCAAAGAAGCGCACGTTATTGAGGAACATAATTTACACGAAGGACAGCAGAAGATCGTTCATCTTCGGGACCAATTGCTACGACAGTATAAATGTTTTCTCCCAAGTCCATATTTCCATAGTTTGCATTTGCAATATATTTCCATTCGATATTTCCGGGTTTAAACTTTTTCAGTCGAAATCCGTTTACTTCCACGGCGACAGTTCGTGGATCAACAATTCCTGTAATATGAAGAATTGGTTCAGTTGCATTAAATGCTTGAGTGGCATCGGCAAGGGAAGGAAATTGAATTACTGGGACTGGAAAATCTGATTCAGACTCTTCTACCACTACGGGATCACTCGTTGCATTGTATGTTACCTCAAGAACGGCTGGCGCCGATTCTTTTCCATCGCGTGAAATTGAAACTACTTTGAACGTGTTTTTCCCCGGAACAAGTGTTCCAAATTTTTTACTTGCAAAGTAGGACCACTTCCGATCTCCTGGCTGAAATTTTGTAAGAATGTATCCGTTTACACTAATTCTGTAAGCATCGACCGGAGCAGTTCCCTCCAAGCTCAACATATCTTGTGCTGCTGGAATAATTGCACCTGGAGCTGGTGTTTGAATTACGGGAGAATCAAGTCCATTTTTACTCGGATCTTGTGTTGATGGAGAAGCAGTTCTTTCAATCCTGTGACGAATTTCAGCTGCTTCTTGGGGACGAAAAAGTTCGAGATTTTTTAAGTTCCATTCAGATTCTTCAAATTCTGGATCTATTTTTTCAATGATTTCATTCGCATCAAAATTATTTGAAGAAACCTGTTTGAGAGGAACCATATGTCCCTCATTCACAAGAAACGGTTCTTCTTTCTTTTTATTTTCATTTGCGAGACGCAGAGAAGCTTCTCCCTGTAAAATGCGCAGAAGAGATTCGGGACCTACATCAAGATTAAAAAGCGTTCCTTTTACATCAATTTCACTCGATTCAGTTTGCACTAAAAAATGGGAATTCTTTTCTGAAAAATCATTTGCGGCAACCGTCCCCCAGAGAGTTCCCGTTTTCACAAAAATAGAAACTTTTTTCGTCCCAGACGATTTTTGTTGTAGCTCGTCAAAAGAGATTTCTGTATTCGGCGCAATGACAATGACGCTTCCGCCGTCTAACAATTGTACAGATGCTTCACAATTTCCAGTACATCGAACGCGGTCTCCTTCCAGAAATTTTTGTCCAGAATTTCCTCGTGTCCATAAATCTTCCCCATTTAATGAAAACTCGATAATTCCACGACGAATTTCAATAGTTGCTTCTGCTGAAACACTATTTCCGCGAGAGGTAATAGTTCGAATTCCCCAAACACACACACTAATAATTACTAAAAAGAAGATTAGTCTTTTAGAACTGTGGTTATTTCGTTTTCTTCTGCTTCTATATGATCGAGAAGGAGTACGAAATGATTTTCGAGGTCGGCGAGGGTTATGCATCGATTTTCATTTTCCGGAAATATTGAGTAATCGCAAATTTTGTTTGATTTTTTTCCTCATGTGCTATAGTTTTTCATGAAAAATAAAACACACATAATGAAGATTCGAACACTTTCTCTGACGGCATTATTGTTCTTCGGTATAATTTCTAATGTTTCGGCGCTTCGGGTTCAAAGTCGAGCAATAAAAAATCTCAGCATTTCTCAAACAAGCTATTCTGAAAGCAATCCTTTTAAAGTGCGTGGAAAAATTTGGGGAACAGCACCAATTGGAGAAGTTACACGTATTTCATATCATGTTGTAGATGCATCAAATACGACTACGTGGAAATTTGAAGAACCGTTAGTTCGCACATTTAATGGAACAGAAGAATTAAATCTTCCATTTGAATTTGATCTTTCAGACGTATTAGTCGATGAAAATTCAAAACTTATCATTGCTTTACAGAAAGCAACAATGAATGGTTCTTTTGCTCAAACATTAGCACAAGGTGCCATGAAATTAGTTTTCCCAAAGAAAGCGACAGAAGAAAAAAAAGTTTCCCGCATAGAAAAATTTCACTCTTTCGCAGATGAAAAAAATATAATTACACAAACAAATTTTTCAAACTTTCATGCAGATGGACTCTTTTTTGCAAAAGCACAATTATTGAGTACTTCGGGGGATATTATTGAAGAAAAAATTTCTGCAGAAAAAACAGTTTTAAGTGGAAAAAAAATGGATTTCAGTATTTTATTTAATCTGCCAGAGATGCCTGGTCGATATCAAACAACTGTTCAAATTTTTCATAAGAAAGAAGCTGTTACGGGAATAAAAGAACAACCACTTATCATTAAAGGTGAGTTTACTACGATTTCTTCACTCGAAGTATCGCCTGAAGAATATTTTTACGAGGGAGATGATGTGATAGTATCCTTTGCTGGAACGAGTTCTTTGTGGGAGGAGTCGTTAACATTAGACATAACAATTGCGGATTCATCGGAAGAAATAATATTTGAAAAAGAGTTGCCAATACAAACAGATTCTATTGGAAGATTTTCTGGGGAGGTGGAATTTTCAATCGCAAAAGAGACAGCACAACTTTACATCTCGATTGAGGTTCGTCATCGAGCCAAGACGATTGGTTCATATAAATTTTCGACACAGAAGTCCCGCAAATTTCATGCGGCAGAAGGACAAACGAATATTTCTTTTGCAATGGAGAGAATGACCCAAGATTTTATGTTTAGCGAGACACGTGATCAAATAGCTATTATAATTAGTTTAATTATTTTATTAGGATTAATTATTGGATTTATTATGTTTGTTCATCATATCCGTCACATAAAATTATTGGTGCTATTGCTAACGTTTTTTGTTTCCACAGCAAGTGCGGCAGTTACTTCTTCTTCTCCCACAGATGGATGGGCAGTTAATCCAAATTCTGCGGATGTTAATTTTCAGCAAGCGCAATTTACTGGACACGTAGATTTAGACATGGGACCAATTTTCCCAATATCAACAGACATTCATGTTGATGTGAAGTTTTTAGATAATCCGAGCACATCAGGAGGAACTGTTTTAGCGACAGATTCTGTTGTATTTCAAACACTTAATGAATATGACTATGATTTTGTCGCAACTGTTCCAAGTACAATAAATGATGGATTTGTGTATATGGAACTTGATATTCCACAATCAGACATTGTGCCACAAAATATAGGGAATTTAGAAATAGAATTGTCTCAATTATTACTTATAGACACAACACCACCAATTGTTACTTTTGAATATTACAGATCTACGGGAGGAATGACCTTGGCTCCAGGAGAATTTACAAATGAACCAGTTGATGTACAAGTTTTTTGCCAAGATGCGACAGGATGTTTACCAGCGAGTTCTCATACATTTGAAGTAACGGGAAATTTCTGTTCTACAGGAGAGGGTTTTTGTTTGTCTGGGAGTGATGAGTTTGTGCTCTGTGATTATGTTGGGAATTGTTCGACGGCAGAGCCAATTGAAATAAATCAATATGATCCCGTTGAGCCAGTATTAACAGAATTTGATGTTGTGCATGATGGAATGTCTGCAAAAAGCACAATTAAAGCATTCGAATCTTACATATTTTCTCTTGTAGGACTGAATGATCCAGCAGAAAAGAATATCACAACAGATACTTCTGCGTGTGGAGAAAATGATATAAATTCTCCATTTCTTGATACAGGATCAGCGTGTGAGGAAAAGTTTGTGATGTGTGCAATTTCTCCGAAAAAAAGAGGAACTATGGCATATGGAACGGGAACTTGTGAAGAAGAATGTCCTCCAGGAACAGTATTAACTGGGTGGGGAACCTGTCAGGAAGAAATTACCGGATGTAGCTTTGTTGATTTTCCGTTCTGTTTTAATTGGATTCTTAATGGAGAATGTAGAACATTCCCGTTCTGTTTCAATTGGATTTTGGGAGAAGACAGTGCGTGTACACCAACAACGTGTGCAGCACTTGGATATGTTTGTGGAACGCCAGATGATGGATGTGGAACGCCTCTTTCTTGTGGAAGTTGTGGAACGGGAGAGACATGTAATGTTTCTGGACAATGTCAAAACGAATGTATTAATAGAGATCGAGCAGCACTGATAGATTTCTATAATTCTACAAATGGAGCGAGTTGGACCAATAATTCCAATTGGAACACAAGTAATCCAATAGATACATGGCATGGAGTAACAGTGGTAGATGAATGTGTGACGGGATTAAATTTAGTTAATAATGGATTGGTTGGTCAAATTCCGGCTTCGCTTGGAGAGTTAAGTGAATTAACAAGTTTGATTTTACTTAATAATGATTTAGATGGCGAGATTCCATCTGAAGTTAGTAATTTGAGCAATTTGGGGCGTCTATCTCTACAAGGGAATGATTTGAGTGGGATTATTCCAGCTTCGCTTGGAGGAATAAGTGGTTTAAATATGTTATTTCTTGGAAATAATAATTTTGATGCGAATTCATGTAGTATTGTTCAAGATTTTATAACGAATGATGTTGGTGGTTGGGGAACTGATTCTGATCGATATACACCACAACAATCATTCAATTATATGGAGGATTGTTGTACACCAACAACCTGTACAGCACTTGGATATAATTGTGGAACGATAGACGATGGCTGCGGAAATACATTAAATTGTGGAAATTGTGGAGGTACATGTACAAACCACGAATGTCATTGTGAAGGGAGTGCAAGTGAAATTGCTACATTAGAGGAGTTTTATATTTCTACAGGCGGGGATAATTGGACCGATAATACAAATTGGAATAGTGCTCATCCACTAGATGAATGGGCAGGAATAATGTTTGGAAATCCGAGGGCTTGTGAAGGTCTTAGAATAATCCTCAATAATAATAATTTAATTGGAACAATCCCAAGTTCGTTAGTAAATTTAGACAGATTAAAAGTATTACAATTAGATTCTAATAACTTAAATGGAGAAATACTAAGTTCGTGGGGGGAAATAGATTATTTAGCATTGTCTAATAATCAGTTAAGCGGAGAAATCCCAAACTCATTGGGAAGTTCAAACTTAAGGACTATATTGTTATCTAATAATCAGTTAAGTGGAGAAATCCCAGGTTCATTGGGGAATTTGGATCTTGTTCATTTAAATTTATCCAATAATCAGTTAAGTGGAGAAATCCCAAACTCATTGGGAAGTTCAAACTTAAGGACTATATTGTTATCTAATAATCAGTTAAGTGGAGAAATCCCAAGTTCATTTGGTGGATTTAGTCAATTGGAGCTTTTAATGCTGAATGGCAATAAATTTAATGCGACATCTTGTAGTGTTGTTGCTGACTTTATAAGCAATGATGTTGGTGGATGGGGAAGCAATTCCGATCGATATACACCACAACAATCATTTAACTATATGAACGATTGTCCATAATTACTAAAATTGGTTTCTTGACAAAATCTTCATAAAGCAGTTACAATCTCCCTCGGTATAATTTAATCCATACTTACCATGAAAAAGTTATTAGGAATTGCTCTGTGTTTAACGTTAGGTTTTGCAGTTACAGGGTGTAACACAGCTACAGAAACACCTGTTGTAGACGTAGATGTAGAAGAAGGAGAAGTAGTAGAGGTAGTTCTTCCTGTAGAAGTAACAGAAGCTATCGAAGCAAAAATGGAAATGGAAAGAGAAGCAGAAGAAGGTGGAGCAGTTGATATGGACGAGATTGAGATGGAAGATGAGGTTATTGAAGAAGTTGTTGCAGAGTAATTATTGAATAATTGAACAACAAAAAACTCTTCTCGTATATTATGAGAAGAGTTTTTCTTTTTGTCGTTTTAAATGCTAGCTCTTTTTAATAGAGAGGAACACTTTCACATCATCAACAACAATTGGTTCACTTGATATGTTTGGTTTATTTTCTAGTGAATCAGCCAATACCTCACTTGTTATTTTTTCTGAAAATTGAGTAATAGCGGACATTGTTTTTTCGTCCTCAGTATTCCACTCGATAGAGATTCTGTCTGAAATTTCAAATCCAGAAGTTTTTCGTAGTTCTTGTATTGCACGAATAACTTCACGAGCAATCCCTTCCAATTCTAATTCAGGTGTAATTGTTGTATCGAGGAGAACGACGGATGTGGCAGAAGCTTCGGCCTCAAGTCCTTCTGCGGTTAAATATCCTAATTCATATTCTTCCGAAGAAAGCATTTCTCCTGCAATTTCGATGAAGCCATTTTCTTTTTCTGTAAACTCACCAGATTTTCCCTTTTGAATGAGTTCTTGAACCTTTTTCCCAAACTTTTTTCCCACAATTCGCGCATTCACTTTTACTATTTTTGTTGCGATTTTATTGAGGGATTCTTTAGATAATATTTCTATATATTTCACATTCGATTCGGCGGCAATAACGTCTAAATCTAGATTTTCAGGACTGGAAACAAATACCTGTAATTTTCCAAGTGGTTGTCGTAATTTTATTTTTGCTTTTGCTCGTATTCCAGCAGATAAACGTACAATATCGCGAACTTGATCCATTTTTTGATCAAGCGGTTCGTTCTTCCAATCGTTTCGTGATTGAGGGATAAGTTCTAAATGTACGGAATCTCCGCCACCCAAATTTTGGAATAATTCTTCTGCAAAAAATGGACAAATTGGAGCCAGTATTTTCGCAATAGTTTGTAACACATGATGCAATGTTGCATATCCAGCGGACTTTTCTACAGACAATCCATTTGCCCAAAATCGTTGTCGATTTCGACGAAGATACCAGTTGTTTAATTTATCAACAAATACGGGAATTTGACGTAACGCTCCTTCGAGATCATATACATCCATCTTTTTGCAATAATCTTGTAAAAGCTCTTGTAATTCAGACAGAATCCACTGATCAAGTTCGTTTTCAGATGCTGGTTCGGGGAATATTGTTCGAGTTTTTCCTGTTTGTGCAACAGGGAGTCGGAGCATTTCTTCAGTTGTTTTCCAGCGAGCTTCAAGAGAATCTAACGCCATGAGCACTCCTCCGTGACTACACACTACAATCTTTTTTCCTGGATATTTTTTCCCCAGGTCTGACAGGAATGCTGAGAGCCGTTTTTTTACAGACTCTGGTTGTTCAGTAGTTTTTTCAGCAACTCTTTCTCTGCGAGACAAAAACGGCTGTCCTTCCAGTTTCCCAAAAGAGAGTTCTTGAACTCGTTCATCAGTAATAATTTCTCCCGAAAATCCTGTTTCATTTTTTATAATCTCAGCCGTTTCTTGTGTACGAATAAACGGGGAAGCGACAAGTATATCAAAGTTTTCAAGGTTTTTTGAAGTTTCTACGACTTGTTGAATTCCCTTTTTAGTTAAATGATGATCGTTATCGACTTTTCCAGAGTAAATCTTTTTCACATTGTGTTCGCCTTCTCCATGTCGTATAAACGTGAATTCAGTTGGATTCCATCCGTCGATATTCGCGTATGTTGAGAAAAATTGATATGAACTTCGGAGTGGCAAGATTACAGACTTCAATACTTCTGCAACTCCAGATTCGGAAAAACGAAAGTTTTCTCCACGCACAACTGGCGAAGACAAAAGATAATATCGCATCGCATCCGCTCCATATTTATCAAATACCAAATGTGGATCTGGATAATTCTTTTTTGATTTCGACATTTTTTGTCCGTCTTCCGCGAGAACAATTCCGTTTGTAACTACATTTTTGAAAATATTTTTTCCAAATAAAGCACATCCCAAAACATGTAATGTGTAAAACCATCCACGGGTTTGATCCAGTCCTTCAGCGATAAAATCTGCTGATTTAAATTCATTTTTCGAACAATCAAAATCTTCCGCACTTTGCTCTTCTTTTAGTTCAGAAAATGGATAATGCGTACTTGCATATGGCATTGATCCAGACTCAAACCAACAATCAAGCACTTCTTCGATTCGTTTCATTTTCCCGGAACATTTTTCACATTTCCAGGTTAAATCATCCACAAAATGTTTATGTAAATCATTTACTTTTTTTCCCGTTTTTTTCTCCAATTCTGCACGAGAAGAAACTACATGAATTTCTCCACAAGAGTCACAGCGCCAAGCAGGAATAGGTGTTCCCCAGTAACGATTTCGTGAAATTGCCCAATCAGGCGCGCCTTCCAACATTTTTCCAAAACGTCCGTTTTTCAAATGATCTGGCAACCAATTAATCTCCTGATTTTTCTCAATCATGAGATCTTTCACTTTTTGTACATCTACAAACCACGTGTTGATTCCGCGATACATCAATGCACAATCAGTTCTCCAACAATGCGGATAACTGTGACGAATTTGTTCGCGCTTAAATAATTTCTCTCCTAAGTTTTCTAAAACCCATTTATTTGCATTATCTTCTTTTGATCCAGCAACTTCAGTATCATCTCGGAAATATTTTCCAGCGAGTTCTGGGATTTGATCATCAAAATATCCAGAATCATTTATTGGTTGTGGGATCAAAGGTTTTATCTTGTGCTCAAAACACACTTTTGCATCGTCTTCACCAAAATTTGGCGCTTGATGTACGATTCCCGTTCCGTCTTCAGCTGAAACGTAATCTGCAGAAAGAACTTGAAACGCTCCTTCGTGATCCTTAAAAAACGGGAAAAGTGGTTTGTATTTTGTTCCAACAAGGTCTTTTCCCAGATAAACTTTTTCAATATCTGGTGTCTTATCTATTTCTGGAGTTCCATGTTCTGATGTTTCCTTCCATGAACTTGGGTAATTTTTATAAAATAGTTCTTTAGCCATAATTAAATTTTCTCCTTTCTTGTCAGGATTTTCAAACTTAACATATTTAATATCTGGATGAACCGCTAAAGCAAGATTTGATGGTAATGTCCATGGAGTTGTTGTCCACGCGAGGAAGTATGTCCCCGGTTCATTGGCAAGTTCGAACTTCACTGTTACAGCTGGATCATCAATGTCTTTATAATTTAAATTCGCTTCAAAATTTGAAAGAGGCGAACCAAGTTTTGGTGAATATGCAACTACTTTTTCTCCTTCATACACTAATCCTTTTTTCCAGAGCTGCCCAAAAACCCACCATACAGATTCCATAAAATTAGGATCCATCGTTTTGTAATCGTTTGAGAAATCAACAAATCGTCCCATGCGATCGACGGTTTTTTCCCAGTCTTCTGCACAACGTAAAACAACGGAACGACATAACTCATTAAATTTTGCGACTCCCATTTTTTCAATTCCTGGTTTTCCTCCAATTTTGTGTTCTTTTTCCACCTGAAATTCCACAGGAACTCCGTGACAATCCCAACCCCAATTTCGAGTTACACGAAATCCTTGCATCGTTTTATAACGCGGAATAGCGTCTTTAATCGTTCCAGCAAGAATGTGTCCATAATGCGGTAATCCTGTTGCAAAAGGAGGTCCGTCAAAAAAACGGAATTCATTGTGTTCAGATCGAGACTCAATCGTTCTTTCAAAAATACGACGATCTTTCCAAAGCTCTAGAATAGATTCTTCGCATTGAGCGATAGATTTTTTCGGATCCAGTTGGGGAAATTTATTCATGTTATACAAAAAAAATGAGAAGAAGAATCTTCTGCGAGAGCCTCATTTACGAAGCGGTACCATCTCGAGTTTCTCCGACTTTCGGAGCTTAATTTAGCTGTTTACGGTCAGTGCCGACGTGTTCTACTTCTCCGAATTGTGGAGTTTCTTCACGCTCCCCGTTTTGATAAAACTTGTGGTTGATTGCCACTCAAAGGGATTTAAAATATCAAAAGATCTGCACGAACTGTACTTCTAGTGCGGAGATTTAGCAACTTTTTTTTAAACAAGAAACCACACGAATGTTCCAATAACAGCAACGATAGAAATTCCGACGAACAATTTTTTCAAGAGTTCTTGAGAACCAATTAATCCAACGTATACAAGCTTTATAAGCGTATTTACAATTAATCCGATAAATACAGCAGTTTCTGCTGTATGAGCAGATAATTCTCCAACACGAACCGCTTCCATAGAAGAGAGAACAACAGCATCAATATCAGCAAGTCCGGATAATCCTGCGGCGACATATACTCCAGCATCTCCGAGGAAGTGTTTTCCTAACGCAATTCCCGCGAGAACGAATACAAAGAGAATTCCAAATTTAATAGCTGGTAAAAGTTCAAAAGGACTTTCTATTTCAAAATCGGCTTCAGACGCAGGTCTTTTGGAATTATTTGCTGCTTTGAACGCCAAGATCGCAAAGATAAATCCAGTAATTGCCATCATAATTGGGACAAGCAAGAAAAATGTCCGATTTGCACTTGTTCCAGCGACGAGTATCTCAATAAAGACTCGAATATTCATTACCGCAATGGCAATCATAATTCCTGCTGCTAATAAATTTTTAGAAACATTTTTTTCCTGTGAATGCTCTGCCATAGAAACAGTTACAGCAGTAGAGCTGACAAGCGACCCAAGAATGGCTGTTAAAAAAGTTCCGGCACGTTCTCCCAATGCTTTAATCAAGAAATATCCTACAAAATTAATTCCAGAGATAAATATTACTAATAACCAAATGTTAAATGGAACGATAATTCCTAGTGGATCAATTGGAACGCGTGGAAGAAAGGGAAGAACTGCTCCAGAAAAGATTAACAATTGTAATGCTCCGCGTGTTTCAGAAACAGAGAGCGTGGAAATAAATTTATGAAGTTCTGTTCGAAATTCGTTCAAAACCATCAAAATAATCGTTAGGAAAATCGCAGGAAGGATTAATCCATATCCAACAAACATTCCGACAAACACCATTGCAAGCGCGGATAACTCAGAAGTTAATCCAATACGTTTTTTCATAAATGCTCCGTTTGCGTAAGCCACAACAATGAGCAGCAAAATACCGCAAAATACGAAGATTGGGAAACTTGGGATTTCTGGAAACAGCGTTGAAATTGCTCCAAGAAGTGTAAAAACAATAGCGGTACGGATTCCCATAAAACTCCGTTTTCGTTCAGGTTCTCCTTGTGCATCTAATTCTCGACGAAGCCCCATAAGCGTTCCAAGCCCAAGAGCCATCAACAAAATAAAAGCTTCCGAATGTATAGAAAAAATACCAGACATCTGCGCAGTATATCACATTTCTCGATAAAAAGCCAGCAACAGGAGTCAAAGTACAAATTACAAACTTCAAAAAAACTAAGAATTTATAACATTTGCTACCTCCAAAGATGTAATCTCTTCTTGAATTTGTTTTTTTACTACTTGAAAATCTTCCGGTGTTCTTATTCCAAGGGACGTTGCTCGTCTTTTATTTTTATTTAAAAATTCATCCCAAAGAAAGAAAGGAATTGAGTCGGAGCCTTTAAGAAAAGAGGTCCATTCTACTTCTAAGAATTCTAAATCATACAATAATTCTTGTTTTTCACTAAGGGGATTTTTTTCTTTTCTTGTAGGGAATTCAGATCCAAATCCGGGAACAAAACGCTTTAAAAAAACAAACGCCGTATTTTCTTTTGCCCCAAAATGATAGTGTTTCATGACACAATAATTAAGCAGTTTTAACTAATCTGTCAATGTTTCTCGAAAACGAAATTATTTCTTCATCATCGCAAAGAATGCATCTTGCGGAATCGTTACACTTCCAAATTGCTTTAATCGTTTTTTTCCTTTCGCCTGTTTTTTTAAAAGTTTGTTTTTCCGCGTTACATCACCACCGTAAAGTTTGGCTGTTACGTCTTTTCGCATCGCACTTATAGTTTCACGAGCGACAATTTTTCCTCCAATTGCGGCTTGAATTTTAATAGCAAATAATGCTTTTGGAATAATTCCCTTGAGTTTCTCGCACCATCGTCCTCCGATTTTTGCAGCATCTGGACGGAATACAATCTGACTTAACGCATCTACTCGATCATCAGCGACAAGAACATCCATTCGTGCCAAGTTTCCAGCACGCATTTCAATTGGTTCGTACGACATTGAAGCATATCCAGAACTAATTGATTTCAAGTCATCGTAAAAATCAGTAACGATTGATGCAATTGGAATTTCGAAAATTAATTCTACTCGTTCCGGGTCAGGATATTGCAGATTTTTATGCATTCCACGACGATCAGTACACAATTTCATAACAGCTCCGACCTGGTCTGCCGGACAGAAAATAGTTATTTTTGCCCAAGGTTCGCGTAATTCAGTATAAAAACTTCCATCAGGAAGTTCTGATGGATTCGAAATTTTTTCAATAGAACCATCATTTTTTACAATTTCATATGCAACAGATGGAGCAGTTATAAGGATATCAAGATCAAATTCTCGTTCGAGTCTTTCTCGAATAATATCGAGGTGCAATAATCCTAAAAATCCAACACGAAATCCATTTCCAAGAGCGGAAGAAACTTCCGGAGAATAGACGAGAGAAGCGTCATTTAGAGTCAGTTTTTCGATAGCTTTTCGCAAAAGAGCAAAATCGTCTCCAGAAATAGGATAAATTCCAGCAAATACAAACGGAATGGGTTCAGAATATCCAGGCAAAGGTTTTGCTTCCGTGTTTTTTCCTGTCCACATTGTGTCTCCAACTCGTGCATCAATTACATTTTTTAATCCCGTGACAACATATCCAACTTCTCCCGTTTTCAAAGATGAAGTTGATTCGTATCCAGGATTCAAAAATCCAACTTCCGTTGGTAATAATTCAATTCCAGCACGAAGAAGTTTTACTTTTCGTCCTGCTTTTAATTCTCCAGAAAATACACGAACGGAGCTTACTACTCCACGATATTGATCAAATGTGGAATCAAAAATAAGTGCGCGAGTATCTCCATCTTCAAAAATTTCTGCATGATTTGCAAAAATTTCATTTTTGGTTGGCGCGGGAATTTTTTCTATCACGGAATCAAGAAGTTCATCTACTCCAAAACCAGTTTTGGCAGAAATTTGTAAAATATCTTCTGCAGGAAATCCCAGTAGATTCTCTACTTCTTGTGCGCGTCTTTCAGGTTCTGCTGCTGGAAGATCTATTTTATTTAACACAGGAATAACCGTTAATCCTTGCTCCATTGCAAGAAAAACATTTGCCAATGTTTGAGCTTCTACTCCTTGAGTTGCATCTACAACAAGAATTGCTCCTTCACAAGCAGCCAAACTTCGACTTACTTCATAACTGAAATCTACGTGTCCAGGAGTATCAATTAGATTTAACTGAGTTCCCTTCCAGTTCATACGAACAGGTTGCAGTTTAATAGTAATTCCGCGTTCTTGTTCGAGTTCCATCGTGTCGAGCATTTGTCCACGAATCATGTCTCGTTCAGCAATAGTTCCAGTTTTTACTAAAAATCTGTCAGCAAGCGTTGATTTTCCATGATCAATGTGTGCAATAATGCAGAAATTTCGTATGTCTTTCATCGAGGCGGAGTGTAGCGAAAAAGATTGAAAGTTCAAATTACAAAACACAAATATCAAATATGGAAACGCTGTTTTCGATTTTTAGTTTGTACTTTTCACTTTGTATCCCATTCGTACAAGCTGGAACGCGTGAAGAAATTTGCAACTCAAGGAGGAGACCGTTAGTATTTTTGTGATGCAAAAATGTTCAGGATTTACATTAGTGGAGCTTTTTGTGGCAGTTACGCTCATAGGAATTATGGCGGGAGTTGCTGCGCCAACATTTTCACAGTGGAGAAATCAACAAAACCTTGAAAATGATACACAAAGAACGCTCGAACTCATTTCGGATGTACGATCAATGGCGCTGGCTGAGAAAGATTGTGATGGAGAAGTTGCTGCGAATTGGATAGCGCAAGTAACGTCCTCGGAAATGTCTATTCTGTGTACGCAAGAAGATTCAACGGAAATAACGGTTGAGACTTTCCCGTGGGAATCAAATGCCAATATCACACTTGAGCAAGCAGCAGTATTAGGAGCTGGGAATTGGTGGTCAGAAGTTCCGCTTCGGATTTTTATTTTCCCAGGTGGTACACAATCAAGAATTGGAACTACATATACTCCCAAATGGGCACGTATAAAATTAAATTCAGCAGGAGCGGGAAAAGAGAGCACGATTTGTTTTTCTCGAATATCATCATATCCATTTATTTCTTCTGACGAATGCAACGACAATTAAAAAGGTTTCATTTTTCAGGAGAATCTCTTGTAGAGGTTGTCATTGCGATAACAGTTTTGACAATGATTCTCTCAAGTGTTTTTGGAATTATTGCTCGCGCAAGTTCAACAAATGTGAATGCAGTGAATCGAGTTGTTGCACTTAATATTGCGAGAGAGGGAGTTGAAGCTGTGCGAAATATTCGTGATACAAATTGGTTGAAATACTCCGGAGATCGACGAAACAAATGGTTGTGTTTAGACACGACAACGAATGCTACCACCTTGAATGCGTGTAGTGATAGCACAATACCAATTATTACAGATGATGTTTATAGAGTAGAATTTTCTGACACGAATGGACGGTATTTTCTTAAAAACATGATGTCAACACTTACGGCAGAAGATACGTTGCCAGCAGAAGAATTTCGCTTGTATCAAGGAGCTAGTGCTGGACGTTTTTCACATAATTCAGTAGGAGAAAAAACACCTTTTTATCGACAAGTTCAGTTAACACCTGAAGATACTTGGATTGATCCGGCTTGTGATTGGATTGATTGTCCGAAAGACGTACGATTACGTGTTCTTGTGAGAACACAATGGGCAGAAGGAAAAGGAGTTCGTTCCCTTGATTTGGAGACTTATTTATATGATTACCTTGGAAGAGATTCTTATTAAATGAAAAAATTAAATTATCGTTTTCGAGGAATGACGCTGGTGGAATTGATAATCGCAAGTACGATTTCTTCACTGGTATTATCAGGAATGTTTATTTCTTTGGGGAATATTTATTTTTCTCAAAAAAAAATTAACGCAACGCAGAGTTTCGCTTCTGAATCTCGATTTTTAATGGAGCGAATTACGCAATTGGTTCGAAACAATACAATTGATTACGATCGTTTTTTTATCGAAATTGGTCCAGATTCAGATGCGGCGATATGTCCTGGTTTTGAAGTAAGACAGATTCCATATACTCTTCGTGATGGAGAAGCAGATCCTGTGGACCTTACAGATTTTGACAACACTCCAGAAAATCGTGCAGCAATTGGATATGAGAATATATTTGTATGGAATATTGCAGATGGCGCTATTGAGCGATATCGAAACTTGGGAGGAAAAAAATTTGTAAGTGGTTCTCTAGACGAGATCGACCTTTGTTCACAGGCATTTCATGGAACTCCGACAGAACTCTATCTTATTAATGAAGAACGAACTGAACGTACGGCGATCAGATTAGATGGAGATCGATTGCAAATGCAACGGCAATTAGGAGTTGATGTCACAGAAGATGGAAAATCAGACAATTGGAGCGCATTTCTTCAATGGAGCAATGGTGGAAATGGGACGTGTAGAGCGTATGAAGAAGCGAGTTTTACAACACCACCAATATCGGGGACAGTGTTACGTGCATCAGATGAAAAATCTTGTACAAGAGGTCACGATTGGACAAATATTTCGCCAAAAGCAATAGAAGTGACGTCATTTGAATTTATTCCGGGACCAGATCGAGAGCCATTTCTCAATTACAGAAATCCTGACGTACAAATACAGCCGCATGTTTTCCTTCGTTTAAATACGAAATTGAGACGACCAGAAGATTTCGGAGTGAGATCAGGAAACGCAATTGAGTTGACACAACAAACGGTGGCTTCTTCTCGAGTATTTGGAAATTTGCGGTAAGAAATATTGCAGTATTTTGAAAATTTTTTATAAAGAGCATAAATGTTAACGATGGAAACGGGTACTGAAAATAAAATTCTTCGCACACATTGTCGTGAAGTAGTGAGTTTTGACTCAGACTTACAGAAATTCGTTGTTGAAATGAAGGAGACAATGCAGATGGAAGATCCAGAAACAGGAATTCGTGGAGTAGGATTAGCAGCGAATCAAGTAGGAGATACACGACGAATTATTTTGGTAACATTTAATGTAGGAGAAAAAAAAGAACAAAAAGTCGTTCCCATGATTAATCCAGAAATTACATGGGATTCTCCACAGAAAGTTTCAATGGAAGAAGGATGTTTGTCTTTGCCGGGAGTTTTTGAAAAAGTGGTACGAGCTTCTCGCGTGCAAGTACGATGGCAAGACGTAGGAGGAAAGTGGCATGAACGAAAACTCGGAAAGTGGGATGCACGAATATTTCTTCATGAAATAGACCATCTTGATGGGAAGCTCTTTACTGACTATAGGAAAAGTTGAAAAAATTAAGACATGGCGTACACTGCGAATGATTTTTTCCAATACTTATGCCAAAATATCACCCGAAGAACACGCAAAAACGAAATCCGTTTGTAATATTAATGTTGATCGCACTTGCTGGTGCGGCATTAATGCTTTTTTCAAAACCCGATTTAGAACTCTTTCCTAAAAAATCAGAGAAAATTACCATTACGGAATTGGTTGAAAAGTATCAAGCTGACGAATTGAAAACAATAAAAATAGAAGATAATGCAGTTGAAGCCGAAACGTTCGATGGTGCAAAATATCGTTCCATAAAAGAAGATAGCGTAACGATTATTGATCTAGGATTAAATGATCCATTGAAGCGAGCGAAAGTCGAAATAATTGACACAACAGGATCAAAATTTTGGGCTAATTTATTGGTTGGAGCAATTCCCCTGTTGCTTCTCGTTATATTATTACTATTTCTTTTTCGAAAAGTTGGTGGTTCAGGTGGCGGAGAAGGTGGGCCTTTCGGGTTTGGGAAATCCAAAGCGCGAGTGTATGACAGCAAGAAGCATACAACGAAATTTGCAGATGTTGCTGGAGTACAAGAAGCAAAAGAAGAAACTTTCGAGGTAATTGATTTCTTAAAGAATCCAAAAAAATATCAAAAAATGGGAGCAAAAATTCCGAAAGGGATTTTACTTGTTGGTCCTCCGGGAACAGGAAAAACGCTTTTGGCTCGTGCGATTGCAGGAGAAGCTGGGGTTCCATTCTTTAATGTTTCTGGATCAGAATTTGTGGAAATGTTTGTGGGAGTAGGAGCGTCTCGTGTTCGTGATTTATTTAAAACAGCAAAACGAAACGCGCCGTGTTTAATTTTTATCGACGAAATTGATGCAATCGGGAAAAAACGAGGACAAGGAGCGGGAGGTGGACACGATGAACGAGAGCAGACATTAAATCAAATTTTAACAGAAATGGATGGATTTGAGCCAGGAACAAATGTGATTGTTCTTGCTGCAACGAATCGACCAGACGTTTTAGATCAAGCTTTGTTGCGTCCAGGAAGGTTTGATCGTCGAGTGCATATTGATTTGCCAGATATGGAGGCGAGATTACAAATTCTCATGGTTCACGCGAAAAATAAAAAGTTTGATTCAAAAATAGATTTTAAATCGGTTGCCAGTAAAACGGTAGGATTTTCGGGTGCAGATTTAGAAAATGTTTTAAACGAAGCAGCAATTGCAGCAGTCAAAGACTGTTCATCAGCCATTTCTCAAAAAAACTTAGATGATTCTGTAGAAAAAGTTGCTATGGGTCCAGCCAGAAGAAGTAGGAAAATTACTGATGACGAAAAACAAATTATTGCACATCATGAAGTAGGACACGCTATTGCAGGACATTTCACTGAAAATTGTGATCCTGTCCACAAGATATCAGTTATTTCCCGCGGAAGCGCACTTGGAGTGACTTGGTTTTTACCAGAACAAGATCTGTATCTTCAGTCTGAGCAAAAAATGAAAGATGAAATGGTATCTCTTCATGGAGGACGTGTTGCAGAACGACTTATTTTTGGTCAAACAACAACAGGTGCATCAAATGATTTAGCACGTATTTCACGTATTGCACGAGCAATGATAATGACTTATGGAATGGGAGGAAAAGCCTTGGGATCAGTTGTGTTTGCCGAAAAAAATCCATCAAAGAATGTTTTCGAGCTCACAGAAAAAGAATTTTCTCAAGATACAGCACGTGAGATTGACAGAGAAGTTCAAATCCTGGTGGAAGAATCAGAAAAACGATGTGAAGAAATTTTGAAGAAAAATGAAAAATTATTGAAAAAGATCGCGACTGATTTATTAGAGAAAGAAACAATGTCTCGTGAAGAATTTTTACAATACCTTACTTGAAAATAATTAGTTATGAAATTGAAATTATTTGCTGTAGCTACCTTTTCTCTCTTCATAACGACCTGTGTTATGGCGGCAAAAGTTCCAGATCCAATTACACTTATTTTTGATGATCGAGCTATTACTCTTGATTTTCAAGTTCAGCCAGAACTGTTGCAACAAACACCAATACATTTTTTGCGAATAGGAGACTTAAAAATGCCACTAAATTTGCGAGGAGAATTGCCTCCGGCTGAGGAACTTTTTGATATTGAAACAGAATTTGTAACACGAATTTCACCAGAAAATTTACATGCAGTTTTATCTGAGATGTCTATTGTTCGAGCACCAAAGCAGACAGCGGTAAAAATTTCTTTTGACGAAAAGAAAAATATTGTATTTGAAGGAACTCCTCGTGATGGCTATGAAATAAATATTGAACGACTTATTTCTTTGCTCGATACAGCGATTGAAAATAATCGTACGAATGTGCGAGTTCCAGCACGAAAGATTTTTTCTCCCGTAACAATTGCAGAAGAATTAAAAGAGAGAGGAATTCGAGAAATTATTGCAGTTGGAGAATCAAATTTTGGTGGATCTTCAGTGGCACGTCGTAAAAATATAAAAACAGGAGCGGCTAAATTTAATGGAGCCATAGTCCCAAGAGGAGCAAGATTTTCTTTCAATGAGATATTGGAAGATGTAGATTTATCAAGTGGATTTGTTCCAGAATTGGTGATCAAAGGAAATGAGACAGAAAAAGAGCAAGGAGGAGGAGTGTGTCAGGTTTCAACGACAGCTTTTCGTGCTGCGCTTTCTGGTGGATTTCCTATTAAATCACGACGATCTCATTCTTATGCGGTTCCGTATTATAAACCATATGGACTTGATGCCGCAATTTATCTCGGACAACTCGATTTTCGATTCACAAATGACACAGAAGGCGATCTCTTGATTCAAACTTTTACGGAAGATGATAATTTGTTTTTCATTTTTTACGGGGCAGCTGATGGACGAAAAGTTCAACTAGAAGGACCGTTTATTACTGATTTCAAAAAAGCACCAACACCAATTGTGTATGCAAGTGAAGATTTACCAGAAGGTGAAACGGAAATAATTTCCCCACAACATAACGGGTTTCGAACAGAATGGTGGCGATATATTTCTCACAACGGGAAAACACGTCGAGATGAATTTATTTCAGAATATAGAGCATGGCCAGCAAAAATATTACGTGGAACAAAAAAGGTAGTGAAGGCGCATCAAACGAGCTAAAAATATTGGCGATTTAGTTCTTAAAATTATGTAGCTAAAACATCAAACAACAAGTCCTAAAGTTTTTGAATTACGTAAAAGAAATGAAAGAATAAATGAACCATAATATATGGAGTTTTCTTTTGCATTTTTCCCTCAAATCGCTACTATTTGCCTGATTTTTTCGAACAAAAAAAATGACGGACGAAAACAATAAAAACAGCCTGTTTGACGCAGCGGCACTAGAGCCAGAATCACCAACTCCAGAGGAGTCAAATATTGAAAATGAAGAGGAACAAAAAAAAGAAGAATCAATTGTTCCATCTCCAATTCTTCCAACTGGATCAACAATTGACATTGTTACCGACATGGAAAGTTCATATATCGCGTATGCGATGAGTGTGATTGTTTCTCGAGCACTTCCAGATGTTCGAGACGGATTGAAGCCAGTGCATCGACGTATTTTATATGCAATGCATGAAAACGGACTTCGTGCTGGAGCAAAATACCGAAAATCCGCCAACGTAGTTGGTGCTGTTTTGGGGAAATATCATCCACATGGAGATTCTGCAGTGTATATGTCGATGGTTCGTATGGCGCAAGAATTCAGTCTTCGTTATCCATTAGTAGACGGACAAGGTAACTTTGGTTCAATCGATGGAGATAATCCAGCAGCAATGCGTTATACAGAAGCACGAATGACTCGTGTAGCTGAAACAATGCTTGCAGATATTGAGAAGAAAACAGTAGATTTCCGACCGAATTACGATAATACGGCAACAGAGCCAACAGTGATGCCAAGTGTACTTCCACAATTATTGCTCAATGGAACAATGGGAATTGCTGTAGGAATGGCAACTAATATTCCACCACATAATATGGGAGAGTTGGTTGAAGCGACAACACATTTACTTCGAAACCCAGATGCTTCGATTGATGATTTATTAAAGTATGTAAAAGGACCAGATTTTCCAACAGCAGCAGAAATTTATGATGGAGGATGTTTGGCAGAAATGTATAAAACGGGTCGTGGGGGAGTTGTTATGCGAGCAAAAACACAAATTGAAGAAATGAAGAATGGGAAATTCTCTATTGTTGTGACGGAAATTCCATATCAAGTGAACAAGGCTGATTTGGTAGTAAAAATTGCCGATCTGGTTCGTGATAAAAAGATTTCGGGAATCACTGACTTGCGAGACGAATCAAATCGAGAAGGAATTCGTATTGTAATAGAGCTTAAAAAAGACTCTTTCCCAAAGAAAATTTTGAATCAATTATTCAAGATGACCACATTACAAAAGTCATTCAACTTGAATATGATTGCTTTGGTGGACGGAATTCACCCGAGATTATTGAACTTACAAGAGGTGCTTCAGCATTTTATAGATCATCGTTTTGTAGTAATTCGTCGTCGAACTGAATTTGAACTAAAAGTCGCACAAGATCGTGCCCATATTCTAGACGGGTTAATGATTGCGTTGGACAATATTGAGGAAGTAATTGCAATTATTCGTGCTTCAGCAACAAAAGAAGAAGCTGGTGAAAAATTACAAAAGAAGTTTGGTCTTTCTGATCGTCAAACGAAAGCGATTCTAGAAATGCGTTTGCAAACATTAGCAGGATTAGAGCGCAAAAAAATAGAAGATGAACTTGCTGCATTGCGAGAATTAATGAAGGAATTACAAGGAATTTTGGATTCAAAAGAGATTCAGGCAGATATTATCGAAAAAGAAATGCGAACGGCTTCGGAAAAATATGGAAATAAACGACGAACAATTGTTCATCCTCATGCACTTGGGAAATTTTCTGCCAAAGATACAATTCCAGATGAAGAAATGATCGTAGTTTTGACAGAGCAAAATTACATAAAACGAATCGCGCCATCATCATTTAGATCACAGAAACGTGGTGGAGTCGGAGTTGTTGGAGCAAAGACAAAAGACGAAGATACTATTGCAAAAACAGCAATTGGATCAAATCATAATGATTTATTGTTCTTTACTTCAGTGGGACGAGTATTTGCCTTGCCAATGTATGAAATTCCAGAAGCAAGTCGAATAGCAAAAGGAACGCCAATTGTTAATTTATTACAACTCAAAGAGGACGAAAAAGTTACAGCAATTTTAAATCTATCAAAATCAGTTGGGGAATATATTTTCTTTTGTACAACCGGAGGAACAGTGAAACGAGTTGCGCTTGAACAATTCACAAACGTACGACGAAGCGGATTGATTGCGTGTGGATTGCGAGAAGGGGAACAGCTTCTTTGGACACGTGTTTCTAGTGGAGAAGACGACGTCTTTATTGTTACACGAGACGGAAAATCAATTCGATTCAACGAAAATGATGCGCGAGTTATGGGACGAAGTGCCACAGGAGTTCGTGGGATTCGATTGAAAGGAGATGATACTGTTGTAGAAATGGATCTATTACGTGGAGATGAAGCCAAACTTCTTGTCGTAATGGAGAATGGACTTGGGAAAATGTCGAAAGTGGATTTATATAGAGAGCAATCTCGAGGAGGAACAGGAGTGAAGGTGGCAAATGTGACAGAAAAAACAGGGAAAGTAGCTGGTGCACGAGTTATTTCACCAGGACTTGCTGCAGATCTTCTTCTCGTTACAGAAAAAGGTCAAACGATGAGAATGCCTCTTGATGGAGTAAAAACGTCAGGAAGGTCTACTCAAGGAGTAATATTGATGCGTCCAGGAGCAGGAAATAAAATTTCATCTATTTCATTAATCCTTGAGGCAGAAAAAGAAGAAGAAAAGAAAGAGGAAAAAATTCCAAAAAAGAAATAGGTTACGTTAAAGTACAAATTACAAAGGGCAAAGTACAAATGTTTTGTGCTTTGTTTTTTGAAACGGGAATTTATTTAACAAGGTCTTACTTCTGGCGCCGTAAATCCATCAAGGAAATTTTTTCCATCAAAAACACGAACTCCATTAATCCATGTAGATTCGATCTTTCCTCGTACAGTTCGTCCGTCGTATGGAGACCAATTACACATTCCGGGTCGTTGATATGCTTGTAATTCTATCGTTTCGTTTGGATCAATGAGTACAGCATCTGCTACATGTCCATTTTTTAATTCTCCAAATTCTCCAAGATTAAATTTCTCTGCAGCGATCCCCCCCATCATATCTGAAAATCGTTTCAAGTCCCATCCACGTTTATTCCATTCTGTCCAAAGAAGAGAAAATCGTTCTCCTACGCTTGGAACGCCCCAACATGGTTCAGGAGCTTCTTTTTTTGCACGAGAATGTGGTGCGTGATCAGTGGAAAATAAATCAATTACACCTTCATCAATTCCTTCCCATAATTCATCAATATCTTCTTGAGTAGCGAGTTCAGGTTTCATCCGGGCAAAGTTCCCCATTTCATCGACTGATTCTTTTGTTAATAACAAATGATGCGGACACACTTCAGCAGAAACTTTATTCGTTTTCTTTTTCAAATTTCGTAAAAAGTTTACTTCTCGTTTAAGAGAAATATGTGCTTGGTGGAGTAAACATGGCATTTCCTCTTCCTCCCAAACAGTGGCTAATCGTTCAAAAGTTTCTCCTTCTGAGTGAGTGATTACGGGTTTTCCTATACGAAATAATTTTCGCCAAAAATCTTCATTCGTTGTGAATAAACTGCCTGTTGTTTCGTTGCAAAATAATTTAAATCCAATTACATCATCAGCAACAGCTTTTAGCTCTTCAATATTATTTCCAGCACCAAACCACAATCCCCAACGAGTCAGTGATTGAGTGGAAATAAGTTCTCGTTTTTCTTGAAGTGACTTTCTATCAAACGTTGGAGGAACGGTATTTGGCATATCTAAAACAAGAGTTGTTCCGCCAGCAATTGCTGCTTGTGATCCAGTTTCAAACGTTTCACTTTCTCCATCGCCAGGAGTGCGAAAATGTACGTGTGGATCAATAAATCCTGGAAATAAAATCTTTCCTGTTCCATCAATTTCTTCACATTCTGTCTTTGGGTTTTCAAACTGAATTCGTCCATCTACAAACCAAATATCACCAATTTTGTCAGTGTTTGGATCGATGATACGTACATTTTTTATATAAATATTTTTCATATCCAGGTTTTAGATTAATTCAAGTGCACGAGCAATGAGAGCCATTCTCACAGGAACTCCATTCGTTGCTTGTTCAAAATATTTTGCTTGAGGTAATGCATCAACATCCGTTGCGATTTCATCAACACGAGGAAGCGGATGAAGAATAATCGCATCTTTTTTCATATGTGCGACCTTTTTTGCATCAAGAATAAACACACCTTTTAATCGTTCATATTCACTTTTGTCTTCAAATCGTTCTTGCTGTATGCGTGTCATGTAAATGATATCCGCATCTTTTAACACTTCTTCACTCAACTCTGAAAACTTTCGATCTCCGTTTTTCAAATATTTATCCTGAATATCTAGTTCTTTTGGAGCGACCCAATCAACAGAAAAGTTGTTAAAATTTCGTAATAACTGTTGCAGTGAGTGAACAGTTCTTCCGTTTTTCAAATCTCCAACAAAAGCAATTCGCATTGGTTTTTCCAGTCCTAAATATTTTTTAATCGTATACAAGTCTAGGAGAGATTGAGTCGGATGTTCTCCCGGTCCATCTCCACCATTGATTATTGGAACAAGAGAAGTTTTTGTTGCGCGTTTTGCAAATCCAATTTCACTTGATCTCATGGCTATGACATCAGCATATCCAGAAATCACTTGCATTGTATCTTCAACACTTTCTCCCTTTTTTGCAGAAGAAGTTCCACCATTACTTACAGAAATAACAGTTCCGCCAAGACGATTCATTGCCGTTTCGAAACTTAATCGTGTTCGAGTAGATGGTTCGTAAAAAAATGTTGCTAAAATTTTTCCTTTCGCCATTTCAGAATAACCTTTTGTGGAGAGAATATTTTCCATATCAGCTGATTGATTCATGATTTCGAGTAACTTTTGTTTATCAAATTGTGGTGCTGATATTACGTGTCGCATCGGAAAGTGGGGAAAAAATTTAAAAAAAAACGCCGTATGGCGTCAGTCATTAGATGGAATTCTGTGATTGGAATGTCATCAAGAAGAATTTATCATTGAGTTACTGAGGTGTCAATTTTAAGAAGAGATTCAATACAATATATATGTGGTTATTTTTTCCAAATATCTATAACTCGTAACTCTAATGTTCTTTTTCCATTCCATTCGTTTTCGCCAATCGTTATAGCAATGTCTACATGATCATTAACATTTACTTGCTCTATGAAATGTCGAGCAAAAAAAGCGATAAAATTTAACTCTCTTCCTTCTATTTCCCCAATAATTCGAGCGTGATTTTTTTGTTTTCCCATCGAGCGAATGTTAGATATTTTCACATTTTTTAGTCCCAGAATTGGGGCGGGATTTCCATTTCCAAACGGTGCGAAAAACTTTAAAAAATTGATTAATTCTTCATTCAATAATTCAGAAGAAACCCACGCGTCTACTTTTAAGGGAATTGTTCCGATATTTTTTTGAGAAAAATGATGATCAAGTTGCTTTTTTAATTCTTCAAAATTCTTTTGTTCCATAAAAAATCCTGCAGCTCCTGCATGTCCACCAAATTTTTCAAGACATTTTTCAGTTGCTCTCAGTCCATCAATAATAGAATATCCTTCAGGAGCACGACAAGAGGCGGATATTTTCCCATCTTTTCGAAGAGTACATGCTACAGTGGGAACGCCTAATTGTTGGCTGTGTCGAGCGGCCAATAATCCCAAAATTCCCGGTTTCCATTTTTTATTATAAAAAATCTGAAAAGGAGCCTTTGGGCGAATTTGTTCTGCAGATTGCGCAATTGCTTTTTCAGTTAGTTCTCGACGAATGTTATTCCAGTGAAGCAATTTTTCGATTCTCGCTAAGTTTTCATTTTCATTTCCCAAAAACAATTGTGCTGCAATTAATACGTCACCAATTCGAGATGCTGCATTCAAATGTGGTGCAATCACAAACCCAACAGACTCCTCAGTGATCTTATCAAGAGAAGTTTCAGTGCGTTCTAATAACTGCAACAATCCCTTCCAACTTGTGGTTTTAATTTTTTCAAGTCCAAACTTTGCAAAGATCCTGTTTTCTCCCACCAACTCTACACAATCAGCAATAATTCCTATTGCAACAAGTTCCAATAATGGATCGAGAATTGAGGCGATTTTTTCAGAATTGTTTTGTAATATTTCTTCAGAAATTGCAGCAGCGAGCTTCCATGCGACAGCAGCTCCAGCTAGTTCTGGAGACGTTTCTCCATTTTCTCCAACCTTTGGATTGAGTACAGCGACAGCATCTTTGGGAAATATTTTTGCATCCGATTCGTGATGATCCGTAATGATTACATCAATTCCTCTCTCTTTTGCATAAGAAACTTCTACTGAATCGTTTATCCCACAATCAACAGTGATTACCAGAGAAACATTTCGTTCAGCAAGATCATCTAAAAAGTATGTTTTCAAACCATGACTATCAGCAGTTCTATCAGGAATTCGATATGAAACATGTGCGCCCAACTTTTTCAATGTTTGCGCCAGAATCACAGTGGCCGTGATTCCATCGGTATCGAAATCTCCAAAAACAATAATGCGTTCATCGTTTTCAATAGCGCGCTTAATTCTTTCAACGGCCTTTTTCATATCTTTCATTTCCCACGGACTTTCAAGATTTTCGAGTGATGGTTCAAGAAAATTCTGAATAGTTTCATGATCTGTTAATCCACGATTTTCTAATAAAATGGACTGTAAATCCGGAAGAGTTGTAACGGTAGAATCAGAAGAGATTTGCCAAAGCTTCTGAGAAAAAGATCGCAATTGTGTCATCACGGAGCAGAGTAATTGTTTCTTTTCTGTCCGCCAAGAATATTAATCGAAAAAATGTATGTTTTTTATGAAAGACTTGTCTTGATTTTCCTCCTCTTTTTTGATAGAAGTTTTCTGCACAATGAAAGCCCTTTTGTATGATTTCCGCTGGACAGACGAACATTCGTGTGAATTACAAGGAATTGTAGATGGACGATTTGGTCGAAAACCAGTGGTTATTGGAGAAAATATTTCGGTTGAAGTTTGTTCTTCTTTGCGTTGTGCTGGATTTATCGAAAATGGAACATGGAAAGCGTGTCCTAAACATTCAGAAGGAAAAGCAAAATGTGAATATTGTCGAGCAATTGAAGGAAATTTTGTCTATACCGCGTTTGATGGTTTTAACCAAGCGCAACTTCAAGTAGGAGATTTAGAAAAAATTTCTGGGGAACATGTTGTCTATTTGGCACTTTTTGATACAGATGTAATCAAAATTGGAGTATCAAATTTAGCGCGAAAAAGTTTGCGACAAATTGAGCAAGGAAGTCATCAAACTTTATATATTGCCCAAACGCCAGACGGAGTTGTTGCACGACAAATAGAAACGTTGCTTCGTCGTTCGGGATTAGCGGATAAAGTAATGGGACGACAAAAAAAATCATTGTTGCTTCCAGAAATTTCTGCAGAAGACGGAAAAAAAATACTTTATTCTCTCTTTCAAAATCACGTTTTTGCGCTTGATTCAGCAGCTCATTTGAAAAAATTTATTCTTGAAAATCCTGAATTTAGAAATTGGACAGATGTATATAAAACAGAGAATATTCTTTCTGAAGGAAAACCACTTCATCCAATTGTATTAAAAGAGGGAGAATCGGTGAGCGGGAAAATTAAGGCAATAAAAGGTTCATTTATAATTGTTGATACTGAGGAAGAATTGGTAAGTTTTAATCTCAAAAGTTTGTCTGGACGAGAATGTGATTTATCTGTAAAACCAAACGGACTTCAATTAAATATAGCTTTACAAAATTCACTTTTCTAGACATGCAGTGTTTAAAAATTAACCTCAACGGACAAACAGAAGAAGTAGCGGTAGATCGTCGATCTTTATCGCAGCAATTTGATTTGCATGTACGCGATTTACGTCCAATTTTTTCTCTTCGACAAATGCCTACAATTGCTCGTCGTGGGAGATGTTTGGTTATTAACTTCCGTGCAGTAAAAGTTCTCGTTGGAGAAAAAGAAGTATTTATTTTTAATACAGAGGAGGACAGAATTTCCGAATTATTTATTCCCCTCTTAACAGAAAGAATTATTACACGCGAGGAAGAATCGAGATTCGAGCACGTTGTGCTAGACGCAGCACTTGAGCATATGTTGAGGAAAACTCTTACGAACTTTGAAAAAGCGAAACATCTCGTGGAGCGTATTTTAGCAATGTTGCGGACACAACATCATGATGAGATTTTTGAAAAATTGTTGTCAGCCAAAAAGAAACTTTCAAAACTGGCAAAAAACACACGAGAGCTCAATGAAATATTGGACGATATTATGGACGACAATGAAGAGCTTGAAGATATGTATTTAGGGAAAAAGCCGAAAGAGACAGATGATTTAGAATCCATTTTAGAAAATGTGGTGGAACAGCTTGAAGACATTTCAAATAGAATTGATGAGTTGGATGAGAATATTGACGACACACAAGAGATTTTGACGTTGAAACTTTCTTCTCGTCGAAACAAAATTATTCAAATTGATCTGATTTTAACTTCGGCGACAGCTATTTTAGCCTTTCTCGCTCTTGTGACGGGATTCTTCGGAATGAATATTTTAAATAAAATTGAACAACGATTTGATGTACTTCTTTGGATTCTTGGAGGGATGATTTTATTTTCTATTATTTCAGGGGCCTTATTGTATCATTGGATGAAAAAACAGAAACTCACATAGGCACTATCGTTCTAAAATTTCAAATATCAAAGAACAAAAATCAAATTTTGTAGTTTGTATTTTGAAAATTGTACGTTTGAGCTTTAGCGACCTTATTCTTTTGGTTTCACAATGCTTACGAGGAGCATTCCTACAGCTGGTAAGGCAAGCCATATTCCGAAAATATGTAACATCGGTTCAATAAAAAAGCTGTCATCAAACCATGGATTGAGCAAGAATCCGCCAAGTATTATATCGAGAAGCGAGTTCCCAGATAAGAAAGCAAAGACACTTATACTCAAAAGGAGACTTGTTATAATGGCAAACATGAGATGAATTATAGATCGTGCAAGCCAGTGATTATGTTTTTTGTGTTCGATATGATAGTGCCCACGAACGAGAAATAATATGATTGCAAGAATAAAAAAAAGAAGCCTTATACTTGTAAATACAATGAGTGATCGTTCAGAAACCCAGCTTTGGAGCGTGGGAGCAAAAGGTAGAATTATTTTTTCTAGAAAAAAAGCGACACTTTCAGCGATAATTAAAGAAAGATACGTTCCTAATAATAATCGTAATGTGAATTTATGTGGACGGATAAACGCAACTCCAAAAACTATAATGAATAGAGCGATAAATACGATGTCCCAACTGAGTTGTATTTCCATCACACATCAGTGTAACTCTCTCAATTATTCATCGCAAATTCAATTTGGTGGAGTGAGTGGGACAGGAGAAATTGATCGAAGATGTGCTACGACTTTTTTTAATTCATCAATGACATAATCAAGAGAATCTTTTGTTGTTGATTTTCCTAAACTAAGACGAATAGACCCGTGTGCCCAATCATGTCCTTGTCCAATGGCGAGCACAACATGACTTGGATTTAAATTTGTGCTAGTACAAGCACTTCCTGTGCTCGCGTAAATACCTTTTTCGTTCAGCATCAAAAGAATACTTTCGCCTTCTACACCCCAGAACGAAACATTAATATTATTTGGTAAACGGTGTTTAGCGCTTCCGTTAATTCGCACATTTTCAATTTCAGCTTGAATTCTTTTTATTCCGTGATCTCGAAGTTGAGATAAACGAATTGTCTCGCTATTTCTGATTTCTTTTGCGAGTTGCAATGCTTTTGCAAACCCAACAATTCCTGCCACATTTTCTGTTCCAGCTCGGTGAGAGTTTTCTTGCGACCCTCCAGTTATTTGTGATCGTAGCGGTGTTCCAGACTTTACAAAGAGCGCTCCCATGCCTCGAGGTCCATAAAATTTATGTCCTGAAAGAGACAGTAAATCAACTCCTAATTTTTTAACATCACAATCAAGATGTGTTCCACATTGTACAGCATCAGAGTGAAAAACAATATTTTTGCCATAGTTTTGCAAAAGATTAGAAATCTCTTTTATGGGTTGGATTACGCCAATTTCATTATTCGCCATCATTATAGAAACAAGCTTGGTGTTTTCTTGAATAAGAGCTTTTAAGTTTTCAAGAAGAACCTGACCATCTTTTTCAACATTTACTATTGATGTTTCGTGTCCATCGCGAACCAAATCTTCTGCAGTATGAAGAACGGAATGATGCTCTATAGAACTAATAATAAGATGTCCTGTTTCTTTGGGTTTCGAATTCATTACTCCACGAATTGCCAGATTATTTGCCTCGCTTCCTCCTGAGGTAAAGATAATTTCTTTCGGCAAACATCCGAGAATTTCGGCAACAGTTTTTCGCGCATTTTCAACGGCTTCTTTTGCCAAAAATCCTCCAGTATAAATTCCTCCAGGATTCCAACATTGTGTAGTCATCCATGGTTTCATGACATCAAACACTTCGGGAGAAAGTGGAGTTGTTGCGGCGTGATCGAGATAAATATTCTTATCCATTATTCGAAAAATATTTCTTTCTTGTCTGTTCTATTTGTGTTTTTAGTTCAGGAACACAACTTCCACAAACAGTTCCTGCTCCGGTTTTCTTCTGTACTAATTCTAGCGTTGTTGCGCCTTCTAATACTGCTTCTTCGATATCGACATTCGTTATCTGTTTACAAGCACATACAATGACTTTTTCTGGCGCATTTGGAATACGGTTTTCTTGTCCAGATTTTTTAAAATAATCATTAATCGCTTCTCGCAACGCTTCATCTCCCAAAACAGAGCAATGAATTTTTTTGTCTGGCAAGCCTCCAAGTCGTTCCAAAATATGTTGTGGTCGTAATTTCAACGCATCATCAATTTTCATACCTTCGTTTTCAGTAATCATTACAGAAAGCATTGACGTGCTCGCAATAGCACTTGCACAACCAAACGTGCTCCATCGACACGCTTTTATACAGTCGGTTTTTTGATCTACTTGAATTAAAATTCGCATCAAGTCTCCACATGCTGGAGATCCAACTTCTCCTTCTCCGTCTGCAATAAAATTCTCATTTTCTTGAAACGCATTTCGTGGATGAAAAAAATGATCTTTCACCGTTGTACTGTATATCCAACGTTGTTTTTCTCCTGAAGAATTATTCATAGTGATTTGAGTGTACTTTCCGCGCTTCTTCTTGCAAATTTTTCTCCAGATGAAATAAAAAAAACACGAACATTTGTTCGTGTTTTAAAAAGGGTTTCTTTATTTAATTATTTTGCTCGTTCTACATATTCTCCAGAGTCAGTGTTTACCACTACCATTTCTCCTTTTGCGATAAACAAAGGAACGCGAATTACTTTCCCAGTAGAAATAGTTGCTGGTTTTGTTCCACCGTTTACACGATCACCTTGCACACCAGGATCTGTTTCAATAATTTCAAAAGTCATTTTTGGTGATATCTGAACATTAATAGGATTTCCATTAAACAACTGAAGATCGCAATCCATTCCATCCACCAGAAAGTCGGCAACATCTCCAAGAACATCCTTTTCTAAAGTTACAGATTCATAAGTTTCATTGTCCATAAATTCGTAATTTTCTCCGCTTGAATATAGAAACTGAGCTTTTCGAAATACAACATCTGCTTCTTCTACTTTATCATTCCCTTGAAATGTTTTTTCCATCACTTTCCCTGTGATTAAGTTTTTTAACTTCGTTTTCATTACTCCTCCTTGACGAGCAGTTTTTGAGAATTGATTCCATACCACAACATATGGGTCTCCATCTAATACGAGTTTTGTGCCAGTTTTACAATCAGAAAGTCCTAACATGTTTTTAAATTAAATTTCGCGGGCAGTTTGCCGTAGATTACGGGTTTTGTCAAAACGACGAGATATTTGCGCCCCTTCCCGAAAAATATGATCAAAATTTTGACGTTTTGTAAAAATTTGTCAAAATTCCATCGATGACAAAGAAAGAACAAACAACAACGAAAAAGACAGTTCCTGCTGAGAAATTAGAAGCACAAATTGTTGCGCTACAAGAAGATCTTAAAAAAGCAGAACAATCTAAATTACGTGCTCTTGCGGATTTAGAAAACTTTCGTCGACGAGAAAGTGAGTCTCGAGCAAGTTGGTCAAATATCGCTGTTGCTGAGTGGGTTCGAAAATTAATTCCATCTTTGCAAGAAATGCTTCTTGGTGCAGATCACACAAAAGATAAAGATATAGAAAAAGTGATTCATAAGTTCATGGGAATGCTTCATGAACAAGGTTTAGAAAAAATTTCTCCGAAAACAGGAGAAGAAATTAACCCAGAAGAACACGCTGTTCTCATGGCAGCAGAGGGAAGACCAGGAACAGTTGTTCAGGTTCTTGAACCAGGATGGAAATTGAATGACATAGTTATATTGCCCGCAAAAATATCTGGTGCGCCAATTACATAATTTATCTTTTTTATGGCAAAGAAAAAATCTACTGGTCTCAAAATTGTTGTATGGTGTATTATTGTTTCTATGCTTGCGATGGCAGTTTTACCGCTGCTTAGCATGTTTCTCGTATGAAAATCGCCGTTGGCTTTTCTGGTGGAGTTGATAGTTCAGTAGCAGTTGTACTGTTAAAAAAACAAGGACACGAAGTTATTGCAGTTCAGTTTGATCAGCTGGGAAAAGGTGCAGATGCTTTTGCTGAATCGGCTGCGAAAAAATTAGGTGTTCCGTTTGAAACACTGGATTTACAGAAAGAATTTGATGCGTTAGTAAAAGATGAATTTATTAAAAAATTGAAAGAAAGGAAAACGCCAAACCCTTGCATTTTATGTAATCCGTCCTTTAAATTTGGTATTTTTCTGAAAAAAGTACAAGAGAAATTTGGCGTAGAAAAAATTGCCACAGGACATTATTGCAAATCCGTACATGGACAATTACTCATCCCAAAAGACAGAGAACAAGATCAAACCTATTTCCTTTCAGGGCTTTCAAAAACACAATTAGAAAACATCATTTTTCCGCTTGGAGAACTCACAAAAGAAGAAGTGCGAACAGTTGCTTCGGAATTAGAACTACCAAATGCAGAGAAAAAATCGAGTACAGATGTATGTTTTTTACAGGGAGAAAAATTTGAGAAATTTGTTGCAGAATATGTTTTGCAAGAACCTGGTAAAATGGTTGAAAAAGACACTAATATTGTTGTCGGAAAACATAACGGACTTGCACAATATACGGCTGGACAACGAAAGAACTTAGGAGTTGGAGGAATAAAAAATCATCCAGAATTACCGTGGTTTGTCATTGAAAAAGATTTTGAAAAAAATGAATTAATAGTGAGTCAGAACCCAGAAGATCTTGATTGTTTTTCATTGCAATCAGACAATTTCAACTGGATTTCAGAAGAAGTTCCTGTGCCAGAATTTGAATGTGAAGCGAAGATTCGCTTTCGTGGGAAATCAATTCCCTGTCGAGTAAAGACAACGGGCAAAGAAGTTTCAGTAGAATTTAAGGAATCGGTTCAAGCGGTTGTTGCCGGACAGCAAGTAGTTTTATATGACGGAGATATTTGTTTAGGTGGAGGAGAAATAGTCGCTTCGTTCTAAAGATCAAAATCGCAAATAACAAATTTTAAATTATTTATGATACACTTTTGTTATGAATCAGGAATCTCCGTATACAAATATTCAAGAATCGCTTGCTCGACTTGAGCAAAAAATTGATAGGATAAATCGCACCATAAATCCTCCATTTTGGGTAAAACTTTTACGATGGATTGGACGAAATTTCTTCACAATAGTTGTATTAATTGTAGTTATTATTCTTAGCTTTAAAGCGTGGGAACTTTATCAAGATATAATAATTCGAATTGAAGAAATAAAAACTGTTCCCGCAACCGTCCTCGACACAGGGAAAACCACAATTCAAAATGTCATTGATACGGTGAAGTTTTGGTGATTGAGATTTGAAGTTCCAAGGAAATCCTCTACACTTCGCACGATGACAGAAACAACTTCAACTCCGATTGTTCTTCGAATGCCGCCAAGTCCAACAGGACATTTGCATCTTGGAACAGCGCGTGCAGCACTTTTTAATTGGCTTTTTGCCCAGAAAAATAAAGGAGACATTATTTTCCGATGGGAAGATACAGATCTGGAACGAAGCAAAACAGAATTTGAAACAGAAATTTTGGACGGACTTGCGTGGCTGGGGATGAATTTTCGTGAGAAAAAAATGTATCGTCAAACTGAGTGTAGAGAAACACATGCTGAATATTTAAAAAAATTATGGGAAGCTGAAAAAATATTTCCCTGTTTTACAACGCCAGAAGAATTAGAAAAACTCCGAAAGGAAGCAGCAAAACGAAAAGAAGGATTTGTGTTTTGGTCTCCATCTCGAGATTTATCAAGGGAAGAGGCAGAAGAGCGAATGAAAAACGAAAAATTTGTGTGGCGATTAAAAGTTCCCAAAAATGAGTGGGTTGTATTCAAAGATTTGATTCGAAAAAAAGTGAGTGTAAATACAGATACGATTGGAGATTTTGTAATTGCTCGATCAAATGGAAGCGTGTTGTATTACCTCGCAAATGTGCTCGATGACTGGTTACAGGGAGTTACGCATGTACTTCGTGGAGAAGATCATGTTTCTAATACGCCGAAGCAAATTCTTCTTTACAACGCACTTGGCGCACCACTACCAATGTTTGGTCATATTCCATTAGTATTAGATTCACGAAAAAAGAAACTCTCAAAACGTCATGTTGAACCAGGAGTTTGTGTTTTGATTTCGGATTTTCAACAAGCAGGATTTATTCCAGAGGGAGTTGTAAACGGTTTGGTTTTCCTTGGCTGGAATCCAAAATCAACAGAAGAAATATTTTCGCTGAGTGATTTAGAAGAACGTTTTGATATTACACAAGTAAATTCAGCGGCGGCACAATACGATTTCAAAAAAATGATTTGGTTTAACGCTCAATGGATGCGAAAAGTTGAGATCGACAAACTACAAAAATATTATGCAGATTTTTCTGGAAAAACGATTGAGTTAGGAGCCCTTTCTGTTGCACGAGAAAAAGCACGAACACTCGTTGAGTTGCAAGATGAATTAGAATATCTCATTGCTGATCCGGGGATTGATCCAGCTTTAATTGGAAATGAAAAATGGGGTTTAACACTTGATTCGGCACAAAATACGTTGAAAAAAATAGGAGAAACATTGGAATCAATTTCCGACACTGAGTGGACACGAGAAAAAATTGAAGCAGTTTCCATCGCAAAAATTGCTGAACTCGAAATGAAAAACGGAGAATTCTTGTGGCCGTTTCGTGTCGCATTAGCAAACAGAAAAGGTTCAGCTGGACCGTTTGATATTGCAGCAGTTATTGGAAAAGAAGAATCAATTAATCGCGTGAAAAGAGCCTCAAGAGCTACTTCCTGAACGTCGAGATTTTATTGTAGCGGTTTGTTTTTCCATCTCTTTTTCAGGATCAAATTTTCGGAATATTACATCCATTTTCGATCGTTTCAATGTTGGAGTGTCTTTTGATGGGAGGGCTTGTTTTATAGTTACTTCCACTGGTTCGAGAGTTTCTTGAATTCCTGGTCGCTTTGTGAAAGAGTCGAAAACTTTTTTATACGCAGAAACTTTTTCTTCCTCTCGGATATTTCCACAACGTTCTTGAAACATTTCTGTTGTTTCCCAACCCATTTTTATGTCACACATTTTATCAGTATCAATATCTATCTTTAGTTTTCCTGAATTTTGAGAAGGCATTGTTGGTCCTGATAATTTTGGTGCAGAAGCTTTTTGAGAAGAATATGTTAACGCGAGTTTCTTCTGATTTAAATTGTCTTTTGCTGATGCGAGACGAGCTAAGAATTCCTCTCGAGTTTCATCTGGTCGGCGAATAAATCCACTTGTATCAGTAATTTTTATTTTTGATTCTACTTCTTTTTCAACGATTCCACGAGCAGCCAATGATTTTTCTCGTAAAACATCATAGTCTAGCAATTCTTTTTGCGGATCTTCAGATTTTGCTTCGGCGAGTCGTTTTAAGAAAGTTTCACGATCTTCTCCCTTTCTTCGAACAAATCCAGCATTTCCTTCAATATCAAGATTATCCGTAATGGGAACAATTTCAGAAATACGTTGACGACGTTCTTCAGCAACTTCTTTTTGCAATAGAGCTCCTTTTGTTTGTTCTTCTTTTGTTACTTCGCGTCCAGTAGCAACTTTATGATCATCAAATGGATCATCTTTTTCAGAGCGATCAATGAGACCCTTCTGTTCTGCTTCAAAGAAAGAAACAAACCATTGTGCAGCTTCTGATCGTGGAAGAAGAGATGTCGGACGGAAATTCTTAGAAGCAGGAATAAGATCTAGTTTTCGCCCAACAACAAGCATTGAAGCAAGTTCGTGTGATTCGGGGATATCTTTAAATGAAGATGTAGTAGCGAGCGGATTTGTTGGAACTTCAAACACATTCATCCATAACTTAAATAATTGTTCTCGTGTTGGATTTTTCATTAAATCGTCAGTATATGAAATCCAACCAATATCCAAAGCGGTATATGCACGTCTTGCCATTAAAGTGTTCTGGAGAGGGAAATTTTTCCATTGATCTTGTTTAAAAGACTGTAAAAGATCGAATGAGTCGGGTTGACTACAACTCACAGAAAATGCCATTTCGAGCGCTGTTTCCCATGTAATCATTTCTGTAGGACGGAATTTAAATGTTTCATCGAGTGACATTTGTCCCAAACTGTACACTTTCGCAATAGCAGTATATTCGCGACTTCGAACAGGAACATCACGGAACGCCATTGTTGTGTCTTTGAACTCAAGACAATATCCAATTTTTGCAGAAGCATGTTGCTGTTTAATTCGTTCGCTAAAACCACTTAATCCAAGTCTCAATGAATCATCTTTTCGGTAAAAGTCATCGACAGCAATTCGTCCTGAAATATATCCAGCAAATTTTTCTTCTCCGTGTTGTTCGCGCGTCTTAATTTGTCCAGCAATTCCCGCATTCAATCGCTCTATTTGTTCTAACGATTCTTCGTACGTCATTACAGGAATCCAGTCATCAGAAATAGAATCTGCGGGATCGTCCAAACGACGTCCTGACCATCCACGTTTTGCAGCTTCTGCATAAAAGGCAGTCATTTCAATATCGGGAAGGACGGTTGCATCCGATCCAACTTGGAAAGTAATAGAAACATCGTCATACCATTGACGACTGAATGTAGCTACATATTCTCGATCACGGAGTAAAGCGAGTGCAAAATTTCCTGAGCCGTCAGATTGTGTTTGAAAATATTCGTTTTGATTAGAAATAAAAGTGGCTGAAACACCAGCAAGAGGAGAATCAGTTGTTAACGACCACGTTCGTCCAGAAACAGCAACGGAAGAACCTTGTTCGACCAACGTAACATTCACTTCAACGTTGTGACGATTTACTTCTATAGACTGAGAATGAGTGTCATATGTAACAAGTGAGAATATTGCATCATATGTTTTACTGGCAGGAACAAGTATCGAATACGTTCCATCAATATTTGTGGTTGTAGGAAATTCCGTCGAATCAGCTGTTAAGACTATTTCAACGTCTTTTAACGGAGTTCCTTCGGAATCAGAAACGACTCCTCCTACTGTTACTATTCGGTTCATTTCAATGAGTGTTTTGTTTAATCGAATATCATCAAACGCCGTTATTACAACCTGTTCTTCTGGATAAAATCCGTCTGCTTCTACTCGAAAAGTATAGGTTTGATTCGTTCGAGCAAATATTTGGTAGGTTCCATTTTCTATTGTCTGAACACTTGTGGATGAGTCGAGAGAATCAGTGAGTTCAATTGTCGCATCTTCTAAAGGTTGTAAATCTTCATCAAATATGATTCCTTCAATAAATACTCCTTGTTCAAATTGAACAATTTCAGACGTTTTCCATGTAGAATGATCGAGAACAAAGATTCGACGTTCTTCAGATCGACGTGGAAGCCAAATATCAGCTGTTCCTTCAGACGATGTGTTAGCTGTTCCAAGAGAATATGTCACATTGTCGATAATTTCGAATAGTTCAACAGGAGAGTTTGCTGAAACATTTGAAACAAGCACTCGCGAAGTAGAAGGACCGACTTCGTCGTCATCAGAAATATTAGTAATTTGTGGCTGTGTTCCAGTTGTTTCGTTTACAGTTATGTTTTGCAAATCACTTTCAATAACGGCGAGAGGGTTTTCTGGATGCTGGAATTCCACTTTTAACGAATGGTTTCCATTTTCAAGTTCAAACACTTCCATAGAAAATCTTCCATACGGATCAACCGTTGCTGTTCCTAAAGAAGTGCTTGTTGTAGTGTCAAAAACTTCAGCTACAGATCCAGGAGTTGCTGTTCCAGCAATCGTAAAAGTAGATTTAATGGTTGATGAATCTGCTGGAGAAATCCATTGAAATTTGTGATCAGTTCCGTTTAAAGGATCTGTTCCAGCGGTATTTTCTTCTCCATCGAGCACACCATCTCTATCAGAATCAGAAAGCGTAGGATTTGTTTTTAAATTAAATTCCTGTTCTGCTGTTAATCCATCAACATCAGTATCAGACGTTGGATCAACTGTTCCGCCGTAGAGAGTTTCCCACCAATCGGGAAGTCCATCACTGTCGCTATCTGTTATGTCATTTGTTGCAACATGTGTTTCGCTTTCATTTCCAACCGCATCTACGGCATAATATTTTATTGTAAATAATCCTCCAGGAGCATCAACACTTTGATCAATAAATACAGTTGTTCCCTCATGAAGAATTGGGAAAAGAGCAGTTTTGGGATCAGCGCCATTTTTTGTATAATATACAGTTTCTTTTCCAGAAGAAACGGCAGAAACATCAGCAACATTTATTTGCACAATTGTGTCAGAAGCAATTGGTTGTGTCGGAGCATCTGAAGAAATAAATGGTGATTGACGATCAATTTTTACTACCAAAATATCCGAAATATTTCGGTTTCCGGCAAGATCTGTTACTGCTGATCGGAGTTCCATTATTCCATCGTCAGGAACAGTAAGCGTATCATTTGCGTTTGACGAAGACCAAGATGTCCACAGAATATCGCCATCATCTGTACGGAAAAATCCGTCTCCATTTTTGTCTAATCGATATGAAATCTCATAGGTTGTTGCGTCAATTCCAGAATTTCCATCAGTTGCCGTTATTTCATATTGCAGTGTGTTTGTAGAAATAAATCCATTCTTTTCAGTGAAAACGGAATCAGAAACAGAACTTTGTGCAATAGATATTGTTGGAGCAATTTTATCCAATTTTATGTCAGCAATATTGCTTGGTGGGTCAGTTTCATTTCCAGCACGATCTTGAAACTTAAATTGAAAATCATGAATTCCTGAATCAGTAAGAAGGATTGGGACATTGTGTAATCCAAAATCTCCAGACGTTCCTTCTCTGAAAAACACATTATCGAGTCCAGCTGAAAATCCATTTCCTGTTGATGTTGTAGGATCAAAAACAGGAGTTCCATCGGTACCAAATAATTGAAGAGAAAAGTTTCTGTTTCGCCAATCGTTTACCGGCGTTGGTCCAAGTATTTCAAAAGTATCAAGAGAAGGATCTGTGTTATCAATCAAAATATTTAATTCTGGGGAAAAATCTCCAAAAGCTTCCAGTTCTTCTCCTGCTGCAGGACGAAAGGTTCGTACTTTATATGCAAAAACTTCTCCAGAAGAATGCGTGTCTGGATCGACAAATGTTGTTTCGCTTATATCTACAGATCCAAGAAAAGCATCGTTTCTAAAAATTTGATATTGCGTAGCGGTTGAAAGATCAGAATCTTCCGTCCACTCAAGAGAAACGTTTGTAGAACTTGAATACGAAGAACTGAGTAGCTGTGGCGCAGAGGAGAGAGAATCATTTATAATAACACTTTGTTCGCCCGTTTCCGTAGAAAGATCGGCACCATTTTGGGCAACAATTTTAAAAATATATGTATGAGTGTCTTGAAGTGCAGTGACTTTATGAGAACGTATTTCTGGTCTAACTGTTTCCAGAAGAGTGAAATCACCAGCATTATCTTTTTGCCATATTTCGTATTCTTCAATTCCAGTTTCTGCATCAGAAGATGGGGTCCATCGAAGACGAATTTCATTATCAGCAGTTGTAGAAATTGATGCTAACGAAAAGTCTTCCGGTGCCGTTGTATCAATGAGTGTTCCAGAACTTTCTGCCCAAGAAGACCAATTTCCAACAGCGTCCATTGCACGAACTCGTGCGAAGTACGTTTCTCCTGTTTCTCCGGTAAATGTGTAACTGGTGGCAATGAGACGATCATTTTTAAACACTCGCTGATCTTCATCAACAAATGTTTGGTCTTTGCTTATTTCTAAGTCGTACCAAATAATTCCCGCGCCTAAATCTGAAAAAGGATTCGTTTCCCATGAAAATCCAATTTCTGTATCAGAAGAAAATCTTCCATCGGTATTTTCAATAATGCCATCAGTTGGTGCAGATGTATCAACAGTTGTCGTAATAATTTCTGACCAATCTGAAATTCCACCAAAATTGTTTTGTGCCTTCACTCGAAAATAATATTGCTGGGTGTCGTCCAGCGCATCAAAACGAGCAGAATGTCCTTGAGAAATTTGTTGACGAAGTCCAATCTGAAATCCGGGATCAGTTGCGACTTGAGCGACAAAATAGTCTTCATCGGTTTCATCCGTACTCCACAGAACAGTGGCTGTGTCATGTGCAATAAATTCATCAGGGAAAGCAAGTATTTCTGGAGCTTCCAGCGTTTGTTCTGCTTGTGAAAATACGGTGAAAGTTCGAGGCAAAGAATTGATTGTCGTTGGACCATCATTCCAATATGTTTTTGCAGAAATAGTATATTCTCCACTGGTATCAAACGAATGTGTACATTGCCATGTTCCGAGATATGTTGGAGTAATTTTTGCAACATCAGTCACATTTGCGACTTCAGAGGTTACTCCCCCAGCGAATAAATTTCCATCAATACGTGTCACAGTTCCATCATCTGTTAACACAAAACATTCTTTATGCGCATCGTCACAAGTCACATCAACAACGGCATCAGATGTTCCCCGGAGAGTAGTTTTTGTGTCTTCGGCAAACCATCCGTTTGAGTAACGATGAAGCAATGCGACTTGTTCAGAAGAATATGTTTCAGCTGTAATAAACGGAAGTGCCATGTCTCCGTTAAAATATTCTGTATTATATCCCCATCCGAGACGAAGTACTTTTTCCACCGAGGCAATATCACCAGAAAGAGAAACAGGATTTATTCCAGGAAGAAAAATATTTTGATCTTGTTCAACTCCGTCTAAGTAAATTTTTAATTCTCCAGCATCTCCGTCATATGTTCCTACAAGAAGTTGCCACGTGTTTAAAGCAAAGGTGAAAGCAACAGCACCACGTTCGCCTTCAGAAGTTCGCATCCCGAAGAAATATGGATCTGCGTTCAGTCCGTAATCGAAAAAGTTTTCTCCAGCAGAGAGCCAATAGTCCCATTCATCACTTGCCGAACCATCTCCATGAGACATTAATTTTTTAAACGGTCCAGTTCCTCCAAAATCAGGACGACGAACCCATGCTCCAACAGTCAAATGATTTCCCGTTACAGAAAAGTCAGTATTATTTTTACTTTCTAGATAACGGTTAGTTCCACCGAATTCAAAAACGCTTAAGTCCGTTCCTGTTGCTGCAGGAACGGACGTTACTGTCAAATTATTATCTAAATCTTTTTCTGCGATACTTACGTCAATTGACTCAGAAGCATCTGTTTCTAGCCAATGTCCACGAGAAGCTAATCCAAGAGGCAATGTTGTTGAATTACGAGTTACGTATTGAATTAAAATATTGCCATTTCCGTCGTCGAATACGCGCGTAACTCCAGTTGTTAATCCGATTAAATCAGAGGAAATAGCGGTTACCGTTCCAGGAGAATCAAAGGGAAAGCGTGCAGTATTTGATATATCAGTACTCGTCCAATTATTTGCCAGTAAGTCTACAGCGTCATCCGAAACGAATACTTCTGTTGCTGTTGCCCACAAAATACGATTAGACGATGTAAATGCTGCTCCTACAAGAGATCCAGAGTCGAGAGAAGTTAGTACTGCATCAGTCGTTAAATTTATAACAGCAGCTCCACCAGTCGTTGCAACGAGAAGATATTGAGTTGATCCAACAGCAACGGTATCGAGAGAAACAACAGCTCCAGCCGGAAGTTCACTTGTGAAAGTACGTGAGAAATCATCATTTGCAAAATCCCATACGAGAGTTCCCGTACTAGTTCCTACAAAAATAATTCCGTTTTCTGCAGAAACAGAAGTTGCATTAGAAACAGGCAGACTTTTCCAAAACGTTCGAAGTTGTGCGTCAAACAAATACACTCGATCCGCAGTTGATAATATAATTACTTGCTCGGGAAACGCTACATCTCCACATCGATCTTCAGGAGAACCACCGGCTTGATAATCACAGATTCCATCAATAGCATCATCAATGGTTTCCGTTGCCCAAGATGTAGTTGTGCTGTTGCGCCATGTTGTGGACACAGAGTCGGCATTTGTATTATAAAATGTTTGTGCAACGACGGATTGTCCGTTTAGTAGCCCAACTTGATCAACGCTACTGTTTCCAGTAGTGCTAGACACCAAAAGTCCCGTTCCTTGAACATTTTCTGCATTTGGTTCTTGGCAAGAAAGTTCTTGAGAAACTCCATCTTCAAATAATTTAATCTGACTTCCGGCTTCTGCAGTTCCGGTAAAAATAACTTCTCGAGAAGGAGCGTATATAACTTCATCTTCTGTGGGAGAAAGAATTTGTGGAGATTGGACAGCTGTTTCTGGAAACGGATCGGTCTCATCTGGAATTCCATCTAAATCAATGTCAGAGTGCACCAATCCAGCAGAAAAACTAATAATAAGAATGGTCGCAACAATCTTTTGGAGACACAATATCTCCTTCCACCAAGATTGTTTTTTATATTTTAGGAAATTCATTTATTGAAAAATCAGGAAATGATACCATATTTTGACGAATTTTTCAAGTGTAAAACTCTACTTATTCCGCGTTTTCATTGATAAAATTTGACCTCACTAAAATCGTTCGCCAGAATGAAAATCGATGAAGAAAATTTTCTTTGGAATCGGAATCGGAATAGTGGTCACAGGACTTACCTTTTTCGTAAATCCAAAAGCACTTATGACTTCATTAATAGGTTCTTCTAAGCCAGAAATAGTAACGCTTCATACAAATGTGGGAAACATAAAAATTAAACTTTTTCGAGATGAAGCACCGAAAATAGCGGATAATTTTTATCAATTAGCAAAATCAGGGAAATACGATGAAACGATATTTCATCGAGTAATAAAAGGGTTTGTGATCCAGGGAGGAGATTATGAAAATGCAGATGGAACTGGTGGAGAAGCGTTTGGTGGAGGCATGTTGTCAGACGAAATATCACAGAATTTGTCTCATGTAAGAGGAGCTGTTTCGATGGCAAATCGAGGACCAGACACAAATGGATCTCAGTTTTTTATTGTTCATGAGGACGCACCGTTTCTTGATGGGAAACATTCTATTTTTGGGCAAGTAATTAGTAATATGTCTGTAATTGATCGTGTTTCTCGAGTTCATACTGACCTAATGGATCGACCAATTGAACCAGTTGTTATCCAATCAGTTTCTTTTGATTAAACGATTATTTTTATACCGTAGGCAGAATCTTGTTATTTGTGCTGTAAAAATGTAACATTTTGGTAACTTTTTCGTTCTAAGCTACGAATGGGCTTTGAAAAATTACAACAACGACTTCGTGATTTTTTTATCGCTGAATCCTCAAATTCAGTTGATACAGCTCAAATGACACGTGTCCGCGAACGAGTATTAGCAGAGTTTGTACATCAAAAACCTCAAAATATTTTTTCTCGAATATTTGGATATACGTGGGTTCGTTCAGCAACGATTGGAGCAATTATATTATCTTTCTTTCCTTTTTTTGGAGCAGAACGTTCAGCAGGAGATCTTTCCCCAACAGGACTTGTTGAAGTTGTTCGTGATGGAGAAGTTTTTGTTGCAACAGGGAAAACACCACTTCGTATTGGAGATCAGATATTAGTTGGAAATAATTCTTCAGCGGAGATACAACTGAGAAAATCACTCAACGCTGTTGCAAGTGATAGCGCAGAAGTACGAGTTTCACGAGATGACTCGCTTTTTTTAGTAAAAGGTTCACTGGATGGAAATATTTCATCTGGATCAATTGAAACGAATAGAGGAAAAATTAACGCCGAGGAAGACGCGACGCTTAATGTTTTAGTTTCAAATAGTGGAGAAACTCGTATTCAACCACGAGAAAGTGACATTTGGGTAACTGCTTGGAATCAAGAACGAGTAAATATTGCAGAAGGAGAAGAATTGCGACTACAAACTGATACGCAAATGCCACCAGAAATTCCTCAAGATTTACGTCTTTCAACGTCACAAATTCTTGCGATTAAAGCAAAACTTTTGATTGCACGAACGAGAGCATTGAATTCAATAGAGGCATATTCTTTACGAGATTCTAAAAAAGCAATGGCAGAACTTGAAAATGCAGATCGTACATTTCGATCGATTGCACAAGTGCTAAAATCTTCTCGAAATTTACAAGTTCTTCGTCGAGAAAATTTAGATCTTCTTTCGAGAGAAGAAGTTCTCAAGAGATTGAGTGAAAGAGAAAAGAAAAAGACGTTACTTGAAAACGCATACGCCGTTAACACATTATTGAAATTGGTTGAAAAAGAGCCGAAAGAAAAGGTTTTATTGCCAGAAAGTGAATTCCTTATTTTTAACAGATATGCTCTTTTACAACGTCTTTTTGCTCCACTTCCAAAAGAACTACGTTCTCAGGGATGGATTTTACAAAAACAGTATATAGAAGCACTATCACAACAAATTATGAAGGCAAGTTCTCCAAAAGAGGAACTGGAAATGATTTTTGAACAAATACCAAGAAGTAGTACTGGACGACAATTTTTACAACAAGTTCAACAATTATTGCCAACATTAGAGGCAACACAAATTAAAGAAAATTTAGCATTGTGGAAATAGGTGCTTCGCTTAAAATATCAAATTACAAAGGGCAAAGTACAAATAATGTTGTTATTGCGAGTGAAAATGTATTTTTCTTTATTTTCTCCAAACCCTTTTTAGTTTCATCCAAAAAGGAAATATTTTACAACCGAGACAGAATTCAAAAAAAGCTTCGGCACTTGCAGCGACAATAAGAATTCCTGCGAAAAAATAATAAGAAAAGCTCCAGTCACGAAAAACACAAATAGTGATAATGAGTGAAACCCAGAATCCGATTTTTGCGGCAAAAATTTTTGGTCCAGCATTTACAATTTTTCCTTTCTTAAAAATTTTTGTTATTTTTTTTGCAATGAAACTGCGAGGAGATGATTTTTCTAAAAATCCAAGAATGAAGAAATCAAGCGTAAGGAAAAGTGGAATCCATTTATTAATCCAGAAAAGAGAAAGGATGATGAGAATTACAACAAATATTGCATTTATTCTTGCCGTGAAAGTATTTGTTTGTTTGTGAGAAAGTGGACATCCGAATGTTTGCATGTAGTTTATGAGATTATTTGTAATAGTTTTTTTTCATCGATCGACGGGCCAATTCCAGCAAATCGAAAATTTTCAGGAATCAATAGTTTTTTTGCTAAGATTTCCACATCTTCTTTCGTGACATTTAAGATTTTATTTTTCCAATCTTCATACGACTCACGCACGCTATAAAGTAATTCATTTTTCGCAAAATGATGTGCAACGTCTTCCGTATCCTCTGTTTGAAGATCTGTTTTTCCTAATAAATAATTTATTGCATTTTCGAGTTCAGTGTCAGTGATTCCATTTTCTTGAATGTCATCATATTCGTTTCGAATTGCTTTAGCGGCATGAAGTACGTCATCCAATTTTACGCCAGCTCGAGTAGAGAGAAGTCCAGTGTCAGTGTATTCATCTATGCTTGTTCTAATCGAATAACAGAGGCCCTTTTGTTCGCGTACATTTTGAAACATGCGACTTGACATATTTCCACCAAGAATTACCGCCAATACTTTTAGGGCAGGATATTTTGGGTCTTGTTCTGATATGGCACGAACACCAAAAGAGAGATGATATTGTTCTGTTTTTTTCTCGCGGATACGGAATTTTTTTGTTGCAATATTTTTATCAAAAGGCGTCATTTTTCGTCCTTGTTCCATTGATTGCATATCAAAATATTTTGCCACAGAATTTAGCGTTTCAGCATTCACCGCTCCAGCAACAGTAATAATCATGTTTTTCGGAACATAGAGTTCGTTTCTGTATTGTTTAAATTGTTCTGATGTTACATTTTCAATCAGTGCTCGCGTTCCAATTTGATCTCGACCAAGCGGTTGATCGCCGAACACAAGTTGTTCGAAATCCCAAGAAATTTGATAGGTTGGCATATCCAAATACATTGCCATTTCTTCTAAAATAACACCGCGTTCACGATCAATTTCTGCTTGATTGAGTTGTGCATGAAGCAACATATCAGAAAGAACATCGAGCGATTTTTCTAGATTTTTTGCGCCAGATTTTACGAAATATCCAGCGTATTCCTTTCCAGTAAAAGCATTAAATTCTCCTCCAAAAGCATCAACCGCTTCAGCAACAGCTTTTGGTGTTGGGTATTTTTTACTTCCTTTGAAAAACATATGTTCTAAAAAATGTGAAATTCCTGCGATTTCTATGTTTTCATATCGTGATCCAGCTCCAGCAAGAATTAATGTTGTTACTACATTTGTTCCGGGCATTTCTACAGCTTGAAGACAAAGTCCGTTAGTAAGTGTTTTGCTGTGTAATTTCATGTGTGTATCAAAAAAAGTTCGCCAAAAGAATAGTCGTTTCGCTCCAAATATCAAAGAACAAATAACAAACTTCAATTTACAAACGGCAAACTACAAATTTATTTTGCACACTTTTCAGTTGCACATGCTACTTTTTTTCGATATTCATCAATCATATGATCTTTTGTTTCTTGCAAACAAGAGTTCAACCCAAGTGCGGTAAGTTGAGTCTCTTCAATATTTCTGCGATTTGTATATCCACAGTCTTTTGCTCCAATACATTCTTTTTCAGGATCGATTGTACATTTTTCTGACATGGGTTTGGGATTAAATAATTAAAATTATTGTTTTTCTTCTATTTTACGATTGGCGCAAGCCACTTTTTTTTGAATTACTTGAGCGGTTTTAGTCTCTATTTTTTCAAGAACTGCTTGGGAAGTTTCGTCTAGAATTATTCCTAACTTCTCTTTATTTTTTTAAACTCTTCAAGATCGGTAAGTTTTCTAGAATTTTCTTGTTTACATTTTTCCGCACCGATACCATTTTCACAATCTGTCATTGGTTTTAGATTAAATAATTGAAATTATTATTTTTGCAATTTTTCATTGGCACATTTAATTTTATCGCGCTCCACTTGGATGAGTTTCATTTCTTGTTTATGGAAATATTTTATTAATTTTCCTGGCTCGATATCACAAACAGAATGAATGTTTTGAACTGCTTTCAATGCTTTTTTCTTACACTCTTGAGCACCAATACATTCTTTTTCTGGTTCTATTGAACATTGGTTTTCCATTTCAAAAATATCAAATCGTGTACATGAGTATTCCTGTTTGCAAATGTTGTCAAATGATTGTGAATTATCTCTTCTTAAATATGTTGACAAAAATATAAAAAAGTTCTAAAAAGTAAGTAATGAAAAAGATATTTGGATTGTTCATCGGTGGATTGATGTTTTCGACCTTGCTCGGAAATGTTTCTGCAAGTGGATTACCACAGGCGAATATGATTATTTCGCCAGCAGTTGGACGCGTCAGTAGCGAGTTTACGTTAGATGCGCGTCAATCACGAAATTCTGCAGGAAATTTAGGAGGAGTAGAAATTCGTTACAGACTTACTTCAGGAGGAAATTGGTCACCATGGACACGACGAACAACACAAAAATTTACACCAATGAACACTGGAAATATGCGTGTTCATTTGCAAGTTCGTGATACTCAAACAGGACAGATTCAGTCTACGTTTCGATCGATAAAAGTGATCTCAAGTTGGTCTCGTCGCGCGTGGATTTCTGTTGAAGATTATATTGCAGAAGTAGGACAACCAATCGATTTTAAGCTCGAATTATCGCTTCAATCTTTCGATAATCCAGATGATATACAAGTTCGTTGGGATTTTGATTCCGATGGAAATTGGGACACGCGATTTTCGAAACAAAAATTAGTTACACATGTTTTTGACACAGCAACAACAACTTCTCCCACAGCAGAAGTTAAATTCTTTGATAATGAGATTTTATCCGTACGAGGGATTGTTCCACGATGGACGCAAGGAACTCATACAATTCCACCAAGAACGTTATGGAAAAAAATAAAAATAATATCTCCTACGATTACAGCGCCAATAGTAGACGTTCGTCCGGGACGAGTTGGGTTTCATGAAAATACCAATTTTGTGTTTGATGCATCTTCGGCTCAAGTTCCACGAGGAGGATGGATTGAGTGGAGCTTTGATGGACAGCAATGGCTACGATTTCCAAAGCAAAAAATAGCGACTCATCAGTTTACTTCTCCGGGAAAACACGAAGTTCGTACGCGAGTATGTATTCGTAATTCAAATCCTCGATGTGAAGAAACAACAATTTCAATCGAAGTAGAGCGTGATCCAACAGATTATAATGTAGAAATTGTATTGCAAAATAGTACAAATCCGAGTGCGATGACGATTCGAAATGCACAACAATATGTTGCAGTTGAAGTAGGAGATCGTATTCGTTTTTCTGCTCAATTACATCGATACTCCGGTTCGGGTCAACGTTATTTGTATCGCTGGGATTTCAATAATGATGGAGAATGGGATACACATTTTTCTACACAAAACTTCACAGAACATGTGTATGATCGCGGCGGAGAGTTTTCTGTTCGCGTTCAAGTTCAAAATGAAGACAGCGTAATAGCAAATTCTATACGAAACATTTTTGTAGATATAAATGAGAAACCAGTAGCGGAAATTGGTTGTTCGGTTGATACAATTTATGTAGGAGAACCTGTTCGATTTTTCCCCAAATATTTAGGGAAACGCACGTATGATTGGGGACGAACGCAAGTACGATTTGATCTAGACGCAGATGGATTATGGGAAAGTGATTTTCGTGGAATAGGAGGAGAAAGTTTAGCTTATTTATCTCCTGGTTCAGTGACAATTCGAATGCAATTACGAGATCCAGGAAAAAATGTGACTACTGTTGTAAAAACAATTGAAGTACTTCCAATGCCAGAAGTGAAAGCGCGTGTAATTGTTTCTCATCGCTCAGGAGCAGTTGGGGCAACATTTACCTTTGATGCGGGAGAAAGTTCTGGACGTGGAATTCGGTTTATTTGGGATTTTGATACAGAAGATGTAGGGACATCAGTTTCACGGTTTGCTACGTTTAATAACGGAACAATGTCTCCACGTGTTTCTCATACATGGAGAACAGCTGGAGAAAAACAAGTTTCATTGACTGTGATTGATTCTACAGGGAAAAGCGATAGCGTTACATTTCCTGTTTCAGTAATTTCTGACTAAAAATCATTTTTCAAAACAAAGAATTGCTCAGGGAAAATTAAAAAAAAGTTGCCCTCTTTTTTGAAAAATATCACAATGAAAGAGATGAAATCCCCTTCATATTCAGAGGTTATTGAGAAAATTCTTTTTCAGGCGATTTGTCCACGATGTGGCGCGTCAGTGAGTGAATGTGCGTACGACGTTTTAATGATAAATTCTGAGCGAATTGTTTTAGAGTTAGATTGTGAAAATTGTGAATCGATATTAACAATTAACGGGGCGTTTCAACGAAAACCAAAAACGGTGCGTCAACATAAAAAAGAGTCGATTGTATCACCAGAAACAGTCAGAGGAGTGGGGAAAATATTAAAAGAGTTTCGAGGAGACAACATTCAGGATTTATTAAAAAAATGAAACGATTTATCGCAGCATTATTAATCAGCGGAATTTGTTTTTTGTCGTGGGTATATATAAAACATCCAGATGAATGGGATATTTGGTCGCTACGAATACAAAAAAAAGTTGCCGAAATGACAGGCGGTGATGTGGGAGCAATTGAAGAATCCTTGTTCTCTGTGCGCAAGAACTTTTTACTCGAAAAATACGACACCATAGAAGAGGAATATAAAAAAAGAAAACTTCAAATAGAAGAAGAATTCAACGAAATAAAGGTGAAATTAGAAGAGAAAAACGAATCAATTGAGGAAGAAGTGTTTCAGTTTCAGCAAAAAATAGATGAAAAAAGGAGATCATTTGAGCAAAAGAAGGCAGAAATTGAAAAAGAAATCGCAGAAGTAAAACAGCAATACGAGGAAACAAAAAGCCAATTACAGGAGCTAAATGACTCAGTGCAAGAGGTAAGAGAGAACGTAGGAGACAGTGTTGATGCGATTGAAGCCTTAAGAGACACGATTGTGGAATAGGTTCAATTTTCAAATTACAAACTTCAAAGTACAAAGGACAAAACATATTGTATTATTCCTTTCTTGACTCCAGGCAATTTGGAGTTATTGATTCCAACACCAGTTTCTCGTTTTATTTGTAACGTTTTCTAGGTTTTTTCGTTTGATTTTATGACCGGTTTCGTAAGACAGGGAAAATGTTGACTTTTCCCCATAAATTCATACGATATCGGTGGTTTGGCAGACTTGTGACAAAAATGCGCTCTCTGCTCGCTCTCCATAAGGGATAGTGAATAAAAAAACTCGTTCTTTGAAACAGCGGCCGGAAAAGAATATTTTTCTAGAGAAAAGACCCTTATATAGAGCTTTTTCAACTTTTTTATATGCCTAAGAATTTCAAAGAACACTGAGTGATTCCGCTACTTTTGCGGTGTCTATTCGGTGAGTTTTTCATTTTCTAGGAGTTTCGGGTTTGTTTATTCGAACCCACAAGATTTTATTTATAATCCCAAAAAGATGACTATTTTGTCTCATTTTAAAAAGGGAATCGCAGCATTGGCAGTTTCAGCTATGGCGTTTACAATGATTCCATCATTGGCATTCGCAAGCTTGGACTTCACAGATGTAAACGAGATCCCAACATGGGCTGTTGAAGCTATTGAAGAGCTTGTCGCTTTAGACGTGCTTGGAGGTAACGCAGACGGTTCTTTTGCACCAGCACGACAATTAAATCGTGCAGAGGTAGCGAAAATTATTACATTGGCATCAGGTGTTGATTTCGACACAACTGGAGGGGCACACTTTCCAGACGTTGAAGAAGACGCATGGTACTACGACTACGTAGAAACAATGTACAACTACGGATGGATTGATGGTAACCCTGACGGAACTTTCCGTCCTGGTAACGGAATCAACCGTGCTGAGTTGGCAAAAATGGTGATTAACGCTCTCGAACTTGACTTGGACACAACAGGTGCTCCTCACTTCGATGACGTAACATCAGGTGACTGGTTCTTCGAATATGTTGAAACAGCATACAACTACGATCTTATGCGTGGTTACGCTGACGGAACATTCGGAGCAAGTAAACCAGTTAACCGTGCTGAGACTGCAAAAATCGTTTACGACGGTTTGTTAGCAGTATCTATCCCAGACGGACCAGCAGAAGGAACATTGGAAGTTATGCTTTCAGAAGAAACACCACGTGGAACAAACGTTCCATACAATGCTACTTCAGTTCCTTATACTACTATTGAGTTGACTGCATCAGACGACGCAGACGTTGAGATTTCTTCATTGACTTTCACACGTCTTGGTCTTGGTGACAACGACGACTTCAAAAACGTATGGATGGAAATTGATGGTTTCAAAGTAGGAAACGACAAATCAATTAACAACGATGACGTAGTTGAATTACGTTTCAACCCACCATTAGTAACTCCTGCGGGACAAACTTTGGTTGCTGACGTTGTAGCTTCAGCAAAATACACTTCTTCTGACAAAAACATTGGACACCACAACCGATTGGCTTTGGTTTCTGCTGATGACGTAGCATCTACTGCTATGAATGTTGTAGGAGACTTCCCAATTGAGGGAGAAGAGATGGAAGTAGCTGATTACCAAGTATCAGAGGTTGATTTCTCAGATCTAGGATCAGACACAACTATCGACGTTGGAGACAACTTCATCGAGATCGGTAAATTCCGAATGTTGAACGAGTCATCAACAAACAAAGACGTTGAGATTCGAGCTATTACTTTCAAAAACGACGGTACAGCTGAATTAGAAAACGTACTTGAAAACGTTGCTTTGTACGTTTCAGGAGAGCAAGTATCTGCAGAGTCTATCATCGACGGTGATTACATCACTTTCCGATTGGACAACGGAGTTACTGGAGGATACATCATCGAAGATGGTGATTCACGAATCTTCTCAATGCGTGCTGACATCGTTTCAGCAGAAAAAGGAGACACAATTAACTTCAAAATTGATAACTTTGAAGACCTTGTAGCTATTGAAATTGGAACTGCATTTGGAGTAAAAGCTACTTCAGACTCATTCCTTACAACAACAACTACAGGAACAACAACTACAGGTGGTACTTGTTCTAACAGCGACGCTGAAGACAACTGTGCACGATTGAAAATGTATACAATCGACTCAGGAGACATCAACGTTTCACGTGACCCATCATCATTGGGTAACCAACAGTACGCTCCAGGATCTAACGACATCGTAGCTATGACAGCACGTGTTATCGTAGACCAGCCACTCTTGGTTGACGGAGTTACTTTGACTTCTGTTTACACAGGAACAGCAAATGTAGGAGTTCTTGTTGCAAATTCTGCTACAGCTAACCACTTGATTGGAGCTAACGCAGCATTCAACAACTACCGATTGTTCTTGAACGACAACTTGATCGACAGTGAGAACGCAATGGTTGCAAATACTACAGATGTATTAGGAACAGCTAAACTTGAGTACGACACAACATTTGAAATTGCAGGAGCTTCAATCTTGAAACTAGTTCTAAACATTCAAGACGCAGCACCTACAGGATCAACTATTAAGTTCAACCTAGCTTCATCAAGCTTCTCATCACCAGAGTACATCTCTACAGGTGATCAGGTTCCTACTGACCAATTACTTGGTTCAGCACAAGGATCATTGGTTGAGGTTACAGCATCAGCTTTGACAATCACAAAAACAGACGGATTCTCATCAGAGACTATCGTTGCTGGATTGGATGATGTTACATTCATGGAGTTTGTTCTTGATAACAATGACTCAGGTGATGTAAATGTTACATCTATTACAGTAGATGCAGATGATTCAGTTGGATCTATTGGAAACGCTGCTAATTATACTGCTGCGATTTTCGTAGACGGTGCACAGCAGGGTTCATCAAAGAACTTTAATACTACTACAGAAGTAGCAACATTTAACGACTTGTCAGTGGTTGTGCCATCAGCAGGTCAAAAAGAATTTGCTGTTGTAGTAAACACAAACGAAACATCATCAGGAGACGTTCTTCGAATGAGAATTACTGCTGTTGATGCAGATAATGTAGAAAATGGACAAACTGTATACCTCCCAGGAGGAAATGCAACAACTCCAATGACAGCAGTAAATGGTTCTACATTTACACTTGTTGCAAGTGGTTCACTTGTTATGAGTATTGGTTCTACAATTTACTCAGATATCCTCGTAGCAGGAGCTGATGAAGTAGAAGTATTGAAGATTCGATTCAATGCAGCAGACGACGAGGTACAAATTAAAGACTTGTACTTGGATAATAATTCTGGATCATGGACTACATTTGGTCCACGAGCAGACTTCAAATTGTACAATGAGGCTGGACAACTTGTTCAGACAAAACAGATGCAAACAGGAGACTTGCTACACTTCGAGCTTGCAAACCAAGATCGAATTTCTGTTCCAAAAGACGATTCAACATTTGTTACTCTTAAAGTTGATGTTCGAGATATTACTCAAGCATCAATGACTGGTAAACGATTGAAATTGACTACTGACACATCAGAAGGAACAGCTAATGGAGTAGAGGCACTTACTGCAGCTACAGGAACTGATTTGGCAGCAGGTCAAATTAGCGGAACTTACGCTGGTGAACCATTCGTGGCTTACCGAACTGAGGTTTCTGTGAAACACGCTGCTACACAGCCAAACTTCTCAGATCCATCATCTGCTTCACAAGAGATTTATCGATTCACAATTTCAGCTGATGCAGCTCGTCAGGCTGAGATTGGACGAGTAACATTCGATGTTGCATTGTCAGGAATGAAGACATCTGCTGACGCAGGATTCGTTGTTCGACAGGTAAAAACTGACGGAACAATCGATAATACTGCTACAGTTACTTCATCAATTGTGGATACATTCACAGCTGCAAACGACATAGCTGGAACTGTTACTGTAAACTTCTCAAACCAGAGATTGGCATCAGGAGAGTCACGAACATTTGCATTGTTTATGGACAATACAGTAGACACAGGAACAGCTGCTGACGATGACGCAGTGAACGTAACAATTTCTAACGATTCAGCATATGTTGCACCAGCAGCGAAAGCAGCGTTGACTCAGACTTCAACATATACAATTGTTGGAACAACTACAGCTGCTTCGACAGCAGGTACATTAACAATTAACGGAACAGCAGTTTCATTGATTGGTGTGGGAGCGGGAGCTAACACAGCAGTTGCTGATGCAATCAAAGCGTTAATCGACGCAGCATCTATCACAGGAGTTACAACAACTTCTGCAGGTGGTGTAGTTACAGTTCTTGGAGCAAACACTGTTGTTGAAACAGTAGCATTTGCAGCAACAGGATTGACTTCAGCTACACTTGCTAACGTAGCTACTCAAACAACAAAGACTGTATGGTCAGATGAGTCTTCAAACGCTCACACAGACTCAACACTTGACTGGTTGAACGGTTACTTGCTTGATACTGACACAACATCTATGACAAACGCTGACTAATTATTCTTTCTCTTCGGAGATTGATTCATTAGAGTAAGTAATGAGAAGACAAGGTAGATACAAGAACCCCGATTCGAAAGAATCGGGGTTCTTTTTTGTGTTATTATTTAATTTAAGTTCGAACTTGTTTGTATTAAAGTTTTATGAAAAAGGATGTTTGTTGTTTTTCTTATTTTTATTAGTGTTTTGGGTAGGTTTCTAAGTTCCTAAAATGCAAAAGAGAAATTTTAAAAAAGGTATTTATTATCATATTTATAATAGAGGATGTAACAAACAAAGATTGTTTTTTTGTGATCAAGATTTAATACGGTTTGGGGACACAATAAAGCGTTATCTCTTAAAATTTCCAACAATCAAAATTTATGTTTGGTGTTTTTTACCAAATCATTTTCATTTTTTGTTATCGGAGGACATATCAAGTTCGAACTTAGAGGCCGGAGAAGCGTCACAAATTTCAAAGTTTATGCAAAAAATTCAGCAATCGTATGCTATGTATTTTAATAGAAAATATGGTGATTCTGTTAAAAAAGGACAAAAGGCTCCTATTTTTGAAGGACGTTTTAATTCAAAAGAAATTATAAGTGAAAATTATTTACAAAAAGTGGCATATTATATTCGTTATAATGCGTTGAAACATGAAATAGTTGAAAATGTGGAAGAATGGGTTTGGGCAGGGGGAACATCGACAAATGAATTTCCAATAATTGAAGCTATTGGATTAGATCCTGAATTTGATCCGGGGTTTGAATAAGTTCGAACTTGAAAAGAAAATAGGAACAAGACAAGTTCGAACTCAAGTGTTAAAATATGATCGATGACTTTACGAACGCTCATCCTTCATGATTTTCGCAATTATAAAGAGCGAGTTTTTGAATTTGAAAAAAATATTGTAGTGCTTGTTGGTGGGAACGGACGAGGGAAAACGAATGTGTTAGAAGCGATTTCACTCTTGAGTGTAGGGAAAAGCTGGAGAGAAACTATTTCTTCTGACTTGATTCGTAATGGAGCAGATTCAGCTCAGATTCAAGCAATCTTGGGTTCGGGTGATCAATTTAAAATTCAGATTCAGCCACGAGGAAGAGCATTTATACGAAACGAGAAAAAAATAACTCGAAAGAAATTTTTTGGACAAATTCCTACTTTGTTATTTGCGCCAGAACATTTATCGCTTTTTTCTGGGGCGAAACGCGCACGACAACAGTTTTTTGATCGTGTATTATCTCAACTTTCTCCCATTTATAGAGAGAATCTTTCTCGTGCAGATAAAGCGACACGACAAAAAAATGCGTTATTGAGAGAGTCGAGTTCGAACTTAAGTGGAAGAGTTATTTCTCAAGTTCGAACTCAAGATTTACAACCATGGAATGAAATTCTTGCGAACGTAATTCCAGATATTTGGAAAGAACGAACGGAGTTCCTTCAATCTTTATCCGATCCATTTCAGCAGCAATTAACAGAGATTTCTCACTCCTCAGATTCCATTTCAGTGGAGTTACAAACTCCTGAAGAATATGAACCGACAGAAGACGGAGTTCGTCAGTTTTTTTCTGAAAATTTTCAACGCGAATGTGCAGCACGAAAAAGTTTTTTAGGACCACATCGTGATGATTTTGTGTTTCGTCTTCGAAATCGTCCGCTGATTTCCACAGCAAGTCGTGGAGAAGAACGATCAGTTTTATTAGCATTACTTGCAGCACAAAAACAAATTCTATCTTCTCACAGTGGAGTTCCGCCGATTTTGCTATTGGATGACTGTTTTTCTGAACTTGATTCAGTTCGTCAAGCAGCATTAGAAAAATTATGTGTTGATTCACAAGTGTTTTTTAGTACGACACACATAGAGCACTTTTCCGCGTTTGCTCAGGAAGAAGTTCAGATATTTGATTTATCAAATAACAAAGAGTAGAGAGCAAAATTTGAACTTTGAAAATTGTGGTTTCAAGGAAATAAAAATTTTTTTTATTTCCGCTTCCCCATTGCGTCGCGCAATTCAATTCGAATTGGTGAACCGAAAAATCCGTATCGTTCTCGTAATTGATTTTCCAAATATCGTTCATATGAAAAATGGAACGCTTCGGTGTTATTTACATGAAAGATGAATTTTGGAGGACGACTTGTTACTTGTGAGCAGTATTTCAGTTTCCCCATTTTTGTTCCCACGGAAGGTTTTACGTGTCCGAAGAAAATTTCTGGTAAAATCCGGTTTAAATCTGCTGTTGGAATACGTTTTTCTCGTTCAGCTTTTACTTCTATTGCGCTTTTAAATAAATCTTTTGTGCCACGTCCAGTTTTTGCAGAAAAGAAAAGGACAGGAACCCACGGTAAAAATTTCACTTTTGAGGTGAGATATTTCAAATATTTTGATCGAATTTTATCAAGATCTTCTCCCCACATTGGAACTTCTGCCAAATCCCGAGTATCAACTTTTTCCCCTTGTTTAGCTCGGTCGCGAGCGAGATCGAATTTATTAACACAAAGGATAATTCCTTTTCCCGCTTCTACCGCTTCTCCAAGAATAGATAAATCTTGATGAGTGATTCCATCGATTGCATCGATCAAAACGGCACATACATCAGATCGTTCGATTGCATGACGCGTTCGTACACTACTCCAAAACTCAAGCTGTTTTCCTACTTTTCCAGGACGACGAAGTCCAGCTGTATCAAGAAGAAGAAAATCAGTTCCACCTACTTGTAACTCAGTATCAATTGTGTCGCGTGTCGTTCCAGCTCGTTCAGAAACAACACTTCGTTGTGTTCCAATTAATGTATTAAATAATGATGATTTTCCAACATTTGGTCGTCCAACCAGTGCAATTTTAATTATATTTGGGTTTTCCTCCTCTGCTCGAATTGCTTCTGGTTTAAATCCAGCTTTTCCAAGAGCGGTTTCAATTCTATCAGTGAGAACATCTCGTCCAGCATAATTTAATGCAGAAAGGGCCAAAGGTTCCCCAAGTCCGAGTTGTAAACAATCCCAATTTCGGATAACTCCATCGTCGAGTTTATTCATACAAAAAATAACGGGAGTTTTGGACTCACGCATACGTTTTGCTAATTCAAGATCATCTTTCGTTAATTCAGCTCTTCCATCAAGCATGAAAACAACGATGTCTGCCTGAGAAAGTGCCAACTCGGCTTGTTGTTGAATTTCGGCTTCTAAAGAATCTCCTTCATCATCAGTTAGTCCAGCAGTATCTACTAATAAAAAATCATATAAATCTCCGTGAACGCGTTCTGTAATCGCATCACGAGTCGTCCCTGCAATATTAGATACAATGGCTCGTCGTTCTCCAACGAACGTATTGAAAAGAGTAGATTTTCCAACATTTGGGCGTCCAATAATAGCTACGATTGGAAGATTTTTATTCATCGCGCGGAAAGTAGCACAACGAAGAGCAAAGTACAAATAACAATATACAAATATCAAATATCAATGTACAGAGTACAAAGTGCAAATTTTGATTTTTGCTCTTTGTTATTTCTTATTTGAAGTGTCAGCGACTCTTATGTTTTGCTCACTTAATTCCTTTTCCGGCATTATTCCGGGCGCGCCAAGCATCAAGTCAACAGCCATTTGATTTTTTGGGAATGCGATAACTTCGCGAATATTCGGTTCTCCTGCAAATAACATAACCATTCGATCCAATCCCATTGCACATCCACCATGAGGAGGACATCCGTAAGAAAAAGCTTTTAATAAATGCCCAAATTTTTCTTGAATTTCATCTTCAGACATCCCAAATATGTCAAAAATTTTGTGTTGTAATGCTGGATCATGAATTCGAATTGATCCACCTCCGAGTTCTACTCCATTTAAAACAATATCGTATGCAAGAGCACGACACTCCATGGGGGCAGATTCTAGTTTATCAATATCTTCTGGATGAGGAGCGGTGAAAGGATGATGAGAAGCGGCAATAGTTCCATCTTCTTTCTTCTCGAACATTGGAAAATCTTCCACCCACAAATATGCCCATTCGTTTTCTTTTCGTAAACCCAGTTGATCTCCCAGTTGTAATCGGACAGCACCAAGTGGTTCGACAGCAGTTAAAAAATCTCCTGCACCAAAAAGAATTAAGTCCCCTTCGTCGGCATTACATTTACTTATTACAGCTGTTTGAAATTCATATGAAGCATTTTTTGCAACAGCGCCTCCCGCTTGTCCTGCTCGATACCAAGCGAGTCCGCCAGCTCCATTTTGTTTTGCAATTGCCTCAAGAGCTTCAATTTGTTTTCGTGAAAATTCGCCTAATTTCTTTGGTACACAAAGTGCAAATACTCGTTCAGCATTTTCAAATACTCCAAATTCACAGTTTCGTGAGAATTCAGTTATATCATGCAGTTCTAGTTCAAAACGAATATCTGGTTTATCTGAACCATATTTTTCCATTGCATTTTTCCACGTCATTCTTAAAAATTTTCCATCGATTAGGAATTTTTTCCATTCTGCATGCGAAGCGTGTTTTTCTGTTAATTCTATGAAAAGTCGTTCCGTTATATCTATAACATCTTCCGTATCAACAAAAGACATTTCGTAATCTACTTGCGTAAATTCTGGTTGACGATCACCACGCAAATCTTCATCACGAAAACAACGAGCGATTTGCATATATTTATCATATCCAGCAACCATTAACATTTGTTTGAGTTGTTGTGGCGATTGCGGAAGAACATAAAATTTTCCAGGATGAATACGCGATGGAATCAGATATTCTCGAGAACCCTCAGGCGTTCCTTTTACCATAATTGGAGTCTCGATATCTAAAAAATTTTCTTTATCAAAAAAGTTTCGGATGGTAAGCGTCATATCATGTCGTAATTGTAGATTTTTCTGTAATCGTTCTCGTCTCAAATCTAAATAACGATATTCCAGTCGCAAATCTTCATTTTTTACGTCAGCATCTATTTCAAAAGGAGGAGTTTTAGAACGATTTAATATATTTAATTTCGTTGGTAAAACTTCAATTTCTCCTGTTTTTTGTTCCTTTTTTTCTTGTCCAATAGCTCGTGCTTGTACCATTCCGTGTATTTCAAGAACAAATTCTGCACGAACCTTTTCGGCAATTGTATGTGCTTCTGCACATTTTGCTGGATCGAGAATAATTTGAGTCAATCCGTATCGATCTCGAAGCGTTAAAAAGATAAGTCCACCAAGATCGCGTCGATCGTGAACCCAGCCGCACAGGATCGTGTTTTCGCCGATATTTTTTGCGGTTAATTCTCCGCAGGTGTGAGTTCGCAACATTTTCTTGAAAGTCAGTTTTCACCACGAATTGTATGGGAAATTGATACAAATATCAAAGTTCAATATACAAAGATCAAAGTGCAAATAAAAAATTCCTTATTTGTAGATTGCAGACCGAAGTTTCTAGTTTTTTCTCTTCAAAGCGCAAATAAAGCGATTCCAGCTGCAACAGAAACATTGAGCGATTTTTTTTGACCATACATGGGAATTTCCACGTGTTGATCACATATATCTAATAATTCTTGAGATACTCCTTCAACTTCATTTCCTAAAATAAGTGCAATATTTTCACCAAAATCGTGTGTATCAAAAATATTTTCAGATTTTTCAGATTGTTCAAGTGCAACAATTTTAAATCCATCTTTTTTCAACTTTTTGCATAACTCTATTGCTGAATCAGCTTGTTCCCACGAGAGAAATTCTTCTGCGCCAAGAGAAACTTTTTCAATTCTTCTGTCAGGTGGACATCCAGTGTATCCAGTAAGATAAATTTTGTCCCAACCGGCGCCATCAGCAGTACGAAAAATCGCTCCAACATTGTGGAGCGATCGTATGTTATCTAGTACGATAAGACGCATTAGTCTTCTTTTTTCTCAGTTTCAAGTGCTGCCGGTTTGTTGTTTGCCAACTCTGCCGCAGCGGCTGCTGCCAATTCTTTTTTCTGTTTTGGTGTCAATTTTTCTTTATGCACTCTTCCTTTTGCCGCGTTTGTAGTTTTTTTCACATTTACTTGTGCTGCAATTTTCGCCATTTTATCTGCCTCTGTTTCATGTCCAGTTTCATTTGCCCATTTTTTCAATGTTTTAATTGCTTTTGCCGACAATTTCATTTTCTCTATTTTTCCCGTAAGAGGATTAAACATTTTTTTTACAAACAAATTTGGACGAAAAGTACGTCGAGTTGCTTTTAGAGAGAAAGGACGATTATTTCCTGTCGCAGTTTTTTTGCCGGTAATTTGACATTGTCGAGACATGATCAGAAGTTTCTAAAAATTCAGACGGAGAGTACTTATGATTTGATTTCAGTCAAGTGCAAATTGTCGCTTTACTCAAAATTACAAATATCAAAGTACAAAGATCAAAAATATTCTTTTTCATTTCAATAATGAGAACTGCTTTACTTTTTTTCAGTATCAATATTTTCTTCTAGTTCAGGGAAAAGTTGTTCCGAAATAGGATTTCTCCAAGATGATTTTTTCCAAGCTTTATCTAGTCCTAATTCCCACATTTCTCCTGGAAGAGGTGCTTCAATAGTAGAATCAGCTAAGTTTTTTAATGTGCCGAGTTTATCTCGGAAAGTAAGCATTTGTTCGTTTTCTCCGTGGACACAAAACACTTGTTTTGGTTTTCCACATGCACCAGCAAATTCAAGTAAACCATTTTGATCAGCGTGCCCAGAAAATGCATTGAAAATAATAATTTCAGCTTTTACTTCATGTGGTTCCCCAAAAATATTTACAGGAGATTCTTTTTCTACCAACTTTCGTCCAAGAGTGTTTTCTGCCATGAAGCCCACAATGAGAAGCGTATTTTTTTCATCAGAAATACTATTCGCTAAATGGTGACGAATTCGTCCTGCTTCGCACATTCCACTTGCAGAAATAATGATAGCTGGGCCGGGGAATTTATTTATCGCCTTTGATTCATCAACAGATCGAGTGAATTGCAATCCCTCGATATCATCAAAAGGATTTTGTCCACGATCAAACATTTCCACTAATTCTTCATCAAAACATTCTGGATGTAACTGAAATATTTCAGTTGCACTTGTCGCGAGAGGGGAATCCACAAAAATTGGGATTGTTGGGATTTTCCCTTCGTGTTGCATTTCTCGTATTACATAGAGAATTTCTTGTGTTCGTTCTACTGCAAAAGCTGGAATAAAGACTTTTCCTCTACGTTCAACTGTTTCAACAATTTTTGCAGCAAAATGTTCTTCTACATCTTTAATTTCTTCATGAAGTCGGTCTCCATAAGTCGATTCAGTAAGAAGCACATCAAGGTCTTGAAGTTGTTCACGATCATTGAGTATAGGAAGATTTTTTCGTCCAAGATCACCCGTAAATCCAAATATTATCTCTTGTGATGTGTCATTATCTCGAATATGCCATTCTTCTAGAGCACTTCCAAGGATGTGTCCAGCGTCATGAAATTTTACTCGTACTCCATGACATATTTTAAATTGTTGTTTGTAATCAACCGAGCGGAAAAGAGACAGAGTTTTTTCTGCATCAGCAACAGTATACAAGGGTTCTGCGTCAGGAGCTTTGAGTTTCTTTTTGAGCCATTCAGCATCACGTTCTTGAATATATCCAGAGTCTCGCAACATTATAGAACACAAATCTCGTGTTGCATGAGTACAGTAGATTGGTCCGGTAAATCCATTTTTTACCAAAATAGGTAAGGCTCCCGAGTGATCAATATGTGCGTGACTTAAAACAACAGCATCTATTTCTGTTGCTTCAAAAGGGAATTTCATATTTGCTTCAATCGCCTGTTTTCTTCGTCCTTGATATAGTCCGCAATCAAGCAATATTTTTTTTCCATTTACGTGGAGAAGATGTTTTGATCCTGTTACTCCTCGTGCCGCTCCCGAAAATTCAATTTTCATTGTTCAAATTTTGGCACGGTTTTCCACCGCGTGCAAATACAAGTCCAGTGACATTTTTTGCTCCAACTTGTTTAAGGGATTTTGCAGCAGCATTTAGCGTACTTCCACTAGCAACTACATCATCAATGAGAAGAATTTTTTGGGGCACATTTTCTCCCATCCATCTAAACGCTTGTTCTACATTTATCAATCGGTCATTTCGTTGTAACTTGGCTTGTTGCCTTGTTCGTTGAACTCGTTTTAAATCAGTAGACAAATTCATCATCGGAAATTGTTTTTGTAATGATCTTGCTAGCTTTTCTGCTTGATTAAATCCACGCCAGAGTTTTCTACTCCAATGAAGAGGGATGGGAATAAGAGTGAATTCTTGTAATTTATTGTTAATAATTATTGAAGACATTGGCACAGTCATAATATCTGCTAATTCTGAAAATCCACGAAACTTAAAATATTCTACCAACTTTTTACTTGTTTTATCATAGTATGCGGTGCTTGCGAAAATTTCGTCTAAAAAGGCGAAGTTCGCTTTATTTTCTGGAGCACAACAAAAATGATTATGTTTTGAGCAAAGCCATTTTCCTTCCTGTTTACAAATAATACATCGTACAGGAAAAATAGCTTCTTTCAGCCAGTTCCAACACAACATTAGTTGTTTGGTAGACGGAAATGAGGAGTTGTCGTATTTGTTTTAGACGAATCAATAAGCTGTGTAATTGATGTTCGGATTTCGTTATATGATAAATATGACATAAAGTTTAATCCAAATACTCGTCCCATAATTGTTACCGCAGTAAAACTCAGAATCGTTACAATAAGTCCAACAATCGCATAACGAATAGTATTTACGGCTGTTTTAATTTTTTCATCATTTCCTCCAGAGAGAATAAAATTTATTCCTCCAATGAAGATAAATACAGCAGAGAGTCCAGCGGCAGCAATGAACGCATATACAACAAACATCTGCACAAGATCCATTGTCGTATAATTACTTAATGTAGCAATTGTATCACCAGTTCTTCCGGTAAGGCTTCCGGCACTTACGCCCATTCTTTGAACAACTGGAGCGTTAGTTGTAGTAGTTGTAGCTGTTTCTACGTATCGAACAGCTGGGATAATTCGGTCGTCGACAGGAGGAAGTGGCATGTTGAAAAAATATTATTCAGGATCTTCTACTTTCAGAAAGTATCGCACACTTTCGCGTGCAGATAAAATTGAAATTAAAGTTCGTAATGCTGAAATAGTTTGTCCATCTTTTCCGATAAGTCTTCCCATATCTTCACTTGCTACTTTTATAGTAATCAAAGTTCCTCGATCATCATCAATAGAGGTAATATCAATCGCGTTTTCATTCGAACAGATCTGTTGCAAAATGTAGCGAACAAATTCGACGGCAGTATTTTTTTCTGGCATGTTTGTGTGAAAATAAAAGGAAACTACTCAGCTGGAGTCTCTTCAACAACAGCTTCTTCTTTTTTCTCTTCTTCTGTTGTGGAAGGAGTTTCTTCTGCTTCAGCTTTTTCAGCTGGAGCTGCTTCTTCAGCAGGAACTTCTGTTGTTTCAACTTCTTTTACCTCTGGTTTAGGCGCTTCTTTTTTCGGTTTTGTTGGACGAGTAATGATAAACTTTTCAGCCTCATTGATTCCATTTTTAACAAACAAACGAGCGGCAGATTGACTGAGTTGTGCACCATTTGAGATGTATTTTTTTACAGCTGCTGCATCAACCTTACAAAGTCCTTTTCCGTCTTCTGCAAGTGGATTATAAAACCCAAGCTCTTCAATATATTTTTTTTGAACGGCTCGAGCCTTTTCTGCAACAACAATTTTAAAAAATGATTGTTTTTTACGTCCGTGGCGAGCAAATCGAATTATAAGCATGTGTGAATTCTTTTCTAAAAATCCTCGCGAGTGTATTCAGATGCGTTATTATGTCAAATATTTGTCAAAACTTTGACAGTTTTTTGTTTCTAGTGCAGAATCACCATCGTATTTCCCCCTTGGAATGTGTGGAATTTTTGCTGTTTCCGGAACAAATTATAATGCAGGATCGGTAGTTCTTGCAGGACTGAAGAAATTAGAATATCGAGGATACGACTCTTGGGGAATTGCTGTAAAAGTGAATGACTCAATTGTTTTAGAAAAACAAGTTGGGAAAATATCCGAAGTGAATCATGATTTTGATTCTGCAAAAGAAGCGATTGGACACAGTCGATGGGCGACTCATGGAGGAGTGACAGTTCCGAATTCTCATCCACATCGTTATGGACGTGTTACGTTAGCTCATAACGGAATTTTTGAAAATTTTTTAGAACATAAAGAGCGAATTGGAACAGAAACATTTGTATCTGAAACTGATTCAGAGGTTATTCCAGCACTTGTAAATGAATATTTAGAGAAAGGACTTGAGCCATTTGAGGCGATTCAAAAAACTGTAGCTCAGATTAAAGGGCGATTTGCAATTATTTTATTTATAGATGGAGTTGATGGAATTTTTGCAGCACGTCGTGGTTCACCACTTATTATTGGAAGAGGGAAAGATGTAACATATATTGCGAGTGATATTCCAGCATTTCTTGATCATACCTCAACGGTAAATTATTTAGATGACGATGAAATTGTTTGGGTTCGTGGAGAAAAAGTATTATTTGCAAATCTATTAACAGGAAAACCTATTGAAAAACGAAATATAGATGTTCCATGGAATATTGAAGAAGCAGGGAAAGGAGATTTTGAGCACTTTATGTTAAAGGAGATTTTTGACCAAAAGGAAACCATTTCTCGTGCGATTAATCAGCCGAGTGATTTAATGAGGTCTGCGGCCAATGTTTTGGCAAATTGTAATGGAGCATATTTTATTGCGTGTGGAACAGCGCATAAAGTAGCTGCAACAGCGGAATATTTTTTCGCAGAAATATCTGGACGGAAAATAAACGTAGTAGCAGCATCTGAAATGCCAAAATTTGAACGATTTGTAAATGAAAAAACGGCGCTTATTGCGATTAGTCAATCGGGAGAAACGGCGGATGTTTTGGAAATTTTAGAGCGAGGAAAAAAGAAAGGAGCCAAAATTGTTTCTATTACAAATGTGGAAACTTCCTCAGTTGCGCGTATATCCGACGTTGTTTTGCAATTAAATGCAGGAATTGAGAAAGCCGTTGCTTCGACAAAAGCGGCCACGTCACAAATGGCAATTTGTTTTTTATTAGCTCATGCGGACGCAGAATTGCGTGGAAAAGGAATTTTTAACGCAGGACGAGAGCTTCTGCGAGAAACATCGACGGCAATTAATGAATTATTAAATCCCCGATATGCAGAACACATTCGTGCTGTTGCAGAAAAAATCGTGGATCGAGATAACATGTTTATTATTGGTCGTGGTTCGTTGTATCCAATGGCGCTCGAAGCAGCGATAAAAATTCAAGAAGTTTCTTACATTCATGCACAAGGATTTGCTGCGGGAGAATTAAAACATGGACCAATTGCTTTGATTGAAAATCGTGTTCCGTGTTTAGTACTTGGTGATGATCCAGAAACTATTTCCAATGCGATGGAAGTAAAAGCGCGAGGAGCACGTGTTATTGGGATTTCTCCAAGAAAAGCAGATGTGTTTGATGAATGGATTCGTGTTCCAGATTGTGACGGAATTCAATCGATTGCAACTCTTATTCCAGTTCAAATCCTTGCGTATCAATTAGCGATATTACGAAATCTTGATCCGGATATGCCACGGAATTTAGCGAAAAGTGTAACGGTGAAATAATCGCTTCGCTTAAAATCACAAACTACAAATAGTGTTGTCTTTGCGAGCGAAAAGGTATTAAAAAAAAGAGAAGTGGAAGAATGTTTTAGGAAGAAAGAAGAAGCAAAAAGCTTCTTCTTATTATCTTGGTTGAATACGGATAAATTTCCATTTTTCGAGGAAAATATCATCGTTTTCAATTCCATTAGGTTCAATTACATATGGAGGAACGGCATTTGCAATTAATGACTCAATTTCCTCTATTTGTTTTTTACAGTTTTTAGAATGGTCCGATGAACATATTTCAAAATATACATTATCAAGTGACGAAAAGTTAAAACCCAATCTTTTCGCGTTGATTTTTAAAACGGCGAGGATATCTTTTCCTCGTGAATACTCTCTAGCACTCATATTCTTCTCCAATATTTGTATGCCTTATAGGCAGGTGTTAAGCGATTACAGGAGATTGTTTTAGTTGAAACAAAGAAAGGGTATTATCTTTATTTTCAATAATCACAATATCTCTATCTTCTGATGAAGTTGTAAGCTCTGATACCATTTCATTTACAGTGTCAGTAAAAATAATTTTTCTTGATTGTGAAGTGTTTGGTGCTTTTTCGATATTTGCACCATCTTTATTTATTATGAGCAAGATATGATATTCATTTTCTCGTTCTGGGAACATAAAGTCATAACAACCTTTCTCTGTTGCGAGAAATATTTTTCTTTCCATGATACGACTTCCTTTTATTAGTAAGAAAACATTCTTCGACTTCTCAAAGATCAGATCTTTCTCTTCTCGAAAGAAAAGAAAAATACGATATTATAAAACACGGAACTCGTTATTTAGTCAAGTTTTAAAATAGTTGAGAGAAATAAATGAGGTTTACATACACTATTTTCATGCAAAAATGGAAATATTCGCTATACTTTCAATAATGAAAATACTTGGTGTTGATCCGGGATTTGGGCGATGTGGATTTGCAGTTTTGGACGCATCCAATAAGGCGAAACCAGAATTATGTACATTTGGAACGATAACAACCGAACCAAATTCTCCATTTCCAGCGCGATTACACGAATTGGCAACTGATTTTGAGTTTCTCTTCAAAAAATGGAAACCAGAAATAGTATCGATTGAAGATCTTTTCTTTGGCTCAAATACAACCACAGCAATGCGTGTGGCTGGAGCAAGAGGTGTTCTTTTACTTCTTGCAGAACGAGCAGGATGTCGTGTAGTAGAACCAAAACCAGTAGAATTAAAACTTTCTTTTACTGGAAATGGACGAGCGAATAAAGCGGAAATGAAGAAAATGGCGAAGTTGCAATTTGGACTCGAAAAGAATCCAAAAATAGATGATGCTGCAGATGCGATCGCAGCAGCGATGTGGGCGCTTCGCGTTTGATTTTTTCTATAGATTGAGGTATAATTACACGATGGTAGAAAATCCATTTGAATCAACAACAGAAGCGACGACTACTCCAGCATCGGAGCAAGTTGCAGCACCACAACCTTTTCTCGAAGAGGAGAAGTCACTTATTGAGCCTGAAAAACAGCCGACGGAGACGGAATTAGAAGATAAGGAAAAATTAGAACAAGCTGAAAATCAGTTTGATGAATTAGATGAAGAGTTAACAGATTTGGAAGACACAACAGATACAGTTTGGCTCTTGCGTCGTGTTGGATTTGGAATTCTTAAAACACTTTTGGTTCTAGGAGGATTGGGAATAGTTGGTTGGTTGATTTGGGGAGGAAGTGACAAACTAGATGTGAAAAAGGCGTTGCAAGAGAAGCCGATAGCAATAGAATCTGTAAAGACAAAAATTTTTCCAACCAAAGATGCATTATCAGAAAAACTTCAACGAGCAGGAAAGAAAAAAGAAAAAATAGTGCAAAATTCCTCAACAGAAAAGGCGACGGTTGCCCAAAAAAGTATGGCTGGACGTTCTTTAGGGGTGTGGAATTATTGGATTGAAACGCAGCGACTTTCTGATCAAAAAGGTTTATTGGCAGAAGTGTTACTTTGGAAACGCGAAGTAGAGAGTGTGTTTGAAGTTCCATTTCCAGAGCAAATCACAGGAGAAACAGCAATTTTGCGAGATTATCAAGTTGGTCGATTACTCCAAATGATTGCTCGATTAATAAGTCGATCAGATGTATTGCAAGCGAGATTGTCGCAAGACATCACAGAGTTTACTCGTCTAGCAGCCACTGCACGAAATGCTTCACTAGAGAGTGAAACCTTATTCCTTGACGCATTAAAAACATCGAATCCAGAAGACATTTCCTTGCTGTTGGACAGAAAAATAGAAGCGGAAAAAGATCTTCAAAAATTTTCTGTTGACGCTGAAGCACGACGTATTTTTGCTCAAAAAACTTCAGAATATGTTTTGGTATTAGAAAATATTCAAACAGTTCTCATAGCAAATAGAGCAGCAATTGCGCAAGATATTCAAGTTGTAAATTTCCCTGAAGATCCATTTGGTCGAGTAATTTCTCCAAGCGCGTGGACAACACAGTGATCAAATTTCAAATTACAAAGTGCAAAGTACAAATTGTAATTTTTTAATATAAAAAGACTAATCCGATATTTTTTTTAATTTTAAATATGTCGTCTTCTGGGATTCGATCACGAAATTTTCCAGAAATTAATTTTGGTTGGGGAGGATTTGGTTTCCAAAATCGAGGATCTATTTTTTTATAATCAAGATGTGTTAAAAAATCATCGAAAAAATGTTCACTTATTGATTGATTTGTTCCAACTTTTAACGTTTTTCGCTCTTGTATTGCATCTTTTTCAAGTTCTTTTGCAAGCCATTTTTTTAACGGAGCATCAAAAACACTTCCTCCGCCACCAACATTGAACGGATCACGATCAAGTTCTACTGTCACGCTTGCATTTGCGCCAGAATAATCTTCTGCGGTCAGTGTTACATGAAATTTTTCTTGTTCATTGAAGTTAAAATAAATTACTCCTGGGTTGGCACGCGAGCTTTCTTCTTCACATGATTTAATTCCTTTTTTTACATTACTCCACTCCCAATTATCAGTAGAATAATTCCCACAACTGGTTCCTTCAATTTCCCATTTCCAAGACTTCAAATCATGTAATCCATCAGGATCGGTTGTAGCATTTTCGCCATCAAGTCCAGTCAAATTAAGTGATGCATCATACACGCGTCGACTTCCCTGAACGAGTATTTTTGGAACAGGTGGGGCATTTTGAGGAATATTTATTTCTTCAGGAGAACCATTGAAATGATGGAAAAAATCAGTAGCACTATTTGTGTCTATTGATTCTTCTGGTCGAGCGATTGACTCGTTTTGCAATATACTTGCGTTTTGAAAACATGATCCAATCCAATCATCTGGATGATTTTCTAATCGAACTTGTTCCGCCTCGGGTAATTCGTCTTTAACCCAACAAATAAAATCTGCAGTTTTTTCCCAGCTTGTTCCAGTCCAAATATTTAATTCTAAAGTACCGCTCGTTTTATTGAGCCCATTTTTTTTACTGCTTTCCCAAATTTTTTCTGTTTGCGTATCGTTTGAAGTAGTTCTATTTATCCATCGTGAAGGATTTTCTTCGACGAGTTCACTTTCAAAAAAAAGCGTAATTCTATCTCCAGATTCTACAAATTCTCCTCCGCTCGAGAAAAGTTCTGTTCCATTATGTTTTATATTCCATGGAGGAAGAATGCTATTTTCTGGGGCTTCAGTGATCAGTATTTCAATGAAATCAACGCCATTTATTCTATTCGGCGAAATTTCATCGATACGAATATTTAGTTGCTCAGGAAAGACAGGAGCAGTTCTATTTTCCTCTCCACGAGTGTGAGTTGGAGCATTTTCATTACTTCGTAACGGCCAATATTTTATTGGATTCCAATTCCAAATTTCTCCCCAGCGAAACCCATCCTGTACTCCATTTCGAGTATTTCCCCACGTGGCAGAACTCAAAACTTCGTTTTGCTCATTTAGAATTTCTAGAGCTCCTCCGCCGTCAGGAAGACTTATTGGACTGGGGTTTCCGACAAATCGAAGAGGAGTAGATTCATTATCACTTAGCCAAACTTGAGAATCTTCAGTAAACGTAAAATCCGTTCCATTGAGTTGTTCATGTCCTACAAGACCGTTTTCAAGAAGTGTTACAGATTGTCCAGAAAGGGATTGTCCACCATTTGCAAATGTGAGTTCTGATAACAAAATCTCACTTGTGCCTTTTTTGATTTTCCATTTATCGAGGTCAATAGCGTTGATTGCCAATATTTCTACTTCAAACCATTCAGGTTCTCCAATGGAGATGGGAGATAATTCGGATATTTTCACACTTATTGGTTCTGCAGATTGAAACGTAGTTTCCGGTGGTTCTGGAGGAGGAATTATATTTTCTGTTCCAGGAGTTCCAAATATTCCAAATTCATTGGCTTCTCCCAAAAAAGTTTTCCATTCATTTTCAAGCCACATCATGGATCGTCTTTCAGGAGAACTTTCTCCAGCGGGCCAATTTCCAGAAGGAGTTCTACAAATTTCGTTTTCATGTTCATCACTCAAAATCAATTCTTCGCCAGTGTTAGAAAGTGATCCAGCATAAATTATATTCGCTTCAATATTTGGGACGGTTGTATCATCGGTTCGTTCTAGTAGAAAAAATCCATTTGGTTCGATTTCTCCAGCAAGAGTTATGTCAGGACTTTCATCGACTGCTTTTAGAGTCCAGTTTTCTACGGAAATAGTTTCTTCTCCATCATTAAAAAGTTCAATCCATTCGTCATTACTACTCGTTGGAGTTCCTGACCAAGCGACTTCGTTTATTCGAATAGCAGCTTGTGTTATTACTACCCAAAAGAGAAAAAAACTTATAATCACATATTTCATCTTTATTTTTTCTAGCAGAGACCTAAACTCTCTCAATTGTTTGCACTAAAATTATTCATGAAAAATTCACAAAGTCGTTTCGCTTAAAACTCCAAAGTTCAAATTACAAATTTGTAAATTGTAGTTTGAAAATTGAAATTTTAAGAGTTTATATTTTTCCCAGTTTTTTTTACTAAATCCAAACTCGCCAATTTGCTCAATTTCTCATTCCATGGCACACTCGGCGCGTGAAAAAAATACTTACTTCTGGTGGAGCATTGCTGATGGGATCAGCATTTATGAGCAAAGTTTTAGGACTTTTGCGCGATAGACTTTTGGTTTCCAATCTTCCAGCAGAACAGTTAGATCGCGTTTTTGCGGCGTTTCGTGTACCGGATTTTTTCTTTTTTCTTTTAGTGGGAGGAACCGTTGCAACGTTGCTTTTGCCGCGAATGTCTGTATTGAAAAAAGATGATCGTGTTAAATTTTTAAGTTCATTTTTATGGTTAGTGGTAACAGTGTTTGGACTTTTTTGTTTGATTGGAGCGGTTTTTCCACACTATTTTGTACAGATTTTTGCCAGTGGGTTTGACGCCGGAGCGCAAGCAGAAATAGCAACGCTCGTTCGATGGCTTTTTGGTTCGGTGTGGTTATTAGCTTGTAGTGCAGTTTTTGGAGCAGCTCAACAAGAACAACAAAAATTTCTTTCAGTAGCAATTGCGCCGATTCTCTACACAGGCGCCATTTGTTTGGGAATATGGTTTGGGATTGAAAAATACGGATTGCAGGTCATTGGTATTTCTGCCGTTTGTGGTGCATTTTTACACCTTTTTATAAATTTTATAGCGTACTTTTCTTCAGGAGGACGTCTTGGGTGGTGGTGGAAAAAACCAGTAAATAGCTGGAAGCATTTTGGATCAGATTGTTCTGCTCGTATTGGAACAAATGCGGCATTTCAAATAAATCTTTCAGCAGATATGTGGATTGCGAGTTTTCTTGCCGCAGGAGCGGTGAGTGCGTATCAAATCGGTACAAACTTAGGAATGGCTCTTTTGTCTATGATTGGGATTCCGATTGCAAGCGCGAGTTTCCCAAAACTTACTGCAGCACGAGATAATCCAGTCGAACAACAGAAAGTTTTATCTGACTCGTTGAAATGGGTTTTCTTAGCAACGATTCCAGCAGCAATTATTGGAGCCGTCTTTGCAGAATTTTGGCTCATATTGCTTTTCGATGCAGAAGGAGAGTTATTGCGGCTTGGAAAGTGGGTATTTCAAATTGTTGTTTTATCGCTTCCAGCGGCGTGTGCAATCCCCGTTTTATCACGAATATTTCTTGCGAATGACGATGTTCGTACGCCACTTCGCGTAACAATCATTGCTCTCTCAATAGCAACAGCAGTTGCAGCGACACTCGCTTTGGTAGTTCTTCCGAAAAATATTTCTGTATTGGGGCTCGGAATAGGAACATTTTTAGCAAACACATTGAGTGCAATTCTTTTCTGGAATGCAACCCGAAAACACTTTCAACAATGACTGAGTTAACATTTACCATTTCAGAAAAGCAAGCAGGAAAACGCATGGATGTGTTGGCTGCAGAATTAGTGCCGGAATTTTCTCGTTCACGTTGGCAAAAAGCGGGAATTTTCCAGCGAAATGGAGAAAAGGCTTCTTATAAAGCAAAATCAATATTGGGCGATTTGTGGACCATTTCTTGCGAGCCAGCGTCAGGATTGTCACCAAATCTTGAGTCATGGGATTTTCCATTGAAAATATTAGCGGAATCGAAATCATGGATTGTGATAGAAAAACCAATTGGAATTTCCATTCATCCATCCGTTTCAGACACAGACCAACATACAATCGTAAATGCGTTAGTTCATCAATTTCCTGCATGGGAAAAGTCATTTCCAGATGAATATTTGCGTCCGGGAATCGTACACCGATTAGATAAACCAACATCCGGAGTTTTGCTTGTTGCAAGAACAGATGCCGCACTTCGTTATTTTCAAAAACATTGGAGCGAGACAGAAAAATGGTATCGCGCGATTGTGTCAGGAAGAACTCCTCAAGCAGGAAGAATTGAAGCGGCGATTGGACGAGATTTTCAAAATAGAACCAAAATGTCTGTTTCTGTAAGTTCTGACTCAAGAGATGCAGAAAGTTATTTTGAACGCATTGCCTTAAGTGTTGACGAAAAAAGTTCCATGTTAAGAGTACGTATTCCGACCGGACGAACACATCAAATTAGAGTACATTTATCTTCAATTGGGTTTCCCATTATTGGAGATACAAAATACGGAGGAGAATTCCACGAAAGACTCTTGCTTCACGCAGAAACATTAACTTTTCCTGATCCGGATAAAAACGGAGAAATGGTTACCGCAGAATCTCTTGTTCCAGGGATTTTTTTCCATAAATTTAAGGATTTAGAGCGTGAAGATTGATTTTTTTCTCTTCAATCGGCACACTTCTTTCGTAAAAAATAATAGATGAGCATTAATAAAGCTGTTTTTGTAAAATCAAGTTTGACAGTCAATGATTGTCCGGAAGAAAAATATCCAGAATACGCATTTATTGGGCGATCAAATGTAGGAAAATCTTCTTTAATCAATACATTAACGAATCAAAAAGAATTGGCTAAAACTTCTGCGAAACCGGGGAAAACACAGATGATAAACCATTTTCTGATCGATAATAAGTGGAATCTTGTGGATTTACCTGGATATGGATTTGCAAAAGTGGGAAAAGGGGAAATGTATGAATTTAATGAAATGATTCTGCAATATATTGAGCGACGAACGAGCTTGCGACATCTTTTCGTTTTAATAGATATTCGTCACACACCACAAATAAATGATGTTGAGTTTATGGCGTGGTTGGTGCGACACGAAATTCCGTTTTCTATTATTTTTACAAAAGCAGACAAACTTTCAAAAAATCAGGTGAATCAAAGTGTTCGAAAGTATGAAAAAATCGTGTTGGAATATCTCACCGGAATGCCGGAATATTTTATCACTTCTGCGCATCAAAAAATGGGAAAAGAAATGGTTGTTGAGTTTATTGAAAAAATGAATCGTTCTTAGGTTGTCATTTCGACCAAAGTGGAGAAATCTTTAAAAACGCCTTTCTTTTTTCTCCGCGAAAAAAGAAACAAAAAAGCTCGTTGCTGTTGATTGCTTGCAAACGAAATATTCTCATTCATTAAATCGCCTTTGGCGATTTGAGCATTCATTTCAAATAATCGTTTTTTGCGGCGCGCACAAATGCAACTTTTTAATTTGAATTTTGTTTCTATTCAAGAGAAACTATTTTTGATGAAACCTTTCAAAGTTCTGGATTCAGAAATGCTTGTTGATGAGCCGTATTGTCGTGTGGAAAAACAACGCGTTCTTTTGCCAAACGACACAGAAACAGATTGGTTTATTCGACATTCAGATCCAGCTGTGGTGATTGTTCCACAATTAAAATCTGGGGAGATTTATCTGCAAAAAACCTACAAACACGGATGTGGAAAGATAATTTTAGAATTTCCTGCTGGACTTGTTGATTCCGATGAAGAGCCAATAAAAGCAGCAATTCGGGAATTACGAGAGGAAACAGGTTTGGTTGCTGAAGAAATTGTTCCACTAGGAAAATGTGCAGCAGATGCAACGGGAAGTCAGATGACGTATTATTTTTTCTTTGCAAAAAATTGTGAGAAAACTTCAGAACTCGAATTAGATGATTCAGAGCAGATTGAGCCATTTTTTGTTGCAGACTTAGAAGTGGTTCAGAAAGAATTTTTACACGGCGAATATGAAACGAGTGCTTCAAGTTTGGCGGCGTTAGCCACAGTTTTGAAATAAAGAAAAAACCACCGAACGAATCCGGTGGTTGGTATTTGGTAAAAATTTTTAGAACTAGAACAGCGGAATTCCGACAGCATGGCTTATTTTTATGCCATTTGATATGCTATCGTAGCGGATGTATTCAGAAAAATAGAACCATCCGACTTCAATACCGACATCAAGTCCGCAAGACCATCCGTATCCATGTTTCTCGGTTTTCTTGTGATATCCGCCGAGAAGTGATATTGTTGCAAATTTCTCCTCGGTTCCATTTATCCAGTCGTAGGCAAAGCCAAGACCAGTCGATGCAGAGCATTCTTTGTCGTTGATTGTAATTGGAAATACCACTTGTTCCCATTGACGAACATAGGCGAATTTCACGCCCTCAAAGACGTAACTTTTTTCGCCTTCAGTTTCATCAATAGAACCATATCCAGAGACAAATATTCTGTCTCCATCATTACTAGCGAACAAAGAAACGCTGGGAATTAACAACATCCATACTAATAATGTTAATAATAATTTTCTCATTTTTCCTCCTAAAGGGGCGAGACCCCTATTTTTTAAGCTCGACTTCCTTCTTTGTGTCCCTGGTACAGATATATTTTTCCAGGCATTCTCAAAGAGGCGTTTATTCATCTATAATTTTCACCAAATTTTTAAAGAGCATTTCGTTATGCAGTATTTCTCGATGAAATCTGTATTACGAATAATGTGAGCGTAAAATAGCATAAAAAGTAAAAAAGTCAATATGTTTTCTAAGTTTAGATTTAAGTTTGGATTTTGTTTTAAACAAAAAAACGTTTGACATATCTTTCGTCTCGCCTATTGTGCGGTTGGTCGAAGACAGCAAGCAGTTCCTTGTGGACATAAGGCTCGCTAGAGGCAAACACTATTGAGAAGCGGCACGCCGACGAATTGGCGTTACAGTAGACCGCTTCACCCAATAAGTTTTCTCAAGTCTTCGATCGAAGACTTTTTTTCTAATTAATAGCATGGCTACTTCAAAACAGAAGAAATCCGGACAGCTAGCAGCCCTTTTGGAAAAATTCCAAAATGCGCAGGGAGTTGCATTTGTGCGGTTTGACCAAGCGACAGTGGAAGAGGTCCAGACAGTTCGACGAGCTCTTCGTGCAGAAGGGATGTCATATACAGTTATCAAAAAAACTTTGATGGCGTTGGCAGCCAAGGAAGCAGGACTCGGAGAATTTTCAGCAGATGATCTTGAGGGTTCAGTTGCAGTTATCGTTTCAGCTACTGATGCGGTAATGCCAGCTCAAGAGATCAAAAAATTGAAAAAAGAATACTTCAACAAAAAAGAGAAGTTTTCGAAATTCGATTTTGCTGGAGCATTATTCGAGGGAAAATTCCTCGATGCAGCGGCAACCGCTCAATTTGCTGATACATGTACTCGCGAAGAGTCATTGGCAAAAATCGTGGGAATGTTGCAATCTGGTCCACAGAAACTTCACTCAGTGTTAAACTCTGGGTTCTCAAAATTATATAACGTTATGGAGAACGCAGAAAAATTCGCGCAATAATTTATTTATTTCCCTTTTACCTTTTTAAAAATGACAGAGGAAACAACAACAATCGCGCTCGCAAAAAACGAGCAATCAGTAGTAGACGCAATTGAAAAATTAACAGTTGTGGAAGCAAACAATGTAGCAAAATATTTCGAAGAGAAATATGGAATTACAGCGGCAGCACCAGTTGCAGTTGCAGCAGTTGCAGCAGGAGGAGATGATGCAGCAGAAGAGAAATCTTCATTCAATGTTGTATTGAAAGATGCTGGAGCTCAAAAAATCGCTGTTATCAAAGTAGTACGTGAAATCACAGGACTTGGTCTTGGTGAAGCAAAAGCTTTGGCTGACAACGGAGGAACAATTAAAGAGAACGTGAAAAAAGATGAGGCAGAAGAAATGAAAAAGAAATTTGTTGACGCAGGAGCAACAATTGAATTGGAATAATTTCCAAAAGGAGGAACACAGAAAAACTCCCATCTCAATGAGATGGGAGTTTTTTAAAAACACAAAGAACAAATATCAAAGTACAAAATTTTTTTGTTATTCCAAATATAATTTTAAAAAAGTCTCCCTTGTTTACTCTTTCTCATTTAAGGTTTGTAAATTGAACTTTGCACTTTGTACTTTGAATCTTGCTTTCTATTGTGTTTCGATGCTAATATTCCTCTGATGAAAAAATTGTTTTTTCGGCTTTCACTTGCATGTCTTGTTCTCATGGGAACAGTATTTGCTGCTGGTCCATGGATTAATATTTCTCCGAGTATTGCGGGAAAAGATATTCCAGTACGAGTTTCTGGATTACTTGAGAACGAAAATCTATCACTATTATTAGTGCGTCCAGATGAATCAAAAATATCAATAGATGTTACGGCAAATGACTTAGGAGTTGCATCATTTTCCATTTACGGACTTCATGTACGCCAAGCAGGATCATATGAATTACTGGTTCGTCGAGAACAAAGTTCACATGTAATTGCTGAACAATTTTTCGTTTCTCCGTCATCCGTTTCAGCATATCGTTCTACACAATCAGTTGACATTTCTTCTCTTGCAGCAGATGGAGAGCAAGTGGCGCGTATTCGTGTACAAGCAAAAGATCCTCATGGAAATGTAATTGTAAATGCGCCAGTGAGAGCGTTTTCTTCGCGCGCAGAAGATTCTGTTGTCGCTGCTCCAGAAACAAATGAGCAAGGAGAAGTGATAGTAAAAGTTTCTTCAAATACACCAGGCGTTTCTTCGATTTCAGTTTTAGTGGGAGACGTTCTTTTATTTGAGCGCACAGAATTAGTGTTTCATTTAGCAAATACAGGGAATTTAGCCATGGGAGCGAGTGGTATTGGGAAATTTTTACAAGCGCAACTTTTTGAAGACCCGAAAGAAGAAGTTCCAGTAGCTTATTTTTCTATCGAAGACTTGGAATCAGAAATAGTTGCTGGAGAAAATATGACCGTACGAGTGGGAGCAAAAGATGCAGATGGAGCAGTTGTCGCAAATTACACGGGAACGATTCGATTTTCTTCGAGTGATGATCGAGCAGTCTTACCAAATGACTATACGTTTGTTTCAGAAGATCAGGGATGGCACACGTTTTATTTGTCTGTAATGTTACAGACTCCCGGAATGCAAACAATTGCCGTTCATGATTTAGGAGATTTTCGTATCTCAGGAGAAAGAAACGTTACGGTTTCAGACAGTAGTGGTGTAGTAGCAATTCCTGATCCGACACCAGAAGTAAGAATAGATGTTCCGGTAAATGGGTCTACGTTTAGCTCTTCTCGTATCACAATTTCGGGAACCGCAGTTGGAACATCATTAGTTCGCTTAACAGATGGACCAACAGAACTTATTAGCGCATTGCCGGTGGATTCCTCTGGGAAATATGTATATCAGACACCACGATTGGCAGAAGGAATTCATCTTTTTCAGGCGACTTCAGTAGAAGATCCAACAGTTGTGTCAGAGGTTGTACAAGTAACGATTGACCGTTCTCCCTCAAAAATTATGTCTTTGGAAATTGTTCCAAAAGAAGGAGTGTCTCCGGGAATGAATGTGCTTTTTACAATAGAAGCAGAAGATGAACTATCTTCAGTAAGTGTTGAAATTGATGGTCAAAAGTGTGATCTAGAAATGGAAACACCGAAAGTCTTTTCAAAAACTTGTTTAGCACCATTTTCGAAAGGAGAATATTCAATAAGTACGACATTAATCGATTTATTAGGAAATAAAATCACAGACCCAAACGCAGGAACACTCCTAGTAGAAGGGTTTCAGGGAACGATGGAATTGATCCCAGAAGGAACAGTGTTGCCACTTACTTATTCAACTATTTACGTTCGTTCTTTAAATAAATTATCCAATGTTACGTGTCAGTTTATAGGAAGTGAGCACGAGCTTGAGACAAAAGACTCAAAAAACTTTTCTTCGGAAATTCAAGCACCAGAAAGTCTCGGAGAATATTCAGTTCCGTGTACTATGACAGATCTACAGGGAAATAAAACAACAGAAATAAGAACATTAAAAGTAGGAAGTTTATCAGTAGAACTTGATCCAACAGGTTCAGTGTTGCCACTTACAGAAACCACAATTCTTGCGCAATCTTTTGGGGAGTTATCAAGTGTGAGTTGCGGACTTTTGGGTCAAACATATAATTTGACGTCATCCGATTCGAAAAACTTTTCAACGAAAGTTTTTGCTCCAGCAGCACAAGGAATTTATCCAGTGGATTGCGTAGGGACGGATTTGCAGGGAAATCAAATGGTTGATACACAAATGTTAACGGTTGGTGATTGGGCTACGGCTCTCGATTCAGAAGGAGAAATACCTGCTTTAACAGAAGTTATTGCGTCGGCTCAATCGTTGAGCGAACTTGCTTCGGTGAATTGTGAAATTGCAGGAAAGACGTACAGCTTGGCTTCGTCTGATTCGAAAAACTTTTCAGTTCCTTTTATTGCGCCAGAAACATCAGGAGTGTATCCCGTGAAATTCATTGGAATGAGTAAGGAAGGAGTAGAAATGACGGATGTAAAAAATTTAATAATAGAATCTTCTGAAAATATTCCGCCATTACCAGCATCGAGTGTACACACGTTGCCAGGGGAAAAACGAGTGACTGTTTTATGGTCTCCGGCAGTTGATGATAAAGGGATAAAAAATTATCGTATAAATTTCGGAAAAAATGAAACAACCTTGTTTGATGTAAACCTGACACCAGATGCAAGAACTCAGTGGTATGTTGACGGACTTGAACCGTGTGTAGAAATGTATTTTCAGGTAACACCTATTGATCAAGAAGGATTAGAGGGACCGGGAAGCATCATTGTCGCTGGTACACCTTTTTGTGATAAAGTGGAGCACCCTGCTCCACCTAAAACAGGAAATTCGACTTCTTGGTGGTTTGCAGTTTTTGCAATTATTACAGGACTTGGAATGGTTCTTTTCTTACGGCATCGTTCATAGGTTTTTCAAAGGAGAAAAATAGTGTTTAATGATAAATTATCTAGCTTTTTTTTCGGCTTGTTTGTGGACACAACAGAGCTTTGCAATTATGGAGTGAAATTTCTTCAAAAAAAGATTGACAGCAGTGGTTTTCTGGATAATATCTCCCGGCTGTCGCGCTCATTGTGAATGCGATATGGCAAGGATCTTTGACACGAACAGATTCCTAAATTCCAATTTCTAATTGAAATTGGAGTCAATTTCAGTCTCAATTAAGCAATTTAATGAGATTGGAGTAAATGTTTACTATTTTTATTTCCTTAGAGATAGTGAACGCAAATCAAATGTCTTTTAATAGCATTCAATTTCGATTGAGTGTTTTAGAAAATTACTGAATGTTTTCTGTAATTTGTTTACCGAACGATAAACAAATCTTGAAAAAGTTACTTACAAGCATATAACGGATCCCTTGACTGATACATCCGATGAAGGACGTTGCAGAGTGCGAAAAGATTCGGCGAGCTCTCAAGCAAGCTATGACCCGAATATCTCCGAATGGGGAAACCCACCCTTTTAGGGTACCATGAGCCCAAAATCATTAAGTTCATGGAGGGAAGTCGGCGAACTGAAATATCTCAGTAGCCGGAGAAAAGAAATTAATAAAGATGCCCTTAGTAGCGACGAGCGAAGCGGGTACAGCCCAAACCGTCTTAGACGGGGTTGTAGGACCACAACATCTTCTTAGATTTGATAGAAAAAGCTTCTGGAAAGGAGCGCCACAGAGCGTGATAGCCGCGTATTCGAAATCAATTTTAAGCAGTAGTGAGTTCCTGAGTAGGTTCGGACACGAGAAATCCGGATTGAATCTGGGAGGACCACCTTCCAAGGCTAAATAGTGTGTCAGATCGATAGTGAACGAGTACCGTGAGGGAAAGGTGAAAAGAACCCCGGGAAGGGGAGTGAAATAGACGTGAAATTATATGCTTTCAAGGAGTGGGAGCCCTTCGGGGTGACCGCGTGCCTTTTGTAGAATGAGCCAACGAGTTAGCTGTATAGGGTAGGTTAAGGCAGTTTCAGCCGGAGCCGTAGCGAAAGCGAGTCCGATAAGGGCGATTATCTTATGCACTAGACCCGAAACCAGGTGAGCTAACCATGGGCAGGTTGAAGTAGTGGTAAGACACTATGGAGGACCGCACCAGGGCATGCAGCAAAATGCTTGGATGACCTGTGGTTAGAGTTGAAATTACCATCGAACCTGGAGATAGCTGGTTCTCTCCGAAATATATTTAGGTATAGCCTCTAGTTACTAGCATGGGGGGTAGAGCACTGTTTGGGGAAGGGCGGGAAATAACTGTACCGACTCCTAGCAAACTTTGAATACCCATGTGACTGTCTAGGGAGTCAGTCTGCGACAGCGAAGTGCCGTAGACGCGAGGGAAAGAGCCCAGACCACCGGCTAAGGTCCCTAATATGATCTCAGTGGCAAACGATGTGCGATTGTTTAAACAGCCAGGAGGTTGGCTTAGAAGCAGCCACCCTTTAAAAAGTGCGTAATAGCTTACTGGTCGAACGATTGTGCGCGGAAAATCCAACGGGGCTTAAGATCATAACCGAAGCTGTGGGTCGCATTCATATTCGTGTGAATGTGGCGGTAGGAGAGCGTTGTAGGAGCTGTGAAGCCACCCTGTGAGGTGAGTGGTGGAGCGACTACAAGTGAGAATGTTGGCATGAGTAACTTTAGGGATGTGAAAACCATCCCCGCCGAAAACCCAAGGTTTCCGATCCACTGGCAGTCAGGGTCGGGTTAGTCGGACCTAAGGCGAGGCCGAAAGGCGTAGTCGATGGACAACAGGTTAATATTCCTGTACCGAATTAAGATGTGATGGCATGACGCATTGGGAAAATTATCTTCTAGTTAATGAATTCTAGAGCAAGCAATAAGCTTATGCTTCCGCAGGTAAATCCACGGGAGTTCGTGAGTTGTGATGCATACGTACACTTCAGCGATGAAGTGCTAAAGGGATGATTCCAGTGCCAAGAAAAGTGTCTAAACTTAGTCTTGATTTGACCGTACCGCAAACTAACACTAGTGGGTGAGATGAGTATTCTCAGGCGAACGAGATAACTAAGCTTAAGGAACTCGGCAATACAGCGTCCGTAACTTCGGGATAAGGACTCCCCTTGATTAATTTCTTGGGGCGCAGCGAAAGATGCCATGCAACTGTTTACCAAAAACACAGGTCCGTGCTAACTCGTAAGAGGATGTATACGGGCTGACCCCTGGCCAGTGCTAGAAGGTTAAGTGGAGGGGTGCAAGCTCCAAAATGAAGCCCTAGTGAACGCCGGCCGTAACTATAACGGTCCTAAGGTAGCGAAATTCCTTGTCGGGTAAGTTCCGACCCGCACGAACGGGGTAATGATGTGGCAACTGTCTCAAGCTTAGACTCGGTGAAATTGCAGAAACGGTAAAAATGCCGTTTACGCGCGGTAGGACGAAAAGACCCTATGCAGCTTTACTCCAGCTTGACATTGAAATTTTATATATTTTGTGTAGGATAGGTGGGAGACTTTGAAGCTTGGACGCTAGTTCGAGTGGAGTCATCCTTGAAATACCACCCCTGATATATGGACTTTCTAACCTTGGCCGTAATCCGGTCTGGGGACAATGTTTGGTGGGGAGTTTGACTGGGGCGGTCGCCTCCTAAAGAGTAACGGAGGCGCGCAATGGTTGGCTTACAACGGATGGAAATCGTTGTGGACGTGTATTCGCACAAGCCAGCCTGACTGTGAGGCTTACAAGCCGAGCAGGTACGAAAGTAGGTGAAAATGATCCGGTGTTTCCACGTGGGTGGGGCATCGCTCAACGGATAAAAGTTACGCTAGGGATAACAGGCTAGTCAGATCCAAGAGTTCACATCGACGATCTGGTTCGGCACCTCGATGTCGGCTCATCGCATCCTGGGGGGGAAGCACCTCCCAAGGGTATGGCTGTTCGCCATTTAAAGCGGTACGCGAGCTGGGTTCAGAACGTCGTGAGACAGTTCGGTCTCTATCCTCCGTGCGCGTTTGGGAATTTGAGGAAAGCTGCTTCTAGTACGAGAGGACCGAAGTGGACGAACCTCTGGTGTACCGGTTGTCATGTCAATGGCATTGCCGGGTAGCTACGTTCGGACGGGATAACCGCTGAAAGCATCTAAGCGGGAAGCCTCTTCCAAGATAAGATTCCCCCAATTTATTGATAAGACCCCTTCGAGACGAGAAGGTTGATAGGCCACAGGTGTGAGTGTAGCAATACATTAAGCCGAGTGGTACTAATCGGTCGAATGAACTTTTTCAAGTAATTTGTTTCATCGTTCGGTGAACAATTTAGAGGAAATGTTTCAGAAACATTTGAATGACCTTAGGAATTTGTTACGTATCAGAGTTATATTCTAGAATTAGAAAACTCTGTGTTGATGTTTGTAGCGAAGGGGGTACACCTGATACCATCCCGAACTCAGCAGTTAAGCCTTTCAGCGCCGATGATACTTGGAGTTATCCTGGGAAAGTAGGTCGACATCAACACAGAGTTTTTTATAACTTGAGAAGAGTATTGACTTTTTTTGTTTTTTATGTATAATGACATTGCTTTAAAAATATTTTCAAATGGTGAATCTATTGGATCGGTTTTCAAAATATCCCGAATTTCAAAAACGAGATGGAGTAGAATTAACAGGGCAACAGTTGGCAGAAGAATTGGCAGCGGAGTTAGCCGTAAAAGTGGAGAATGTTTTGTCGGGGGACTTGAATTTAGACGTCGACAAGACCTATTTAGTTCGTCCATGGTTAAATCAGAGTATTGAGAATGTAAAAATTGCGACACCAGAAGATCCAAATAATGGGCAGTTACTTACACCATCAGGAAGATTTACTACACATTCTTCCTAAAAAGAGTTTGTAATAGCATAACAGAAACAAAAAAGCCCCTCATTGATGTGGGGCTTTTAAATATTTTTTATTACAACAACTTCTACAAGTGAATCTTTTTTAAATTTTTGTTAGAGTACTTTTGCGATAGATTTTTTATGTATAAATGACTTTCTTTTTTTTCTTGTAATAAAAACGAAAATATCCAATGACGTTACTTAGTAAAAATGATATTTCTAATATAATTGCTATCGGACTAAAAATAAGAATGTCGTATGTTATAACAAAACAAGTTCCCATCATAATGATCCTTCTGAGAGATTTATCTTCTTTTTGAAAAGCGCCAATTGTTATTAAAATTAACGCAAAAAGAATAATAAATGAAAGGGGTGAAGAGTATGTGAGAAGGAATCCTAAAATATTTAATCCAATAATACTGAACATTAAAATTTTTCGTGTTGAAAAATAAGAAGTAATAAAACGAATTATAGAAATAAAAACAAGAAGTCCAGCGGTATTTCTTCCAAGTAAAAAGTAATGAGTGGAAATAAGTGCAGAAGAAAGACATAAAAATAACACAACCTTTTTTCGTTCTTTAAATTGAAAAGATATTAAATCTGTACAAAAAGCTATTCCGACAAGAATTTGCGAGAGAATAAATAAATTCATGATCTAGAGATTACAGCACAATCACTTCTACCAGAGAATCTTTTTTAAATTTTTGCCACAATATTTTAGCAGCAGATTTTCGAAGTGTCTCTTCGATAGCGTTCATTGGACGGCTCGAATCAAAGTTTCGGGTGAAAACAGTACGCATTTCTTTCTCTAAAATTTTGAAAATTTCATGATTTTGTCCCATATATCGGAATCCACGAGAACGTATTGTTATATTTTTAATTGTTCCATCATGTTGTGAAATTCCAATCAAAATAGTTCCGCCATCAGCCATGAGCTGACGATCAGCAAGGATATGTTCTTTTAGTTTCTCGCGCATTTCAATGAGAACTGGTGCCTGAGGAAGAATTTCATTTTTTGTCATTGCTCGCATTCCTTTCGCAGAAAGTACAACTCCTTGTCCATTTTTCATCACAATGGCGTGATTTTTTGGTAATTTCAAATCTTTGCAAATTAAATTTTTATGATGATGGCGCATGTACAATTCTCCATGAATTGGAGCAATGAATTTTGGTCGAAGAAGAGAAGTCATAAGTTTTACTTCTTCTGCATGACCGTGACCAGAAACATGACTATCAAGTTTTTTATTATCGAGCATTGTTACACCGCGATCAGCTAAATTATTGAGCACAGAAACAATCGCAATTTCGTTTCCTGGAATTGGAGAACTAGAGAAAATGACGGTGTCTTTTGGAGTTAGTTTGATATCACGATGAGTGCCTGCTGCCATTCGCGTAAGTGCAGCAAGTTCTTCTCCTTGTGATCCAGTTGAAAGAATTAAAACCTTATCTGCTGGCATTGATTCAGCAGCTTTAGACATTCTTTGAAGTGTTTTTTCTTTACATTTCAAATACTTTAATTTTCGAGCAATTGCTAAATTTCTATCCATAGAACGTCCAGAGATAAAAACGGTTCGCCCATCTTTTTCTGCAGCTTCGACAATTCGAGCAATTCGTCCGATATTCGAAGCAAATGTAGCGATTACGATTCGTCCGTTTGTTCCACGAATAGTACTGGTTAATTCAGCTTCAATTTCTGCTTCAGGTTGAGTATTTCCGTCGCGTTCTACGTTTGTAGAATCAATCATTGCCAAGATTACTCCACGATCACCAATTTGTTGGATTCGACGCAAGTTTGCAGGAGAATTATCAGAAGGATTATGTTCAATTTTGAAATCTCCAGAGTTAACAATAGCTCCTAAAGGAGTGTTAATAACTACTCCTACTGCGTCAGGGATTGAGTGATTTACATGAAAAAATTCGGCTTCTAATTTTCCGAGTTTTATTTTTGATGTAGAATTTATTTCATAGAGTTTGTAATTTTTTACTACATCAGGACTATCATTGTTGGCTTTTAATAATTCGCAAGTAAGTTTTGTTCCGTACATTGGTGGAAATCCAATATCTTGCATCATGTATTGTGCGCCACCGATGTGATCCAGATGTCCGTGTGTAAAAATTACTCCACGAATTTTCTTTTTATTTTGTTTCAAATATGAAACGTCCGGAATTAATACATCAATTCCCAAATGTTCAGCAGAAGGAAATTCTAATCCCATATCAATTATGACAATATCCTCTTTTGTTTCGACAAGCATCATATTTTGTCCCACTTGTTCCATTCCTCCAAGTGGTACGACACGAAGTTCGTATCCAGCAGGAACTTTTCGGTTATTCAGAATGTGTTTTGTAACATCTAGAGGTTTGATTCGTGGTTCAAAAGGTTTTCCTCCATCTTGTGTCGGAGTCATTTTTTTCTCGCTTTTTACAGGAAGAGATCGTGTTGGATGAGCTGGTCGAATCACTTTACTTGGACGTTTTACAAAATTTCGTTTCGAAGAACTGGAAGAGGATTTCGGTATCGGTTTTTTTGATTGAGTATTTACTGATGGAGAAGACTTTTTCTGTTCTCCAACAGAAGGAAGAAGTCCTGATTTTTCTAAAAAATTTGATAATTTATCTGACATATTTGTTTTTAATTATGAACGCACGAGCCTTATCCCGTATGTGGGATTTGTTAGGAACTTCGTGGGAAGAGCTTTTTCAGATGGCGAATCTGGCGGTACTGAGCCGCAATTAGCATTTAGTTGCTAGCCATTCGTGAGGAGTTTACTTGTATTCTAAGAAGAGGCAAAGAAATTTCCTCTTTTAGATAACGACTATTTATTCATATTTGCCAAAAAAGTGTTTGATTTTATTTATAGTATTTGGTAAACTACTTTATTGTTTAATAAAACAATATGAAAACTTTGAAACAAAAAGCTTTCGATACAAAAAATACAAATATTATGAAAAGTGATTGGGGACGGTTTTAGGCAAAGTTATTGAAGCAAAAAGTTTCGATACAAAAGGAAAACTTTTGAATAAAAAAACTCCCTCCTACTACGGAGAGAGTTATTTTAGTTGTTCAATTATTAATGAATTACATCATACATGCTAAGTCTACATAACGACATGAATACCCCCATTCGTTGTCGTACCAAGATAAAACTTTTACCAAGTCTCCAATAACTTTTGTTTCGCTTGCGTCGACGATTGTGCTTCGAGAATCACATTGATAATCTTTACTTACAAGAGGACGAGTTTCATATCCAATAATTGCTGGGTTTTCATTACTTGCTGCTTCCAATATAGAATTAATTTCTTCTTTTGTTGCAGGATTTTTTAGTTTTACTACCAAATCTACCAGTGAAACAGTTGGAGTTGGTACTCGCACAGCGAGTCCGTTGAGTTTTCCCTTTAATTCAGGAATAACGATTCCGACCGCTTTTGCGGCTCCCGTTGAAGTAGGAATCATATTTAATCCCGCTGCTCGAGCACGTCGTAAGTCCTTATGTCCTACATCAAGCACATTTTGATCGTTTGTGTAGGCATGAATAGTTGTCATTAATCCCGATTCGATCCCAAAATTATCTTGTAAAACTTTTGCAACCGGAGCAAGACAGTTTGTGGTACAACTTGCATTTGAGACAAATGTATCATCGTCTTGTAAATCGTCATCATTCACTCCCAAAACAATTGTTTTGAAGTTATCGTCTTTTGCTGGAGCTGAAAGCAATACTTTTTTCGCTCCTTGATCTATGTGTGGCTGGCATTTTTCCTTTGTTCGAAATACTCCAGTACATTCCATCACAATGTCAATATTGAGGTCTTTCCACGGTAAATCAGAAATATTTCTAGTAGAAAAACTTCGAATTTGGTGATCTCCAACAAGGAGAATTTCTTTATCGCCTTCGTGAAGGATTTCAACATTTTGATCAAAAGTTCCGTAGTTGCTGTCAAATTGTAAAAGATGAGCAGTTGTTTCTGTTGGAGAAGGATCGTTTATGGCAACCAACTCAAGTGTGTCAGAGTGATGTTCAAGAATAATTCGTGCAGCAGCGCGACCGATTCTTCCAAATCCGTTTATGGCAATACGTTTCATGAATAAAGAGATTAAAATTCATGCGAATTATCGGTATATTTTACGGTTTAGGCAATATTTTTTTCAGCACATTTTATGTCATTTCGTGTAAAAAAATGCAGAAAATTTGCATTCATTTTTTTCTCGTCGTATACTCATCTGCGATGAAGGGAAAAAGGACGAATATCACAATAGTAATGGGATTTTAAATCCTTGAGTTTGTGGTATATACACAGGCTCTCCAGCAGAGAGTGTTTCCTTTAAAATATTAGTCTAAAAATGAACGAAAAAAAACTCGATCTCGAAGTGATGCGACGACATACCGGTTCACACATTATGACATATGCAGTCAAAATGATGAGTAAAGAGATTAAACTTGGAGTTGGTCCATGGACGGAAGATATGTTTTATCAAGATTTTGATTTTGGTGAAAATCCACTCGGAGAAAATGATTTTAAGGCGATTGAGAAGAAAATGCGTTGGATTATTAATAAAGATTTTAAAATTGTTCGGAAAGAATTTTCTGAAGCAGAATCCTTGAAAATCTGGGCAGATGATCCGTTCAAATTAGAGTTAATTGAAGGAATAGTGAAACGTGGGGAACAAATTTCTGCATACGATTTTGAAGATGAATCTGGAAGAGTTGTTTATAGAGATATTTGTGCGGGACCACATTTGGAATCTACCGGACAATTAGGAGCGTTTAAAATTATGAAAATTGCAGGAGCGTATTGGCGTGGAGATGCAAACAAACCATCGTTAACGCGTATTTATGGAGTTGCCTTCTCAACCCAAGAAAAACTGGATGAATATCTAATGGTGCTTGAAGAAGCAGCAAAACGTGATCATCGAAAATTAGGACAAGAACTCGATTTATTTTCCTTTCATGATGAAGGTCCAGGATTTCCCTTTTGGCATCCAAATGGAATGACAGTTATGAATCGATTATTGAAATATTGGCACGAAAAACATGATGAATATGGATACAAATATGTGAAAACACCGATGATGTTGAGCGAAGATTTGTGGCATCAATCAGGACATTATGCGAACTACAAAGAAAATATGTATTTTACCGAAATTGATGAAAAAGGATTTGCAGTAAAACCAATGAATTGTCCGGGAGGAATGCTTATTTATAAAAATGGATTGCATTCATATCGAGATTTACCATTGCGTTTAGCTGAATTAGGATTAGTTCATCGACACGAGTTATCAGGAACATTACACGGATTGTTTCGTGTGCGAGCGTTTACACAAGATGATGCACATATTTTCTGTACGATTGATCAAGTAGAAACAGAATTGAAAAATGTAATTCAGCTCGCAAAAGAGTTTTATTCTAAATTTGGATTCGATTTTCATGTCGAACTTTCTACAAAACCTGAAAAAGCGATTGGAGAAGATTCTATGTGGGAGAAAGCAGAATCTATTTTGGAAAAAGTGATTCAAAAATCAGGATTAGAATTTAAAATTAATCCAGGTGATGGAGCATTTTATGGACCAAAATTGGATTTTCACTTAAAAGATGCGATTGGGCGAACATGGCAATGTGGAACCGTTCAACTTGATTTTGCAATGCCAGAACGATTTGATCTTACTTATGTTGGTGCGGATGGAGAAAAACATCGACCAGTGATGTTGCATCGTGTAATTTTTGGATCAATTGAGCGATTTATCGGAATTCTTATTGAGCACACAGCTGGAGCTTTACCAGCGTGGGTTGCACCAATTCAAATTTCATTATTGCCGGTAACTGATGCGCATATGAAGCGAGCGGAAGAGGTTCAGAAAGAACTTGAATCAGAAGGTGTTTTCGTTGAATTACTCGATCCAAGAGAAACACTTGGAAAACGTATTCGATTGGCTCAGACACGAAAAATACCATTTGCAGCAATAATTGGTGATGAAGAATTAAAATCAGGTGAACTCACTGTTCGAAAATATGGAGAAAAAAAAGATATGAATATGTCTCTCGCATCACTGTTAAAAAAATTACAATAATTATCCTTTGAAAAGATTAGCAATTCCTGTAAGACATTTATTGCATAGTAAAAATTTTCTCGCTACAATTATCCATGATGAATCTCCCCGAAAATTTTAATATCAAGAAAGGAAAGAAAAAACCTGAATTTATTGAAATTTCTGGGACAGTTATTCGAAATGTTTCTTTTGGTATAGTGGGGCTTGTTGTAGTTGTAGTCGCTGTCATAATGACTCCGTGGGAAGAATTGAAAACATCACTTGTGTCACCAGAAAAAGCAGTGCAACAAGAATTGTTAGAAGAAATAAAAGAAATGAGTCTTGCTCTAAGGGCTATTCAACAAAAAGATTCAGCTGTTAAAAGTGGACATGAATATTTGTTAGCCAAAGATTTAAGTGGAATGATTTCATTTATGATTCATGAAAATACGTGTGCAAACGGAGCACGAATAATCGTGCGTTTACGAGATGAATTTCGTGATTTAGATCAGCCACAAATTGGGTCAATTCAAATCATGGGAATTGCTGCTAAAAAACAAAAATCAGTTTATAGTGCAGCTGTTACGGTGAATGATTTAGTTCCAGCTCAGATGAGAAATCTTCCAAATAGTATGATATTGGATGATGAAACAGCATTTTTGACATACCAAATTAAATCCGGAGAAAATGCGGATCGTGTTGAGTATAAGATTGAGTGCTACTAGATATCAAAGTTCAAATTACAAAATACAGAGTACAAATGAGTGGGTTTTTTAAAATAAATTAAGATAATGCCGCCTTTATAATTTCATCAACTCTTTTATGAATGGCGGGTGGCTTTTCTTTTATTAGGAGTTGAATATTTGTTGCTAGAGTAGTAGCTCTTATTAAATAGCCATTTTCTTCTAATTCTTTAATTAGTTCTACAGCCCTTGGAATATCTGATCCTTCTGGATAATCATCACTAAGTCCATATTCTTCAATAAGTGACATGTATAAAAATTAGATAATCACAAATTCACTATAACATAAAACATGAAAAAGTAAATACTTCTTTTAGAAAACAAAAAATATCTCATAATCGACAGATTATAAGAAGTTGTTTTTCTCATATGGTGCACGAGAGAGGATTTGAACCTCCACGGGAATAAATTTCCCACTAGCCCCTCAAGCTAGCGCGTCTACCGTTTCGCCACTCGTGCTGATAAATTGTTTCTTTATCCATTCTTTTCCACATCCAGATTTGAAGAATATTTCTCTTTTACGAGCTTCTGGACGAGTTTTAAAAGTTTCAGAATGAATTAATGTAAAGGGTGCATATGATCGAGTAGTTTTTTCTTTCAACGAATTGTGTTGATTTACACGCCGCTCAATATTGGAAGTTAAACCAACATAAATATAATTTCGATTTTTACTCTTTAAGACATACACATAGAACATCTCTAAAATGTTAAATATCTGCTTTGAATTGTCAAAAATCTAAGCGCGCCTGCCTGCCGGCAGGCAGGTCTACTCTTCGCCACTCGTGCAAGAGCGAAAGAATTGTATTGTTCAGTGTTGTATTGTCAAATTTTGCGCAGTGATTAAGACTCGGTTGACAACTTTTAGTAAAAGTGTAAATTGTGTATGATTTTTTAATAAAAATGAAAAATGGCAAATCCAGAAGGAGAAAAAGCACTCGTTCAATTAGAAAAAGATTTAAATGAATTTGCAGGTGCAAATGGAGTTACTTCTCCACACAAGTTATTTCCGTGTGTTCAAGCAGCAAAAAGTGAGTTTCCAGGAATGATCACCGAAATTGAAAAAAAAGTATGGGAAGTTTTGGGAGATAGTCCAAGATTATTGCAGCATATGTATTCTGACGAATTAGCATCGAAAAATGTTCAACAGGGAGAAGAAACGATTCACTAAGAATCTTTCTTTTTTGAAAAAACCTTGTAGACTACGGGGCGATGGAAAACTTCTCTGATCGACTTACGGCTGCTGTGCAAGCAAAAAATTCATGTCTTATGCTCGGACTTGATCCGAATTTAGAAAAGATGCCCGATTTCTTTTCTCAAGATGCAAAAGGAGCATTGGAATTTTGTACAAAGATGATGGTGGCGACACATGATCTTATTTGTGGGATTAAAATTCAGATGGCGTATTTCGAACAATTTGGTTCAGAAGGAATCAAAGCGGTTGAAGAATTATTGGCGTTAGCGAAAAGCTTAGATCTCATCACGATGGTAGATGGGAAACGAAATGATATTGGATCAACAGCAGATGCGTATGCAAAAGCGTATTTAGAAAATGGACCGTTGGCAGCAGATTGTATGACGGTAAATCCATTGCTTGGAACAGATGGAATTACTCCATTTGTTGAGCGTTGTGAAAAAAATGGACGAGGAATTTTTGTTCTTGTTCGTACTTCAAATCCATCGGCTCAAGAATTTCAAGGAGGAGAATATGAAATGTCACGTAAGATTGCAGAAAAAGTTGAAGAATGGAATATGACCACTCAGTCTGTAGATACAATGCTCGCTTCAGTTGGAGCAGTAATTGGAGCAACGATTGAGCCAGAATTTTTGAAATTTTTCCGAGAAGAAATGCCTCATGCATGGTTTCTTTGTCCTGGAGTTGGAGCGCAAGGAGGATCAATTGATGCAGTAAAAGATGTGCAAGTAGATGGACTTGGAGTTCTCGTTCCTGTTTCTCGAGCAGTTTTATATGCAAGTGATGACAAAGATTTTGCAGAAGCTGGACGTGCAGTTTTGCAGAATTTATTGAATGCATGGGACGCATAAATCAAACTTCAAACTTCAAAGTACAAATATTGTGTGAGTTGTTATTGACTAATAAGTAAAATATTGCTACTTTTTGTTTGGTTTTTTAAAAAATATACAATGGTAGAAAATTTAAATATGGCTATAAAAGAAGATATGAAGAAAGGGAGGGCAGCACTATGTGGAGATGAAATAGATGTCGATAAGATGATAATAGAAACACAATTAGGGACAAAAAATGATGTTGCAGCATTGTGTGGAGATACTATAAATTTAAACTAAACAGATATTAGACCCAAATATTAAACTAAATCAGGATTTTTATATTGCACAAAGCGTAGATTAATCCAGCACCGCTTTAATTCGTCGTACTCCGCGAGAAGATGCTTCTTCTTTTTTAATACGAAACTTCCCGAGATTTCCCGTTTTTTCTGCATGTGGTCCTCCACAAATTTCTTTAGAAAATGCTCCCATCGTGTACATTTTCACTTTTTCTCCATACTTGTTTCCAAAGAGTCCAATTGCTCCCTGAGATTTTGCATCATCGACGGACGTTTCTTCACACGTGATTTCGACATTTGCATCGATAGCTTCATTAACGAGGTTTTCTACTTTGGTTTTTTCTTCTGGTGTCATCTTTTCTCCATGAGAAAAATCAAATCGCAATCGTTCAGGTGTTATATTTGATCCGCGTTGTTCAACGTGATCTCCCAAAACTTTTTTTAATGCAGCATGAAGGAGGTGCGTTGCGGTATGTAAATTAGTTGTTTCCACAGAAGTATCTCCAAGACCTCCTTTGAATTTTTGTTCAGAACCTGCACGTGAAGCCTCAGCATGCTTTTTTGCCGCTTCATCGAATCCACTTTTATCTACAGTGAGTCCTTGTTCGGCACACAATTCCTCAGTCATTTCAAATGGAAATCCATAGGTTTCATAGAGCCAAAATGCTTTTTTCCCACTGAGTTCTTTTTTATTCGAAAATTCTAAAATTTTTCCGGCTAATTTATTAAATTCGCGTTCTCCCGTTTCAAGTGTTTTCGCAAATTGTTCTTCTTCTTGCTCGAGTTCTTCTACGATAAAATTCCAGTTTTTTTCTAATTCAGTGTATTGATGTCCGAGTTTTTTCTTCACTTCTTCAGCAATTTTTACAGTGAAATGTCCTTCAATTCCGAGTTTTTTTCCATGACGAATAGCACGTCTGAGAAGTCGGCGAAGAATATATCCTTGATCAACATTACTCGGGGAAACCTTATCAGCGAGAATCATACTTCCTGATCGTATGTGATCAGCAATAACGCGCATTGAGTTTGCTGCGGCTGTTTCTGCAAGAGGATTGATTGCAAGTTTTGGATCTCCAGAAAGTTCTGCAATTTTCGCTAAAATCTCAGTGAAAGCATCTGTTTCATATACGGATTTTTTTCCATTTAAAACAGCAACAGTTCGTTCTAGTCCCATTCCAGTATCGATATTTTTTTGTTCCAATTCTTCCAAACTTCCATCAGCTTTTCGATTAAAGGTCATAAAAACGTCGTTCCAAATTTCAACCCATCGAGGATCATTGTGTGATTCTTGAAAACTTTTGGGAGCAGCTTCATCTCCAGTCCAAAAAAACATTTCTGTGTCTGTTCCACATGGACCAATGTCTCCTTTTGCCCACCAATTATCTGATTTACCGAGATATGCAATTTTGTTTTCAGGAATTCCAGCAGCTTTCCACAAATCAGCAGCTTCTTGATCTCGTGGAGCATCATCGTCTCCAGCAAAAACACTTACTGCTAACTTTTCCAAAGGAAGGTTTAATTCTTGTGTTAAAAATTCAAACGACCATTCAATCTGTTCTTTTTTAAAATAATCGCCCAATGACCAGTTTCCCAACATTTCAAAAAATGTTAAATGTGTTGCGTCACCAACTTCATCAATATCACCTGTACGAATACATTTTTGCGCATTTGCTAATTGACGTCCTTCGGGATGAGTTTGTCCACAAAGATACGGAACAAGCGGATGCATTCCAGAATTGTGAAATAATGCGGTTGGATCATTGTCCGGCAAAACTCCAGCAGAAGGAATAATGATGTGATTCTTTTTTTTCCAAAATTCAAGCCACTTTTTTCTCAGATCGTCGGTTGTAACATTCATATTTCAAGAAATTGTTTGCTGAAAAAAAATACCGCAGAAAGGCGTATCGGTCAAACTTCAGTTTGAAATTAAAAAGCTTGTGATTTGAACTTTGTACATTGTAATTTGTAGTTTTATCCTGCTATTCTTCCACAAGTACCAGACCACAATTCAGATCCATTTGTAGATGGAATAATCAGATTTACAGATTCAGATTGTTTTCCAGAAAAAGGAGGAATTTTTTCAAGCATTTGTGCTAAGTCTTTTGAAGCAAATTCAGTTGAGTGACAACTCAAGATTACAAAACAAGGATTTTCAGAGAGAAGTTTTTCGACAAGGTTTAGAAGTTTCGGTAAATCTCGTTGAAGTTTCCATGTTCCTTTTGCTCCGCGACCGAAAGCCGGTGGATCTAAAATAATTCCATCATATTTGTTGCCACGTTTTACTTCGCGTTCCATGAATTGCAATACGTCATCAACAATCCAACGAATCGGTCGATCAGAAAGTCCAGAAAGTTCTGCATTTTTTCGTGCCCATGTAACAGAAGATTTGGCTCCATCTACATGACAAACTTCTACATTTTCAGCAGCGGCACTTGCCATCAATGTTGCGGCTCCCGTATAAGAAAAAGTATTCAAGATTTTGAGCGGGCGATTTGCCTTTTGAATTTGTCTTGTCATCCATCGCCAGTTTTCTAATTGTTCAGGAAAAATTCCGAGTTGATTATTTACAGAGGGACGAAGTTCAAACGTAATATTATCAATAGTTATGTTCCAGTTTTCAGGGAATTGAGAATCTTTACTCCATTTTTTTTCTCCATTTTCAGGACGTTCATAATATGCATCGATATTCTTCCATTCTTCAATCATATCATTTCTATGCCAAAACGCCTGCGGAGCAGGACGATTTACAATTGTTTTTCCGAAACGTTCTAGGCGACGTTCGTTTCCACAGTCGATAAGTTCGTAGTCAAAGTTTTGTTGTGTCATTTCACAGAGGAGAGTAACAGGTTTGGTGTGTTGCTTCAAACCATACAAATTTCAAAATACAAACTACAAATATGAAACTGTATTTTTACTTTCAAGTATGGTTGAATTTTTTCTAGATAGAAAAAGCCCCCCACTGAGATCAGTGGGAGGCTGAGTCTGACTTTTAACCTCCAAATTAAAAGTTCGAATAATTGTAGTTACAACTAGAAATTAACGATGAATACGTCAAATCCAGTAGAAACAAAGTTCTTAGTATTGTCTTCAACTGCAGTAGCACGAGAAGTCTCAGTAGCAATTGCAGCAGCATTAACTCCTTCAGCAGTAGTAGCACGAGAAGTTTCAGTAGCAATTGCAGTAGCATTAACTCCTTCAGCAGCAGTAGCACGAGCAGCCTCAGTAGAGATTGCGGTAGCATTAGCAGTTTCAGCAGCAGTAGCACGAGCAGCTTCAGTAGCTAAGTTTGTAGTAAGTGTTGCTTCAGCAGCTTCAGCACGAGTTTGTTCTGTACTAATAGCAGTAGCATTTGTTGAAATATCAGTTACGTTAGTAGCGATATTAGCAGCATTAGTAGTAATGTTTGTTGTGTTAACTCCAACTTGAGCCAATCGACTGTCATTACCTTGCACAGCCCTCAATGCAGATGTTTCACCATCTGTAGCAAATTGAACAATACCTTTCGCCGTTTCTGATCCATCTTGGAAGAAGTCAGCACCAGTTTTTACCCAAGACGTTCCGTTCCATGTGTAAATTTCACCAATAGAAGTAACGTATGCAGTATCACCAACAACTGGTGAAGTGTATGTTGTTGTCAAAGCAGCAACATCAGCAACTGGAGCTTTCCAGCTCAATCCATTAATTGCATCACTAATATTTTCGTTTACCTCATCAATCGCAGTACCAAGTGTAGTAGCAGCAATTCCTGTTGTAGAAGAGAATGTAGCGTTTTGACCATTATCTTTGATTGATTTCAATACTGAACCTGCAGTATTTACGTCAGCGTTCAAAGTAGTAATGTTACCAGCATTAGCAGCTTCAGCAGCAGCAGCACGAGCAGCTTCAGCAGCTAAGTTATTAGTCAACACTAATTCAGCAGCTATAGCACGAGCAGCTTCAGTAGATAAGTCATTAGTTAAAACCAATTCAGCAGCAGCAGCACGAGCAGCTTCAGTAGCTAAGTCATTAGTCAACACTAATTCAGCAGCTTCGGCACGAGCTTGCTCTGTAGCCAAGTCATTAGTCAAAACCAATTCAGCAGCTTCAGCACGAGCTTGTTCGGTAGCGATTGCAGTAGCATTAACACCTTCAGCTGTAGTAGCACGAGTAGTTTCAGCAGAAATTGCTGCAGTGTTTGCATCAATATCAGCTTCAGCAGTAGTCATTCGACCTTCAAGTCCAGAAATAGAACCATCAACAGCTCCACCAGTTTTAATCCAAGCAGTACCATTGTATGTATAAATACGGTCAGTAGACTGTACATATACGATATCACCTTGATTTCCACTAACTGGCAATGCAGCCTCGTCAGCAACTGGATCTAACCAGCTATCGTCAGTGATAAGAGTTCGATCCAATTTTCCTGTAACAGGATCGAGGAAAGGAATGTCTCCGTTACCGAATCCAAGTTCTCTTCCGTCTAATTGTTTTGCATTTTGAGCATATACAGAATTGATGATTGATTTACGATCAATAGCAGCATTTGCTTGCATGTTATCCAACAAGAAGTAAGTAGTATTAGCTGCACCGTCAGCTTTTACCTCAGCTTGAATAAATTCATGTGTTCCAGATACAAAGTTCGGAAGTGCTGTAACACTACCTACGTTTGCAATAAAGAAACCTTGTGAATCTGTAGTAATTGTCTGAACCTCTTGCCAAGGTGCAGCAACTAGGTCACCAGATCCGTCAATGTCGCTTGCTTCAAAATCAGCATCAGACCACAAAGAGAAACGCATTTGGTACGTAGTATTTGCAGCTGGTGTTGTTGGAGCAGTCAACAATCGACCTTGGTATTGAAAATAATTTGGCACAGCCGCTTCAGCGACCATTGGTGCCATTCCGAATGCGAGAGCAACCAATACCATAGTTGCTGGTGCAATTCTTCGTAATTGTTTAAGAATGTAATTCATTTTTGAATTTTAGATTATATAATGTGATATTTTTTTATAGATTCTTTTTACATTAGATTTTGAATCTCTTCGTTGATGATTTCTTACTCAGATCATCCATAGCCGATATTGTGTATTTCCATTTTTAGGAGGTTAAAAACTTAATAAGTTCGGAAGGCTACAAAAGAGTAACCAGATTGCCCACTACCAAAAAGGTAAGGCTTTAACGTATCCGAAAGACCATCGAAATAAAATTCATGGTTTACAATTGTTTTGATAGGTTTGTTGAAGTCATCTTTCGATACTTCGTCTATAGTAAGAAGGCCTTTTAATTCCTTTGTGTTTTCTTGTCTAAAAGTGATTCGATAAAAAGTGTCTGGTTTCCACTGTTCCGCTAAATCAAATGAATCATATAAAGATTTTCCGTTTTTACGTTTTCCATACAATAAATTGGATTCTTCTTGTACATACATATATACCCCAATCGCCGTACTTTTTCCGAGAGATTTACTTGACGGAAGAGTTTTCCCATCCATTAATCCAAGCAATAATTTTCCACTCATATCTCCCGTATAAAATACTGCTTCATATGTTTTGTTTTCGTAACCATCAAATTGAAAATTAGGAAAAGCGATTGAACAGTTTTCACGATTCTTTGAGGATTGGATTTGTAATCCATATGCAGGGCTTTGCTCGATTATTGTTTCTTTTTCTTTTTGAATATCCATGTTTTCAATTTTCACTGTTCGAAAATCAGTCCAATCATTAGGAATAGGTTTTTCTTCACGAAGAGGAATACCAGTAAAAAGAGAACGTAGAGATCCATCAGCCATTCCAACAAAATATGTTGATTCGTCTTTGTCCCAGTAAAAAAGTCCTGGAATAGCTTCTCGTTTTTGATCCACTTTTATAATTTCATCATGATAATAAAATGTTTTTTGAATTGTCTTTTCCATAGATTTTTTCAAATCATTTTCATTGGCAAGGCGACTCCATTTATTTCCATCAAAGGCAGCAAGTTTCTGTTCATCTACTACGTATTGAATATCTCCAATAAAAGAATCTTCCTTATCGGGGAGAGTTTCTTGATTCTTATTAAGTGTATTTAAGTTTGTTTGTAATGATTGAGCATCAAGAGAAACGGATAACTTTTCTTCCAATTCAAGAACTTCTTCGTGTAAGGAATCAATTTTAGAAGCGTTATCTTGTGTGTTTTTATCTATTTTTACGACATTAGTATTCAGTGAAACAAGATTTGTTTTTATATTCATATCTGTCATATGTGTCACTTCTCCATAAGGAGGATTTATTATTTCTAAATGTGGAGGAAGAGGAGAAATAATTCTTGCTTCTGATTGTTTTTTTGATGGTAATGTAAGAAGATTAATACGATCAATTTCCTCATTCATAGGACGAGGATCAAGTATTTGAAAGGGATCATTATCTTTTTTAATATCCAATTGAAGAAAGGCATATTCTTCAAAATCGAAAGGATTTGGAAGTCTTCTTCTGCTTCCAATTCGGATTTCAAAAATACCGTCTTCCAGTATTTGCACTGTTTGGTTTTCTCTCCATAAATAATCATTACTCCATTCTTCAGGAGCATCAGCTGTGTTCCAAATACTGGCACGAATTCTATATGACCCAGGAACTGACTTTAAATCTTTATTAACGATGCGTCCCCGAGCAATAAAGTACTCAGGGGTTTCTGCTTGTACAGATCCAAACAGCGCAGTAGTTATAAAAATAGTAAAGAGGATTCGCTTCATTTTAGAAGAGAAAAAAGAGTTAATTGCCGAGCGCTACGATGTCTATAAATTGATAACTCTTTTCGAAAGAAAAGCGCTAGTAAAATTCCTAAAACCCCAACATAAAAGAGAGTCTTTCCAATTATTATAATAGTGTGAAGTATTTGTTTTCGAATAACATCATATTTATATGTGCGGATATCTTCTTCGATTCCATCCCATGACATCAAATGCGTTGGTTGAACATTCATCCATTTATTTGGAGTAATAATTATTCGTTCAGCTTCATAAGATTGAGGTCGAGAAATGTGTGGTTGTGAAGATGTAGTTTTGTGTGGAACAGAAATATTTTTCTGTACTTTTTTTGTTGTTGTGACGGCAACAGGTTTTTTCTGTACAACAACTTCTTCTTGTTTTTGCATAACAGGTGCTTCGTATGGAGTTACCAATTCACTATTTCCCGCTTCAGCGACAAGGAAGTCGTCAACAGGATCGAAATGATCAGAATGTTCAGGTGCGATTTCTTCCAATGGAGCAGCTGCATGTTCTGCTTCTTTGGCAGCAATTGCTGCTGCAGCTTGTCGTCCAAGCGTTGCGAGTTTAGATCGATTTTGAAGAGAATAATTTGCTGTTCCAAGACGTCCTCCGTGAGTACTCCCTCCTCCACCAGACGATGGAGCGGGAGCAGGAGATGGTTCTTCATATCCCATAGCAGCTCCAATATTCCATTCATGAAATTCAGGATTGGTACTTGCTACTTGATTTTGATTTGAACCTGATCCAGAAAAATCAAGAACCCACGATGAGATTTCTTCTTCGTCTCCGCTTCCAGGAATCATTCCTTGAGCAAATGAATAATTAATAAAAAATAAAGCTATAAATAAGATTATACATAGCTTTCGGTATTTGGTGTGTTGGGCCAACATATCTGTTTGTGATGAAAAAAATTCAGGTTTTGATACAAATGTATCCAGACATTATACGTTATCTTGAACAAAAAATCAACTCAGTTCTTTCAGAAATATTTGTAGAAGTTGAGAAAATATTTTATACAGTGAAAGAAAATAAAATTTCATATAAAAATGAATTACAAACACATCGGCTTTCTGTTTTCTTTCTGCTTTCTCGTTTCGAGTGTTTTTGCAGGAGATTTAGTTTTACCAAAAGATATAACACCAGCAGATCCTGCGAGTGAAGCGGTTTTGGAACTTATCGCAGATGGGATTCTTCCAAGTGGAGGAGAAATTCGTCCGAGTGATGTCATCTCAAAGGAGCATGCAGCATACTTTTTAGCAAAAGTGAAAGGAGTTGAAAATCCAACATTTGAAGATGTGAAGGAACAAAAAATATTATCAACAACTCCAGATCCAGCAGAATTATTAAATTATGCGACCTTAACAAAAATATTATGTAACACGTTTGATGTGCCAGATTGTGAAGCACAAGATGCCTCAGCATGGTTTGTTCCACCATTTGTTATTGCAACAGGACTCGGAGCAGTTGGACCGAATGACAAGCCGTTTGATTTAGTTTCTCGTGGTGATGTATTTCGTATGTCAGTCTTGTATCGAAAGATTTTTGGAGCGAAGAAAATAGATAAAATCATGGATGAATGTGAAATAACATTAATGCGTTTACGAGATATGATGCTCAATGCAGAAGTTTCTGATACAGAGATTCGAACTCTTTTATGGGACAATATTATGAAAGCAGCAGACATAGAACAAAACGCGCGAGTTGACGCAATAAAGCATTTAAATACAGTATTTCTTATACTACTTCAAAAACGATCTGAACCACAAAATTCTCTATTACAAGGACGTGCTGAATTTTTTATTAAAAAAGCAGTAGAAGTACTTCCAGGTGTTGCAGAATTTACAAAAGATTTACAGAAAATTGCAGAGCAGTAAAACTTCTTATTTCACAACAAAGAAAAACTCTCCATTGGAGAGTTTTTTTATGCACTATATTTAGAATTAAACTTGATTTTTTTGAGAAGGAAAATAGAATCTTTTCGTTATTGGGGCGTCGCCAAGTGGTAAGGCACTGGTTTCTGGTACCAGCATTCGGGGGTTCGAATCCCTCCGCCCCAGCCAACTGCTGCACTATATTCAATAGTGTCCTACAGACAAAGATATAAGACGGGTTCTAGACCCGCTTTTTCTTTATGCCTTGTGGAATTGGATCGGTGAATAATAAACTCGATAGACCCGTGTACTTATGGCGAAGGGGCACTAAGCGAATTTTCTAAATATAGCATTAATACTTTCTTGGAAAATATTCTTTTCCCAATTGCCATAAATACTTATCTATTTGTTTTAAATCAAATACCTCTAATCCATAGAATTCCCTGAACTCCATAAGAATTCTTTTAAATTCTGAATATGTTTTCAACTCTTCCTTTTTGAAAGTACAAAATTTATCTTTCTTTTTAAAATACATCAGAATCTTTTCTAGATACGAATCATATATGGGATAGATCGTGGGCTTATGATGACTGCAGTATTTTGTCGCAAAGGAATAAAAATTTTTGAAAATCCCATCTTTTACCTCCACATAGGCAATTTTATTTACAATTTCTAGATCATTTTTATCTAAAATTTTGTCGATATTTAAGGCTACGATATGTTTTGCTACAGCAAAGGGTGAAAAAATATTGGTACTGTAAAAATCATTAAGAGCACATACTTTTATAAGCACATCATCCAATTCTATGTTTTGAGGATATGTTTTTGAAAATAATTTCTTCAAACTGCTTTCTTGTGACACATAACTATCCAATGAATCCCATTTTTCGAGATAATTGTGTATTTCTTGTAACGAGGGCTTGTTAATATTCATATCTATTTTTTTCTAAACACTTCCCCCAGAAACGCCTGCATCAATGTGTCCGTATTCTCTTTATTCTTCTCTGCTAATTTTTCCAACTGTCCCACGTATTCCATTAGTTTTTCGATTTTGATAACAATTGCTTTTTGTTCGGCACGTGGGGGGAGAGGAATTGGTAACGCATAAGCTTCATTTCTATTTAGACCAGGTTTAATACCTTTTCCAAGAGAATCTAATCCTAAAGATTTAAGGAGATAATAAAGATATTTGAAATCTAAATTTTGTGTTTCTTCAACAAAATAAGCAACATCTGTTGTCCAAGATGGAGTATCTGAAGTATTAATTGCACCTGCAGATCCTTTTCTCCCAATTATGATTGCTCTATGTTCTGTTAAAAATTCATCATGATGCCCAACAATTCCATTTGATCCAAAGACAGGATATTCTCCATCCGACTTTCTTTGGTGCTTTGTTAGACCCGAGCCATAATTCATTATGATTATCTCTCCCAATCGACACCATACCCATCCCTCTGGCAAATCAAACGGAATTTCCTCCACAGAAATCGGAGCAAGTGGTTTTCCTTTTTTTATTTTCTTCTCCGCAATCAATTTTTCTTTTTCTGTTTTGATTTGTTTGAGAAGTTCGCTTGCTGGTTCGATATCAGGATTCTCGGCTCGCCAATCAGTCGTTAATTTCCCACTAATTGCATCTTGGAGGATTTGTTGACGGAGATTCTTGAGATGAGACTGTTGGAATATATTTTCCTGATCCAATTTTTGCTTTTGGACTCGCAACACCTGCTCTAGCTCAATAATTTCAAGCTGTCGCTCAATTGACGGTATTACCACCTCAACGGTTTTTATATTAGAAATAGATAATGAAACATTTGCAGCACCTCGCATTAAAGGAACCAGTAATTTCTCCTTTAAATACGAAAGATAGATATGAAGATATTTGGCATTTAAATAATTGGTATCTTTAGGTATTACAGCACAAAGAATTGAGCCAAGAGCGAATTTCCCTTCTTGATAATGAACTCTCTTCATGCTGGCGTGTCCGTGACCCGTAGATGAAACAAGTGGAATTAAGACTGCTTCACAATTAAATTGAAATTCATTATGTGTCCTTCTTTTTTCGGCAAGAGTAACCATCGGAAAATCTCCATCAATAGCCTTTTGAATTCCGGTAGAACCTTTTGTGATAGTGCAAACATCTTCAATGCTCACTATTTTATAATCACTCATTTTGAAACAATGTTATCGAGTTCATCTTTTATTTGAGTTGATTCTTTTTCAAACTTTTCCCAATTTGAAGTTAAATCTTTTCTGTTTTCTCCGTGTCCATTTCCTACGGTCAACCAAACCGTGTTAAATATTTTTTCTCTTAACTTTTTTGGTAAATAACAAGAAAGATGCACCTGAGACACAAAATTATTTCTTGCTGAAAGAAGTGATATCGCATATTTCCCATAAGCATCATCTTCACTCATTCCTCCTTTAATATCCATTCTATATTGTCCTGCTACTTCATTGTGTATTTGAGAATATTCCATAAGCATTGCCTTTATTTTTATGGCACTTTCGGCTTTTTTCCCCCAATCAAATTTATGGTATGCCCATAAGCCTCCAAGGAGAATAGCAAATGCTTGTATAATCTTAACACTTGCTTCAATTGATTTTTCAATATTTGAAAAAAAATTAATATTCAACAACCAAATAAGACCTCCAATAGAAATAATGGGAATAAGGACATAGTAACCAATTTTTTCTATTTTCTTCATAACTCTGATTTTAAAGAATCCAAAATTTTCTGACTTTCCTTAAATGAATATTCCAACATTTCAATTAACTCCTCTGTAGAATACGCAATCTCTTTCTCCTGCTTAGTAGGATTTTTTATATCAAGATCCCAACCTCGTTCTACGATTTCATCAATACTCACTTTCCACGCAACATCACCCTCAGTGCGGTTGTCCCACCACTTTTTAATTGGATCAAACTCTTTTATATTAATTGGCCGAGTCTTATTATATGCCTTCTGTCCTTCTGGTAACTTGTGCTCGTAATACCAAACCTCCTTGGTCGGTACTCCTGCCTTGAAAAACAATAAATTCGTCGCCACTGTCGCATATGGTGCAAACACGGAATTTGGCAATCGAATAATTGTGTGTAAATTGAATTCCGTGAGCCATTTCTCGCGAATTCGAGCCTTAATTCCGTCTCCAGTCAAAGAACCATCGGGCAAGACTATTCCCGCACGTCCGTTTGCCTTCAATAACCTGAAAAACAACACGAGGAATAAGTCAGCTGTTTCTTTGGTTTGAAAAGTTTTAGGGAAATTCGCCAAAATCCCCGCTTTCACACTTCCTCCAAATGGAGGATTAGCAACGATACAGTCCACTTTATCCGATGGTCCAATATCCTTGATGGGTCGAGCCAGAGAATCGCCATGTGTTACATTTGTAGGAGCGTTGATTCCGTGCAAAATCATATTTGTCACACAGAGCATGTGTGGAAGTGATTTTAGTTCTGTTCCTTGAATATTTTCTTTAATTTTCGCCTCATCCTCAGCGGTATGAACATCGTTTTTTCGCACGTGTTCAATTACAGAAGTAAGAAATCCTCCTGTTCCACACGCCGGATCAAGAACTTTTTCTCCCAATTTTGGATTTACCATATCTACTAAGAACTGCGTAATGGCTCGTGGTGTATAAAACTCTCCTGCATTTCCTGCACTCTGTAGGCTTCGAAGTAACTCCTCGTAAATCATTCCAAATTGATCACGGTCATCTTTACGATTAAAACTCATTTCGTTGAGTTTATTCACCACCATTCGTAACTGCGTTCCGTTTTTCATATAATTGTAACTATCTTCAAAGACAGCTTTTACGATTTTTCCTGCATCGAGAGTTGTATCCAAGGTACTCAATGTAGGAAAGAGATCATTATTAATAAAACTCAACAAAGTGTCTCCCGTAATTCCTTCTTCATTTGCTGCCCAACTTCTCCAACGTAATTCATCGGGAATTGGTGATTTATAACTTGTGTTCATTAATTCTCGTTCCTCCTCTTTTTCATCGAAGATTTTGAGAAATAACATCCAGCAAAGCTGGGAGAGACGTTGCGCGTCTCCGTCTACACCATGATCTTCTCTCATGATGTTTTGGATTGATTTGATGATGCCTGATAAGTTAGTCATGAGTTTCCATTTTAACGACAGTTACTGAAAGGTTTTTCAGCTTTTTAAGTTCCAAAGAAATAGCTTTTTTTAATTGATTTTCCTCGCCTGTTAATTCTGACTTTTTTTCTAATTTACCCAAACGATTTTCCAAATTTTCAATTTCTTTTTCTAATGATTCTTGTGTTTTTTGCAAAGACGAATTTAAAGCTTTTAATAAAGAATTTTCTTTTTTTAAGTATTCAGTCTTCTTTTGCTTAAAGTTATCATTTTTTTCTTCCTTCTCTTTTTTCTTTCTCCCATCTGTAGTTTTCCAAAGAATGTATCCTATAATCAAGTCACCTAAATCTAAATTCAAACTTAGCGAAACATTATTTTTTATCAAATCATAAATACCTTTCAAATATTCTACTAAATGGTACTTCTCCCACAATTCAAAAATAATATCTGGGTCTACGCTTTGTATAAAATCAACAATTATAGGGCTCTCACTCTTAATTTCCTTAATTTCTGTAAACTGCTGTAATGAAATATCCAGCTTTCTTCTTAAGCGCATTTTTACAGGTCTATAAACACTCTTACTTAAATCATAATGCTCTCCTGTTTCTTCATCATATCGATCATCTTCTATGTGAAATTCTTTAAATTTTAAATACGTCATATCTACTTGTTGACCAAATTTTGCAACTACAACATCAAATTCTTTTAATAATTCCTTATTTTTTTTAAAAAAATCCGAATACTTTATTTTCAAAATTTCCGCATCAGTCACTCCTTCTATTAACAAAAATAATACGTCATACTTTAAGGCATCTGTTAATTTGAATTTTTCTTTTATTTTTTCATATTCTCCCTGCTTTAACATAACCCTTTTTTCTTCTAAAAACTTATTAAATTTCTGCAATTTTTCTAAATTTTGCTCTAGCAGAGAATATAGTAATGAATTTTTTGCATTAGGCTTCTTAATAGATAAAAAGAAAATTAATACAAATAATAACAGATCTCGTCTCGATGCACTGGCAATCGTTTTCTTGTACATAAAGTTTGTCACTTCATCGCGAAGATTTAAAAAGGACAGTTTTCTAATAAATTTTTCCTTTTCCTTAATTTGAATTTTATATTTTTCCATATTATTAAATATTATAAATCTCTTTCTCCAACTCTCCTACGGCCTCCAAATACTTCTCCCTTCCTCCAAACTCCTGCACAATCTCAATCGGAGAACCGAGCACAGATAACGGAGAAACAGTCAAAATACGAATTTCCTCAATATGTTGCAATCCTTCGTCTGCATACTTATCGAGAAGAGCACTTAGCACCTTTTGTGCGGTCTCGGAATATTTAGCGAAGTAGTTACTCTTTCGCACTTTTTCTGCTCGTTCCTTTCGTGTCTTAATCTTCTTCTGGTCAAAAGCAACATGCAAAATTAAATCAAACGGATCGACGTCTGTTCCTACACTTTCTTGTAAATCACTTAAATAGATACCTTGCCTTTCTAGTTCCTGAATGATGAGATATTTCTGCTTATGTTTGTCCCATTCATTAATAAATTTATCTAGCGAGTCGTACTCTTTCAGTATTTTTTTACGAGAATAATCTTTTAATGATTCCGTAATTAGTTTTCCATTTCCATCCAAATACTGCGTACGTTTGTACGCAATTTCCACAGGAACATCATCAATATAAATTTTCTTTCGTGGTCCTTCTTCATCAATATCCCCTCCATCAATAATTTTAGGGATATCATATGTTCCTTCGTTTTCTTCAATCACAATTTCCTCTCCTTCTTCTCCTTCCAAAATTTCTTCTGGAATATCTTCTCCTTGTGTAATTTCTTTTATTTGAACAGGTTCTCCATCAAAGTCTGGGTCTGCAAATAATTCTGTTACCTTACGGAAATCAAGAATAGTGAAATGAGTTTTTCCAAACTCTTCATTGATTCGAGTTCCTCGTCCAATAATTTGTTTAAATTCTGTCATTGAGGCGATATTGGAGTCTAATACAATTAATTTACATGTCTGAGCATCAACTCCTGTAGTCATCAATTTGCTGGTAGTTACAAGGGTCGGATAAATACTTTCTGGATCGATAAAGTTATCCAACTCCGCTTTCCCTTCAGGATTGTCTCCAGTAATACGCATAACATATTTTCGATTTTCTTTTACTAGATCAGCATTTTCATTTACTAGTGCTTGTCGCATTCGTTCGGCGTGTTCAATATCAACACAGAAAACAATGGTTTTTGAGTAACGATCGGTTTGTTTTAAATATCGACTAATTTCTTGTGCAACTGCTTGTGTTCGTTGCTCAAGTACAAGAGTTCGATCAAAGTCTTTTGTTCCATATAATTTATCTTCAATCACTTTTCCGTCTTTGTCGGTATCAGTAATGCTCGGTCGATACCCACCGATATCTTTATCCAGCATTACTTGAATTACTTTGTATGGTGCAAGAAATCCATCTTCAATTCCTTGCTTCAAAGAGTATGTATAAATTGGCTGACCAAAATATTCCATATTTGAAATTTCATTCGTCTCTTTTGGCGTAGCAGTTAATCCAATGTGCGTAGCCGAACTGAAGTAATCCAGTATTTCACGCCACGCTGAATCAACGGAAGCACTTCCACGATGACACTCGTCTATCACAATTAAATCGAAAAAGTCTGGAGAAAATTCTTTATAAGCATTTTGTTCTTCCTCGCTTCCAGTGAGCGATTGATAAAGCCCTAGATAAATCTCATGTGCTTTACTGATATTTCCTCGTTTTATTTTTATCATTTTGTCTCCAAAATGTTTGAAGTCATTAGTCATAGTCTGATCAACCAAAATATTTCGGTCAGCAAGAAGTAATATTCTTTTTGCTGCTCCCGATTTCCATAATCTCCAAATAATTTGTCCCGCAGTAAACGTTTTTCCTGTTCCTGTTGCCATAACAAGCAATGCTCTTTTTTGTCCTTCAGCAATAGCTTTTATTGAACGATTAATAGCAATCTCTTGATAATAACGAGCCGTTTTCCCAGAACCGTCAGAGTGATAGGGAAACTGAATAATTTTTTCTTTCTCTGCAGTTAATCCATGTGCTTCTTTATATCTTTGATACAAATTTTCTGGATTTGGAAATTCTTCCAAAGAAAGAGTTCGTTCTTTACCAGTAAGAAAATCATGCTCAACAAATCCATCACCATTTGAACTAAAGGCAAAGGGAACATCAAGTGTTTCTGCATAATCTTGTGCCTGCTGCATTCCTGCACCTACAGAGTGCTTGTTGTCTTTTGCTTCTACAACAGCAAGGGGAATACTTGATTTGTAATAAAGAATATAATCTGCACGTTTTCCGTCTCCTCGTGTAACTATTTTTCCATGAACTTGAATTCGTCCTTTTGTGAAAGAAACCTGCTCTCGTATTTGAGTCATCTTATCCCATTGAGCAGCTTCTAATGCAGGGGTAATATATTTAGTACAAATGTCTTGTTCTGAAAGTTCTTTTTTATTAGTCATTCCAATTTCATCTTGAGTAAACGTTGCCATTCTACTCGCTTTCATGAAATTTTCATATTTTGTTTTAATATATATTAAATAGTTTTTAAAATGCTAATAATCCCATCTTTAAGTACTAATTTTTCCTCTAATTCCTTTAACATTTCTCCTTTCTCCTTCACGCTTCCTCGAGAGAGAATAAAGTTTATATATTCTTCTACGGTAATCATTTTGGATTTTTCTCCATGCCTCATCTTTTCCATAGTGTTCCATTTATTGACCTCATGGACGATTTTTCGTTTGAGATGAAGATGTTCTACGGATATCTTGTCTACCAATCCTGCTATCTGTTCAATCAATTTTTCTTCTCGAATGTATTTAGAGTTACAGCTCTTTCTTCCTCCATGCTTATTGCACTTGTAGTAGGTGTATTCCTTTCCGTGACGGTTGACGTGTGATTCCCCAGAAATACCACTCCCACAGTGTCCGCATTTGAGGATATGGTTAAAATAAAAATTCTTCCGTCCCCATTTCCCTTTATCAGAAGTCTTAAGTGCTTTACGAACTTTTTCAAAAACATCCTTCGTGATAATGGGCTCGTATTCTCCTTGATACCAAGTATCACTTCCTTTGGGATATTCAAATTTTCCATAATAATAGGTGTCACTGAGTATTCGGAAAATCATACTAATCGGAGGGACTTTCCCTGAACGAGCCCGAAATCCTTCATCAACAAGATATTCCCATGCCTGTCTGCCACTAAGTCCTCCATTTACGACGTAATCAAACGCCTTGCGAATAAAAGGAGCTCTTTCTTCATCTATAACAACGCTACTGGGTTCTCCAAATTTGGTACTTCGAATTAATGTGTATCCAATAGGGGGCTGTCCAGGTCTAATTCCCAATGCACATTTCGCCCGTAGTCCTCGTTTTACGTTTTTTGCCCGATTGTCGTTCTCTAATTTTGCCTGAGAACAAAGAATCATAAGAAGAAATTTTTCATCGGGAGTATTGGTGAATGTTTGCCCACTCGTTTGTATTTTTTGCAAATCCCCTTGATCCATTAGGTCCACAAGACCCCCTAAGTCTCCCGCATTTCGACTTAATCGGTCAGGGGCCCATGTGAGTATGGAATTGAATCGTTCTTCTCTGATGCCCTCTAAAAGCTTCCGATATCCTTCGCGAACACCCGAGGCTTTAGCTGACTTACTCTCTCGAATCGTTTCTACAATCTTAACTCCTTCTTTTTCTGCTATACGAGTCATTTCTGCTATTTGCGAATCAATACTCATTGCTTGTCGTTCATCTGCTTCTGATGATTTTCTGGCGTAAAGACAGTATGTAGGCGGTATTTCTTTTTCCATTGCCTACATTGATGCCAGAGAAATGGGGGAAGTCTAGGTGGAATTCACTTTTTCTCTGATCCACTATTTCGGAGGTGGTTCCTTCCTGCAAGACTATTATAAAAAGAGTCTCTTTTTCTCTTACTTTTCCTTTTATAATCAATGCAATCTCTACCATTGGAGGGTATAATTATTAAAGTCTTAGATTCGGGTTCTATTTTCACTGAAACACCAGATTTTCCATATATTGGATTGTTATGTCTCAGCCAAAAGCTAATAGCCGTCATATTCCCTTCTTGAATTTTTCCAATTAGTTTTGATTCCGCTAGATCATTTATTTTTTCACGAGAAAGATTAATCGCTTTTTGTATATCTTCGGAAAAATCTTTGTCCGTCTTTTGCCACCTAATCAAGGTCATTCGAGTAATACCAACTTTATTACAAGCTATTTCAATAAAAGGACTTTTTTCCAACATCCCAATCAATGAGCTTTTACACTCATTTCTTTCTTTTGCTGAAAAGTTAGCTTTTCGTCCCATTATATTTTTTTGGCTAAGCCTTTTGTTAATTTTTCCCAACGACGAATTATAATATCACAAAAAACAGGATCTTTTTCTACCAAGAAAGCAGTACGTCCCAGTTGTTCACAGGCAATTAATGTTGAACCTGATCCTCCAAAAAAATCTAAAATGTTATCGCCTGCTTTTGTACATCGTTTAAGCGGTTTCTCATGTAGTGTTACCGGCTTCTCCGTGGGATGTAGATAATCAGCGGTTGGAAGTCGTTTTATCATCCAGATATCTAATAAATCTTCAATATCTTCGATAGTTTGATTTCCTGTGCCAATTTCAGGGTTGAGAATTTCAGTAAAGCTAAAATGTTTTTTTGATAGATAAGGATTTCCAATCGTTCCATAAACGCATGGTTCATAACATTTATTAAATGCTACCTGCGGAGTCGCATTTTGATTATTTTTAATCCATAGACACACTCGTTTGTTGTTTATTCCATTTGATGCATATAAATCCTGTAATAATCCAATATATTTCTGATCACACCAATAAAAAATATGCACATCTTTTTCACAATGGTCGAGGCCGTTATGAAGTGTTTTTTCTAGAAATATTCGATATTCTTCATTACTCCGATCATCTTTTACCTCTTGGCATTTGTATTTTTTCTCTTTACCCAGCCCTTTTTGATAATCATAATTTAAATTATAGGGTGGGTCAGCATAGATGGTATTTATTTTTGAGTCTCCAAGAAGCGTATTTACTACCTCAGGATTTGTTGCATCACCACAAATTAATTTATGGCGTCCCAATTGATAAATATCACCAGTTTTTGTTTCTGGATTTATAATAGCTTCGAGTTCTTTTCGCGTGTTAAACCCGTCATCTTCTAGTTCAATATTTTCATCCCAAGCCATGGAAAGTTCTGTATCGTTAAATCCTGCGTCTAAAAGGAGATTGATATCAAAGTCCTTTAATAATTCAAAATCCCATTCTCCTGTATTACGATTAAGTCGAAGATTAAGTTCTTTTTCTTTTCCCTCGTCGGGAAGATCCAAATATACAACAGGAACTTCCGTGAATCCTAAATCTTTGGCTATCTTAAGTCGAAAATGTCCGCCAATAACGATATTTTTCCTGTTGTCTGCACTGTTAACAAGTATCGGATCAATTAATCCGAATCGCTGAATACTTTCTGTGAGTTGTTCAATTGCTCCTGGTTCCCATTTTCGGGGATTATATGTAGCTGGTTTTAAATCTTTTACAAGAACGGAAACGATTGTGAGAGAATTTTGCATATTTTAAAAATTAAGGATGCAGAAAAAATGTTGAAGAGAAAAATCCACTTCGAACTACGCCGGCGATAATCATTTTTTAAAATTCATGATTTCACTTGGCGTTTTTGTTACAATTTCTTCAAGAAAAATTGATGTCAATATTATATGTTTTTTTGAAAAATCAATCAAGCGAATACGTAGCAATAGAGCTAATACTTGAAAGATTCTTTCAAGTCATATGGTGTTTTTTAAAGACGCAAAATCAGGGAAAATAAGGTGGTAATGAATTAATTGACGTTAAATAGTAAAAAGAAACAAAAAGTAATAAAATAAAGCTAGTTTTTTATTTAATGAAAATTTTGTTAGAATTTTCAATAGAAACATTTATATTAATTTATTAATCTTAAAATATTATGAGAGGAAGAACCATCTCAATTTACATTCCAGATGCAAATCCAAGAAGTATAAAGATTTGTGAAATTACAAATGGCATAGTTAAAGCACTTTCCATTCCAAGAAATAAATTAGCAGAAGCAAGTAAAAGAGGAGAACTAAAAGATCCAGGGATTTATTTTTTGATTGGAGAAAAAAATGAAGTTGGAAAACATAAAATTTATATTGGAGAAGCTGAAGTTTTATTAAAAAGAGTTAAACAGCATAATGCTTCAAAAGAATTTTGGAATTCTGTAATTTGTTTTGTTTCCGAAAAGAAAAATATCAACAAAGCACACATAAAATATTTAGAAAATTTTGCTTGTAATGAAGCAAAAAGAATTAATAAATGTGAATTAGAAAACAATACAAATCCAACTCAATCAAGCTTAACAGAACAAGATGAAGATTTTGTTTTAAGTTTTTTTGATGATTTAAAATTATTAATAAGTACTTTAGGTTTTCCGATATTTGAAGAATCTCAAAAAGATAAATCAAATATATTTTACTGCAAAGGAAAAGATGCTTCTGCTACTGGAGAATATAGCGAAGATGGATTTACAGTATTTAAAGGTTCTAAATCAAATCTTGAAGAATCTAAAACAGCAGGTTCATGGGTTACTGGAATGCGTGATGATCTAAAACAAAAAAATGTCTTAAAACAAGAAGGAAATGTTTTAACCTTCACAGATGATTATACGTTTAGTTCTCCAAGTGCCTCTGCTGCTGTTGTTCTTGCAAGAAGAGCAAATGGCTGGACTGAATGGAAAGATAAAAATGGGAAAACCATGGATGAGTTAATTAGAAAAAATGGTTCTCTCCCTTCTGTGAACAAATAATGTGCTCGGCGAGGAACAAGTCTTCCCTGTGTAACATTTGTAACATTTCAAAAGTGAGGAGACCCGAGATGCCAGCCATACAGGCTATTCTAATTAAATAAAGATTTAATTCCCTTAATTATAGACTTCAAAACATGAAAAATTCGAAGGAATATCAATTTATTGTTTAATTCCTCTTCTAATCTTCTGTAGTCTTCTGGAAAGAGTTCAATTACTTTTATGTTATTTCTTCGATAGAGTTTCCTTTTTTTCTTGGCACTTTCTGTATATTTAAGGTTCCTATTATATAAACCAAAAAATTCAATATAGGTATTATATGTGGGTAAATAAAAGTCTGGTTTAAGAGTAATGCCCTCTAAAGTTAAAGGGTTTTCATATATGTAATGTATGCTCTTTCTAGTTAGAAAGTTTGCAATTCTTGCCTCAGCCTTACTTCTGACCATTTCTCCTTTTTCTGTGTAGGACTTAATCCCTCGAGGAGATTTACTTCTTTTTTTATTCCTTCCCGAATTAGTTTTTTTATCTGGAGAAAAAATGAATATAATAATAACTATAAAAATGATTATTACTGTACGAGGGTCTAAATTTTCCATAATACCTTTGTTAGAAAGTATAATTCTAGTTTAGAGAGAAATTCTATTTTGGAAAGATTACTAGTTCCTGATAAACTCCCATATGTTCAGCCACGTCGGAATAAGCTTTGCTGGTTCCGTTTTTTGTTACACAAAAAAACTTCACTGCTGCGCTATTCCTCCTTTTCCTCGCAAAACACTTTTTATCTCGTTGTTTAGGAATTTTGCTCGGGGAAGTCATACTTTCTTTTTGGTTATTATCACTTAAATGAAAATTTAATGAAAATGTTAGATTTACAGTTTTACTTTTATCTATAACAGTTAAATCAATTTCTTAATTTATTTTTTATTTATGAATTTTTATAAAAATCGTTTTTTGCCGGTGAAAATATTTGTGGTGATGTTTTCACTTTTTTCTTTTGTATTTTTTATTCCTAGTTCCATTGCACAGGAGAAAGTTTCATCAGAAAGTTCAGTAATAGAAAAACTGACACAATCTGTTCAAAAAATATTAGATTTATTGGTTGTAGCCTTAGAACCAAGAAATAATATTATCGATGAACCAAGCACAACAAACACAAGAACGCCTTCATATTATATTCCTCATTGTCTGAGAAATTCTGAGACATGGGATACATCGAATGTTTTTAAAGAAGATGCGGATTGGTCGATGCATTTAATACCGAAAGTAGGAAACAGTAGTTATAATATAATAATGGATCAATTTATTGATTTAAACGGAGACGGACTGGTAGATTATTTCTATAACAGTAATATGAATTATACATCTTATCAATCAGGTACTCATAATCAAATTGCTGATTATACCAGACTTGCTACTTGTATAATGTTAAATACTGGTTCTGGATGGGAGATTGCTTATAGATGTGTAACGGGATTTGATGAAGACACATTACAGCCTTTTTATAGAGGAGATTGCGCAGATATGTCGTAAATTATTTTAATTCTTCGTATGAAAAAAAATATATCAATACTCATTTTTTGTAGCATTCTTTTCCATATTGGTGTTGTGGGAGCTGAAGAAAGATTTTCTTTTAGTGAAAGTGAAATAGTAAACATTTCTCATTTAGATTTCTCACACGATTTACGATCGATTCTTACAGATCCAGCAGAACTTCCACCAACGTTGCCAACGCCAACTCCAGTAGATCCGTTTGCTTTTATGAAAGATTCTGGAGGAAAATCAGGAACAAGTCTCTTTACAGGTGGAGTGAGTTTTAATTATCCAATCAAACTTCCTCAAGGGCGAAAAGGAATGACACCAAATGTTTCTTTTCAGTATTCGAGTCAGAGTAACCAATTTAATTCTATTGTGGGATTTGGATGGGATATTTCCTTAGGAAGTATTTTTCGAAGTACAACGAAAGGAATTGATACATTGTATACAGAGAACGATTTCACTGCTGAAATAAATGGAGAAACGATAGAATTGATACTTATAGACTCTGAAAACAATGTATATGGGGCAAAAAATGAAGGAAATTTTATTCGTTTTGTTTTTGAAAATAATGCGTGGGTTGCCACTGACAAACAGGGAACGCGATATACGTTTGGACTTGATTCGTCGACACGTCAGAGCGATCCTGATGATACTGCAAAAATTTATAAATGGATGTTGGAAAAAGTGGAAGACAGGAATGGAAACTTTATGAATTTTTCATATGTTTTTCATCAGGGACAAGTGTATCCAAACACTATTAAGTATACTGGATTTAATGAAGACCAAGGTTTATATGAATTAAAATTTATTCTTGGCGAAAGGCCTTCGTACACAGAATATAAAAGAGGATTTGTAGTAACGACCGATAAGGTAATTGATGCCGTTGAAATATATTCAAAAGAAACAGGAACACCAGAGTTGATTTATGAGTATGATTTAGAGTACGAGTTTAAAAATAACGCTATTGCAAATCTCACTCGAATTACTCAAAAGAAAGGGAACTTGGAATTGCCAGCTACGCAGTTTTTTTATTACAACGGACAAGAAAACGAATCCAATAAAAAAATTAATGTATTAAAAAAAGTACAGTTCCCTTATGGAGGAAGTGAAGAATTTACATATCGTCCTTCGACGGCAAATAAAATTGGAAATAGTCAGGCAAATCCATTGCCATTTGTTGTTCATACTGTTCATGAAATTAAAAAGAAGGCCTCAGTAAATGCTCCTGAATACATAACAGAATATGAATATGAAGGAGGACATTATTACTATGATAATTTAGATGCATATAAAAAAGAATATGCAGGGTTTCACAAAGCAATAGTTACCGATCCGGAGGGAAATGTGTCTACGTCATATTTTCATCAAAGTGAATTTTCTCCAGACAATGAAGCGAGTAGTTTGCGCGGAGAATTTGAGGATAATATTGTAAAAAAGGGACGTGTGTTTCGAGAAGAATCACATGACTCAAATGGAAATTTGCAAACAGTGGTTATTCGAAAATGGAATCAAGAAGTATTGCCAGATGAAGATCCAGAGGAAGAACGATCTTTTGTTTTTTTAGAACGAGAAACTGCAATTGATTACGATGGGAATGATTCTTTTAGAGCAAAATCAAACACATTTCAGCATGATGATTATGGAAATGTTATTCAAGAAATCGATTATGGAGAAGTAGATATTTCATCGAACGACGGAAGTTTTACCGACATAGGAATAGACAAGATTACATCCTATACAGATTATATTGCTAATGATGATATGTATTTGCATTCGTTTCCTTCAAGAAAAGAAATACGAGACAATGAGTCGAATATTATAGGAGAAACAAAATTTTATTATGATCAATTAGAGTTTGGGAATGTACACACTGGAAATGTAACGGCAACGCTTCAAAAAGAAGGAGACAACAGTTTTGTGAAAACGAAAATGGAATATAACGAATATGGATTACCAATAGTGATGACAAATCCACGAGGATTTACAACAACAGTGTCGTATGATTTGCATAATCTATTTCCATTAGAAGTACAGAACGCTTTGGGGCAGACAACTCAATTCGAGTATGATTATCGATTTGGAGTTCAATCATCAACAATTGATCCTAATAATTTAAAAAATATTACAGAATATGATGATTTTGGAAGAGTCTCTCAAGTATTTGTTTCCAATCCGGAAAATGTGAATTCGGAGATATTGCAACAAGAAATTTTTTATGATTTTTCTACCTATCCGGTTTTTGTAACAGAAAGAAAATATCTAGAAGAAGATGTTTCAATTGATTCATTTACTTATTTCGATGGATTTGCTCGTCCTATTCAAGTACGTACAAAAGCGGAAGAAAACAATGTCTATACCGTTTCTCATACGGAATATGATTCACGAGGAAATGTAAAAAAGGAATATTTACCCCTCTTTTCTGAGGGGACATCTTATACAGAACCATTGAATTCTACACCGGGAACAACGTATGAATATGATTCACAAAATCGACAAATAGAATTAACTACATCCTTGGGAACGACTTATTCGCAGTATGATAACTGGGAAATTGAAATTACAGATGTTTTAGAAAACAAAAAAAATCTGATCTATGATTCTCGTGGAAATTTAATTCGAGTAGACGAATATTTAGACGATCAACAATATGCCACTCATTATTCATATAATTCACTCAATCAGTTAGAAAAAATTACCGATGCGCTCGGCAATGAAAAACATTTTACGTACGATTTGCTTGGGAGAAAACTTTCTGAAGAACAACTACATACACCGGAAGATATGACCTTTGGAACATCGGAATTTGCGTATGATAGAAGTGGGAATTTGGTATACAAAAAAGATGCGATGGGGAATGAAATTAAGTGGACATATGACAAGCTCGATCGTTTGGTTATGGAAGATTATACGCGACAAAATGGAATGGAAATAAAATACATATATGATGAAGGAATAAATGGAATTGGACGATTGACATCCGTTAATTCAGAAGGGGCAAATGATATCTATGAATATGATATTTTAGGGCGAAATACACGGGAAGAACGTCGATTGAGTGGTTATCGTGGAATTTTTGAAACTCAGTTTTCTTATAATCTTTTAGGGTTGTTAACCAGCGTTCACTTTCCACAGCAGAATGAATTCAATATAAAAGCTCTTTATGAATACAACAATGCAGGACAATTAGAAGAAATTAAATATAAAAATATGGATACTGAGGAGATTGATTCAGTTGTTATGAATCTGGATTATGGGCCAACGGGAATGCTTATTCGGAGTGACTTTGCAAATGGAGTACATACAGAAAACACATTTGATATAAATGAACAGTATCGATTAACAGATAAGGTTACAACGAACCAAAATAGAAATCTTCAGTCATTGCATTATACATATGATGGAGTAGGAAATGTTACAGAAATTGTGGATTTGTCAGGCACAAATACAGGTAAACACGCAACATATGAATATGATGATTTATACCGTCTCACAGGAGCAAATATTGTTGATACTGCAAATGAGCAAGATTACACGTATTCCTATGGATATGACATTGTTGGAAACATATTAAATAAACCGGGAATTGATAGATATGTGTATGCCGGAAATGATCCACAAACGAGTTCGGACACTATTGCTCATCCTCACGCGGTTACGATCGCTGGGGAAATAGAATACATGTATGATGCAAATGGGAACTTAGTTTCAGATGGAGATAAAATTTATTCTTGGAATTACAAGAACCAGATGACTCATTCACGAGATAGCAGAATAGAGGTTGATTACTATTACGATCATAAAAATGCGCGAGTTTCTAAAATTCCGAATGGAAGATGGGGAACGTTTTATGTGAATAAATATTTTGATAGTAAGTCAAACAGTCCAAAGTTATATTTTTATGCAGGAAATTTAAAGATAGCCACTTTGACACTTGATGGACTTATTTACCATCATGAAGATCATCTAACTGGTTCAAACATAGATACAAACGAAGAAGGGAATATCAATCAAGTGTTAGATTATTATCCATATGGAGATATTCGACTAGATGATCAATTGGGAGATTTTGATAATGATTATAAGTTTACGGGAAAGGAAAAGGACGATGAAACAGGATTGTATTATTATGGAGCGAGATATTATGACAGCAATATTGGTCGGTTTGTAGGAATTGATCCATGGGAAGGAGATTTAACTGATCCACAAAGTTTCAATAAGTATTCATACGTTACGAATAATCCTTTGAAATACGTTGATCCGAGTGGGGAAAGTCCAATTAAACCACAATTAGCATCGTACAAAATTATTTCTCGAAGAATAAAAATGTTTGAAAAAAATAATCCACACCTTGATGCCAATCAAACATTAAGCAATATTAGTAAACAATTCAAAAAATCATGGGACAATGCTTCAAATCGTAGGTATTTTTATACTGATAAATCTGGTTGGATAGATTCAAAACATTTTTTTGTCTCAGCAGACCAAACTTCACGCACAGGAAATTTATTAACAAAAGCTTTGGGATTAGGAGTGGAAATACATCAATTTATCACCAAGTCTCCAAGTGGATTTTCTTATGAAGATTTACCTTCTAATAGTGCAGGAATAGATTTTTATAATTCTTTACAAAATGATTTGAAAAAAGGTAAAAGCGTTAGATTAAGTCAATCTTTTAATAATTATATACAAAATCTAAATCCTACCTCACCTAAAGATGCTCCTAACTATGATGAAATATCATCAGGAGATGATACAGACTTGCGTAGTAATGTGAATTCCGATAAACAAAAAAGTGACGATGATAATGATGAAGATAATGATTAAAAAAGCTTTTCGACACCTTATAGCCGTAATTATTGTTTTAGCGATTTTAATAGCGGGGACAGTGATTCGCGAGAGGAATCAGTATTCTCGTTTTGTCGAAACTTGTAACAAGGATGCACTTGTTAATCTAAGCACAGAAAAAATAAAAGATATTTTAGAGGAAAAGTTTTTGAATTATGAATTTATAAAAACAAAAGGAAAAAAGAAATATTTAATATTTTTCCCAAATACAATATTGGCGATGTTTGATTTAGAGGAAAAATGTATAGTATCTCTCATAGAAGGAAAATCTTCTGGTGTGCGTTTTCAAGAAGGATTTTAATTCTAACTAATTTCAAATGAGAAAATCATATATATTTTTAACGGTTATGCTATTAATAGGTTGTGCTCCAGGGGTAGCAGATTATATGTATGAAATTAATGATCAATGTTCTTTAAACAGGGCCAATGTTCATACTATTGAAATTTCTTGTATGAATGAAGTACGTATTGAAAGAAAAGTATATGAACTTTCATGGAACAAAAGGTTTGTTTTTGCGAAAACAAATCCAGTTACAGTGCGAAAATATCCAGAGAGTTCTAAGAATAATTATAAAATTCCAGATTATAAAACAACTTATTGGTGGATTATAGATCTTTTAGATCAAGCCCAATATGGACCGTTTGAAACTGAGGATGATTTTTTAACTAAATTAAAAAGCTTGTCGTACAATAATGAGATTGAATGGACGAGCGTTAATACTTTTAGAAAGCAGGAAAAATGAAAAAAAATAAGAGGAATCGTTTATGGACTATAGTTTTTGTTTTTTTGGGAGTATTGGTTTTGGGAATAGGGATCTGGTTTTCGATTGGAATATTTGTTTTTATGAATCCATCATGTGGAGTAGAGGAGGTAGAAAAAATTGTATATGAAAACTTAGGAATCATTCATGAAATAGTAAATTGTGGCGCAACAACGGACTATTCTACAATAATAAGGATTAATGATGAAAGCTTATTTGTTGTGAAAGGAAAATATGATTTAGATGAATTAACTCTGCAATTAAAAGGAAATCAATTGATAATATCTTGCGATGAATGTTTGGATGAAAAAGTTTTTCAACAACTTAAAGAATATAAAGATATAAAAATCATTTATAAAATTGGAACTAATAAGAAAAAATAAAAATGAAAAGAATAATTTTTGGTATCGGAGCATTTGTTTTCTTATCAGGATTTGCAGGATTCTTTGATTGTTGGAAAATAGATTTAATAGGAAGATATAGGATTGATGAATGTCAGAATGGAAATATTGATTTTAGTTCAGCAAGACCTAGAAAATGGTATCCTCCAAATATTATGTATGATGAACAGTTGAGATATACGTTTAATGATCCTTATATATATGTATATTCCATACCATTTGACTCTTTCATATCAGAGGTGTCGTGGCAGGAGAATGGAAAATATAATTTTGAAGTTGATGAGGAGCTTAGAACTTTAGAGAAAGGACATCCAGATCGTCAAACTAGATATGTAAAAATAAATCAAAAGGTAGGAAAGATTATCTATTTTAGGAAGAAAAATGAAATGGATGAATTGTCTCAAAGAATATTTTCTCGATTAGAAGAAGTTTATGAATTAGAAAAAGAAGGAAAGTGGGAGAGAAAGATAAATCATCATAATGTATCAGGATTTAAGAAATGGAAGATGAAATATTGGGATTCAATATATGAATATCCTAAAGAACGAATTGATATGGAAGATCTTTTTTCTTCATTATAATTAATATGTTGTTGAATAAATTGGAATCCAAAAAAATTAAAAAAGGCATCATTCTCTTGTTAGTTTTTCCTTTTGTATTGTTAATAACTCATTATGTACTTCTTTATAAAACGGTATGGTACCCTATGTGGCAACTAAACTCTGAATGGATGACACCGAGTGTTCGATTAAGTGCAACTTATGATCTTTATGTGAAATATGAAAACATAAATACCCCAGAGCAGATAGCTGTGTTAATTTCTAATATAGATGATTTTGAAGAGGGAAGTTCAATATGGGGCAAGGGAGAGCAGTTACCTGTAGCATATGGAGTTTCTGCTATATTACAAAGAGTTACCAAGAATGATTTTGGAAATTTTTCAGATGGAGAAGAATATTGGCAAGATATTTCTAATCGATGGAAGGCTTGGTATGAATTAGAGTATCTTAATTCTAATTCTTTTTCTCCATAAAAATAAAAAAATCAGAATCACACCTGCCTGATTCTGCTCATATAAAAATTACTACTAACTCATTTACAATGAAAAAACACACTCTCGGTTTCGTACTCCTTCTTAGCATTCTCATTATTCCGGTGACATTTGCTGCAAAAATATTCTCTGATGTTGGGAGAAATGATTGGTTTGCAGAATATGTGGGAGAAATAAAAAATTGGGGAATTATTAATGGAAACGATGATGGTACATTTGCGCCAGAACGAGGAATTAATCGCGCGGAGTTTTCAAAAATGATTTATCTGTATGATCAAAGAGTGGACGAAAAAGTAAATAATGTGCTGCCACCAGCGATTGTTATGTACTTAGAAAAATATAACGAAATCCCGGCGAGTTGTCCGTCTGGATGGAGGGAAGCTGGTTATGGAAAAAACTGGATGGATTCAGGAAAAAATAGTTACAAACGAACGTGTTATACCACAAGTAATTGTACAGTGATGTATCTCGAAGCGTTTAATGAAGAACCAAGCACCTGTCCAAATAATTGGAGAGAAGCGGATTATGGCACAAAATGGAAAGAAGACGGAAAGAATAAATACCTCCGAACGTGTTATATTTGTGCGAATTAGTGATTGTAATAAATGTGACCTATAATACCTGGGAAATATACTTGAATTCATATGTCTTATACGGTTCAGCACGCATTACCAATATATGAAGAAATTTTTACTCGTCTTCCTCTTTCATTGGAATTACAGGAAAAAGTACAACAAGATCGTACAGAAATTGAAAATATTTTAACGGGAAAAGATTCTCGAAAAATAATGATTCTGGGGCCATGTAGTAGTTGGCCTTCAGAGTCTGTGATTGAATATGCTCAACGTCTAGCTCCCGTAGCAGAAAAAGTGAAAGATACATTGAAAATTGTTATGCGTACGTACATACAAAAACCGCGTACAACGGTTGGTTGGATGGGACCTTTAGTGCAACCAGACCCATTTTCTGAACCACATATTCCAAACGGAATTTCCTATTGTCGAGAGATGATGATTCGGGTGTTGGGAATAGGACTTCCGATTGCTGATGAAATTTTATTCCCGCGATGTCAGAGTTATTTTCGAGACTTATTGTCGTGGGCAGCGATTGGTGCGAGATCGAGTGAAAACCAAGAACATCGTGTACTTGCTTCTTTGTTAGAAATTCCAATTGGAGTGAAAAATCCTACATCTGGAGATATTCTTACGGGAGTGAATTCTGTTCAAGCGTGTCAATCTCCAAATTATTTAGCTATGTTTGGAAGTCAGTTGAAAACGACTGGAAATCCGTATGCGCACTTGGTTTTGCGGGGTGGAAAAAATGCTGGAAACGTTTCTCAGAAAGATTTAAATCAAGCAATACAATTGTTGCATAAAAAAAGAATTACTAATCAGAGTCTTGTGATTGATACCGGACATGATAACTCGCGTGATAAAACAGGAGAAAGAAATTATAAAAAACAAATTGATGTTTTGTGGTTGACGGTTGAAGTGATGAAAAGTGAGCCGACTATTTTTTCTTCTGTAAAAGGATGGATGATGGAAAGTTTTTTGCATGAGGGAAATCAAGCACTCAAAAAAGAATCAATTGTTCCAGGAAAGTCAGTCACAGACGCATGTTTAGGATGGGAAGATACGAAGGAACTTTTACTTCAATTGGCGGAAAAACTATAGCCAAATATCAAAGAACAAAGTGCAAAGTTCAAATAATTCCAATATTTGAAGGAAAAAACTTAGGACTTTTTGAGGAAACAGTGTTATTACTGGAGCACATTATATTGAATAGCATGAATTCTTCTCATCTTGATTCTCTTCGTCAGCAAATAGATTCTGTTGATAGTGAGATTATAAATCTTTTGGAAAATCGTCAGTCAATTGTTTACTCAATTGCAAAACATAAACAGCAAGAAAATATTTCCATAGAACAACCAGAACGTTTTTCTCACATGATTCAGACGAGGAAAAATCAGGCAGAAAAAAAAGAACTTTCTCCTGAATTTATAGAAAAACTTTTTACACTGATTCATGAAGAATCGGTTTCGTTTCAAGAAAAACAAGAATGAAAAAATTGTCGTATGATGCTGTTCCGGGATCAAAATCAATTGCGCAACGAGCACTTATTTGTGCAGCTTTGTGTAAAGCACCGACGATTTTGAAAAATGTTCCGGATGGAGATGATGTAAAAACTCTTATACAAGCACTCAGGCAATGTGGTGTAAAAATCACATCGTTGGATGAGACAACTATTCAAGTCGTTCCGCCCAAAATATTTTCTCTTCGAGAATCAATGTTTCAAGTCGGACATGGGGGAACGCCGCTTCGATTTTTAATAAGTTTTCTCGGATTAGTTCCAGGAGAAAAAACAATCGATGGATCTGATCGACTTCGACAACGACCAATTTCTTCATTCATCCATTCATTGAAAAATGCAGGTGCGGATATAGATTCCGAGGAACTTCCACTAACAATAAAAGAATATTCTGTGTCTTCAGATATTACATTAGATGCGACAGAAAGCAGTCAGTTTCTTAGCTCTGTTTTGTTGAGCGGAACAGCACTTGGTGTAGAAAAAGTGACCGTTACTGGAAAAATAATTTCTTCTTCGTACATTCATCTCACTCAAAAAATTCTTGCAGATTTTGGTGTTACTGTAGAAAAAACAGAAACCGGATTTTTTCTTTCTGGTACGTATTCATCTCCGGAAGAATATTTCATAGAACCAGATTGGGCGAATGCAGGATATTTAATTGGAGCGGCTTTGTTACAAAAAAAAGAAATTTTCATTCCTCATTTATCACTTGATTCTTCTCAGCCAGATGCACGCATTTTTCCAGTGTTGAAAACGATGGGCGCAACCGCAGAAGAAGTAGAAAACGGATTACAGATTTCTGCGAAAGAAAAAATTCAGAGTCCAGGGAACATTGATTGTGAATTGTTTCCCGATAGTGCACAGACGTTAGCGGTTTTAGCAGCGTTTTGTGAAAATGAAACAACGATTCTTACAGGACTTTATACATTACCATTCAAAGAATGCGATCGATTAAAAGCACTTTCTTCAGAGTTATCGAAGATGGGAATTCAAACGGAAATAACTTCAGATTCAATTACAATTCATGGAGGAATTCCGAATTCTGCAACGATTGAAACATATAATGATCACCGAATGGCAATGGCGTTTGGAATGGTGCAAGTATATTTGCCAGATTTGAAAATAAAAAATTCGGAAGTAGTTTCAAAATCATTTCCAGGATTTTGGAAAGTGCTCGATTCATTGAATATTCAAACGAAAAAATATTTTGTAATAGGGGATCCAGTTGTGCATTCACTTTCACCGGAATTGTATCGTGCTGTATTTCAGGATTTAAAGATAGATGCTTCCTTTGAAAAACAAACGGTTTTTTCTAATGAATTAGAAAAATTCATTTTCCAGGTTCGATCCGATGATAAAATACAAGGACTCGCGATTACAGCTCCATTGAAAAAATCGGCAGCATTATTGGTCGATAATATCGTGGGAGAATCAGCACGATCCCTCCAAAATATAAACACGCTGTGGAAAGAAGGTGGAAAACTTTTAGGAACAAATACGGATGTAGATGGAATTAAAAACGTACTTTCAAAACACATATTTCCAGGAGCAAAAATACTCTTACTTGGTGCAGGAGATACAGCAGAATCAACACTTCAATCACTTTTAGATCATGATGGAGAAGTCATTATTTCAAATAGAACGCCAGAAAGAGCAGAAATTTTGGCTCAGAAATTTTCAGTCAAAACGACAGATTTTTCTTCGTTAGAAAAAAATACGTCACCAGATATTTTCATTTCTACGCTTCCATTTGGATGTGAACCAGAAGTTTCAGATGCTTGGATTGGAGAAATAAAAACAGTTTTTTGTGTTGGATATGGAAAAACTCTTCCACCACTTTTGTCTCAAGCAAAACGTTTAGATTGCAATATTATTACGGGAGGAGATTTTTTACTTGCTCAATGGGAGAAACAATTTATGTTTCTCTTTGGAGAAAAACCTTCTGTAAAAATGGCGAAACAAATTCTTGCAACTCACACACCACTTACACAATGACAAAAATATTTGTTCCCGTTTTTGGTGAAAGTGTAGATGAATTGAAAAAAAATATTCAGGAAGCGTTTCAGCATACAAAATATTTAGAATTTCGTGCAGATTTATCAAGGAAGATTTTAAAGGAAGGGATTTCATTTCGTTCTCTTTTTCCTGCAGAAGCGATTGTTTTGTTTACGAATCGATCAGAGGAAGAGATTGAATGTTCAGAATTTGATCTCATCAACACGGACATTGAAAATATTTCAGAAATTTCCTCTCAAAACACAATGCTTTCCTATCATCAGTATGGAGAATTTTCTCGTTCGAAATTAAAACAAGTGATTGAGGAAATGAAGCTTCATAATGCGAAATATTATAAATTGTCTGTGGAACAGGAAACGCTCGACGATCTTCTTTCCCTCGCGAAACTCACGAAAGATTTACCAACAGAAAAATGGTTTTTGATGGGAATGGGACGAATGGGAAAAGTGGCGCGACTTCTTTCTGCGACGCTTGGATTTGGAACGTTTGCAAGCTCACGAGAGCATGTGATAGCATCTGGACAGATTGACGTAGCGATTCTTAAACAACTTTTAGAATGAACAGTTTCGGACTTTTGTATCGAATTACGAGTTTTGGAGAATCTCATGGAGCAGCCATTGGTGGAATAATTGATGGAATTCCAGCGGGAATAAAAATCGATTTAGATCTTGTGCAAAAAGAACTTGATAGTCGACGTCCAGGAAAAAGTGAATTGACTACTTCGCGAAACGAAAAAGATCGTTTAGAAATTTTGTCAGGATTTCGAGGAAATACAACGCTTGGAACGTCGATAGGATTTTTGGTACGAAATACTGATATTAAATCTGAAGATTATGACGCGTTGCAAGACATATTTCGTCCAGGACACGCGGATTACACATACCAAATGAAATATGGAATTTGTGCAGAAAGTGGAGGAGGACGATCAAGTGCGCGCGAAACGGTTGCACGAGTTGTTTCGGGAGCGTTTGCGCAACAGATATTGCAACAATGGCATGACATACAAATAGATTCACAGATACAAGAAATAGGTGGAGAAATTTCTCCAGAAGCACAAAAGGAAGCCATTTTACAAGCAAAAAAAGAAGGAGATAGCGTGGGAGGAATTATTGAATGTAGAGTGAAAAATATTCCAATTGGTTTAGGTGCTCCAGTTTTTGATCGTTTAGAAGCAGATTTAGCAAAAGCGATGCTGAGTATTCCAGCGACAAAAGGATTTGAAATTGGAAGTGGATTTGCGTCTGCTCGTATGAAAGGAAGTGAACATAATGATGAAATGGAAATGAAGCAGGGAAAATCCGTTTTTCTTACGAATAATGCAGGAGGAATTCTTGGTGGGATTTCTAACGGCGAAGACATTGTTTTTCGTGTAGCGTTTAAACCGGCATCAACTATTCAAAAATTACAGCAAACAGTAAATAAAAACGGAGAAGAAGTTACACTTGAAAACCCTGGAGGACGACATGATCCATGTGTTGTATTTCGAGCAGTTCCAATTGTAGAAGCAATGTGTGCGCATGTATTGCTTGATCATGTTCTTCGATCACGAGCTACAACATCCCCAATTAAATGAAAGAAGTTTCTCCTGTTCATTGGCACGAGAACAAAAAGGATTTGCAAAAATATTTGGCAAAAGTTTCTGCAAAATACACGCAGGTAATTTGTATAACAGATGAAAATGTATATACGGCTCAAAGAGAAATTTTTACGTCTTTGAAATCAGTTTCAATACTTCAAATTTCACCAGGAGAAAAAAATAAAAACATGAAAACAGCTTTGCATATTTCTCAGAAAATGGCAGAGCAAGGAATGGATCGAAAGAGTTTATTAATTGGTGTTGGAGGAGGAATAGTTACGGATATTACAGCGTTTGTCGCGAGTATATATCAGCGAGGAATTGATGTTCTTCTCGTTCCAACTTCATTGTTAGGAATGGTAGATGCTTCAATCGGAGCGAAAACTGGCGTGAATACAGCTCATGGAAAAAACCAACTTGGAACATTTTATACTCCTGTGAGTGTTGAAATTTGCACAGAATTTTTGGAAACACTTCCAGAGGCAGAAATAAAAAATGGTTTAGCAGAAATGTTGAAACATGGAATTATTGCATCAGAAAAACATTTTTCAGCATTAGAAAAAATTATAAATCAAGGATTTACATGGAGAGATATTATTCCTTTTATAAAAGATTCGCAGGCAATAAAATTAAATATTGTTATGCGGGATAAAAAAGAAAAATCGGGAGAAAGAATGAAATTAAATTTAGGACATACGTTTGGTCATGCGATAGAAACGCTTTCTGAATACGAAATTTCTCATGGAGAAGCGATTGCGCACGGATTAATGTTTGCAGCAGAATATTCTTGTTCTCTCGGAAAAATGAAATCAGAATCGGTTGAGCGAATAAAAAAATGCGTTCGAAAATTATTTCCCCAAGAATGTCCTTATTCTCGTGATCAGTTATGGGAAGTTTTCAAATCTGATAAAAAACGTTCAGGAGAAACAATTTCACTGATTCTTCCAGAAACACTTGGAAAGGTGTTTGTTTATAAAACAGAAGTTTGAATTTGTTTTGCTAAGTTTCTCGCATCATTTTCCAACTTTCCAGTCGGCACGAATTGAAGTTCAGAAACGGATTCATACAAAGGAAGTCTTTTTGTATATGTCTGAATAATTTCTTCTTCCGGAGAAATATTTGGAATCAATCTTGGTCGATTATTTTCAGTAGAAGAAAGGCGATTTGTGAGAATTTCAATCGGAGCGTGTATGAAAATCGAAGCAGATTTCTGGAGAAAATTTCTGTTTTCTTGTGATTCAATAATTCCTCCACCTGTAGCAATAATTGCAGGAGTATTTTTATATTCCTGTAGAAGTCTAGTCTCTTTTTCACGAAAATGTTCCCAACCATTTTTTGTTACGTATTCGGAAATATTTCCAAATCGTTCTTCAAATATATGGTCAAGATCATAAAACGGAATTTCTAATATTTTAGAAACAGATTCTCCAAGAGAAGTTTTTCCGCTCGCTCGAAATCCAATAAAATAAATAGAAGACATTTTTACAGTCAATTTAAATAGATTTTGTTGTGAAGCAAGAAAATATTTTTAATTTTGTTTTGATAAATGAAGAAAAATCAGTATCAGTTAATTACCTTTTAAAAATAGTATAATGTCAGGTTTAGATAAACAACCATCATTAACAGGTGAAGGAGTAGGAACGCTTACAGAAGAAGGAAAACAATTAATAGAAGATTTAGGAAATCCAGATATTCCAACAGAAGTATTCTGTGAGAAAAGCAATAAAATTAAGGAAACAGCAGCAGGAGGAGTTGCTCTTGTTCTCGATAAAAAGAAAGATTAAGTGCAGAAAAAAGCACAATAATAAAGAGCTCTGAAATTATTTTCAGGGTTTTTTTAGTAATTCACAATGCATTGACGAATTAATTAATTTGATGTAAAAGACCACAGTATTTTCTGTTCTTTTGAAAAAAATTCAGAAAATCTGATCTTTGAGAAGTCGGAGAATGTTTATAAATAAGCTTCTTTTCCAATCATGGTGAGATTGGAGATTTAGTCTTTCTATGTTTGGGAAAGAGGCGCCCTTTTTTAAAAGGGAAATTATGATAAATAAAAAAAAATAGGAGAAATTATGAAAATTATCGTCACAGGAAATGAGATCAAGGAGTTAGGGGGAAAGAAATTAGTTGAATTTGTTTTAGAGGTCTTGCGTTTGATGTTTTATTTTGGAATGCCTGGGTACAACAAAGGCAACTTCGTCGTTGAAGAGTATGATAGTAAAATATGGGTTCGTTGTTGTTCACATACTATGAAAGAATGTGAACAGGATATAACTAAGGTTTTAGAAAGAATGAACATCAAGGCCGAATTTCATATGGATTCGGAGAAAAGAAACATGTTAATTGTCAAAGTATTAATGTCATAAGTGTAGTTAGGGAATACTTTTGTATTCCCGAATTTTTTCAACATAAAGGGTTATTTCTGCTTTAAATTCAAAATCAAACTGAAAAAGTTGCTTTAATGAGTTTTAAGAAAGGAGGGTATTGTGAGTCGAATTCAAAAAAAAGAACAAGCACAATTAATTGATCAGTAAAAGTGGTGTAGAAAACATGGGCACTACAATGGAAGATTTTGTCCAGACTGTGAAGAAGAAAAAAGAGAAAAAAGAAGAGAAAAAGCAATTGATAACTGGTGGATTAATCACTAGTTAGAACTTGTACACTTGTGGGGACATTTAGTTGTCCCCGATTACTTCAATGAAAAAGGAGGAAGAATGGGAAAAAAAGTAACAAAAGTAAAGATTCAGAAAGGAAGAGAAAATGGTGATCCCTATAAAATTTTTTTGTATTTAGTGAAATCAAAAAAATTAAAAGGAGAACAATCTATAACTATTTCTCACAGAAATGGAAATGCAGTGTTGAAGAAGATGTTTGAAAATCAAGTTAATGTAAAAGAGGATGGAACTCAACTTGTCCTTACAGGAAATTTTGAGGAGATAACAAAGGTCATAGATTTGATTAATGATGTCATTAGAAATGTTGCGGTACTTTCGTTAAAAGAAATCAATGTTATTGATTTTGATGAAAGAGAAATGGGAACACTTTTAAAAGAACACAATTGTGAAATGGAAATGTTGAGGGAGGAATAATGAACAAATGGGAATACAGAAAAAGAATTGCATCGATATTTCGTGTCCAAGAAGACACAGAAAGGGAATTTTTAAAACCGTTAACCTTTGTAACTAAATTACTGAACATATATTTTCAGTATATATCGAATGAAAAAGTAAAATTCGAATTGTCCGGTAAATACAAAAAACGAATTTGTGTGAACGACTACTATGGAATAATACTTAACATTAAAGCACATATTGATATAGAAGAACTTGAGTTTTTCTTGCAGCGTTTCCATATGATAAGCATGTGTCAGGATAAGAAAGAATCAATATTAGATGTTTGTTTAAATGAAAAGGTTGGGTTTTTTCTCCATTTCATTACTCAAAAACAAATTTCAAAAATTCAACAAGGAGACCTTTTCTATGAATTCATGAGAGACATTTTGGAAATATATTTTCAAGATCTCAAAGGGCATGAAAACATACAGGTTGGTTTAGATAAAAGAAACAACAAGGATTACTCAATAATTATAGAGAATCATAAAGAAGTTATAATACAAGAAGAAGTTATTGATTTTCTTCAAAGGCTGAATGTTTTTGAAGGAATAAAGTGGTCAATCCTGTTACCAAAAGAATAATTTACTGAAGTTTTTTAAGGGGCGGTAGTAGGATGCCCCGATCGTCAAGTACTATTTATAAAACATTCTCTACTTCTCACAAAATTTCCACATCATTTCAAATATTTGTCGTTGAGTGTCAGCGACTGCTTGTGATTGAATTAAAATCGCAAATACTTTTGGTTCGAATGATGTAATGAGAAGCTTGTCATCGAAAATATTAATTTCATTCTCGACTTCGAATTTCTTTTGTGGAAGTAAGCGTATTTCTCGATAAAATTTTTCATTTTCATTTTGTACTAATTTTCCTGGTTTGTCATCGGGAGCTATTCCTCTAAGAAATATTTTTCTTCGTGCACGTTCGGCTACATATTCTATGTCGTATTCCGGCCAGTTTTCGCGGAGACCTTTTGAGTTTGCAAAATTAAGTATTTCTCCAGACGACTGAAATGTCTCTTTATAAGCTCGTTTTACGCCTGTTAATCCTTCAAACATTTGTACAATAGGACGAGCGTTGTTGTCCCCGGCAAGAGCGAGAAGATGAGGAACAGATTTTTCTAATCGTTTGGCTCGTTGGCGAATACTTTCTGAAAAAATTTCTGGAGAAACAGCAGTAAAATGTTTTGCTCCATCACGAATAGACGTTGTAACGAGACCCCGTATGAGAAGTTTTTCTAATATTGTGTAGGTTGTAATTCGATTAAATTTTGCAGAAGAGGCGATTACTGAAACGAGACTTGTTCCACATTCAAGTGTAGATAAATAAATTAAAGCCTCCTTTTCTGAAAGTCCGACGTCCGTAAGATGTTTCAATACTTTTTCATTCATTTTGCAAGTTGTAATTTTTTTCTACAGCAATTAAAAGCTATGTATTTCTAAACAAAAATCAAGTATGAAATTTTTTTTAACAGACTATTTTTCACCAAAAATTTCTCTCGACGAAGACAGAAAATGATTCCAAACTTTGCACGTATTTTTAATCTTTATTTCATTTATGGGAGAATTTTCAATTGAAGACGCAGCACAACAAGATGCTATTTTAAAGGCATTAGTAACAGATTTATCAGGAGGTTTGAGAGAAATAATTTTTCCGATTTCAACGCTTATTGAGCTGTGTTCAACAGGAGTTGCCTACGATGGATCTAGTTTTATAGGAGTGAATGACATAAATTCGAGTGATTCGATTTTGAAAGGAGATCCACGAACTTTAGTGAAAGTAGATGAATCGATTGCAGATATTGATAAAACAGAGTTTTGGATTATTTGTGACATTATTGATACAAAAGGAAAACCACATTCCAATTGTGCGCGAAGTCAATTGCAGAAATTACAAAATGAGTTAGCCAAAGTTTGGAATGGTGGACAAATGATGATGGGAGCAGAGCCAGAAGCCTTTTTTATAGAAAAAAAAGAATATGTCGGAACAGCGAATGGAGGAAATTCAAACTATTTTAATCCTCGTGATCCTAAAAGTTTTCTTATTGCAGAAATTGCTCGTGTAATTGGAAATATGGGATTTGAAGTTGAACGTGCTCATGCGGAAGTTGGTGATGAGCAGTTTGAAGTAAATTGGCGATTTGATGTTGCAGAACGAACGGCAGACAGAATCCAGTATTTTAAATTAATTTCACATAAAGTAGTACGGAATTACGGATTTGATGTAACGTTTCTGCCAAAACCATATCCAACACGAAATGGATCAGGAATGCATTGTCATATTTCTGTTGGAAATGAAACAGGTAATTTATTTTATGATTCGAAACGAACGGAATTTAAAAATTTTTCAAAAAAAGCGCTTCAATTTTCAACAGGAATTTTATTACATTCTCGTTCATTAACAGCGATTGCAAACCCAACAGAAGTTTCTTATGCTCGATTAGTCCCAGGATTTGAAGCGCCGTGTGTTGTGGCAATGGGAGATTGTAATCGTTCAGCATTATGTCGTATTCCTGCAGTTGCGGATGACAAACTTTGGTCAAAAGCTATTCGTGCAGAATTTCGTTTTCCAGACCCGATGGCGAATCCGTATCTTTTGGCTGCAGGATTTATTGCAACAGGATTAGATGGATTGAAAAAAGAATTATCATTTGATGGATTTTATGATGAAAATTTATATGCATTAAACCGAAAGGAATTGCAATCGAGAAACCTAGAGCTTTTGCCTCGTACATTATGGGAAGCATTTTCTTTCTTTGAAAAAAACGAAGTATTGCGTGAAAAATTAGGAGAAAGTATACACACTTCTTTTGGTAATATTTTACTCGATGAAATTGATTCTTGTCAGCCATTTGCGAACACGGAATCAGTGAGAAGACATTATTTTGATTAAATTTACACGTTCGTAAATAGAGAACAAAGAGGTTAAATCTAAAAAAGAGTAGATTCCTTTATATATGTATAAAATTGTAGAAAAGAACAGAATGTATTTTTCTCAAAAAAGATTTGACATGTAAGGCGTTTCTCTTAGAATCCGCGAGCTCTTTTGACACAAAAGTGAATGGCAACTGCAAAGAAAACGACTTCAGCCGCAGCGAAAAAAACCGCTTCGAAAGCTCCTAAAACAGCTGAAAAAGCACCAAAGAAAACCGCTGCTAAAAAATCACAAGTTGCTGCTCCACAGTTAGTACGAATCATTGTGAAATCATTTGATTATACAGTGATCGACGAAGCTGCTCGGTCAATCTACGAAACCGCGGAACGAGGAGGATCATTGGTCGCAGGACCTGTTCCACTTCCAACCAAAATTAAAAAATACACGGTTAATCGTTCATTCTTCGTTAATAAGGATGCTCGAGACCAATTCGAAATGCGAATCCACAAACGGTTGATTGACATTAAGGAGCCAACAGCGAAGACGATTGAATCGCTTCAAAACTTATCTCTCCCAAGTGGAGTAGATGTCGAAATTAAAATGCTCTGAAAATGAAAGGTGTTCTCGCTCAAAAAATCGGTATGACACGTGTCATTAATCAGGAAACTGGAAAAATGACTCCTGTGACATTACTCTTGGTTCCTGAATGTTCAGTGTTGCAAGTGAAAACTCAAGAAGCAGATGGATATTCTGCAGCAGTTCTTGGTGCATTTGAGCGTAAGAATTTTGGAAAAAACGAAAACAAGAAATTTAAATTCATTCAAGAATTACCACTTGAGGGAGAAGAAGTAAAAAAAGGAGATATATTATCTATAGATTTTTTAGACGATGTAACAAAGATTAAATTAACTGGAACCTCAAAAGGACGAGGATTTTCCGGTGTAATTAAACGTTGGAACTTTCAACGTGGACGAGAAACACACGGTTCTGGTCACCACCGAGAACCAGGTTCTTCAGGAATGTGTGCAAAACCAGGACGAATCTTGAAAGGAAAGAAATTTCCTGGACAATACGGAAATGCACAAGTTACATTTCGGTCTGAAATTGTAGAGCTTGATAAAGAGAATAAATTAGTTGCAGTGCGCGGAGGCGTTCCTGGAGCAAAGAATTCATATATTTTTATTCGCGCTAACTAATGAAAATTGATTTATATGACGCAACCGGCGCGAAAAAGGGAGATGTTACATTGAACAAAACTCTTTTCGAAGCAAAAATCAATCCTGATCTAATGCATCGGGCAGTAGTTATGAGATTGGCAAATCGCCGATTGAATATTGCTCACACACTTACTCGAGGAGAAGTTTCTGCAACGACGAAAAAAGCTTTTCGTCAAAAAGGAACAGGAAATGCTCGTCGAGGAGCTTTGTCAACGAACATCGTTCGTGGTGGAGGAGTAACTCATGGACCACGAAACAATAGAAATTTTTCAAAAATGATGCCAAAGAAAGAACGACGAGCAGCGTTGTTCTCATCTCTTTCAGCACAAGCAAAAGACAAAAACATCCTTGCTCTTGAAGGATTTTCAGAAAAAGCTCCAAAGACAAAGAAATTTGTAGAGCTTTTGTCTAAATTACCTGAATCAAAAAATTACTTATTCGTTTTGGCTGGACGAAATGAAGTATTTGAAAAATCAGCCGCAAATGTACCAAATGTGAAAGTGATTTTTGCATCATATCTTAATCCATATGATGTTCTTCATGCTCACAAAGTCTGTTTTGTTGCAGATGGTATGAAAAAATTAGAAGAAACTTTTTTGTCTGAGAAAAAATGATTCGTATCGAGGACGTTCTCGTGAAACCAGTGCAGACTGAGAAATCAGTTGGCATGGAAACAGGTGGTAAATATACCTTCATTATCCATGGAAAAGCATCAAAACCAGATGTTATAGCTGCACTGAAAGAGTTCTATGGAGCGGAGGTCGATTCAGTAAATATTGTGAATCTTCCGAAGAAGACACGTATTATTGGACGAGGAAAAGAAATGACTCGTCGTCGACCAACAAAAAAGGCAATTGTTACATTGCAAAAAGGAAAGACGTTGGATTTTAACGCTATTAAATAATGGGACTTCGACATTTGAAACCGATGACAAACGGACAACGCGACATGAGCGTGTTGGACGGAGTTGAGCTTACAGCAAAAAAACCGACGGTAAAATCTATGTTAAAAGTAGGAAAAAAGATTACTGGACGGAATAATGGAAAAATATCAATTCGTCACAGAGGAGGAGGAACTCGAGCACGATACCGACCTGTTGATTTTAAACGAACAGATAAACTTGGAATTCCGGGGAAAGTAGCAGCTATTGAGTATGATCCAAATCGAAATGTGTACGTAGCATTAATAAACTACGTAGATGGAGAAAAAAGATATGTATTGATGTGGAAAGGTTGTTCGGTTGGAGATGAGGTTGTATGTGATTTGAAAGCAAAAATTACAAATGGAAATCGTATTCAATTGAAAAATATTCCTATTGGATTTGAATTATACAATCTTGAGGTGCAAGAAAATGCTGGCGGAAAATTTATTCGTGCAGCAGGACAGAGTGCTCGATTGATTTCTATTGATGATGAAATGGCTCAAGTAGAGCTTCCATCTGGAGAAATTCGTTTGGTGCGAAAAACATGTTTTGCAACACTTGGTACACTTGGAAACGAGGAACGAAGTTTGATGAAAATAGGAAAAGCTGGTCGAGTACGACACAGCGGACGAAGACCACAAGTTCGTGGTAAAGTTATGAATCCATGTGATCATCCACATGGTGGAGGTGAAGCCGCTTCTCCAATTGGAATGGCTTATCCAAAAACTCCATGGGGAGCACATGCTCTTGGAGTAAAAACAAGAACGAATAAAGATACTGAGAAATATATTCTCAAATCTCGCCATCGTGCAAAAAAGAAATAATTTAATTTACCATGACTCGCTCAGCGAAAAAGGGACCGTATGTTGATCCACGCCTTGTAAAAAAAATACAAGTAATGGACGCTTCTGGAAAAAAGTCTGTAATAAAGACTTGGTCACGTGCATGCGTGATTTCACCAGAGTTTGTTGGACACACGTTTGGTGTTCACAATGGTAAAGAGTTTATATCAGTGTTCTGTACAGAAGCGATGGTAGGGCACCGATTAGGAGAATTTTCTCCAACACGTAAATTCCGTGCTCACGGAGGAAAAGATCGCTAAAAATTGACTAGATAATGAAATCACATTTGAACGGCATCCGTATTTCACCAAAAAAAGCGAACATTGTCGCAGGACTTATTCGTGGAAAATCTGTGAATGAAGCACTTGATATTTTGAAATTTACACCAAAGAAATCTGCAAAAGTGATTTTCAAGGTGGTAACATCAGCAGCAGCAAATGCAGTTCATAATGATGGGAAAAAACAAGAAGATTTAATCATTAAGCAAGTAATTGTTAATCGTGGAGCGTTCAATAAACGTTTTATTGCATCGACACGAGGACGAGCACTTCGTATTCATAAACCAACTGCACATATTACAGTTGAACTTACAGATAAATAATTCTCTATGGGAAAAAAAGTTTCACCGCATTCAATTCGTATCGGAATCACACGAAAATGGGATTCTACTTGGTTTGCAACCGGTATGGACTTCAAAAACAAGTTAATGCAAGACATTAAGATTCGTAAATATCTTACCCAAAAACTTGAAAAAGCTTCACTTGCAAAAGTAGAGATTAAGCGAGGAGGAGGGAAAACTTCAGTAATTCTTCATTCGGGAAAACCAGGAATCATTATTGGTCGTAGTGGAGAAAATATTGAAAACTTATCAAAAGAACTTCGTGAGAAGTATGGAGACAATACAATTTCTGTACAAGTTCAAGAGATTCGAAAACCCGATGCAAACGCACAATTAATTGCAGACAATATTGCAGAACAAGTTGGTCGTCGATTTCCCTATCGTCGAGTTTGTAAAATGGCATTAGAACGTGCTCAGGAAGCAGGAGTGAAAGGAATAAAAATCAAAGTTGGAGGTCGTTTAAATGGAGTAGATATTGCACGAAGCGAAATGTACACTTTTGGAACTGTTCCACTTCACACACTTCGAGCAAATATTGATTATGCTACTTCAACAGCACGAACAATGTACGGAGCAATTGGAATTAAAGTATGGGTATACCATGGTTTAGTGTTCAAAAATCAAGAATTGAACTAGTCTATTCTTCTGAAAAATAAATTAGAAATCTCGCTTTGGCGAGATTTTTTATTTTCATATTTTTTCTATTTTTTACAAAACAAATAAAAAGGGAAATTATGTGAAATTTGACACATAAAAAAGTACAGAGAAAAAACTTGACACGAGGTACTGAATGCCTAGAATCCGACAGCTTTTTGAGCACTAGAAAATGTTACAACCAAAACGAGTAAAACATCGAAAACAGCACCGCCTTCGCTCTCAGAGCAAGGGGATTGCTACACGAGGAGCAGCTGTTTCGTTCGGAGAAATTGGTATCAAGACAGTTGTTGCGGGAGAAATTTCAGCACGACAAATTGAGGCTGCACGTCGAACGATTACACGAGCTGTTAAGCGTGGAGGAAAAGTATGGATTCGAATTTTCCCAGATAAGGTTCTTACTGCGAAAGGAGCAGAGGTTCCTATGGGATCTGGAAAAGGTTCTCCCGATAAATGGGTAAGTCAGGTAAAACCAGGAAGAGTTTTGTTTGAAATGGCTGGTGCAGACATGGACTTAATGAGACAAGCTCTTAAATTGGCTACATATAAATTGCCAGTGAAGTGTAAAATTGTTACCACCGAAATCTGATGAAAATCCAAGAATTACGACAAATGACAACAGGAAAGCTCATTGAATTGTTGAAAAAGACAAAACGAGAGGCTTCTACGACACGTTTTCGTCTTACTACTGGGCAAAATCAAAACTCTGCAGCATTGAAGAATATGCGAAAGCAAATTGCTCAAATTAAAACATTGCTCCACGAGCAAAAACTTGCTGATATTACAAAAAAATGATTACTAAAAAAGGTACGGTAACAAAAGTGTCAGGAACACAAACTATCCGTGTAGAAGTGATAGAACGTAGAGCACATTCGAAATACAAGAAAATGTACCGAATTACAAAAGGGTTTTTGGTTCATGATGAAAAAAGTGTCGCTAAAGTTGGCGATTTAGTATTAATTCAACAATGTAGACCTGTTTCAAAGAGAAAACATTGGGAACTTCAATCAATAGTGAAATGATTCAACACATGAGTTGGCTTCGTGTTGCAGATAACACTGGTGCAAAACAAGTGTGTTGCATTAAAGTGTTAGGCGGATCAAAACGTCGTTATGCACAAGTGGGAGATGTTATTATTGTTTCAGTAAAAGATGCAGCGCCACGAGGTGTTGTTAAGAAAAAATCTATTCAACGTGCGGTGGTGGTTCGACAGAATTCTCCAATCCGACGACCAGATGGTTCGGTACTTCGTTTTGATGAGAACGCAGTGGTTCTTATTAATCCAGAAGGTCAACCCAAAGGTACGCGTGTATTTGGTCCGATTGCTCGTGAATTGCGTGCAGCTGGTTATCAAAAAATTATCTCTTTAGCTCCTGAAGTATTATAAAATGAAATTTCGAATTGGTGATTCCGTAATCGTGATTTCAGGTGCTGACCGAGGGAAAACTGGGACAGTGACAAAAATCATTGCAGCAGAAAATCGTATTATTGTTGAGGGTGTAAATAAACACATTAAACACGTTAAAGGACGTGAAGGACAAAGTGGAGAACGAGTTGAGTTTTTTGCCCCGATTCACGTTTCAAATATTGCAATTGCAGATCCAAAATTAGGAAAAGCTACACGGGTTGGATATAAAGTAGAAGGGAAGACTAAAAATCGCATTGCTAAAAAATCAGGTGAAGTGATTTTGGGAGTTGCAAAAGCAAAAAAAACTACGGCAAAGAAAGCCGCTTCTGAAAAAATTGAGAAATGAAATCTTTATTATTAGAACAGTATCAGGGGAAGGTTCGAGCAAAACTTCAAAAGGAGTTTGGTATTAAAAACCCAATGCAAGTTCCTGCTATTGAAAAAATTTGTATCAATGTTGGAATGGGGTCTTATCTCCAGAAACTTGGTTCAAAAGATTTTTCACTTGTTACAGAGAATGTAAAACTTATTACAGGACAGGTTCCAGTGGTGAGAAACGCAAAAGTATCTGTATCGAACTTTAAACTTCGTCAAGGAATGCCCGTAGGAATGTCTGTGACATTGAGAAAAGAAGCAGCGTATAATTTCTTATACAAATTGATTAATGTTGTGTATCCACGTGTTCGAGATTTTCGTGGAGTAGCGGCAAATACGTTTGATAAAGACGGAAACTGTTCTTTCGGTTTGAACGATCATACGGTTTTTCCCGAAGCACCACGTTTAGACGATTCTCGACGTATTTTTGGACTTCAGATTACTATTGTATTTAAGACTTCTAATGTGGAACAAAACAAACGTCTTTTAGAGGAATTTGGTTTCCCATTTAAAAAAACTGTTAAAAAAACTGACTAATGGCACGTAAAGCAATCGTTCACAAATCACGAAAATTCATGGAAAGATATCTTCTTGCAAAAAGAGAAGGTCGAAAAATTGCCATGGGAACTCGTGCGTACAATCGCTGTGAAAAATGTGGTCGTCCACATGGATATATGCGCGATTTTGGTATTTGTAGATGTTGTTTTCGTGAATTAGCAGACAAAGCCCAAATTCCGGGTGTTCGTAAATCTTCTTGGTAAAAAAATTATAACATTATGGTAGTAGATCCAATCGCCGATTTCTTGACTCGAATGCGTAATGCCCAAATGGCGCGTCTTACGCAAATAGAGCTTCCGTATTCTCGAGTAAAACACGATATTGCGAAAGTAATGTTAAAAAATAAATTTCTTGTAGAAGTAAAGAAAGACGATAGCGGAAAATTTCCTGTTTTAGTTGTGACCCTTCCTGAGAAAAAATTAGAATTAAAACGTGTATCTAAATGTGGACAACGTATTTACACAGGAACAGATTCTATTTGGAAAGTTAAAAACGGATATGGAGTTTCTATTATTTCTACTTCACAGGGAGTGATGACTGGATATGAAGCACGAGCACGAAAAATCGGAGGCGAGGTTTTGTGTGAGGTTTCATAGAAGTTTCAAACAATAAATAGCAAAGTGCAAAGATCAAATGATGTTTGTGCTTTTTTTGTAGTTTTAAGCGAGTAAAAACAACACACTTCCTGCCGCGATTGGAACGACAATATTATCATCAATGAAAAATTTTCCGAGACGCCACGGATATGTTTCCAGACCAATTGCGATACAAGAAGCAATAAATGCTGCCCACAATGGAACAAAAAACTGTGCGGCAAATGTTCCAAGAATAATTCCAAGAGCAACTCCAGTAATGCTTTTTCTACGATTCCAAGGAAGATTTAATTGTTTGGGCAATCGTTTTGTGAATAAATGATTAAAAGAATCTCCCACAGCAAGGATTAAAATAGCCGCATACGCTATTTTTACCGGGAAAAGGAGAAATACTATTCCTGTTCCGAGAAGAAAGTAAAAAGGACCACTTCCTGGGAAATCATACGCACGTGGACGATCAAATTGGCGAAGAAAATTAGCCATCCATGGTAAATTTCCACGGACAGTGAACAAACAAGTTAATAATCCAATAAAGAGTAATACCGCGATTTCGCGAAGTCGCAAAATTCCAATCCAATGCGTAAATACCGCTAGAAATCCGGCTAAAAAGTGAAGTGATTGACGCCGAAATTCTAATTTTCTCCACGCAATCTTCAGGGCGAGTTCTGTTTCTGGTTTACTGGCGATAACGCCAATTGTTCCTCCAATAAAAAATCCTCCTACAATATCTGAAAGCCAATGTACATTTTCATATACACGACTAAAACCAATAAAAATTGAAAATAATGCCCAACTAATACCGAGTGATTTATTAATTCTCCAGAGAGGAACGAGTGCAGCACACGCAACAGCAGTGTGAAGAGAAGGCAGTCCAGAAGAATTAAAAATACGTTGTTCTACTAATGGACTTAATCCGAGTTCTATAAATGGACGTGGAACGTCGAATAAGCTCTTTAAAACCGCAGAAATTATGGCAGCAGTAGCAACAGCAAAACAAACAGGGAGAAGTCGCGATTTGTGGTTTTCATGTTTCCATACACGCCACGCAGTAATTATTCCAAATCCTGTTAAAATCCACCAAATTCCTTTTTCTGTGACAAAAACAATCCATTTATCTAATATTGCAGAACGAAGGTGTGTATCAATCCAAGAAAAAATATTGAGATCCCATGATTTTGCGAGGGAAAAAAGAAAAATTCCTCCAATAATCCAAATCCAAATTTCGAGTTTCAGTGCTCTAAAGTTGATTTCTTCAAGATTTTTTGGGACAATTTTCATACAAAAATTGTACCTTATACATGATAGACAACAAACTGATTTCAAAACTTCTTGATCGAGGAACGGCAGATGTAATTATTCGTAAAGAATTAGAATCTAAATTGCAATCAGGGAAAAAGCTACGTGTGAAGTTGGGGATTGATCCAACAGGATTTGATCTCACACTTGGACATGCTGTTGTGCTTCGAAAATTAAAACAGTTTCAAGATGCAGGACATCAAGTGGTACTTATTTTTGGAACATTTACGGGAAGGATTGGTGACCCAACAGGAAAATCTCAAACACGTACAGCGCTGACAGAGGACGATATTCGAAAAAATATGAAGACGTATAAAGACCAAGCAGGAAAAATTTTAGATATTTCAAAATGTGAGATTCATGAAAATGGAACATGGCTTTCTCCAATGAATTTTGAAAACATATTGCAGTTAGCTGGTACATTCACTGTTTCTCAAATGTTAGAACGAGAAATGTATCAAGAACGAATTAAATCAGGGAAAGAGATTAATTTAGTCGAATTTTTCTACCCATTAATGCAGGGATATGACTCTGTTGAAATACAATCAGACTTAGAATTAGGAGGAACGGATCAATTATTTAACAACCTTGCTGGTCGTAAAATTCAAGAAAAATATGGGCAAAAACCACAGCATGTTTTAACAGTTCCTATTTTAGTGGGGACAGATGGACATGATAAAATGTCGAAAAGTTTAGGAAATTATATTGCATTGAACGATTCAGCGGTTAATATGTTTGGGAAAACAATGTCGATCCCGGATGAAGTAATGATGAATTATTTTGAGTTATGTACAGATATAGATTTATCTGTAGCGGAGAAAAAAATTAAAGAATCACCGCGCAATGCAAAAGTGTTTTTAGCGCAAGAAATTGTTCGATTGTATCATGGAGATGATGCAGCAGATGAGGCGTTACGAGATTTTGAACAAAAGTTTGTAAAGAAAGAAGTGCCAGATGAAATGCCAGAATTTTCAGTTGGGAAATCAGAAATTGGAATTTTAGAATTGATTACTGCTGTGTGTAAATTTACAAAATCAAATTCAGATGCGCGACGATTAGTGCAACAAGAAGCTGTTATGTTTGATGGAGAAAAAGTGACTGATCCGAATGTTATGATTCAGATTTCAGGAGAACATGTTTTGAAAGTTGGAAAACGAAATTGGGGAAAGATTGTTCAATAGGGTTTTATCAAAAAATTGACAAAAGCACTTCTCTCATTAGAATTTCGTGGCTCTCAAGGTCCCATAGTTTAGTGGAAGAACATCGGTTTGCGGAACCGACGACGCAAGTTCAATTCTTGCTGGGACCACCATAAAATCAAAAATAACTATCCTTTATGGATGATGGATTTTTTATTCATTTTGCATTAAAAAATGAAAGAATATAGTATTTAACAGTAAAAATATTTAATTTCATTAAGATGAGTTTTAAAGAAAATAAACTGATGTGGTGTTTTTTCGCTTCCATTATATTACTTTCATACTTTTTCATAGTAATTTCTAATAAGGGACTTTTTCCATATGTATTGTTTCTAGCTGTGTTTTTGTTGCCAATTTTTATCTCTAATTTTATTTTTAAAAAATATATTTGTTTCTCTATTATTCTTAATGGTTTACTTCTTCTCCTTTTGTTTTTTGAGAACATAAAAATACCTAGAAATTTGCATCAATTTTATTATCTCTTTATGGGAATAACGATGATGTACATGTTTTTTCTTTTTGTTCTTAATTTAAAATCTTGTACGTCAAAGCTGGCTGGATATAAAAAAACGATTCTTTCTGTGATAACTATTTTTATGTCTATTTGTGGCTTAGTTGTGTTTGTGTTAGGTTTATATTTCGGACTAATGGGAGGATTTTGATCTCGATAGAGAGAGCTTTTGCAATTATTATTAAAACTGCTACATTCTTTCTGCTCTTTTGGTTGATTATCGCTCCTTGCACACGTAGGGAGAGGAAAGTCCGCGCCGCACGAACAAAGCAAAAACGGCTCACGGCCGATCCCCTTATTTGCGAAGATAAGGGAGGGAAAGTGCCACAGAAACTATACGCCTCCGTTCGCGGAGTTCCGGTGAAAAGACTGTGAGGTGATGCTTGCAGAGCAATTTGTCGCAAGGCAAGTTGGCGGTAAACCCTTTTGGCGGAGATGCAGGTGGCCCGAACAAAACAAGTGGTGTTGTTCCCACATTTGAGTTTTACTTCGGTCCTGCAGATGACACCGAAAAGTGATTTTCGGGATAAGAGAAATGATAATCCTCGACAGAACGCGGCTTATTCCATTCAGAGCAAACTCGTCGATTTATCGGCGGGTTTTTTATTCAAACGACAAAGTCGCGTTGCTCCAAATCACAAAGATAAAACTACAAAGTTCAAAATTGGAATATGAAAAGGAGCGAAACGAATGCCTTGCTATATTCTGTTTTTTTTGCTACAAATCGAGTAATGCGCATTTTACTTCTTGGTAAAACGGGACTATTGGGGTCGGAATTTTTCGATCTTCTTTCTGTGCGCGATGATATTGAGCTCTTTGCGCCAACACATAGAGAACTAGATTTATTAAATGTATCTGCGGTTGATGAATTTCTGGTAGGAAACTTTTTTGATAGAATTATTAATTGTGTGGGATACACTCAAGTGGATTTAGCTGAAACAGAAAAAGGGCGTTGTAAACAGTTGAATGTTCAAGTAATAGAAACATTATTAGCACATCGTCAGCCAGTTATTAATTTTTCAACAGATTATGTTTTTGATGCGCCAATAAATGTAGCAATTAAAGAAGATTCCGTTCGGTCTCCATTAAATTATTATGGGGAAACAAAAATGCAGGCAGAGAAGTTATTAGAGCAATATAAGGGGAGATGGTGGAACATTAGAACAGCGTGGCTTTTTGGAAATGGAAAGAACTTTATTTCTACAATTTTAGATAAAGCGAAAACAGAACCTTCTTTGCGAGTAGTATCTGATGAAGTTGGAAGGCCGACATTTACACGAGATTTGGCCAAATTTGTTATAGAAGAATTTGTGAATAAAACGCAAGAAAATGGACATTATCACTTACAAAACACAGGAGAACCTTGTAGTTGGGCAGATTTGGCACGCTATGTATTAGAGCGGACTGGAGCAAATACAGAAGTGAAAAATATTCCAGCCGATGCAATAGTTCGACCAGCATGTCGCCCTAAAAATTCATTGTTGAGTAACACAAAACTTCCACGTCAAATGAGACCATGGACAGAAGCAGTTGATGTGTTTTTAGGAAGAGATTAGAAAACTACAACGAAGAAGTGTTCCAATATTCCTGAACTTCAGTAAAAGAATTGGGCGTATATTTACAAAAGGTAGTATTTGGTTTTGGCGCGCTTGAGTGAAATTCTTGAAAAGAATTTGCGAATAAAGATTTTTCAAAATTAATAGAAGCATTAGATTCGTTTTTTTCTGCTATCAATGCGGGAATTTCCTTTTTTGGGAATGAGGTATTTTCCCCAGCTACAAAGGACACAAGAATGATGGCACCAAAAAAAATGTTTATATTTTTCATATAGATACGCTTGGGTCACGAAAAAAAGGTGTTTTGTTTTTGAAGATTTGTTTTTGTTATTACTACTATATTAATAAAATAACATAAAATTATATAAAAATCAAGTCTCTTTAAAAATAAAGAGAGCTATTTTCTAGATCAATTTCTTTGATTTAACCTGAAAATGTATGACAAGAAGTATTCCGCCAACAACAATAATTCCGATTATTTTCCCCCATCCAGAAAGGAAAATGGATCCAATTCCAAGAACTGAAGAACAAAATAATAAGAGAATAACGGCCTTCTTTTCACCAATTTGTTTTGCGAGCGTGTGATGAATATGACGTTGATCGCCGGTGAAAGGAGATTTTCTATCTAAGAAAATGCGTCGTAATACGACTACGGTTGCGTCTAATAATGGTAAACTTAGAACAAGCAATGTCGTTGCGAGTTTTGTTCCAGCAGCAATAGAAAGAATTCCTAAAAGAAGTCCTAACACTTGTGATCCAGAATCTCCTAAAAGAATTTTTCCACGAAAAAAGAGGAACCATGATCCAGCGCATAATCCAGATAATGCGAAAGTTATATTTAAAAAAGTTGGAAGATCTGCTTCCCACGCTACTTCAGGTCGAATAAGTCCAAATAAACCGAGCGCAATGAATCCTACACCAGAAATTCCGACACATAATCCCTTGAGTCCATCGAACCAATTGAGTGCATTTTGCACGAGAACAATCCACACGATAGTAACAAGTGTTGAAAGAGTAGCCGGTAAAATAAAGGCGTTTGTTCCTAATGGATTTCCTATTTGTTGAATTTTAATACCTAAAATAATTGTAATTCCTCCAGCAATAATTAGTTGTGTAATGAGTCGTATTATTGCAGGAATTTGAAAGAGGTCATCAAAGAAAGAAATAATAGTGGTAATTCCGATTGCGCCAGCAATGCCATACCATTGAAAATACACACATAAAATAATAGCAAGAATTGATAATATTATTCCTCCTGGGTAAGGGATTTTATTTCGTTGTAATCCGTATCGTTCGGGAAAATCGAGTAATTTTAATATGGGAAATATTTTTATTGCTAAAAATATACACAGTGCTCCAGTGAATATTCCGTAAATAGCAAGCATTACCAAATTCATTACTGAAAGAGTAGCAATAAAAGTTTAAAGTTCAAATAATCTAAAAAAAGGGAAATAAAAAAATTCTGTTTTCACAGAATTTTTTAAAATATTTAATTCTTATTTTTCCTCTTCTTCTGACGAAGCTTCTTTTTCTTCTCCTGCTACTTCAACCTCAGCAGATTGTTCGTCAGTCGCCTCAGCTACTTCTTCTACTTCTTCTTCGGCGTGTCCTGCAACAGAACAAATAACTATTTCTGGAGTAAGTCCCATGATTTCAAATTTCTTTTCATCGATATTTAAATCACTTACAGATAAATGATCATTCATATTTTCTAATCCAGAAATATCTAACTCAAATGAAGCAGGAATATCTGCAGGGAGACATCGAATATCAATCGTGTGATATTTCACGATAAATGTTCCACCTAATTTTACAGCAGCAGATTCACCGATGTAATTAATAGGAACCGTTACAGTATTTGTTTCTTTTTCATTCACAACAAAGAAATCTATGTGAGCAAGTTCATGTCGTACGGGATGAATATCAACAGTTTTAATAATTGCTGGATATTTTTTTCCATCCAATTGAAGTTCGATTAATCCTGAAGTTCCAGCTTTTCGATACATTCGAAGAGCTTCAGACGCATTAACAGCAATAGCCATTGGATCAATTCCGTGTCCGTACATTACTGCAAGAACACTTCCTGCTGCACGAACTTCGCGACGATCTGCTTTTTCTGATGTACGTTTTGTTGCCGACAATGTGAATTTTTCTGCCATTTTATTCGAAATTTCAATCCTCACACAGAGTAAGGCGGCGGAATACTACGAGTTCGTGGGTTGCTGTCAAGTTTTCAACTAAAAATTCTTATCAAATCTTGCCATGTTACTGCCACAATAAGAAGCATTAGCAGAGCAAATCCAATAGTATGAACCCACATTTCAAATTTAGCATGTATTTTTTTTCGAACAATAAGTTCAATTATTTGAAACAGGAATCGTCCTCCATCAAGGGCTGGTATGGGTAGAAGATTCATTACCGCGAGAGAAATTGAGAGTAATGCAGTGAGTTTTAACACAGCAGCTAATCCTGCAGGAATAATGCGGTGCGTTGCTTCAGCAATTCCGACGGGTCCAGCAAGTCCATCTGGAAGAGTTCCAGTAGATATTAGTTTTACAGGAATTTCAGCCGCTTTTTCTATAACAGCAAATGAAATACGCCATGTTTCTTTCACGGCAAATCCAATGGATTGAGGAAATGGAATTTTTATTTTGAGAATTTCTAGAATTTCTTGGTCACCATTTTCATTTATTTCACCCAGAACAATAAGTCCTTGTTCTACGGCATTATCAACATCTGATTCAGAAATCAGAATTGGAGTTGATCCAATAGTAAATAGTCCAGAAAGAAGAACAATGGCAAATGCAAAGTTCATAAAAATTCCAGCAAGAGTAATGGCCATACGTTTCCAGAGTTTTGCTTTTTCAAAAGAATCGGGCGAGTCAGATTCTTCTTGTTCTCCGAGCATGCGGACATATCCTCCAAAAGGAACTATTCCAACAGAATATTCCACATCATTTTTCTTTTTTTTCCAGAGTTTCTTTCCAAATCCAAGACCAAATTCGAGAACTTGAACACCAGACCAGCGCGCAGTGAAAAAATGTCCTGCTTCATGCACCAATATTAATGAAGAAAAAACCAACAAGAAAACAAGAATAGAAACAAAAATCATTTTTTATATAAAAACTTCGGAGGTAGTGTACTTTGTAAAATGGGATCGTCAACTGAGACACCAGAAGGAAGATCTATTCCACCTTTATTCCATGGCGTACAACGTAAGATTCTCCATATAATTTTTCCACAAGAACAAATAAAACCATTGCGTTCCAGGGAAATACGCGAGTATTCTGAGCAAGTAGGAAAAAATTTACAGCCAGAAGTTGGGTTCAGTTTTCCAATACAAGAATGATCGGGAGAAAAAGTTTTTTGATATCCACGGATTAATAGGACGAAAAATTGTGCAATTTTTTTATCGATAAACAAGGGAAGGGCAATGAAGAATTTCATTAAATTTTACGATGCGCAATTAGAGAAATATTTATGCATTACTTGAAAGAAAGAATTTTACTAATTCCTCAGTAGAGGCGTCTTTGTGAGCATCGCTCAGAATTTCATGGATAGTATTTGGATCATATCCTAAGTTTTTTAATGCATCAGTAGCTTCGGTTTCGGCAGTTGATTTTGTCGTATGAGATGTTCCAGCTGTTTTGAGATTTAATTTTCCTCGCAATTCAACAATCAATCGTTCTGCTGTTTTTTTCCCTAAACCAGGAATTTTAGTTAAAAACGCAACATCGCCTTGTGATACAGCATTTTGAAATTGTTCCACGGGCGTAGAAACCATTGCAATTGCAGTTTTGGGACCGATTCCAGAGACGTTGATAAGTTTTTCAAATAAATTCTTTTCAACATCTGAACCAAATCCATAGAGCGTAATTTCCTGTTCTCGTACGATTGTAAAAATCGTAGCAGAAAAAGTATCTCCTTCGTGAACATTCGTCAGCAATGATCCAGCTGGAATGACATTGTATCCAACTCCACCAGAAGTAAGTACAAGAATTTTTTGTGGAGAAATAGCAGTAACGGTACCAGACAGAAAACCAATCATTATTTGAAGTGTACGAAAATATTGACATTTTTCAAAAAATCCGCAAAATCCGATCGATCTGTCCGTGGGTTTTAACAGCATTGCTGACCTATAGGACGAAAAAATAATCCATTTTAAAATGATTGCAGTTGCAAAAATTGGCGGACATCAAGCTATTGTGAAAGTAGGAGATACACTTGAAGTAGACAAGCTTTCTGTGGAAGCAGGAAAGAAAATTAAATTCGATACACTTCTTGTGAGTGAAGAAGATGGAAAAAATTTTCAGATAGGAACGCCATTACTTGATGGAGTGAAAGTGGAAGCAAAAGTTATTGAACATATACGTGGAGCAAAGGTTCGTGTGTTTAAGATGAAACCAAGAAAACGATATCGTCGTTTACACGGACACAGACAAGATTACACAGTGATTACTATTACATCTATTGGTGCAACTACTGCCGCAAAACCAGTAGTAAAAAAAGAAGCAACAAAACCTGCAGCAAAAAAAGTTGTAGCTAAAAAAGCTCCGGCAAAGGTGCCAGCAAAAAAGACGGTTGCGAAAAAAGTTGCAAAACCAACAGAGAAAAAGTAGGCTCGACGTGATTTTTCAAACACTATGACGGACGACAATACAATTCCGGCAGGAAAACAGGATAATAGACAATCGTCTATTGCCAGTGATTCAGGACATTCTTTCGTTATTCCAGCTCATCCAAATACAACCTTTGATGAGGCGCGTTTTTTAACATTATTGGAAGGGTCTATTTCTCTTACACTTGAAGAAAAGAAACGAGTAATAACAGCTATTCCTCGACTTTCTATTGAACAGATTAATGAACTCATTAGTATTTTTGAAGAAGAAAAAGTGAAATTTACGGAACTCGAAAAAGAATTTGGTGATGATGTTGCAAAACTGAAACAACAACGAGAAAAAGAATTAGAAATGGAAAAGATTCGGGTAGAGGAATCATCAGAAGCAGATGAAGATGCAGCAGCAGCGGAAGCACTGAAAGCAAAAATGGGACTCTGATTAAATTACAAACTACAAAGATCAAACTAAAAAATAGTGACTATTTTTAATCTTGCGTTTATTTACTTGAGAAAGGAGAGTGAAATAATAGTTTTCACAATTACATATGCAAATATAGTAAGGAGAAGTCCAATTCCTATCCACATAAGAGCTTTTTTATTTGTTGCGATTTTATCACTGTCTCCAGAGGCCATTACTAATCCAAACGCATTCCATGCGATCATTAATATTGCGAAAGCTGCAATAAAAGAAGTAATTTGTCCAGAAAATCTTTGAATCCAATACGTAATATCGCGCGCGTCTCCATGAAGTTTATTGTCACAACGAGCTCCGATGAGATATTTTGGTAATAATTGTTTACAAGAAATATTTTTCGGATTTTCTAATTTTTTTACATCAAATACAACGGGGGTTGATACAGACTTAAGAACAGGTTTTTCTTTTACAGGAGCTTCATTTACTTTTATTTTTATTTCTCCAGCAGGAAATTTCCCTGAAATCTTAGTAGGAGTTCCTACAGTTATATCTTGATTATCTATTGCTATATCATCATGGTCTACTACTGTGAAATGAGCATTTTCAAGCACAATAGAATCCATTTTTTTTGTAGTGAATTCGGTTTTATTATCCCAGGTATATACATCTCCGCTTTTCGTTGCTACTACCTCAATTACAGTATCTTTATTTTCAATAATATCTCCTGAAGGGGGAGTTAGGGTGACTGTTATTTCACTATCACATTTTTTTGTTGTTGCTTTTATATATTCTATATATCGACGAACTGCTTCAGCCGTACAAATTCCATATTTTCCGTCGCTTAAGAGATCTGGATTACATTTTATTTTTAATGCTCCATTGACCGGGTTAGCATTATTTTCTGCAACTTCTTCTCCATCAGTTGGTGCACAGCTTTTGTTTGGATGATCTTTACACGAAATCAACAATGCTTGTTGCAATTTTCTCATTCCAGATTTAGTAGCAACATCATCAACGTTTAAAGAAGTACTAACAGCAGAGAGTACAGATCCATCTTTGAGTCCAAATAAACGATCTGTGTCAGCGCTTGTTTTACAATGTTTCAGAGGAGCAGATCCTCCCTCTTTTCTTTGTTGTCCAGTTCCACTAGCAATAGCAACTGCTCGATAACATGATGCTGGAGCTTTCATCTCACAAATAGCATTTTTCCCATTTACCAGAGAAGGGAACAATCCAAGTAATAATCCGAGAATACAATTGAGAATTTTAAGTTTTTTCATCCGCGAGCAACCAAGAAATATATGAATTTTAGTATTGAGTAACTGAGTACAATAAATGCGATTCCAATAACGGAATATATAAAAAAGTTTTTTGCTTTACTCAGTCCATCATCGTCACCTTGAGAAATAACAAAAAGTACTCCTGTCCAAATCAGCATGATTGTGACAATAGGAGCTACAAATTTTAGAAGAATATCAATAATAGTTGGAATATACGTCATAATAAATCCTCCATCATGATTTGTTCCAATAACACCTTGAACAACAGCGTCTTCAGATTGTGTTGGATTTTCTTCACTTTGCCATGTTGGGAAGAGACAATCAGCATTAAATTCTCCTTGTTTACAGTCAGGAGCATCAGTTGCAGCTTCTACTTGTGTGATAATTTTCCCATTCAAAAGGATCAGACCGAAAAAGAGAATAAGACATAATTTTTTCATCATCAAAATTGTGCCATTGCTTCAGAGATTTAGCAATAGAATTAATTTCCCAGTACGAGTTGAATATCAATCATGCTTTCAGGTGGAATCTTGTCAGAAGTACGCACAACTGAAGTATTAAAAAATGATTCTAGGAAATTTTTACTTTCAGGAATTTTTGCCGTTGGGGCTAACTCAAGAAATGTGGTTGCCACATCATTTCCAGTCTCCGTTTCATAGTTTCCAATTTCAATTACATGAAATCCAAGACGACGTAATCTTGAGGCAGCTTTACTTGCTAATCCTTCTTCGCCTGTTCCATTCAATACTGAAATTTGCGCATTTTCCAATAATACTTCTGGATGGAGAAGAACCAGATCAAGAAATGCTTGTGTGTCTGCCATAGATTGTGGCAAGAGAACAAATTGTCCATTATAAAATTCACGAGCTGGTGCATATAAAAGACCTCCACGTTGTGTTGGATCATCGTTTAATACAGCAGAAACGATATCTCCATAATCAATTCCCATTCCAATTTTAATCAACGCCATAAGTGTTGTGAGATCTAAATCAGTATTTATTTTTCGTCGAAATAAATCATAGAATTCACGTAATTTCTGAGAATTTTCTACCCATCCATTTGATTCGATTTTTTGTCGAATTGCGAGTGTTAAATCTTGTTGACGTCTTGCTCGATCATAATCAGAAGTAGTTTTTCGACTTCGCGCATATTTTAATGCCATATCACCATTCAGATGTTGTAGTCCGCGACGAATAACAAATGTTTGATATCCAAAGTTTTCATCTGGATAATGTTCATCATTTATATCCTGTGGAACGAATACATCTACTCCACCAAGTAAATCAACGCTATCTCTAAATAATGCAAAGTCGACAACTGCACCATAATGAATTTCAATTCCAGTAAACTTTGAAATAGCGTCTTTTACAATTTCTAATCCTTTTGGCTCACCGTGTTTATATTGTGCAGCAGCATATATTTCATTTATTTTTCGATCACCTACTTTTGATGAAATATACAGATCTCGAGGCAAGCTTAAAACAGAAATACTAGGACGCACTGGGTTTATAGAAACGATCATAATCGAGTCTGAAAGATGTCCCCCTTGTTCAGTTTTTCCAGCAACCCCGAGTAATAATAAATTGGTATGTCCATTTGAATCAGTTTTCAATGGATTTAATGAAATTACTCGACGAACTTTTTCTCCAAGTAGTCCAGATTGAACGGCTATGACACCTCCCCAAAATGTAGTCACAATTAGAATTCCAAGAAAAATTCCCTTTGTGATTGGAGACATTTTATTGCGTGGTTTCTTAATGGGTCTTTGTACAAAATTCATCTGCCGGATTGTAAATAGTTTCTCTTCTAGGTCAACTTTTCAGTGGAAAAGGATTTTCCCAAGGGAAATTAATATCAGTGCGTCCGAAGTGTCCACAAACAGCTGTATCACGATATATTGGCCGTTTTAGTTGTAATGTTTCAATAATTCCAGCAGGAGTGAGATCAAAATTTTTACGTACAATATTTTCTAATTGTTCTGCAGTTTTTTCACTGGTTCCAAATGCATCAACATAAATAGAAACAGGTTTTGCTATACCAATTGCGTACGCTAATTGAACTTCACACTTTTTTGCAAGTCCTGCTGCAACAATACTTTTTGCAACCCAACGTGCTGCATAAGCAGCACTTCGGTCAGTTTTACTTGGGTCTTTTCCACTAAAAGCCCCTCCACCATGACGACCATATCCACCATATGTATCAACAATAATTTTTCGTCCCGTCATTCCACAATCTCCTTGTGGTCCACCAATAACAAATCGTCCGGTTGGATTTATATGAAATTTAGTATTTTCATCAATCAAATTTCCACAAACAGGATCAATAACGTGTTTTTTAATTTCTGTTCGTAATTTTTCTAATTCAATTTCCGGATTATGTTGAGCTGAAATTACCACTGCTTCGATTCGCGTAGGAACACCGTCATTATATTCCATTGTGATTTGAGATTTTCCATCAGGACGCAACCATGAGAGAGTTTTATCTTTGCGTACTTTTGTGATTTGAGTAGATAATTTATGTGCCAAAGAAATAGGAATTGGCATTAATTCAGGCGTTTCATCACACGCAAATCCGAACATTAATCCTTGATCGCCAGCTCCACCAGTATTTACACCAAGTGCAATATCAGGAGATTGTTCTTCGATAGCATTGAGGATCGCACATGTTTTTCCATCAAAACAAACATCGGCAGAATCATATCCAACGTCCAAAATTACTTGTCGAGCAATATGTTGCACATCGACGTAGCAATTTGTAGTAATTTCACCTGCGACAATCACGAGTCCAGTATTTACCAATGTTTCACAAGCAACACGAGCTTCTGGATCTTGTGTTAAAATTTCATCTAAAATAGCGTCAGAAATTTGGTCAGCCAATTTATCTGGATGACCGGCGGTGACTGATTCCGAAGTGAAAAATGTTTTCATTTTTTAAAAAAAGTTACGAATGGCGCAACTTCATGAAACCTCATCCCGTACAAGTGGAGCACCTTTGCCATTCGGTTGGCAGGTTGCTGGTGGGTCGTGAAGTTGTACCTCTCGCCACCTCTCAATGAAAATTGCATAAGGATTGTAGTGACAGTTTCCGGAAAAGCAACTTGATTTTCACGTTTTGGCTTGTACAATTCTCGTGCTATTTGGAGCTTCGTTGTTTTTACGAAGAGGGAAAAATGTTCCCGAGCGATGCAGGCGCGTCGTACAATGGTAGTACAGGGGTCTCCAAAGCCCTTGACGTGGGTTCGATTCCTACCGCGCCTGCCAGATAAGAATCGAACCCTGATGATTTCAGGATTCTTTTCGTAAGTCAAAAAGAAAGATACCAGACCTATACTCCCTCCATTCGAGTCTCCGACACCCGATTGAATGTCAGAGTTTTTTGAAGTATGTAAGTTTTTAAAATGAAAAGTTGAAGCATGACCGAGATAAAATGTGGTCAAGTTTTTGATGATAATTTAAAGTGTTGAGTGATGATAGATATTTCTCATTCAAAATCACTTAACTGGTTTACTCCTGGAAAAACAATTTTCGTAGAAGATTCTATGCAGTCTGGATATGAATACCAATTAGGCGAACCTGTTGGAAAAAACTTTTCTCCTGATTTTCAGCCAAACATTTCACCGGATAAAATGTTGGCGCTTGGAGTTTTTGAAGGAAAATATCTTAATGATTGTGTTTCTGAATTTCCTCGAGAGTGGTTTGAAAATGCTATGAATAAGCTTTCTCCAGAAAAATCGGATATAAATAAAAATTATTTTCAAATTAAATCTCGTCAGTCTCTTCAGGTATGGCAAGAGAATGGATGGATTACTCCTAATGATCCAGATGTTCGAGGCTGGTTTCAGTGGTACTGTCGATATTATTTGGGGAGGAGAGATCCATCATTAGATGAAAGACAAATAAAACGTTGGAGAGCATTTGCGAGACATCGAGGTCAAGTACTAAAAAACTGTGAACCGGGAAATTTATATTGTCGTCCTAAACAAAGACAGGCTTTACTGCAATGGGCCTATGATCCGTTTTGCTAAATATATATTTTGGTAAAAATAATTGCAGTTAAGTTATTCTGCTAGTTGAGACCATTATTCATGATTAAGTAGCTTATAGAAATGTTTTTTAGTTTTATCGAAAAAATTTGACTTCTCACTTTTAGCAGTCTAATATCGAGAGTGCTAGATTATTATTTCTTAACCCTATTCATAATGAGTAGCAGAATTGTCCGGCATCGGCCTTCTCAAAATTCTCTCGCTCCTTTTGACGCGAGTTTGGGAAATTTTTTTGGAGATTTTTGGGAACCGTCTCCATTTTTTACTAATTCTCTTTTACCAGATTGGGGAACTCAATCACAATGGATTCCACTTATGGATGTAATAGAAGAGGAGAATCAGTTTATTACTGAGGTAGAACTTCCAGGATTTGATCCAGAAGATGTTTCAGTTGAAATAGAAAATAATTTTTTAGTTCTGAGTGGTAAAAAAGATTCTTCTGAAAAGGATAAAAAAGGAACATATCTTCGAAGTGATCGATCAACAGCAAGTTTTTATCAAAAAGTTCAATTCCCTTCAACTGCTGATCTTGATAAAGCAGAATGTAGTTCAAAACACGGGGTTTTAACGATTTTAGTGCCAAAGAAAAAACAGAATAAGAAAAAATTACTTGAGATAAAAAAAATTAAATAAATATTTTTAGTCCTCCTCCCTTACAAAATTTTTTAGTGGGGGAGGAGAACATATATTTTTGAGAAATTTTCATATGAAACCAAAAATAATTCGTATTTATAGAAATCCTGTAACCTTGTTTTTACAGGTGCTTTCATTATTGATCATTTCTGACATATTTTTTCTATTTATAGTAATTTTTATTGATTTTTCCCCGAAAGAAAGTTTTTTAATAACTACACTAACGGCTAAAGAAGAATTCTTTTTTGTAATTTTATTTTTGCAGTTTGCACTTACGTTTCACATATTTATTCAATGGATGTTCAATTATTATTGGTTTGAAGATAATTTACTGATGTGTCATCAAGGTGTTTTTTTAACCAGTACTCAGCAATATATATTACCAGAGGTGGAAGCGGCAACTTTCTCTAAAAGTTTATTAGGAAGGATTTTTAATTTTGGAACGGTACGACTTGTATTTGCAAATCGAGAATATTGTTTACGTCGAATTTCTTATCCTGAAGATTTTCTTCGGATAATTAATGAAGTTAAAAATAGTCACAAGCGCTTATAAAGGATTCATATATGAAATCGAGATTATTCATTTTAGAGAGCAAGGTTTAAAGTCACTAATCTATTCGTTTCTTAGTGCATCAACGGGGTCTAATTTACTCGCTTGAAGTGCTGGTACAAATCCAAAGATAATTCCTACCACTACAGAAAATCCAAATCCGAGTAAACCTCCGTTAATTGAAATTGTTGCGCCATAATCTCCTAAAAATGGTAGGATACTGTATCCCAATACAACACCTATTAATCCTCCCACCATCGATAATACAATAGCTTCTAACAAGAACTGTAATAAAATATCTTGTTGTCGTGCACCAATTGCTTTCATGATTCCAATCTCTTTGGTTCGTTCTGCAACAGTTACAAACATTACATTCATGATTCCAATTCCTGAAACCAGAAGTACAATAATTGCTACTGAAGTAAGTAAAAACGACATTGTGTCAGTAGATTCTGTCGCACTTGAAACCATCGATCCTGCATCCATAATTCGAAAATCATCATCTACAGAATCTCGTAAACGGTGATTTTCTCGCAATAATTGTTTTAATTCATCCTGTGCGAGCGGAATTACGTCTGGATTTTGTGCATGAAACATTAACATCACTCGCGCATTCCTTCCTAGTATTCGTGCTTGCGTAGTACTATATGGCATATAAATTGTACTATCTGGATTTAGGTTTCCCATTCCTGAACCATTTTCCTTTAAAACTCCTATTATTTCGATCTTTCGAGACCCAATTGCTATCGTTTTCCCAACAGCATTTTTTGGTATCTCATCAAACAATTCTTCTGCCATATTCCATCCAATTACTGCTATATTTGCGCGTGAACTCACTTCAGCATTTGTAAATAATCGACCAAATTCTAATTCCAAGTTTTGTAAATCGAAAATACTTGATTGTGCTCCAATTATTGTTCCAGAAACTTCTTCCTTGGCATACGTTACAGTTGAACTTCCTGAAACCATTGCTGTTCCCTTTTTGATCAACTCTGCTTTTCCTAAAACGAAAGGAACATCTTCTTCCCCAACCCGTGTACTAGCACCTCTTCCACCAGATCCCATAACGATCAGCGTGTTTACTGATAAATTTTTAAACTGTGCTTCAATTGCTTTTTTTGCGCCCACACCAATTCCAACTACCGCAATAACGGTTGCTACTCCAATCACAATTCCCAACATTGACAACAATGTTCGTGCGCCATTTGATCGCAGAGACTTTGATGCCATAATCAATAATTCGTATTTCATTGTTTTAGCTTATAATCATGATCAAGTATGAGTCCATCTTTCATAAAAATGATTCTATCAGCATGCATTGCTACGTGTGGATCATGTGTCACCATTACTACAGTTTTTCCTCTATCTTTGAATTTGGTCAAAAGTTTCATTACTTCTTCTCCTGTCTGTGAATCTAATGCTCCAGTTGGTTCATCAGCAAGGATAATTTCTGGGTCATTAATCAAAGAACGAGCAATTGAAACCCGTTGTTGTTGTCCTCCCGATAATTCACTTGGTTTATGATGAGTTCGGTCTCCCATATCCATCGTTTCCAATAAATTTTGAGCTTTTTGTAAACGTTCATGTCGTTCTTTACCAGCATAAAATCCAGGTAATGCTACATTTTCTAATGCTGTTAATTTTGTTACGAGATTAAACTGTTGAAAAATAAATCCAATTTTTCGATTCCTTATAAATGATAACGTAAAATCATCTTGAATCCCTCCTAAATTTTCTTCTTCAAGAAAATAATTTCCTTCATCGAGAGGATGGAGAAACCCAATAATGTTCATCAATGTTGATTTTCCTCCACCAGATTCGCCCATCAGTGCTACGAATTCTCCTTTTTTTATATCTAAATCAATTCCATGTAATACGGGAACTCCTACGCCATTGGAAAGCCAATAAGATTTTTTGACTCCCTGCATCTGGATTACGCTTTCAGTTGTATTTTTTGTCATATAAAATTTATCGTTTTCGTCCACCACCCATTCCAGGAACTCTTGGAGCTCCAAATCCTCCGCTTAATGCTTTCATTTTTTCTTTCATTTCCGTAGTCATTTCTCCAGATTTTGCCTTTTCGATTTCTTGATCAGTAAATCCTCCTTCTTTCATTTTCTCTAACATTTCAGTCGATAAAGTTCGTTCAGGTCTTTTTTCAATTGATAAAGGAGAACCTCCGACGAGAATATTTTCATCTATCGATAGTCCAGAAATAATCTCTATCATTGTTCCATCAGAAACGCCTACGATTACTTCTCGTTCTTTTCCATCTGCTAATGTTACCGTTGATGTTCGTCCTCGATTTGTTACGGCTTCTACTGGAACGAGAATGGCATCTACTGCTTCCTGAGTCAGAAATTCCACATATGTTGTCATTCCTTCTTTGATTTGTGCTCCTTGATCATCTGTAATCTCAACTCGCACTAGATAAGTTACTACGCCAGAACTCGATTTAGTTGCTGTACTTGAGATGAATGTCACTTTTCCCTCTAGTTCCAAATCAGGAATTGCATCTAATGTAATAATCACTTTTTGGTCTTTTTGAATTTGTGCGATATCAATTTCTTCTACATATACCTCTGTTGTGAAGTTTGAATCTGAAAGGATTTTGATAAAAGCCGTATCTGAACTTGTTGATTCAATTTTAATAGCCTCTCCTTCGTTTCCATTAATTTGGATAATTTCTCCCGAAATTGGAGCCGAAAGTTTTGCGAGTTCTAAATTATATTTTGCTTTATCTACTTTAATTTGAGCCTGTGTAATTTGTGCTGACAAAATGGATAGAGAAGTTTTTTTTGAAATCTCTTTTTCTTCTACAGACTCAATTGCCGTTTCCATCTGTGTCTCTAATTTTGTAATAGCATTTTTTGCGCTAATAACCTTGTCTTGTTGATTTAAATATGCGGTTTCAATTTTTTGAATAGCTGATGTAAGAGAAGTTATTTCAGACAAAACCTTGTTATTTGCAGATGAAATATCATTTCTTACAGAATCAATTTTTGTTTGAGAAATAAAAGAAGTCGCATTTGCCGTACGTAAAACAGCAATGATCTGATCTATTAAGTTCTGTATTTCTTGTGCTAAAATACGAACTTCTTTTAGAAAAAGAATTATTTCTTCAGAATCTATGTTTTCTTGCGATTGATATTGAGTAGTCAACTCATTTAATTTTCTTCGTGATTCGATATAGATGTTTTTTGCATTATTGATGCCAACAGAATCGTGTACTGTGGACAAAATTTGATATGCATCAGAGTGAAGCATGTCAACTAATAATACAGTATCAGCTGCGTGTAAGACGATTTCTAATGAAGGAAGTGTTACATCAAGTGTCACAATTCCGGAGTCCAAGGATTGTTGCAATGTCTGATCTACATTACGAGTGATGGAATCCAGTTCATCTTGTTGTGAAGATAGGCTATTTTGAAGTTCTCGTAATTGAGTATCGGTAAGCATTGCAGTTTTTGCCGTGTAGTTGGCATATGCAATTTGCAAAGCGCTCTCTGCTGTTCGTAAATCAAATTCTAAATCTCTCGTGTCTAGTTCTGCTAACTTCTGTCCTGCTTCTACTCGATCTCCTTCGTGTACATAAATCATCTCTAATGTTCCATTTATCAAAAATGATAAATCTACAATATTCGGATTAATAATTGATCCATCAGATTCAATTGAAACATTGAGATTTCCTTTTTTGGGAGCAATAATTTGAGCCTTTTTTATTGGTTCTGGAGAGGACGTTTTAGAAAATATAAAATATGCTCCTATTCCTAAGACACAAACTGCGACTGAGATAATAAACCACCAGCGATTTTTTTGCTTAGTTTTTTTACTTTCTAGCAGAATCGATGCCGTTACTTTTTTTGTCATTCTTACATCATACGCAGAAAAAAAAATATTCTTTCAAAAAATAACATTTTTTCTATTTTTCATAAAAAATAAAAAATGTCAAAATGAAATCATACAACTGTTGTTGCAGGAGCTTTGTGAATCGTAGTTGAATCCATGTTTTGCCATTCATTTACGGTTATTTCATATAATTTCATGTCTCACCAACGACACATTTCAAAGTAGTGATCTTTTCTCATCCCAACATATCGCATTCCTATTTTTTGAAGGATCTTTTCTGAAGCAATATTTTCTAAAACACAGGCAGCTTTTATCTTTTGTAATTGTGATATTTTAAATCCATATTCAAGCATTTTTTGTGCAGCTTTTGTTGTGAATCCTTGTCCTGAATAATCAGGAGAAATCCAATATCCAAGTTCTCCTGAATTATAATTTCGGCGTCCTGATTTATGGATAATATTGTTAATTGAAATAGCTCCAATGAGAGATTTTTCGTAGAAAATACCGAATCTGATAAGTTTTTTTTCTGTTTCTTTTTGTTCTAATTCTTTATGACGAATTTTCATTTCTCGAAGAGAATTTGGAACGGTCCAAGAAAGATATTTAGTTATTTCTGGATTTTTTTGAATGAGTTTAAATAAAGTAGAGACATTCTTTTCTTCTATTTTTTTAAGAGTGATTTGTCGGATGTCGAATTCATTCATTTTTTCTTTTAAAGAAATGGATTTACTCGGGAATGTTTTGAAATCTTATAGAAATAAATTCAAATATTTTTTGGGGAACATTTATACCAGTAGCTTTTTCAAATCCTTGAAAATGGGCATTTGCATTTACTTCACAAATTTTATATCCATCATTTTCAAAAAGTAAATCTACTCCAGCTATACCAAGTTGAAGTGCATTAGCGGCTTCAATAGCAAGCCACTCGATTTCAGGGGTGATTTTGAAATCACTTACGTTTCCTCCTGCGCTTACGTTTGCACGAAAATCACCTGCTTTTGCGGTTCGTTGCATTGCTCCAATAACCTTTCCTCCGACGACAAATACTCGAATATCTTTTCCTGCGGAACATTTTACAAATTCCTGAAAAATAAGATTTGGTTGAGCGATATCATGAGGATCTTCTAATAGACCAAGAATATCTTCTAATTGTTGAGCTGTTTTAATCAGTAATACACCCTTTCCTAAACTTCCAGAAATCTTTTTCATTATAAATGGATAAGAAAACTCTTGTTCGATTACTGATTGATTGATAGGGAATTTGGCGAGGAGAGTTTTAGGAATAGGAAGATTCTGAGAAGAAAGAATTTGTAGTGTGTGAAGTTTGTCTTTTGCTTGAGATATTGAACTTGCAGGATTTAGTACAAATACTCCAAGTTTTTCGAAATGACGAATGAGAGCGAGCATAAAATATGTACTATATGCTCCTGCCTTTGGTATAATCACATCTGGAAGTGGTATTTTTTTTCCTTCAAAAAGAACACTTTTTTCGTCTTCTTTGTGAAGTAAGATATCAATATCTTCTCCAGATATTAGTCTACAATTGAGACCTATTTTTTTCGATTCTTCAATGTATCGTATATTTTCATACTTCTCAAAATCCTCCTTATTTCTTGTAAGAATCCAAATATTCATTTTTGATAATAATGAAATAAATCCGAGCGATTATATTCTTTTTTATTAGTTTGCAAATGAAATAAAAATTATATGAAGATTTAATCGCGTAGATTTATATTATTTAGTTCATCCACCAAATTCCAATCATGAGAACACTGGCGAAACTTACCCAGAGGAAATAAGGAATCTGGATAAATGAAACCCACCGAGCTTTATTCCACATTATAATCATAATCCAAATAATACTTCCCAAAACAAGGAAAATATCTAATAAAGCGAGATCGAAATTTTGTATACGAAAGAACAATGGAGTCCAAATAAAATTTGTAATCAGATTTATTCCAAATGGAATACATAGTTTGGGAGAAAATTCTTTTTGAATTATTTTCAAAAGAGTCCATCCAAAACTAATAAAAATGAGAACGTAAAGGAATGTCCATACTGGACCAAAAAGCCATGACGGAGGCGCAAAAGAAGGAAGTACGATTGTTTGATAAAAAGTTTCCATGTGTGTTGTGGAGAAAAAACTATAACTATCGTATCACTGAGAAATATTAGTTCAAGATAAGTGAATTTTGTTTTTAATGGCGATTGACATATTTAAAATAAGTTATACATTGCGCATGATTTTTTAGTACATTAGAAATAGTATGAACAATACAGAGAACAATTCCCCTTCACATACAGAATTTTATAATGAGACTGCTGGAAATCCGGGAAAGCGATTCAATTTGGGATTACGTTCGAAATTATATGAAAAATACTATATTCCGAAACTTTTAGAATGGGGAGTTTTTGAAGCAGCAAAAGATGTTCTTGAAGTTGGAGTTGGAAGTGGAGATAAATTATCTATAACAAAAAAACATTTACCGGAAAACATAAACACTCGTGGAATTGATTATTCAGAGAGAATGTTAGAAGTTGGAAGATCTAAATATCCAGAATTAAAAAATGATTTGGAGCAAGGAGATGCTTATACATTGGAAAATGTTGAATCAGAAAGTCAGGACGTGATGATGTATTATCAAATTTTACATCACTTTGAAGCTTCAGAATTAAAACAAATTATCGATACTGCGTATGATCGCTTAAAAGTTGGTGGAAAATTAGTGATTATTGATACGTTTAAACTTGAAAATCCAATTAGGAAATTGTTATTTAATACCATTGAACCAATTTATGCAGTCATGTCTGCACGAAGAAAAGAAGGGACAAAAAATTATCATAATCATCCAAAGGATAGTTTTGTTCAGTTTATAGAAAATAATGGATTTAGGCAGATACATGAAAGTGGTGATAAACCTCCTTTTTTTATTTCCGAAATAGTGGTGTTTGAAAAAATATAGTTTAAAAATCCCACGTTCCATTCATTGAGCTCGATTGAGTATAATTCACAACGGTAGATTCGAAGAAATTTGTTTTTTCAGAATTATTATCAGCCATTGCTTCGAGATGTTTGTACGGATTTTGAGTTATTTCTGGAAATAATGGATCAAGTCCAAGCATTGCTAAACGATCATTCGCTAAAAATTGTGTGTATTTTCGAGTGGATTCTTTTGTGATTCCGGGAATCGCGTTTCCAATAATATGATTTGTCCAAGTAATTTCTTGTTTTACCGCTTCTTCAAACATTTCATAAATAACTTTTTCATTAAACATTTCCGGAAACTCGTGCTTTATTTCTCGTAAAATGTTTACAAATAATGCTACGTGAGTGAGTTCGTCTCGTCGTATATAATTGATCATTCGACCAGTTGCGATCATTTTTGAGTTGTATACGAGCGTGTCAAAAAACGCGAATCCATTATAAAAATACACTCCTTCTAATAAAAAATTTCCAATTAATGCTTTGAAAAAAGTTTCATCATTCGGAGTATCAAAAAAGTTTTGATAAATTTCACCGATGTATTTATTTCTAGATAAAAGAACTTCATCATCTCTCCAAAAATAATAAATTTTTTCTCGTTCTTTGGCGGCGACCACTGTTTCCAAAATCGTAGTATATGACTGAGAATGAATTGCTTCTTGAAAAGACTGAATAGACAATAATAGATTCACTTCCGGTGAAGTAATATAATCAGAAAAATGAGGAAGATTTATTGTTTGCAAACTATCTAAAAAAGTTAGAAAAGAGAGCATTCCTTTGTACGCTTCTCGCTCAGCATCAGAAAGATTTTTGTACATAGTTGCATCATCGCCAAGTCCACTGATTTTTTCAGGAACCCAAAAATTCCCAATCATGACTTGATACATATTTTTCGCCCAAGAATATTTCACATCATCAAGGTTGAATAATCCTGTGGTGTTTCCCTTAATAATACTTCTGTTTTCAATGGAATCATCTCCTGTAGGATTGAATATTTTATTTTTTTTCATTTTTAATGAGGTTATATATTTTTATGGGATTCATGTTATTGAGAATTTCTCGTTTCCCATCTTTTTCAATAGAGACATTTGGACCTTTGTGACATTGTCCCATGCATGGACACGTGCCGACAGAAACATCATTTCTTTTTTGTGCTTCGATTTTTGCTCGATCGAGAATATGTTCCCCAATATTATGACAGGCATGACCGTTACAGACTTTTATGTGAATCATTGTTTCATTTTTAAATTTTAACCAGAACAACTTACGCAATCTTCTTTAATTTCTCCTGACATTGAACGGAGATAATAAATAGTTTTTATCCCGGATTTCCAAGCTTTTATATAATATTCATACAATTCCTTCGGGGAAGTTTCTGCAGGATTCAGCATCCATTCAAATGAAATTGATTGATCGATCCATTTATAAATAGTTGCCATCATATCAATCACTTCGTTCATATTCATGTGAGAATATTCTTTGTAAAGCCAGAAATTTTTTGTATTTAAATTCGGCGCGACTGTAACCGTTGGCGCGATTACATTTGTTTCCACGAAAAATTTTTTGTAAATAGGCAACAGTCCAGCCGTTGTTCCCACAACTCCAGAAGTTGATGTGTTTGGCGCTGGTGCAAAATGATACGCAAAACGAAGACCTTTTTCTTGAATATTTTTGATAAGAGTTTCCCAATTACAATCTGTTTTTGTGTTTTTTACAAACCAATTTTTATCACGTCCAAAGAGTTTTCCTTTTGACCATTCGCTTCCAGAAAATAATTCATATGCACCTCTTTCTTGAGCAAGTTTCATTGAATTTTGTAACGAATAAAAAGCATATTTTTCAAATAATTCATCGACATGATTTCTCGCTTTTTCACTATCATATGCATATCCATTACACGCTAAATATTCTGCTAATCCCATGAATCCAAGACCGATTGATCGGTATTTTTGAGCCGTGATTTGAGATTCTTTAATCGGATAAAAATTCAGTGTAACAACATTATCCAACACTCTCATTGCGATTTCAGATACTTCTTTAATATCTTTTTCGGTGTGAACTTTTGCCACATTAATTGATGCGAGATTACACACAACGCTATCTCCAGCTTCATATTTTATAGAGACAGTTCCGTCTTTTTCCGTTTCCTCGATAAAGTGTGATGGACTCGTGTTTTGGCAAATTTCTGTACAGAGTTGAGTGGAATAAATATTTCCTTCGTGCTTATTTGGGTTCAGTCGATTTACGGTGTCTCGGAAAAATATATACGGCATTCCTGTTTCAACTGCAGTTTTCATATATTCCTTCATCAACTCTTTTGCGCTTACAGATTCTTTGAGTTCGATTTCTTTATTTTTTTCACATTCCAAATAAAATCTTTCAAAATCAGTATCAAAGTGATCTTCGAGTCGTTTTCCAGTAACACTAAATATTTCATGTGGATCAAAAAGAGTCCAATTTTCATTTGATTCTACGCGTTTCATAAAGAGATCGGGAACCGAAATTGCTGGGAATACATCGAATGCTTTGGATCGAATATCTCCAGTTTCTGTTTGTATGTTCAAAAAATCGTTTATATCACGATGCCACACATCAATCGTTGGAGAAATCGCACCAAGTCGAGCGCCTAATTGGTTCACTGCACACGCCGTATCGTTGATAACTCGAACCCATGGGATTACTCCACCAGAAGCATTTTTTGTATTTCGAATTGCTGCTCCTTTTGCTCGAATATGTCCGAGATATACACCAACTCCACCACCAAATTTAGAAATTTGAGCCATGTTTTCGATGTTGTGATAAATAGAACGAAGATCGTCATCAACATTCAATTTGAAGCAACTGGAAAGTTGGTGAAATGTAGTTCTTGCGTTCAGCAATGTCGGAGTAGGAAGACTTAATTTTTGTTGAGAAGTTGCTTCATAAATACGTTTTGCTACGTCCATTCGATTTTCTTTTTTTTCTGGAATTGCGAGAAAAAGTGCTACAGCCAAATACATTTCTTGTGGCAATTCATAAATTTTTTTATCAGGATTCAATAAATATCGTCGATCATACGCTAAATGAGTGGAATAAATATAAGAAAAATCGAGTTCTTTATTCATCCATTTTCCGGCCGACAAGATTTCTTCATTCGTATAATTTTCCAAGAACTTTTCTGAATACAGTCCTTTTTTTACATAATTATCAAAATGTTTTTTCCATGCTTCTGCAGTATAAATTTCTTCTTGTGAAATATTTCGGTTTCGACAAGCAGATTTATAAAACTCCATTGCATAGAGTCTTCCCGCCATAACTTGCCAATCAATATTTTCAACTGAAATTAAATCCAAAGTTGCTTTCCGTAAGTTTTTTAATATTTGAGATGTTTCTATTCCATCGATAAGTGTGATTTTAAATACATTAAATACCGTTTCAAATGGGCAAGAAGTTTCATATCCTTTTGAAACAATTTTCCAGACAGCTTCGAGTTTTTTTCGTGAAAACTTCTCTTTTTTTCCGTTATGTTTGGTCACCTTCAAAAGTTCTTTATCAATTTTCTCTAACTCCTGGAGTCGTTTTTCTGCACGAGTTTGTGCTCGTTTGGCACGATATAAAATATAGCTTCGTGCAACTTGGAAATTTCCAGACTCTACTAATTTTTCTTCGACAATATCTTGAATATCCTCAACAGTTGGTATTTTTTCATGACAGAAAAATCGTTCTTCCAACTCTTGTGTGATTTCTTGTGTGAGAAACTCTGCAAATTGAGGAAGTGAAATTCCATGATCTGGTGTTGAAATCATAGCTTTTTGAATTGCTACTTGAATTCGTTGTGGATCAAAATTTACGAGAGAACCGGTTCGTTTTTGTATTTGAGGATGAGACATTGTGTTTGATTTATTTTATAAAGAGAGTTGATGAGTCCCTCTCTGTCAGAACAGAGAGAATTATTTTCTAAAAATATTTGAAAGAAATTAGCTTTTCCAGAATCCGTGGAGATTGCAGTATGCGCGAGCAGTAATGTTTTCTCCTGATATGTTAAATTCTGCTTCCGGCAGATCTTCAGGAGAAAGAAATTGTCGATAGGTTTTTCCATCTGAAACGACTTCAATCCATTCAATAAAATGATCTTCTGTCATCGGATGAGAAACTTCTCCAACAATAACTTTTATTCCCGTTTCGGTTTTTTGAATTACAGGAACATGTTTTTCCTGAGCAGCGTCTTGTGTATTTTCATTCAAGAGGTCCATTGGTTTTCCACAACAGTGAATATCTATCGCTGTTTCGTGGAGAATGGTAGCAATTTGTCCACAGACAGAACATTTGTAAACGTGATTTTTGAGAGACATAGAGGAAAGGTTAGTAGAGTTAAATATTAAACCTTCAAATTACAAATATCAAAGTTCAAATATTGATTTTTTTTATTTTTACTTTCTACATTGTAATTTCAAGTGCTAGAGCTATTAGGCTTTTCCAAGAGTTTTTTCTCCTTTGTTCCAGTTTACCGGACAGAGTTCTCCTGTTTGAAATGCTTTCAGTGTTCGTAATAATTCTTCAGGATTTCGTCCTACAGGAAGGTTGTTCACAGTCATTGATTGCAAAACTCCGTCTGGATCAATCAAGAAAGCTCCTCGTAAATGAATTCCGTCATCGTGGATGACACTATATTCAAATCCTACCTCTTTTGTGAGATCTGCGATCATTGGAAATGAAATATTTTTAAGACGAGAATCTTGTTTCAACCATGCTTGGTGAGAAAACGTGGAATCCACAGAAGCAGAAATGATTTGGCAATTATTTTTCTTAAATTCTTCGGCCATTTCTCCGAGTTTTATTAACTCTGTTGGACACACAAATGTGAAATCAAGTGGATAAAAGAAAAGGAGAACCCATTTTCCTTTGAAATCACTGAGTGATATTTTTCCTTCAACATTATCGCTTGAGGGAATATATGCTGAAGCGGTGAAATTTGGAGCGGGATGCCCAATTTTGAGATAATTTGTTTCTTCGTTCATTGTAATAAGGGTTAAGAGATACAATTTTTACAAATTCCATGCAGTTCTAAAAAATCAAACTCGGGAGTGAATCCTGATTTTTTAAGCTCATTTGAAGTGATTTTCACATCACTGACATCAAAAATATCTTGAACAGCACCACACTTTTTACAAAAAAGATGACAGTGTTTTTCAGGATTTCCATCATAACGAGCTTCTTTGTTTTTTGACTGCAACTTGAGAATCAAATTCTGTTTTTCTAAAAAATCTAAACTTCGGTAAACCGTAGTCAGTCCAATAGTAGGATCGACTTTTTGCACCATTTGAAATACTTCCTGTGCAGTTGGATGCGTACATACTTTTTGTATTTCCTCTAAAACAATCTTTCGTTGAGGAGTTACTCGATAGTTTCTATTTTTTGGAAGTGTTTTCATTTTTTATTATTGAAAATGATTTTCAATAAAATGATACGTGTACTTTTTTGAGAAAGCAAATTTATTTGAATGAAATTAAGTTAATAATTACAAGAGAGGTATTTTATAAAATTTTCTTATTCACTAAATCTTGCAAACTCCGTTCAAAGAAGTTTGAACTACGAGCAATATTTTACGTTCATTGCGAAAAATTGTTTTATTCTGCATTCGCAAAGGCAACAATGGAAAAATTTATTTGTATTTAATTTTTCATAAAAAAAATACCTACTACGCACAACCATAGTAGGGAATTTTCTATTTTGATTTAAAAGTACCTGGGGTCTAATTCTTATTTATAACACTATTTTCTTTATCATAATTAGTTGCAAGGTTTAGATTATTAAAAAACTTTGTACTTATTTATGACAGCCTTTTTTTTGCCATTGGACAGTCTGATCCAACTCAGAGATTTTATAATTTAATGAAAATTTCTGAAGTATCATCAACCGAATAAATTAGGTTCGGCGGTAACGTATTGATGATTTTTAACGTCTTTTTAAAGTACCTTAGACGAAAACATTGAGGTAGTTTTTTCTTTTGTATTACTACAAAGTACTGACCATTGATTACTTCATGTTACGAAAGTAGGTTCAACATTTTCCCAAATAAATATAACAGTGGGGAAGAATTCTTTCTTCAATAGATTCAAAGGAATTTCAACGATTGAATCGAAAATAAAGCGATAAACAGTGTAAAAGAACAAGTGCTTTAACAACTTCTATTTGATTGCTCAATTTCGAAGTTGATAGGACATTGTAACACGGAAAACAGAAAAATGCAAATATATTTTATAAAGGAAGCGAAACCTATTACAGAGTAAGTTCTCACGGATGTCCTACTTGTTTTTTTTGTCTCAATAAGGTAGAATGTCTGGATTTAATAAAAAATCATGACAACAAATGAACTCCGTAAACTCGTAGAAAAGAGCATTCTTCTTTCAGGAGAGACTCGTGCAGAAGTTTTAGAAAAGCTCGAAACGCTTGATGAAAATCAAAAAAGTAAATTAGAAAAACTGTTACTTGATGCGCAAGACAAACAGGAAGAAATATTGAAACAAGCGTTTACTGCAAATCCTGATTTAATAAAACAAATCAAACAGGATTTTCGAAAAGCTATGGTGGCAAGTTCTAAAGAAAAAGAAGCAAAATCAGCAAAAGAAGAAGAACAAACGATTGCTGATCTTGAAGATCAAATTAATAACCTTTTTGAATAATGAAAAATTTATTCACGTTTTCGGATTTTGATACAAATAATGAGTTTCTCTGGAATATAGGAACCCCCGATGCATTAAATACGCATGAAACACAAATTACAGAAGCAATGGATGGCGGTACTCCAAGTCAAGATCCTTCATTTGATAGTTTCAATAAGATTATAGAGAATTCTTTATCGAAATTAACGATTGAAGAACAACAAAAATTTTATGATCAAATTCTTGTTGATGTAAGAGAGAGGAGACATGGATTGAGTGGTGAGTATGATACAGATAAAAATTATATTAATGATCCAGAGATAAGGGCTTATAAAAAATATCTTGAAAATGAAATTCAGAAAGTTCTTACAACAAGAACGTTAGAAAATATGCAGGTAAATCCAGAAAGTATTCTAGAAGATGTTGTAGCCGAGCTTACACATATTCCATCAAATTTAATAAATTGGGAAACTTATATCACCAAAACATTTTCTAATAAAAATGGGATAGTTGTATGGGACAAGACATGGCTTCGTTCGGATGAAGGCTTAAGATCTCTTGCGGGAATTCCAGGAAATCAAGCCGAACAAATTACAGACTACTTAAATGCCCATAAAGATGAAATAAAAGAGCAGGTAGAAGAGACTGCTAATATGACTGATTTGGAAAAGTTTAATAAGCAAACAGAAAGATTAAATACTGCTTTTGATAGTAATAAATATGAAGTAAATCCATCTGAATCTATTGGTAATATTACTCGAACGATAATGAGTAAAGATCCTGAAAATTATTGTGTAGGACAGTTGATTTGTAGTCAAAGACTGGATGAAATACATGAGGCAACTCAATATGAAGTTTTAATAGGAACTTCTACAGATCAGTATGCTTCCTTACATACGGACTCACTAAATGAAGCAATGAATTTTTTGATTAACGGTATTAATGAAAAAGGAGATAAGATACGTGCTCAAGGACGTGAAAACAGAGAAAAACGAACACAAGAAGAGGCTGCTATGCGAGATGTAATAAAAAAATATTTAGTAGATCATGGGACAGAAGAGCAGATAACAAATATATCAATTGCATCTCAGGATGCTGAGCAAACAACCACTCTCGATAAGGAGGGACTTGCTCCATATTTAGAGGGAACAGGTGTTACTATGTCAGATATTTCTTTTTATACGGCTAATTATCCAGACATTATAACGGAAATCTCGGACGAAATTAAGAGAGAAGAACAAGAAGTGGCACAAAAACAAAGAGCACGAGAAGTAGCACGTACTACTGCGAATGAAGCATTTTTAGATAAAATAACACCAGAAATGCTTACTTACTTGAAACTATCTTTTGATGACAGTGTGACATCAAAAGACAGAGTTATTGCAATTCAAAAGAAAATAAACACAGATGCTGATGGTTGGGCTGGGCCAAATACTATTGCAGCTTTGGGTGTTGTTAATCAAGAATTTTTAGCTCAAAAACAAAAACAAGAAGCGTTGGTAATTAAGACGGTAAATTTGGAATCTGGTATTGATGAGAAATATACAGAACTTAGTGATGTAAATAAATTAAATCAATTAAAAGATGGGACATCTAAATCAGCCACAATAGATAATAATCCATATCTTATTACACGTAATATGGAAGAAGGAACACTAGAATATTTTCCAATAACAAATGATGGGAAGAGGCAGGTATTTGTTTTAACAATGAAAGAAAATAATGAAATGCATATTGCTCCATTGGCTGATTTCACTTTAAGTAAAACTGGAGAATGTCCCGCAGTAGTGAATAATTTAGAAACAGGTGAAATAAATTCTGCTATAGATCTTTCTCAAACTGTAATTAAAGGTGATATACAAATAAATAATCCTTGGTTAACGAGAGAACAGGACATGGTACTTCCGCTATCAATACCTGGAAATATTGAGTGGAATGCTGCGAATATGTATACAAATATTCAAATGCCAAATAGTATAGGGGGAAATGCTGATTTGTCTGGGGTAACAAAACTTCCAGAAGAAGGATTTACATTTCCAGAAACAATTTATGGAACACTTGACCTTAGTGGCTTAAAAGAAATTCCACAAGGAGTTGTTTTTCCGAAAAATGTAGGAAACATTGACCTTTCAGGAATAGAAGATTCAGGAAAACTTTCCTATTTAGACCTTTCTGGAACAAAAATGACAGGAGAGCTTAATCTTTCAAATATAACAGGAGATATTCCTCGTGGATTTATTCCTCCAACTTTAGACTATTCTCTTGATGCTTCAGGAATGACTTCTCCTAAATTAAACAATATGGGAAAGATAAGTACGCTTAAGCTTAATGGAGCTTGTTTGCAGAATTCTTCTCTTGAAGATTTAGCAAATCTTGCAACTAATATTGAGTTTAAAAAAGATACTGTGAATATTGATGAAGATTTATATACTTTAACAGATACAGAGAATGGATTTGTTACGGTTGAGAAAAAGCAGGAAGAACCAGGAAATCAAATAGGAGAAGCGGATCTTATGATGACTTGAAATATTACTTAGATTATAATTCATCGACTTGGAAAATATTGCAAAGTAAGTATTATGAGTGAGATTTATTTATCTCATATGAAAAAGACTCTTTTGGCGACAGCTTTATTGGTATTTCTTGCAGGATGTAACGTGACATCGGACGTTCCAGAACGAATTCTTGGAGAAGGAAATGATGGACGTATTCAACAATATTTGGAGGAAAATATTTTAGATACAGATACAGCAGTTTGTAATTTCGAGTGGTTAAATCAACCAGGAGCAAATGTTGTAGAAGTGTGGGCGTTGTGTGAGGAATTTATCGTTAAAAATAATGAGTTGGAAACAGGAGCAGCTGTAAGTTTGCCTGTAAAAATTACATTTGCGAATCCTTCGCTACACGTGATTCCAGCAGATGGTTCAGAATATATGAATTCTATTGAAGAAAACTTTTCTGAAATTGCTGTAGAAAAAATTAAAAATGAAGAACGAAATATTCCAGAATTAGAAGCAAAAAACTTAGAACGTGCTACAGAATGGCTAATCGCTGACGCTCCAGAGATCAAATAACAAAGTAGAAAGTACAACGTTAAAATTGTCATTGCCAGCGCAACGAAGTGGAGTGTGGCAAACTAGATTCCAGACAAGCTGGAATGACACAGTAAAATATTAATACTTTATATTTCCGTTTCGTGATAATGTGTTTCAAGAAAAGATTCTTTGATAGATTCCTCTTGTTTTTCTATCCATTCTAAATAATTTTGTACTTCTTTGTTTTCATGAGCAGTACGAATTTTTTTGTGTGAATCAATATCATATAAACTTTCTTGTCGTTCTTTCACTACGTTTTTATCTTCATATTGTGGTTGTCCACCACCATTTATACATCCACCAGGACATGCCATTACTTCAATATAATGATATGCTTTTGGGTCTTTTTTCAATTGCATAAGAATAAAAGGAAGATTTCGAATAGTGGAAATAACTCCCACTCGAACAGTTAATTTCCCGATTTTTATTTCTGCAGATTTTACGCCTTGGATTCCGCGAACCGGTTTGAAGTCCAAATTTGGCATATTTTTGCCTGTCAATTTCCAATACGTATTTCGCAAAGCAGATTCCATTACACCACCCGAAGCGCCGTAAATTGCAGCAGCTCCAGAGTGTTCAGCAAGAGCATCAGCTTTGTCTTCTTTCAGTTTATTCCACTCCACTCCACGAGATTTCAGCATGATAATAAGTTCTCGTGTTGTGAGACAAATATCGACTGGTGGAATACTTTTATCATTAATAAATAATTCTTTACGACTGCTTTCATATTTTTTTGCTGTACAGGGAACAACGGAAATAACGCAAATTTTCTTCGGATCAATATTATTTTTTTCTGCCCACCAAGTCTTATATGCTACTCCAGAATGAATATGTGGAGAACGTGCAGAAGTAAGATTTGGAATGAGTTGCGGTTGAACGCTTTCTACATATCGTACCCATGATGGACAACAAGATGTAAACATCGGTAAAACTCCATTATTTTCAATTCGTTCTACTAGCTCATTTGCTTCTACAGAAGTTGTAATATCTGCACCAAAATTAATATCAAATATTTTATTAGGATTCAGTTTGCGTAAAGCTGCGTACATTTTTCCCGTAGAAGTGTTATCTGGTTTTTGATTCCATCCTTCTCCGAGTGCTGCACGAATCGCAGGTGCTGGTTGAATAATTACAAACATATCTGGATCAGCGAGCGCTTCTTCAGCTTGTTTTATTGATCGAACTTCACGAAGTGCACCAGTAGGGCAAACCGTTGTACATTGTCCACAAAAAATACAAGCCACTTTTCCGGTAAGTGTTCCCATTGTTGCATGTTTTCCTTCTCCTTTTTCTGCGAGAAAAGCGGTGCTACAGCTTCGGCAAACTTCAATACATTTTTTACAATTGATGCACATATTTGGGTCAAACTCAATACATGGGCCATCATAAAAACGTTCAATTTTCCCTTGTTTAGTTCGTGGTGCAAATTTTTTTAAATCTAATCCACGAGATTTACATTTTTCGGCAATTTTACACCAGCGACCTTCCGCACAATCGGGACATTTTTTTTGATGATTCGCAAACAAAAGTTCTAAATTGATTTTTCTTCCCTTTTCAACCATTGGTGTTTTGGTGCTGAGCTTCATTCCTTCTTTTGGAACAAGTGAACAACTGGTTGTAATGCGTCCTGTTTCTTCATTTTCCACCAAACAAGTTCGGCAACTTTCAGTGCTTTTTAATTCAGCCCCAAAGCAAACATGAGGAATATCAAATCCAGCGTTTAGTGCTGCTTGAAGAACGCTTTCTCCGTCTTTAGCAGTTACTTTTTGTCCATCAATAAAAAAGGTAGTTGTCATTTTTGCAAAGATTCATAAAGGGATCGAACAGGTGTATCAATAGATCGACCAAGTCCACAAAAAGCAGAGATTCGTTGTACTTCTGTGATTTCTAATATTTCTTTCCACGACACTTCTTCATTTTCTTGTAAAAGTTTTAGAATTTGAGGAACGCCATCTCGACAAGGAGTACATGTCCCACAGAGACTTTTTTCGAAAAATTCAAGACAACGAATGAGAATTTCTTTTGGTTTTGTTTCAAGAGGAAAAACTTCAATAGATCCAGCACCAATTGCTGGTTTATCTAGATTATTTCCTCGTTGAATTTCTCCACAAGCTCCACCACCGATTTGTACAAAACTTTTTGGGTCAATGGCATTATTTGTTTTTTCTAACACATCATGAACGGAGAGTTCTGATGATACGCGAAATACGCCCGGATTTTTTACTGCTCCAGAAATGGTATATAACCGAGTGTTATCGAACGTTCCATTTGCAACTGCAGCAACATCAAAAAATGTTTCCACATTGTTTATTAGAGTTGGTTTTCCCCATAATCCATGTTCAGTTGCGTGAAACTTTTTGCTTCGAGGAATTTCATTTTTTCCTTCAATTACATTCATAATTGTACTGCTTTCTCCACCAAGATAAGAGTTCTTTTTTTCTTCAAATAAAATGAGTTCAATATTGTTTTTTGCCAATCGTTCTACTTGTTTTTCGAGCGATTTTTTTAGCTTTTTTAAATATTCATAATTGCAGTTTATCCAGCATTTTTTTGCTCCAATAAGTTTACATGCGAGACACATTCCATCAAAAACTTGATCCATTTCTTTGGATAAAAGTTCCCAATCTTTTTTCACTCCAGGTTCTCCTTCTGATGCATTACAAATAACAAATTTTTCGTTATTTTCTGCCGCTAACACAGATTTCCATTTTTTATAAACCGGAAAACCAGTTCCTCCACGCCCAATTAATCCAGCTGCTTCAATTTTTTCAAGAAGATCATTCATCGTTTCACGAGTTTTAAAACGCTTACAGCAAAATATCCACCAACCAGTGCCGTTGCTAGTTGCTGCCAAGAAAGCATTGTTGTAACACGACCAAGAATTGTTTCAGAAAGGAAAAATTGTAGAATCCACTGTGTAGAAATTGTCAGCCATATAAACTTCACAATTGCTCCCACAAGAACTCCGAGAAGTGGTTTTCTTTGAAAAACGTGGACACCAGAAATGAAGAGAATATTTCCAAGAATAATACAGGGGATTGTTGGAGCGAGAACGATTGGTAATGTTCCAATCGCAAGTGCTGCTGCGCTCGGAATAAAAGCAAGAATTATTGCCTGAGTTATTCCAAGTTGAAAAAGAGCAACAATCAAAAGTGCGTTTACAATTGGACCAGTTATCCATTGTTCGTGCAGAATTAATGGTGCAGTTCCGATTAAAACAAAAAAAAGTATCCATTCAAAGGTTTTGCTTAATGGAAATGGTCGAGCTAATTCTTGAGTTTTTATCATCGTGCGAAGTGTAACAGATTCAAACTACAAACTTCAAACTAGAAATTTCAAAGAGAAACCGGTCTTGATAATTTGTTTCCAATACATAAACTTTGGTCGATGTTTGAAGCGATATTATTCGATAATGATGGAATATTAATTGATACAGAGAGACGATATGTTCAAGCATGTCAGGAGATTGTGTTTGAATTATTTGGGAAAACTTTGGATATCGAAATATATAATAAATATGGATATACATTAGGAACGGGGACAACTGGTTGGTTAAAAGAGCAAGGAGTTTCTGATGTTGAAATTCAAAAATATCAACAACAACGAGACAGGAGATATGAGAAACTTTTATCACAACGAATAGATCCAATGGAAGGAATTTTAAATGTATTAGATTTTTTGCTAAATCAAGAAATTCCTCGAGCAATTGTTACGGCAACATATCGACCACATTTAGAATTAGCTCATTCTCAAACAGAATTGTTGAATTATTTTCCTTTTGCGATTACCAATGAAGATGTTTCTCAAGGAAAACCATTTCCAGATGGATATTTGTTAGCCGCTCAAAAATTAGGAGTTTCTCCAGAAAAATGTTTAGTAATTGAGGATTCTCCGAGAGGAATTAAAGCAGGGAAAATGGCAGGAATGACTGTTTGGGCTGTTCCAACTGATCAAACAAAAAATTTAGATTTATCGAGAGCAGATGAAGTTTTTTCTTCGTTACATGAAATATTAGCAAAACTACAAACTACAAAGTAGAAATTACAAAAAATTCCATATTTGAGCTTTGAAGTTTGATATTTGTAATTTTAACTTAATCCAAGTCCAATTAGTCCAACAATACATACGCCAATCCAAAACCATTGTTTGGTGGTCATTTTTTCGTGATAGAGCCAATGTCCCAAAAGAATAGAAACAAAGATTCCGCCAGTTCCAATTACATTTGCAATTCCAATGGGACCCATAGTTACAGCAAGAGCAAAACATCCTGTTCCAATAAGTGTTGGTGCTGACACAAGAGCAATTTTACCAGCCTCTTGTATTTTTATTTTTCCTAAAATAGGTTTTCCACAAGTAATCCACCGAATGATTCCGAAAAGCAGAGCCCACAAACCAATTGAGACTTCCCAAAAATATCCTGCGATAAATGGATCAAGATTTCGTGCAACATCTGACATTTGTACAAAAGAAAGACTCGAAAATGCTGTTGCAATAAGCATTAATACAATTCCTATTTTAGATCGTTCATCAAGATGATCGAATTTTATTTTCTGTGTAGAAAGCATAATTCCACTAAAAACAATTGGAATAATCCACATACATTCCAAAAGTGTCGGAAGTTCTTGGAACCAAATCCATCCAATTAAAAAGATAAATACAACGCTACTAATTCTTCCAAAAACAGTTTTTATACCGATAGGAAGGAAGCGTAAAGAATTATAAGAAAGCCACATACTTGCTGCACCAGAGAATCCAGCGAGAACAATATTTTTTAGAAAGGCAGGAAAAAGTATGAAATTCTCGGGATTTGCTAAAAGCAGTAATGGCGCCATGGAAATTGCGAGTGATAAATTTCTAATCGTAGCGACAGAAAGTCCGTTATATTTTCTTACATGATGCGCAATTAAAGAACCATAAATGGAATATCCGAGCATTGCGCCAATTGCGAGCAAAAAGAATATCATTTCCAGTATTTATTTTTTGGCTTTGGATGAAACCGGAGCTCTTCATTAGTTAAAATAATTTTTGCTCCAGGTTTTTTGAAATCAGAATTCTTTATTATTTTTGTTCGTTGGATAAAGCGAAAAAATGTTTCCCAAAGAGAATGATGAAATTTTGTTTTTTTGCGTGGTGGTCCAAAATTTTTCTCAGGAATTTCATGAAACATTTCTCCGAAAGACTCAATCCAATCTCTATTTTCATCTACAAAATTATTCCAGAGTTTAAGCGGGTCGTAGAGTGGAATATTATGACAAAAAAGTTGTGCGGAATATGCATCTTTTTCTTTAATTTCAAGGGAGTGATCGGTAATAAAATGATTTGGACAAATGTATCCAGCGTGATGATGTGGTTTCGCAAGTTGATTAAAAATTTTTAAAACTACAAACACAAAAAAACGAGCTGTCCAAATCTGACCAAATCGAGTAATAATTAAAAAATCAATATCAGATGTTTTTTTTGCTTTTCCACTGGCGAGGGAACCAGAAAGAAAAATAGCTCTTACACCGGGAAGATGTCCGAGAAGTTTTGCCCAAAATTCCGCCTTTTTTAATAATATGTCGTCAATTTTCATTATTTTCAGTATACAATAAAATTTCTTTTGTTGGGAACGGATATATCCGTTCCATTAAATATTTATCAACTAGATTCTAGCGTTCGCGAGAATGACAAAGGATTTTATTAGCGTATTGCTTGTAAAGTCTCTATAGGAAGTAATGTTGCATCAAATAAATATGCGACTGTGGTATCTTCTTTTTCTAATTCAAATTCCATATCATCGAATACAACTGTTTTCATGAATTCGTATTTTTTTTGTAAAATGGAAGAATTTTTTGCGAGTGCGCGAAATTTTTCACCGTGTAATCGATAAAAAAGATAACTTTCAGCAAAATCTTCAAAACAATCCGTTTTTGCGTACCCAGAGACAAAATCAGATTGTTGAGCACTTGTTTTTAACGAATTAAAAGAAGTCCACGAAATATTATAAAATTCCACACTTGGATCGTCGGATAAAATAGGATGTTTCCCATCTCGAAAATTTGTTTGTATTCCTTGTTTTCCGTTCAACGCGCCAAGATCAACAATATGACCGAGTTCATGAATAAAAACGCTTTGCAATTCATCGGTAGTATCAATAGAATTTGTATGAAGAATTATTTTTTTTGAAGTAGAAAGTCCGCGTGATACATTTGCTTCATTGCGAATTTCAAGTGTATCGAGTGCATTTGTGTGCCATTTTGGAAGTGCCAAAATTGTTTTTCGAACTTGATTTTTTACAAACGAAAGTCGCAGTCTATCGGTTCGTGTTTTTTTAAAATTCTTTGCTGAAAAATGTCCGGTCCAAGGAAGAGTTTTTTGTACGGGGGGAGAAATCCGTGGAACTGCGTAAACAGGCGTTATTGAGAAGCAAAGGAGGGCAGCGAAGAGAGAGAGAATCATGAAACAAAAATCACAAATAGGGGAAATCTTTTTTGTTTTTGTTTCTTTGTTATATTTCTTTTACATTTTCATTCGTGTAAGTCAAGTGATTTTGAATAAAAAAATGAATCAAGACTTGCGCTCAGACCTTACACTGTGCCAAGATGCATTAGTATGAAAAAAACAAAAACACAATCAATTCTCCGCGGATTAGTACTGGGGATGTTTCTGGGAATATTTTTTGTGCCACTTGGTGGAGTGAGGGCAGATGAAGCATTGAAAAAATGTAGTGAAGCAACTCCGAATACGGGTTCTACGATATGTGAAATAGGTAATTATTCTCATTGTAAATGGAGTCCTCCATATACAAATATGGATGGAGTTCCTGTTCCAGGAAGATGTTATGCAAATGCTGCTGATTGTTGGGAAGTGAATACTTTATATAACGAAGTGAATGATCCAGGGTTAGCTAAGAGGAACGCATATTGTACTGAAAGGGGATGTAATTGGAATGATGATAAAAAATCTTGTTATCCCGAGACTGGATATTGTGAATCTAGAAATAGATTTACATGTTTTTGGTCTTCAGATTGCGCATGGAGAAATGACCAATGTCAATTAAAGGGACCAGGATTAGAGGATGCTGCCGTTTCAGAAATGATTGGGTTTTGTGATTGTAAGAGTAAGGCAGATGGAAAGCAAGTTTCAGTTTTAGTCACGGGAGATAGAGCTTGCTCGGCTCCAAATAATCCATTTTGGATAAAAGAAATTCCTAGTAGCTGTGATCAACCGCGAACGGCAGAAGATATACAATCGTTTTGTGATACAAATGCCGCAGACATGACTAGCGCAGGGAAAAAGAAATGTGCAAGAGCGATAAGATATAGATTGAATGCTATAAGTCGGAAATGTATAGAAGACGCAGAAACAGTGTATAATAGTAGCTTACAAGACGAGGCTGCACGAGAACGAAGAAGAGTTGCGCTGGAGCAATGTGGAAATAATATGGATTCGTTATATCCAGGAGCGACATTTAATGGCGGAGGATTACGAAGTGGAGCATTAATTGCACATGATCATTTGACGAAATCAATTTCTCATCAAGTAGACTTGAAAACATTAATTCTGGGATGGGTTAAATTTTCACTTGAATTGGTTGCTATTATTGCTGTAGTCGCAGTTGTGTGGGCAGGAATATTATATATTACTGATATGGGAGATGGTTCGAGACAAGAGCAAGCAAAAAAAATTCTTATTTGGGTTGTTGTAGGTATCTTGGTGATTGCAGGATCATATGCAATCGTAAATACTCTTATGACAGCAGACTTTTCTACAAGAGTAGAAATTATTAACTCTTTTCATATATGAAAAAACTATTTGTCATCGTAATACTTATTATGTTTGGATTTACTGGAGAGACAGTAGTTCATGCTTGGGGAGATTGTGATAATTATTCTGGAGCAGAAAAAAAACGATGTAATAGAGATAAATGGGGGAAAACGCTTGTGGAAAAAGGATTTGCAACAGTTGGAAAGGCGTTTCGTGATGTCGAAGATTTTAATCTGCGAATGCAATATTATATGCGTCCGTATTCAGAGGAGGATTTAAGTTTTCAACAATGGAAAGAGTTATATGGATATGGACTATCAGGAGCTGGTCCGCTTCCGACGGGAGAATTCAAACTTCCGAAAGCGGAAAAATTCGGACAGATCGGATCGAATACAGATTTGCGGAAGTTTATTCTCAACGTTCTTGATTGGGTGTTGAGTTTTCTGGGAATACTGGCTGTTGCCGTAATTATTTTTGCCGGATATTTATATGTCGTAGGCGGAGAAGAAAATAACGAGAAATCGAAAAAAATGATTTTATATGCAGCAATAGGAATAATTGTGATATTGAGTTCGTATGCAATCGTAAATACATTGATTACAAAAACACTTGAAGGGGGAGATAATTTTGAAGGTGTTCAGAATTATGTTTCGGTTGATGATGTAGTAACAGATATTGAAATTATTGCAGAATGTACAGACGAAACGGGATCGCCAGAACTAGCCGCTTGTAAAGAGCAACTCTATAAATTAGGAGCTTCTGGAGGTTATATGTTAGGAGAATATTATAATATTAATTTTTATCTTAGCGGGGAAAGCATTAGTGGATCTGCAGAAGGAGATTTGTTAGAAGATGTGCAATGGAATTTCGGTGACGGTGGGATTTATGAAGGTTCTTATTTTAATGACACAGCGAGTGAAACAGAACAAAATCAACATGGGCAAATTACAAGATCTTTTAGTGAGCAAAAATGGTATGAAGTAGAAGTAATGGGACGAATTAAAAAAGAAAACCCGGATCCACAGGATGAAGATCCATGGAACACTTTTATTGGGCAAACACGAATATTGGTGGGAGATATTGGGATAGCAAAAATAAAAATGAATCCAGCAGGAAATCCAAGAGTTGGAAATAGTATTGAATTTGATGCTTCTCGATCAATGATTGAAGCAGGAGCGATTGATGGTTATGAATGGAATTGTGTTCCGGCTGGAGTTCCTGAAAGCATTTGTACTGATTTCAATGAGAAAAAAATGGTCGAAGGTGTTGCAGATAAACAAAAGAAAACATTTTTTGCTACATTTGATGAACCAGGAGCGGTTACAATTTCCCTTGTAGTAAAGGTGAAAGTAGGAGCAGAAGCAATTATTACTACTCCTGCAACAGAAGAAATGATTCAAATTCAGGATGAGAACATTGAGGCGGGACTGATTAATTTCACCGTTCCAAATAGAATTATAGAAAACGAACAAGTTCAATTAAAAGCATCTGGAGCACCGACAGATGGAAGATACGAATGGTTTATTACCAATGAATTTGACGAAACTATAAATAATTGGGATTTCACAAGTGCGGATGAGTTTGCAGGAGATGTTAATTTGTATGCGTTTGATGTTGCTGGTGTGTGGGGAGTGAAATTAAAAGCTTATACAGCAGGAGAAGAAGGAACACAAATAGGAGGAGATGTAGTGAAGAATGTTGTAGTTGCTTCATTAGCAACACCAACGGCGATTGCAGCGCTAGATGAAGAATCTATTATTCCGAATAGTACGAAAACCGTAGATCGTATATATGGAGGAATTGAGTCGCCGACGTTAAGTACAGCTTCTTGTGATGAGTTTGGTAATTGTGGAGAAAATGCGAATGTGACGCATACATGGAAGTGGAATGGAGCGATTACTGAAGAGGAATATTTAGGGCAAATCTTTACACAATTAGGAACACATAACATTTCATTAACTGCTACTTCGAAGGCAGATCCAAGCAAGAAATCAACAATGTCGTTTCAGATTAAAGTAGAAAATATTCTTCCAGGAGGACAGATTACAGGAGTTTCTTCAGATGAAACTGGAGTTCATGTAAGTATTACAAGTGTTGATCCAGACGGTGAAATTGATCAATATCGATTGGTCGCTTCTCAGTATGGAAAAATTCTGGAAGTACAAGTGCTTTCAGGGGACATGGTTCCAGATGATGCAGATGGAAATGTTACAATGATTATGGATTTGGCATCGCATTTAGATGTCGGAACACATAGTGTTATATTCCAATTAGAATTAACGGATTCAGATGGAGGAGTTCGATCGATTGTTGAAGAAGAATCAATTACTATTCCAGAGTCTGGAAATGCTCCACCAACAGTGAGTTTATTTGTTACACCATCAAATACTGGAACGACAAGTACGCTTTTCCGATTCTTTACTCAAGCACACGATCCAGATGGAGATGATTTGATTTACACATGGACATTTCCAGGTGGAGAAACTCAATCTGGAGGGAATAATGTTGCACATCGTTTTGATGAAATAGGATCACACATTGTGCGAGTTACCGTCTTTGACGGAAAAGAAAATGCTCATGACACAGAAACAATAACCGTAACAGCACCATAATTATGACAGACATTCCAACGGTACCGACACCTGAAAATGAGGAAAATACAACTCCAGTAATTCCTCCTGCACCAGTTGTGCCACCTTCAGCAGAGCCAGTAGTTCCTGAGGAAAATGTAACGGACGAACAAGTTGCATCAGTTCCGACACAAGAAGAGGAAGCACCGGTAGAGAAAAAACAGAAAAAACCCGCTACGCAAGTTTTTGTAGGCTTAATAGCAATCGTTTTGGGACTTGTTGCGGTAGCATATGTTTTTATCTTATGGACTATTGTTGAAGGGAACTTCAATGATCCACAGTTTGCACAGTTTCTTGAAATGGCAGGAATGAATCCTGTGCAGCTAAAAGAAAAATTTACACTTATTACACATTTTCTTTTTGGAGGAGTGTCGTTTATCTTTTTGATCGCGACGCTTGTGAAGTTTTTTCAATGGATAATGACGTCATCATCGTCGATATACAAAAAACATCATCTTAAAAAGATGGGAGTTTTTGTGTTTCTGTTAGTATTGATGATCGCAATTTGGATGGGAGTTATATGGCTTGTTTCTCGAGCAGATGCTGCGCCACCAATGACAACGACGAAGTCTGAAAAACTAATCCAAACTCAACCGGCAAGTCTTTATGGGTTAACAGCACCAGTTTCAGTTACTTTTGATATTGGGACGAAACTTTTTGAAAAAATTCCAAAGGATTTAGTAAGAGAAATTCGTTGGGATTTCGATGGAGATGGTGAAACAGATGCTTCTGAAGCAGAAGTTACTCATAGATTTCTAGATCGAGGATCAAATGATGGACGGTATACTATGAAAGTAGATGTAGTTTATTTTTCTCCAAATGTGAACGAAGAACGAACCTATACAGAAACGCATGATGTTGTGATTTCAAATGTAGCGGCAGCAGCAGTAATGACTGCAACACCAGAGACAGGAGCTGTGCCATTGACTGTGAAGTTTACGGCAGAAAAATCAACAGATTTAGATGGAGAAATTATTCAATATGAATGGGATTTGGATGGAGATGGGGAATTTGAAATTCGTGGTGTTGATGAAAAAGAAGTTGAAAAAATATTTTATAAAATAGGGGAATATCAAGTGCGATTGCGTGTTACCGGACAAAATCATGATTTTTCTATTGACGAAAAGACGATTACCGTTATTGAAGGAGAACAAAAAGTTCGTGCAGAAATTGTTTCACCGGATTCAGCATTTGAAGGAATGGCTCCATTAGAAATTACGTTTGATGGTGGACAATCCTATTCTCAGTCAGGGAAAATTGTGAAATTTGAGTGGAGAATAGATGGAGAACCAAAGCCTTTTTTAGGAAGAAAAATGTATAGAAAATTTGATACAGAAGGAGAATATGAAGTAGAACTTCTTATTGAAAATGATTCTGGGGATCGTGACACGACAAAACAACTCGTAAAAGTATTAACTTATAGAGAAATGAATATTACAACTGTTCCAGCAAAAGGAGCAGATGATATTGTTCGTGGAAAAATTCCATTTGAAGTAACATTTGATGCGTCAAAATCAGAAATCCCAAATGCCGTTGAATGGAAATGGGATTTTGAAACAGATGACATTGTCGATAGTCGAAAACAAACAGATTCATATATTTTTCGTACACCGGGAGAATATGAAACGACGCTTACAATTGTTGACGCAGATGATAATGAATTTACGAAAACACAAAAAATTGTGGTTGAAAAGGTGGGAGTAATTGCAAATATTTCAGCAAATCCAAGTTCTGGAACAGTACCATTAACCGTTGAATTTGACGGAGCTGGTTCTCAAACAACAGAAGGAGAAATAATTGATTACATTTGGACATTTCAAGGAGAAACACCAATTCATTACAACGGGAAAATTGCTCGCGAATTTCGGCAAGTGGGAGTGTTTCCTGTAAAATTAGAAGTGCTTACTTCTTCAGGGAAAAGGGCAGAAAAAGAGATATTTATTTCTGTAAGAGGACAGGTATTACAAGCGGCATTTGAAACTTCTCCAATGGCTGGAGAAGCACCATTAAAAGTGCGGTTTAGTCCAACTCTTTCAACAGGGAATATTCAATCATATTTTTGGACATTTGGAGATGGTTCTGTTTCGGTTGAGCCATATCCAGTTCACACATTCACATACGGAGGTGTTTTCCCTGTGAAATTAAAAATTACAGATTCTCGAGGAATCGTGTCTACTGCAATCAAAGATGTATCAGTAACAGAAAAAAAGTAATTTATTGAGTATGAAATTTCGAGTAACACATGTTCTATTGATGTTTCTTGCATTAATATGTGTGAAGGAATGTTCTGCATGGGTTCCGGATTCTGGGCTTATTCGTAAGGAAAGGACTGTGGAAATTTCAGTTATAGAAAAAGACGCTCATGTGCGAATACGATCTGTTTTTTTCAATCCAACATTAAAGCTCTTAAAAACTCATTCTTGGTGGCCAGCTTCCTTAGGAACAAAAGACATTAAATGTTTTATAAATGCGAATGGAATTTCACTTGTAGAATTTCAAGATAGAGCTCGATTAGACGCTCTAGCGGACGCAGCAGAAGAAAAAAAAGATATTCGTTTTTTTAGACTGGCAGAAAATCCATGGACGCGCGTATTTCGAACAACAGAATTTTCTATTCTCCCGAATGAATCAGTAGAAGTGGTTCTGGAATACAATATTCCGGTTTCTCATCAAGGAGGATTTGATGGGATAGAAATCTTTTTAAATGACGGAATAGAAGATGAATTATTTCATATAGAATTTTCTGTGGCACAAATGGACCCAATTCAACATTTTTGGTCGCCATTTTTATCGGAGGCAATAATGGATCGTTCAGAAACAGGAATTGTTGCGTTGCGTCAAATTGCCTCATTTCTTCCAACAAAAAATTTACGAATTATTTGGTCAAAAGAAAATGATCCAGAAGCGCGATTTTTTACAGGGGATCATGAATATGTAGCGCATTTTCGTTCGTTGCCACCAGTGCAAGAGTTTCATAATGTTACGCTTTTATTAGACACATCAGGATCAATGTCAGATGTATGGGCACATGTACAGGAATTGCTTCGTTTTTTATTAGAACACCAAGAGGAAAGATCTTTTCGAGTAGCATTTATTGGAACAGAAGGAATTGAATGGCTCGTGGGAGATGATGAGAGTTTTGAACCAAATACTCTTGCGTTGAGAAAAAAAATCATTGAATCTACTGCGTGGAGAAATCCATTAGGAAAATGTGATATATCAGAGATTCTTTCTCGAGTGAGTCAACCAGTGACAGATCATATTCTTATGATTTTTTCTGATGCGAAAGATATTTCAGCAGTTTCTGGAGGAGCTCCGATTGCGGTATTACAGTTTTTTTCACCGGAACAATCTTCTGTATGGAAAAAGATTGCTGTAGCGACGAAAGGAGTTGTACAACGAGCATTTAGAAGTGTTTTAGGAACAAGAGAAGCAGAAGAATTACTTTCTTCAGTAGAAAATCGTCGTCATCCTTTGTATGCATCAGATGTTCTTTTGCAAGAGAATGAAAAAGAAATTCTCCCGACAGAATTGATTCCTCAATCTACTTCGCTTTCACCAGTATTCGTTGGAAGAATTGATTCTGTTTTGCAATCAAATGAGGATCGGACTTGGTTTGATTGGCTTCCGCGACAATGGGCTGCTTCGCGTATAGCAACAATATTAGAAACGGGAGAAAAGAAGCAACATATATTTTCTACAGAATCTTTGGATGCGATTCTTTCTATTTCACGAAGATTTGGAATTAAAACTTTGTTTTTCACTGAAAACACAACGCGTACTGAGTTAGAAAAAGTACTGATTACGTCTACAGATATTTGGCTTGTTGTTGATAAATTGTGGAAAATAAATACGGAGTTGCAAGACACTGGGATTAAGCTTGTAAACGGAGTTCCTTTGTGGAAAGATATGAAAAATATTTGGAGATCATTTGATTTCCACGATCGAGTGACACCAGATCGATGGATAAAAATTGCACCTTTTTCTGCAGCACAACGACAATTATTTGTTCTTTTCCCTGAAGTATTTGCAGAACCATTTGGTGTTGCGACAGAAGTTGAGTTTTGTACTTTATTTCGTTGTTTTTCAATTATTTCTGGAGGAAGAGAAAATGCTTTACCAAGTGACAGAGCATTTGTTCGTGATTTTGATCCGAATCACTGGGCAATGCCATTTGTCTTGGATTTGGTTGAAAAAAATATTCTCCAGCCAGAATTGAATGGGAAACTCCATTTAGAAAGAGCTGTTTCGAGAGGAGACTTTGTTCAAATGCTTGTTCTAGATAGATATGGAGAAAATTTTAGCAGAGCCCCACTTATTCCTCAATTTACAGATTTATTACGAGAAGATGAAACATTTGATGCTGTTCAGTTTTTAGCAGCAAAAAAAATAATTGGAGGATATATAGATGGTACATTTCGACCAAAACAAGATTTATCGCGTGCTGAAGCGGTGAAAATATTACTTGCTATAGAAAAGATTATTCCTCAAAAATTAGATTTATTGAGTACTCCAATTTTTTCAGACACTGTTGGATGGGAACGTGTTTGGGTGGAAGAAGCTGTACGTCGAGGAATGGTTCAAGGATATACTGATGGATTATTTCATCCACATGCAGCATTATCTCGCGCAGAAGCAGCAAAATTAATCGCTTCGCTCCAAGGTACAGATAGCAAATAACAAAATTCAAATATCTCTATTTTGATCTTTGTACTTTTATATTCGAAGCGCGAAGCGCCTACTTCCACCATTTACGAGGATTTTCGTGAAATCGACTTAATGAAGCTTGTTCTTCAGTTGTAATTTTTCCTGCGGATTCAAGTGCTTCTACAATTTCAGAAAAATTAGTGAGAGAATGAAATTTTATATGGTGTTCTTTTTCATTTTCAGAAATTTTTGGAGTACTCCAAGTAAATATTCCCAAAATATGTTCGACAGTTGCATTTAATTCATTTCGGAGTGCAATTGCAGAAGTAATACTACTTCCTCCAGTACTAATCGCATCTTCAACTACAAGAATATTTTTATTTTGTTCTCCTCGTCCTTCTACCATTTTTCCAGCTCCATGATCTTTTGGTTTTGCTCGGACATAAAGCATTGGTTTCGCTAATCGTTCTGCTACAAATGCAGCCCATGGAATTCCGGCAGTTGCTGTTCCGGCAATTGTATCAGTAGGAAGATTTTTAGTTTTAATTAATTCAATAAATCCATCGACAATTTCATTTCTCGCTTCCGTGAGACTCATTAATTCTCGACAATCACAATAAATTGGAGAATGAATACCACTTGCCCAAACAAAAGGATTACTGAAGTTTGTACGCACGATATCGTGTTTTACGAGAATGTTTGCAATAGATTTCATAAAATATATGGATAAAGTTCTAACGCAGTGTATCGGAAGATTTAAAAGCTATCAAATATTCATCGCAGAGGACGCATTGTGCCGTCGGGTTGTCCGATGAAATATTTCTTTTTATCCGTGTCCCAATATAACAACTTGTTTGTTGCCTTATTTTCACTTTGAAGTGTAGATAATTCAGCAGTATCTTTAAAAGTGTCTTTTGATGGTTTTATTGTTTGAGCAGTTTTATCGAAAAGTCCTATCCAATATTTTTTATTTATAATATCCCAGTACAATAAATTATGTCTTGCTAATTTTTTATCATTTATTGTTTCGATATCGGTATCTGAAGCGAAAGTATCTTCTTTGTAAGCAATATTATTTACTTCTTGAAGAGAAAGTGCGTGATCATAAATTCGTATATCAGCAAGTGCTCCATTTAAATAATAGTCATCACTATTTCCAAACCTTCCAATGGTTCGGTCTTTAAACGAAGAGGTGAGATGTCCATAGATAGATTTGGTACCAATATTTTTTCCATCGATGTACGTTATTTTTTGCTTTCCATTGAAAGTGAATCCGATATGATGCCATTCTCCGTCTAATAATTTCGTGGAATAATTTGAAATATATCTTTTATCAGTAAAAATACCTGTTCGAAGAACTTGCTTGGAATCGATACTTATTTCAAGTTCTTGTCCACCAAATATTACGTGATATCCGCCTTTGGGTTCACCTTTTGATTTGAACCAGGCAAAAGCAGAAACCTCAGTGGAATATCCTATGTCATCTGGTAAAGAAATATAATCACTCGCTCCATCAAATTGCATTGCTCCATTAGGAATATTATTCACACCAGCAGTGTAGACATCTCGATTTATTGTAGAAGTTCTTCCAATTTTTCTTCCATGATTATGAGAATCTATGGCGAGATCTTCAATAGGAGATTCATCATATACAGTTAGTCCTAGTTCGTTTACTTCTTCAAGGACAAGATCATCAAATTGAATAACCGATTCCTTGTCTTGATCATAATTTAGCAATAGTACAAGTCGTACGTATCGAGTAAAAGGACGAAAATTTGTGCTAGCTGATTGAGTCCAACCATCTCCAGTTGATATAGCCGAATAAGTGGTCCACTTTTCTGTAACAGTCTCATTTTCAGCGGCAGAATAGAGATAACTTCCAGCACCTGTATAGTGATTTTTTATAACAGAACGTCCTGGAATTAATTGATTCATAACTTCTTCTGGAGGATCAGCAGAAAGATTGATGATATTTTTTTCTATACTCGTAAAAGCTCCTTGATCTTTTCCATATGTAGGCGAAGCCATTATAAAATCAGCCGGCTTATTTGTGTCTCCATCATAATAAAATCCCATGAAACGAGAGGTAAATGGGTCTTTATCGCTGTTCCAATCTGTTAAATCATACTTTACGACAATGGTTCCTTTATCTAACTCCATAAATATTCCATCATTTCCTTTTCGAAAGGAGACTTGAGATGCTTGTTCACTTTTTGCCTCATTGTTTAACATTGGCACAAATCCAAAATATATTTTTGAAAGAGTTTTTCCTGTGCTGCGGAATTTTCCAGAAAGTCTATATTCTTTACTCGGATCTACCGGAATAAGAGAACTTGAAAAAATATTATTGGGACCAACTTGTTCCCATACTTGTGTTTTATCATCAATAGTTACAACTTGAGGAACAGTTGTCGCTAAATCAGCAATATCGTATCCATTTTTCCAAGTATTATCAGTATTTTCGGCATTCCATTCTACACGTAAAGGAGTTTTTGGTCTGAGAGGCCAATGTCCAATTAGTTTTGCGTGTACATTTCCTGTAAGAAGCATAAGACAAAGACAGCCGATGGATATTTTTTTCATTTATGTATTATTAAGAGCCTCGTTTGCAATGGCTTGCGAAGGAGATGTGGAAATAATTTTTTGTAATGATTTTGGAATCTTATTTGGGGCAAAATTTCCAGCACCTTTGTCTGTAGCAACTTGTGCTTGAAGATTTTCAGAGCTTGCGGCAATAGATTCCTCATTTATTGTTGGTATTGGTGTGTCGCCAAGGAGATTATCATTCACAGTCTTATCTTTTTTAGCTGCTTCGTCAATGGATGAAAGGCTATCTATTCCCATTCGTGCTTCAATTTCTGCATCAACAAATTCTTTTTTTCGTCCGTATTTCATTCGTGAATATTTTTTCATAATTTCTAATACTTTGTCATTCTTTTTACTTGGATCATAGAGAGTATCCATTGAAAAGACACGACTTGTTGTGTTATTTATATTCAATTTTACGTAAGCCTTATAGTTCGCAATAGAGAGAATATCTTGCGCCGATAAAAGAGGAGAATATTCTTTCTCAAAGTATTCAGCATCTTCTGCTCCCACCTTAAAGTTCATCATTGTTCCTACATTTCCAAATACAGCATCTTTTATTTTTGAATTTGCTCCACCTTGAGTCACTCCTCCAGCACCTTCAGATAATTGTGCAATATACTGGTGAGCCATAATTAAATTCAGTCTATATTTACGAGCTTCAGACAAAATTGTAGCGAACGTGTCTGAGGCAAAGTTTTGAAACTCATCTACATAAAGGTAAAAATCTTTTCGATCTTCGGCGGCCATATCGGCACGTGACATTGCTGCCATATTTATTTTTGACACAACAACCAACCCAAGAAGTTGGGAGTTAATTCCTCCAATTTTTCCTTTAGAGAGATTAATTAATAATATTTTTTGATTATCCATTACTTCACGAACATTAAATGCAGACTTTGTCTGACCGATAATATTACGCATTGTCGTATTCGTAACAAATGGACCAAATTTTGATGTAAAATAGGGAATCATTTCTTGTTTTTCCCGATCTCCAGTGTTAGCCATTTCATTTTCCCAAAAGTTTCGTACTACGACATTCTTCACCTTTGATACTTTATATTTTTGAAATTCTTCATCAATAAACATTCGTGGAATATCAATTAACGTTGCTCCCTCTTCAGTATCTTCCATGAGGCTGAGACATGCATTTCGGAAATAGTGTTGGATACGTGGTCCAAAAATCTCATTTCCAAATAATTTAATGAAAATTTCCATTGCGTCGAGAGAAGCTCGATCCCATTGTTCTGCGCTTGTTGTTTCTAGAATATTTAACCCCATTGGGCGTTCTTTGTCACCTGGATCAAACATGACAACGTCTTTTGCTCGATGTTTTGGGACACATGCTGCAATATCATCTATTAGATCTCCATGAGGATCTACAACACATACTCCTTCGCCATTTTCAATATCTTGTACTGCTTGGTTCCACAGTAAAACAGATTTTCCTGAACCAGATTTCCCGATTATGTATTGATGACGAGTTCGATCATTTCGTTTAAATCGAACTGATTTTGAAATTCCACGATAAATAGATTCTCCTAAAATAATACCTTCTTCTGGCATATTAATTGGCGGTGGAAGCACTTTATATGGAAGCCATTTAATTGTGGGAATACGATTATATCGAGCATCTGGGAAATGAAAAAGAGAAGCGACTTCTTCAGAGCACAGCAGTGATTTTTTTTCAAAAAATGCGGGTAATCTATATTTATAATTATGGTAAATAAACGGAGTATTAATTATATTAAATGGAACAATACGACGATTTTCCATTTTATTTCCTCCTTTACTTTTGAAAATATTAAAAGCGACGAAAATACCATTGAGAATTTGTGATACTCTATCTTTATTTGGAGCGCTCGCCACAATTCGTATTGTGGTATTAAATCCAGATTGTACAGATTTTTCTCCTACAGATTTATAAAGTTCTTCTTCAGACTGCAACATTCGTACATAGGAATCTCCACTTTTGGCACCAGGAGCATTTGAAATAGTATCTGTTTCAGGATTATATCCACGAATCAGAATTTTTATTGGAAGCCATAAAATATTTAAAATAGGACCAAGAAAGGGAATTCCTTTTCCAGAATCTTTTTTTCCTTTGAAGAGAGAATCCCCTTGTGATTTTGCTGCCTTTTGCCATTTTCCTCCTTGCGGATGGAGAATTATCTGAATACAAGCTTTTTCGTCATCGTTTAACTTTGCAAACGAATTAGCAAGACCATTTAATGGATCATCTTCAACTTTTTTATATGTATTAATCGGAAACCAAAAAGCTCTTTTTGTATAGAAAAAATACCCATTATGAACGGCCTTATTTTCGGTTAAATTAAATCGTTTATCAGGAGTAAGTGGAACTACATCTGCATCAGGGTAAAATGTTGTAACCTGTTTCATTACTATGTTTTGATAGTATGGTGCGCAACAAATCACAAAAGAAAGTTCTCGTTTTTCAAACTGTAATTCAAAAGAAAATCGTGGCTCTTGCCAGAGCATGCGATGAAACACGATATTGTAAAGATTTAAATCTCGCGTCTCGTGTAATGAACGAAACAATTGTTCCATTTTCCCAATTGTTTCACGAAAATCTTTTTCTGTTCGATGTTCGGCATCAAGTTTGGAATCATTTCTGGGGAGAGAAATTTGCAAATGAACCAGTTTTTTCGCAGTCCATTTATGATGAAAAATTCGTGTAAGCCATACAATTAATTTGATCCCAAAGATTCCTCCAATAGTGATGAAGATTCCTTGTATCCAGTATGCCTGGAGCCAGAGTCCGATATAAGTCCAATCAATATTCATTCTATAGTTTGTGTCCAGTCTTCACTCAAGAATAACTCAAGAGCGGGTGGTGTTGCATCGAGAAGACGTAAATCGTAATTGATTTTTATACTTGGTTCGAGAGTGTTCTCTGGATCAACTCCAATGAATTTTCGTCGATCAAGAAGATCGGTTGCATCTCCCATAAGCGCTCCAGAAATGACAAGCTGTTTATCAGATTCACCGAGAGAAACGATGTCGCCACCATCGGCAATAAAAACTCCTGTCATATTCGTTACGTCTTGTTGTATAGCAATTCTGTCTGCAATAAATGCACCAAATCCGTCTGGTTCAAAATTTCCTTCAATCTGAAGTTTTCCATCTATGACGAATGTTTTTGAACCCACAAAATTATCACTAGCGGAAAGAGTTATGTCTCCTTCATGAAAATATACTCCAGCATTATCAGAAGTTGTGATCCAGTTTACACCGAAGATATTTTCAGTGGTAGTTGATTGATCTTCGTATTCACTCCATAGGTCTATAGTTTCAGTAAGGTCATCTGTTTCAGTTCCGGTTAAAATTTCTCCGGTTGTAATGTCTTCGGAGAAACCAGTTTCCAATCCACCGAATGGATTTTCTGTATTGTCATCAAGTTTTTGTACTCCCACATTTCCTCCTCCTCGCACCTCTATATATGGACGAATAATTTCTACTGTTTCGGAAGATCCAGGAGATGAAGTACTCGCATCAATAATTTCTAAGACAGATCTGTTGTCACATAAATTTAATGCATTTCCAACATGAAGATGTCTTGGACCAGACAGTGCAGTGAGCCCAGAAAAAGGATCGAATGTTTGTATTTCATATTCCACAACGGCAAATGCAACATTATTTACTTGGGCTGTATCAGCTTTAATAGTAAGTGCTGTATTCATTTCATAGTCAATATCCATCGTTTGCTCTGTTTCTAATAAAAAATCAGAACCACGCCATTCAAAGTAATTGGAAGCAGGATCATCATTCATTCCTTTCCATTCCCAATTAGATGATGGATTTTGAAGAGCATGATCAAAGAGCCATCCAGAATTTGCAGGAATAGTAAGGTCATATACTTTCATTCCCGTAATATTTATTTCGGTATTTTGGTCAGTAATATCAGGAGTAAGTGTTAGTTTTAGATTATATATAGCCTCTTCTTCTTTCGCTACAACTGGGGTTGAAGTTGTTTTTTCTATTAGAGCAGTCATTTCTGCACATGATTCCATACAAGGACCAGGTGGAATAATTTCCGTATTACATTCATTATTAAAATCACCAGGCCATGTATATAGATTATCCGATCCATTCCATTGCCACCATGTACCAGCTGCAGCGATATTATCAGGATGACATTCTCCAAGCGCAAGAAGTCCAACCGATCTTGCCCATTCTCGTGTACAAAGTTCAATTCCAGCAATAGTCGGATTATTTCGTTTACATTCTTTCCAGTCTAAATATTCGCTTTCGCCAAAAGATCTATGTGGTGTGTGTTTTCGGCAAGTAACACTTCCGCTTGCGAGATCTGTACAGATTCCAATAGTACTAATTACTTCTCCGCCCCCAGGTCCAGGTCCGCCACCAGTATCGGTAGAAACACAGACAATATTTGAATACCAATTTTCATTAATATCATACGCTTGGTTACAAATTTCACTTGGCAGTGAGTCACTGGTAACAAGTGCATCAAATCGAAATTCAATCCATCCTCCCTGAGTTAAATCATTTACATATAAAGAAAGAGTTTTTGTGAGAGTTTCATATGTAATAGATCCAGTAATTGATGAATCTGAACTCGTAATACTTCCACTATTTTCTACGAAAACAGTATTATCGAGAGTATCAAGTAATACTGTGGTAATAGGCATTATTTCATCAGAAACAAAACGAACAGTATAGGAAAGAGTGTCTCCATTTGCGATTGGTCCAGCGGCAGGAGATACGGATTTTTCAATAAAAGTGTTTTCAGAACTTCCATCAGAAAAAGTTACACAAATGTTTTCACTTGTATAATCATTGGAGTGAAAATTAAATAATTGAGCTTGATTACAAATTTCAGAGTCAACCGTTGCAATTACTTCTGTAGTAAAATTAAAAATAATTGTTTCATCATTTCCAAGATTCATTATATTAAGATGTAATGTTTGATCATCTACGCGAATAATTTCTCCTGATGCGTTTGGATCAGTACTTGATATATTTCCTGCTTCAACAAAAGAAAGTCCGAGATCAATTTCATCTACTAATGATTCAGAAATAGCGATTCCATAATGATTCGTAACACGGACAGAATAAATAATTGAGTCTCCGAAATGTACGATAGTTTCCAATTCTGGTGTAGATGGTATTGGATCAGATGTTTTCACTATTTCAATGGCTTCTCCAGCAGAGATGTCCACTAAATGACAAATTCGTTCAGAGTAAGATTCATTATTGTCATTTTGATCTTCAATAGGCATTTCCACAGAACTTGCAACGAGTTGGTTAAGCGTTTGAATATCGAATACCGAGTCGGTTAAATTACCAAATATCGTAGAGATTGCTCCGAAGAAATTTTGAACTCCATATATTATATTATCCCAAACATTTCTATTTTCTGTATTACCAGTATTTCCATTGTTTCCATAAATTTCTGGCTCAGTGTTATCATCTGGAATGGAACCATTATTTATGGCGTATGAAAGAACTTTTGATTGATTACAAACTTTGACATTTTCTTGTCCAGGATGAAGAACCATTACAGAAAAACTTACCGGAACCGTACTAAATCCGGGTACATTCAGTAATGTGATTTGTACAGAATGTGTTTGGGGATCGTATTCGATGTTACTTGAATTACTAAATCCCACAAAAGAAAGATTATCATCAAGTGGATCCGTTATAATTATATCGAGATTTTCAGAAGTATTATTCGTAGCAGAAACGGTATAAGTGAGAGTTTCTCCAGGAGTAACAATTTGATCTTCAGGAATATTTGCTGTTTTATGAAGAGTTACAAATTCTTCTACAACCGAATGACATATGTCTTCAGACGATCGTAACATTCCTGTTGAATCAACTCCAGAAGCTTTATTACAGAAGCTAATATTTGTTGGAGAATCTTCGTTAATTGTTACAGAAAAACTTAGCGACTGAGTTTCTCCAGGTTCAAGTGTTGCAATGGTAATAGTTAACGTATGTGTATCAGGATCATATGACACATTACTCGGCATTATTTCTGAAAATGTTACGTATGGACTCAGTACATCTGTAATTACAATATTTGATAAAGCAGTATTTCCAGTGTTTTCTGTAGAAATCGTGTATGTGAGCATGTCTCCGGGAAGGAGAGTTGCTAAGTGCGGCGGATTTGCAGACTTTGTTATTGAAAAGTCTGTAAATGGTTCTGCTTCGATTTGATGACAAACTTCATTTGATTGACGATTCAGTCCAGTAGAATCAATTCCCGTAGCGATGTTACAAAAGCTAATATTTGTTTGTGGATTCTCGATTACCATTGTTGAAAAAGATGTTTCTTGAGAAGCACCAGGTTCAAGTGTTGCAATAGTAATAGTTACAGTGTGTGTATTCGGATCGTATGATAGATAATTTGGAAGAATAATATCTGTAAAACTCAGGTTTGAATTTAATACATCTGTTATAACAATATTTGATAAAGTCGTATCTCCAGTGTTTTCCGTAGAGATTGTATAGTCCAGAATATTTCCAGGATTAAGTAACGACTGATGAGGTGGATTTGCAGATTTTGTTATTGAAAAGTCTGTAAATGGTTCTGCTTCGATTTGATGGCAAACTTCATTTGATTGACGATTCAGTCCAGTAGAATTAATTCCTGTAGCGATGTTACAAAAGCTAATATTTGTTTGCGGATTCTCGATTACCATTGTTGAAAAAGATGTTTCTTGAGAAGCACCAGGTTCAAGTGTTGCAATAGTAATAGTTATAGTGTGTGTATTCGGATCATATGACATATTATTTGGCATAGTTCCTGAAGGTATTAAGTTAGAATTTAATACATCTGTGATTACAATATTTGATAAATCAGTATTCCCGGTATTTTCCGTAGAAATTGTGTACGTGAGTGTTTCTTCAGGAAGGAGAGTTGATAAATGAGGCGGATTTGCAGATTTCGTTATTGTGAAATCTGGGACAAGTGTTTCTCCAACAATATGGTGAATAATATTCGAATGATGTGTAATATTTTCATATGTTGCAGAAGCTCGATTACTAATCTGATCTCCTACAGAAACATCATCGTTTACTGTTACTTGAAACGATTTTGTTGCATTTCCTCCAATAGAAATATCCCCAAAATTTAATGTAACAATTCCATTTGAATGGGAAACTCCCGTGTCACCAGAAACGAAAGAAACACTCGGAATGAGGTTATCAGTTGCAATAAAGTTCGATAAAACAGTATTTCCTTCGTTGTTTGCAGTAACAGTGTACGTAATAGTTTCTCCTGGAAGAACAGTTGATTGATGTGGCGGATTTGCAGATTTAACTAAAGAAAAATCTGGAGTAAGGATCTCTCCCACATTGTGACAAATAATATTCGATTCATTTACTAAACCAGAATTTGTAGCATTCGCTTGATTGCAAACATCAGTTCCTGACGGAGTATTATCATTTACTGTAACGACAAAGGATTTTGTTATACTTTCTCCAACAACAATGTTGTTAAAATCTAAAGTAACAACTCCATTTACATGAGAAACACCATTGTCACCAGAAACGAAAGTAAGATTTGTATCAAGTGTGTCTGTGGCGTTGAAATTAGGTAAAACAGTATTTCCAGTGTTATTTACCATGATGGAATAAGAAAGAGAATCTCCAGGATACAAAATAGTATTTATATCTGGATTCGCTGTTTTCGTCATAGTGAAACTCGGATCAGGAATATCTGTTACTTGTAGATCAAAATACACACGGTGAATATTTCCAAAACAAGAAGCGTGATCCCCCAGATCAAAGGTTGCCGTAGTTCCATTTACAGAAAGTTCGGCATCATTCAGTGTGAAATGATCTGCTACATATGAAGGAGATCCTGCAACAGTTGCGTTGTTGTAATGGTGCCATACTCCAACGAGTTCATATTGTTTTCCCGCAGGAAGTGTTGGCAATATTACTGTTGGAGAAGTTTTCGTTGTAGGTGTTGCGTCGTTACTGGTTATGATCCCTTGTGCTGTGTGTGCGCCATTATCCCACGATAATTGAATATTTGTGGCATGAGCCATGTAATTGTCATAGTCATCATCCCCAGGGAATTGTTCTTTTGCATTATTGTGTGAATACACTTGAACACGTACTTTGTCGCCGAGAACAGCAGCTCCATTTAACTGAAAATCATACGCAGGAACAGCTTCATAGTTTGGTGTTCCAGGAACATATCCAAGAGGATCTCGAGAATCACAGCTTGTTCCGGTACATGTTCGAACACTTGTGAAATGAGATTCTTTCATTCGATCATTATTGTTCACGAAATTATTTACACATGCTGATGCAAGACATGGACATCCATAAGAAGTCCCTCCAATATTTGTTGCAATCAATCCAGCAGCAAAACATTCATCATCAGTAAGCGTATTTGTTTCTCCGTTAATTGATTCTCCTCGCCATAAAAGACAATCATTTGGTGCACTGACAGCAGATCCATTAATTATATCAAAGTCCAAAGATCCAAGATCATCATCAGAAACACACGTATTTGTATTCCAGAAATATTTACTTCGAGAATATTCCATTGTGTTAAATGTCACAGTGGAGTCGGTTCCGACTGGCTGACTACAAGAGAATCTTGCCCAAGTGCAAGTAGCATTTGCACTATTAACAAGGAAGAACGAAGAAAGTCCTACAAGAAGAAAGCCGAGGGATCGAAGTTTCATGTGTTTTAGTGAGAATCTGTCAACTAAAATTGTCGAGGATTTTCAGGGAAAAACCAAATTTTTTTGACTCAATTCTTAAATATTTGGCAGTCAGCTGGACAGGTTGCTAAAAAATTGTACACTCTTCGCGATGAAAAATGATCCATATAAAATTCTAGGTGTTGAAAAGTCTGCTTCACAAGCGGATATCAAGAAAGCGTTTCGTGCTGCAGCAAAAAAACACCATCCAGATAAAGGAGGGGATGCAGAAGAATTCAAAAAAATAAACGAAGCATATGAGGTTTTAGGTGATGAAAATAAACGAACACAATATGATCAATTTGGTTCAGCAGGGTCTTCGAGCAGCGGATTTGGTGGTGGAGGATTTAACGCATCCAATTTTGATTTTGGAGGAGGAATGGAAGATATTTTTTCTTCATTTTTTGGTGGAGGTGGATCGAGTCGTGGTAGACAAGTAAATATGAGAGGATCAGATTTGGAGGTAGAAGTCGTTTTAGATTTTGAGGATGCAATGAATGGAATAACAAAAAAATTCTCTACTACACAATTTGTTTTTTGTGAAGCATGTAAAGGGAAAGGTGGTTCTGGACAAAAAACTTGTTCAACTTGTTCAGGGAGTGGTCGAATATCTCAACAAACACGTACTCCATTTGGAATAATTCAACAACAAGTAGTGTGTCCTGATTGTGAAGGAACAGGAAAGGTGTTTGATTCAAAATGTTCAGAATGTTCTGGAGAAGGACGAGTGCGAAAATCAAAAAAAATTACGATAAAAGTTCCCGCTGGAGTTCAAACAGGAGAAACGTTGCGAGTTCAAGGAGAAGGAGAGGCGGGGCGTCGTGGAGGAAATCCAGGAGATTTATTTGTACATATTCAAGTGCGTTCTTCTCGAAAATTTGAACGTCATGGAATGGATATTTTATCAGAATTAAGATTACCCGTATGGCAGATTTTGCTCGGTGGAAAATTTCCAGTTGAGACGTTTTGGGGGAAAGTGGAACTTGTTATTCCAGAATGTACACAGGATGGATCGTTACTTCGCATTCGTGGAAAAGGAGTAAAGAGAAGTGGTCGTCAAGGAGATCATTTAGTGAAAATTATATACGATTTACCGAAAAAACTTTCCAAGAAAGAACGGGACGCGTTGGAATCTATCAAATAGTCGCTTCGCTTAAAACTACAAAGTACAAATTACAAAGAAGAAATTGTTTTTTGTTATTCTGAATTTAATCCAGAATGACTTTTGACATAAAAATAAAAAATCCATCTTTTCAGACAGATTTTAATTTCATAATAAATAAGAAACGAACTAGCAGTTCAATCCTTTTTCACGCAATTCTTCACGTCGTGTTCGTGCTTTTGCCTTGTTATTACGAGAATTCATTGTCGATTTACGTCGACGTTCATTGATCTCGTGTCCACCATGCTGTTTTGCGCCTCCTTTGTTTGTCATTTTGAATAAAATTCAATAAATTGCTCGCGCAGTGTAGATTTTCCTTATTACTTGTCAAATTTTCAGTACATCTTTTTGACGGATAATCCTTCGAAGAAATAATCAATAATTTCTTGTATAGATTTTCCTTGTTCGGCGAGTATGCGCGCAGTATTTCCTGATAAACCAACTCCGTGTCCTCGTTGTTCTAATCCTTCGTCATATGGAAGATCACGAACACGACACCAAGGATATTGTGATGCCCACGGATTTATACTTTTTCCAGCAGATTGTGTGAAATAAGGACCAATGACCGTTTCTCCATCTTTCGTCAAAACTTGGCCATTTGTTTCAGCAATCAGCGATTTTTGTTCTGTGTGATATCGTTCCCAATCATATCCGAGATAGAGTTGGCTTGTTCGAGGATCGTCTTCGAGATCGTACAACGGCGTTCGGAATTTTCGTTTTGTTCCTGAATATACCTTTGCGTAGGATCGAGCGAGAATGTGAATAATGTGACGTTTTGTTTCTGGTTCAGTAGAAGGTTCTTCTCCCAATCCCCATAAATATTCTTCTATCGGAAGCTCATTCACGACCAAGAACGTGTCGCGTTGTGGATAGAAATGGAGCATTCCACGGAAAGAGTTATACAACACTTTTCCTTGTCCGAAACGAGGATTTCTATAGTTGTTGATTTTCAGAATTCCATTTGTTTTTAATGAAATATTTCCTGGAATCGCGTCATTCCAGTGCCATTCTTTTTCTCCACTTTGAACTTTCAACATTCGAGTTCCTTTCTCATAACTCACTTGAATAGGAGTTCCGGCAGCAATGTTTGCAAGCTTTTTATCACGATGCCAAATGTCCGTTGCTCGCGTTCCAACGATTTCTGCAAAAAATGCATTAAATCCAGCGAGCTTCACTTTTACATGCGGAACTTCTGGTGGAGTTATTGTTGCGGTTACTTTTTTTACGGTAGGTTTCGGAGGAGAAATAGGCTTGATAACACTTGTTTGAAGGCTTCTCGTAAAAAGACCTTCATCTAATCGAGCGTGAAGCAGATTTTTGTCTCCAGAAACACGGAATGTAAACGTAAGTTCGGATCGTTCAATTTGTTCTGGGAAATATTTTTTCTCTAAAAATTGAGGAGAAAGTTGCAGATGATATGTGCCGTTTGGTGTCGATTTTACATTAATATTTGTACTGAAGTTTCCAGTACGTCCGCTCCGAATCACATCATTTGTTCGAAATGGTTCGACTATTGTTCCGTCTGGAATATTTTTTACACGAAACGCCGTTCCTGCTGGCCAATCCATAGAACTGGTATTTTTTACTCGAATGCTTGCCCCTTTTCTTTCATGACGACGAAGTTGCGGAACATCCGTCACAATCGACATTTCGAGAGGAGCTCCTTTTCGTTCAGGCGTAAGATTTTTTACTTTTTGTACTTTTGGAGCAACAGAACTTTTGGTCAGAAAATCTTTTCCTTTTGGGACACCGTAATCTTCAAACTCTTTCAGAATTTCCAAAACACTGGCAACTTTTTTGCGTAGTTCCGGAAGTTTTTTTATCATATTCAGTCCGGGACAAGCCGTTCCATGTCCACGAACAGCTAAATCCTGATGCCCTAAAATATTTGGTGTCGTTTTTCCCCAAAACTTTGTTTTCTCAAGAGGATTCGATCCGATTTGTTCTGATAAATCTGCAATCAAAAGCGCGAGAACATCGAGTTGTGCTTCGGTTGGTTCTTCTTCTTGGAAGTTTCCCATGAGAGCAATTCCGACGGTTCCAATATTACGATACGCAACATGTGCTCCAACGGGAATTCTTTTATTTCTTTCATATCCAGCGCGACCTTCATACACATTTCCAGCGCGATCAATTACGAAATTATATCCAATATCTCCCCAGCCACGAGTAATCGTGTGATACGAATAAATGGCTCGCATGAGTTCTTCAGGCGTTCTATTTCGTTCTTTTTTCAGATTCTCAGCCGTATGATGAATGACGAATTTTGCAACGAGTTGATTTTCTGCAATCGGCCAAAAGAGCGTTTCGCCATCATCATTTTCGTTTACAATATTTACAGGACGAAATTTCGCTTCGACGAGTTTTTGTTCAATAGGAAACCATTTTAGTGATTTCTTTCGAAAATTTCCCAAAAGTCGCAAAGATTCATCTGCGCCCCAATCGGCACGCAAAAAATATTTTGGAATTTTTTTCAGTAATTTTTTCGAATCATCAGACGTTTCCAAAAAATCAGAAGTGTTTTCGCTGAATTGTGCTATTAGACGCTCTCCAGGGATTTTTGTGTTGAAAAAATGTGCAATAACGTGCGCGGTTTCTTTAGACCGAATTTGAAGAGTTTTTCGAGTTGTATCAAAGAAAAGCAATTCCGTTAAATCATCACGATCATCTTCTGTTTCCCACGATTTCCACTCTCCGTTTGAATCTTTATAACTGAGTTCGGGAAGTGCTCTTCCGCGAGGTGTAAAAAGTGTTACAGAATTCCATGGCAACTCAGTAGAAATTTCAAATGTCGCAGCAGGAATATCGATTTCTTGTTCGAAAAAAGGAGTTGGTGTTTCGTGTAGAAGTGCAACAGCTCCGAGAATTAAACTTTCAAACATTGTTTTTGTGTTTCAATTTGTCGTTGAAAGGATAGTTTGAATACAAATTTTGGTCAAGTTTTGATTAAGATTGTATACAACACCGTAAGAAGAGAATCTTCATTTGTGGTTTATCTTTTTTGAGAGTAGAATTACGTAGTTATAATATTGTTTAGGATGAAGTATGTATTTCTGGATTCCAATGTCTACCGCCATTTTTATGATTCTAATGAAGATGCTTTAAATAAGGTTGCAGTTCCTTTAAGTAGACTACTGGAGAGTAAGAAAATAAAATTATGTGTTCCTCAACAAGTTATTGATGAAGTGGAAAGGAATAGTTGTCATTCATGGTGTTATTCGAAGTTGAATAGTTTGTCGTCAAAAATTACAGACAATACAAATAAGTTAGATATTCTTGAAAAAAACTTTAAAGGACTTAGTGGAGAAAAGGGCTTAAGGAGAGCTATTGAAATGAAAATTAAAAAATTGGAAAAAGAGAAGGAGATTGTCGAAAAGCGATATAAATGTGAAAAAAGTGATGCCAATAAAGCCATTGCGAAAATTTTTGAACTTGCAACTGTGATAGATGAAACGGAAGCCATAATAGCTGATACACATTTGAGAGTAGCAAAGGGAAATCCTCCTGCAGATAAGCAAGAAAAATCGTCTTTTGGGGATTGTTTAATTTGGGAGAGCTTATTGAAAGAATTTTCCAATAAAACAGATACAGAATTAATTTTTATTGCGGCTGATGATAGGGCTTGGGGGAAAAGCGAATTTAATAATTGGTTGAAAAAAGAATGGGCGAAAAATACTCACAAAACAAATAAAATAATTTTTGAAAGCTCTTTGTCTAAAATTCCAGAGCTAACCCAACAAGAGCAAGGAGAGATTGAAGAAGAGGAAAAAGAGCGCAGAGCTAGATATTATGCTGTTGAAAAAATGCGTGCAGTGTTAAGATTTACAAAATCTGATTCACTAAAATTGGCTAATATTTATTTTAAACGATTAGAAAAATTTATTGATGGATTAGAAGAAGAGGATTGGTCCTATTTAATTGCAGGGATATTGAGAAATATTTATATTAGGGAGTCCTCTTTTGTAAAAGAGAGAATGAGAGAGTTTCTTGAGGAAAAATCAGAAATAATTTCTAGGGCGATAGGAAAAGATCAGAAGAAGAAACTTTTGAATTTTTTAGAAGAAGGAGATTTTGTTTTTACAGATGAATCTGAAGCAAAAAGCTTAGAAAATGTTGATTTTTAAAAAAGAGAACACTTTTTACTTTCTCGCCCGAACAAATTTTCTGTGTATTTATACCTTTTTCAAAACCTCAACAATCGCAGTGGAATCAATTTTTCCATGAGCGTAGAGTTCTGCAGGTTTTCCAGAAAGTTCATATTCTGTAACCGCTAAATTCGCGATACATTTTGCGTCAATGTTTTTGTCCTGAATTTCTTTTGCAATTTTTGCTGCAAGTCCAGAATAAGGATTGTGGTCTTCAACGGTGATGAATTTCCCCGTTTTTTCGAGTGATTTTGCAACCGTTTCGTCGAGTTTTTTGATGCTACTTACAATTACAATTTCAGCATCAATTCCTAATTCTTCTCGTGCTTTCAATGCTTCATGAACACATGGACCAGAAGCGATAATGGTTACTTTTTTTCCAGAACGGAGAATGTCGCATTTTCCGTATTCATATTTGTAATTCTTGTCGAAGAAAACACTTCCGTCTTCTTTTGTAAGTGTTGGCAATTTTGCTCGTCCCATTCGTACATACATGTTTCCCCAAATTGATGCAGACCATCGTACGATTCGATCGCAGTGATTTGGATCAGCTGGTTCACAAACTCCTGTGTTAAACATTCCTAAGAAACTTCCAGCATCGTCAATTGCTTGATGTGTTGGTCCGTCTTCTCCTACAGATAATCCGCAGTGAGTGGCAACCATTTTTACGTTTCCATTATTGATGTCGTTTACTCGTGCTTGGTCTTTTGCTCGACTGGAAATAAATGCTCCGAATGTACTTGCGAATGGAATAATATTTGAAAAAGACATTCCTCCTGCCGCAGAAATCATGTTTTGTTCTGCGATTCCAAATTCAACATATTGATCTGGACACGCTTTTTGTGTGAGTGAAGTTTTTACACTTCCTGATAAATCCGCCGACATTGCTACAATTTCTTTGTTATTTTCTGCCAAACTTTGCAGCGCTGCTCCGTATGCTCCACGACAATCTGTAACTTTGTCTGCTGCGTATTCAATCGCTTCTCCAAGATTTACATTTTTCATTGGTGTTCCCCACGCGATGTGTTTATTTTTCGTTGGTACAAATTTTCGTTCTACTCGAAATTTATCGAGAACCATTTGTTCTTCTGTTGAAATTGTTAATTCTTTTGAAGCAAGCATTTCGTCTGCTATATCAGGTTTTGGTGTTGCTCCGTGCCATGTTGGTTTCAAGTTTTTTCCATCTTCTTCCATTCCTGGAACACCTTTTCCCATAACAGTTCGAGCAATGATTGCCATTGGGCGACCACGTTTACAACTTGTATTAAGTGCGTCCCAAATTTTTTCATAATTATGTCCATCGATTTCTACGACTTTCCAGCCTTTTGATTTAAAAAACTCTGTCACATCAAGACCACATACTTGCGCCAATGTTCCAGAGATTTGTAGATTATTGTAATCAACGATTGTTGTGAAATTTCCAAGCTTTTGTTGAGCTGCCCAAAGTGCCGCTTCGTGAACTTGTCCTTCTTGCATTTCTCCGTCTCCGATCGTACACCAAACTCGTTTGTCTGGATTGTTTTTTTTCTCACTCCACGCCATTCCCGCCGCAGCAGAAAATCCACATCCAAGTGGTCCAGTTCCATAATGAATTCCGTCGATGTGTCGTGTAACGTGTCCTTCGAATTTACTTCCAAATTTTCGAAATGTTTCGATCACTTCTTTTTTATCTACAGCGCCACATTCTGCAAGAATAGAATACATTGCCGGGGAAGTGTGTCCGTTTGATATGACAATTTTTTCATCAGTTTTTGTAATACGGAAAGCGTACAAAGTCGCAAGAAAATCAATCATAGATAAAGATCCGCCAGGATGTCCTGATTGCGACTGTTTTACCATTTCAACAATAGTTCTTCGGCAACTTTTACTAAATGTTTCTAAGAATTTAATACGGTCTGTATCGAGTTTTTGGCCGAGATCAAGAGTCGAAAAATCCATCGCCTGCAGAGTAGCAATTTCCCTGTGAATTTCAAGTAGCAGTTTTCAATGTACAAATAACAAAGTACAAAATTTGAACTTTGTAGTTTGCAATTTGTTATTTGGAGCGTGAGCGAAAGCGTAGCGACTAGTTTTCCGGTGGAATTTGATAGTAATCAAACAAAAATGTGGCAATTCGGCGGAAAGTTCCAGCAGCGGTTTCTGATCCCCATTGAGATACTTTTGGATAATCGATTTTCACAAGAATTACGAATTGCGGATCTTCGTATGGACCGAATCCTGCAAACGAAGCAATCGTTGTTCCCAGTCCAGTAAGCGCTTTTCCATTTCTATATGTTTGAGAAGTTCCCGTTTTTCCCATGACGCTATGTCCACGAACTCCTGCGCCACGCGCTACACCATTTTCCACAGAATTTAAAAGCATTGCTTTGATCGTTTGATATGTAGTTTCAGAAATAACTCGGTGAATACGTTCTGGTTCAAAATTTTCTTCTTTTCCGTCGGGAGATATTATTTTTTCAACTAAAAGCGGTTTCATCAAATATCCTCCATTCGCAAGTGCTCCATAAGCCATTGCAACTTGTAATGGACTTGCAGTAAATCCTTGTCCAAATCCTCGAGTAACGAGCTCAGATTCTTCCCAATCTTGCCAAAATTCCATTCGTCCTTTAGCTTCTCCATCAATTTGAATATCCGTGAATTGTCCAAATCCAAAACGTTTTAAATATTCATATAACATTTGAGATCCCATTTTTCGTGCAATAAAAGCAATTCCTGTATTGAGTGAACGATTAATGACTTCAATCATAGTGGTTGGCCCATTATATTCTTCGTCAGAATTTCGAATAAGAAACTCATCTACTTCTACCGGACCCTCATCATCATATTTTGTTTGTGGAGTTACTTCATCAGAATTCAATGCTGCTGCCATAGTGAATGATTTAATCACTGATCCTGGCTCATATTCATCTAATACAATTTTGTTTCGGAAAACACGTGGTCCCCAAATATTAAAATAACGAAACAATTCACCATTATCGGAATCAATAGTTGGAATTCGTTGATTGAATTTTTCGTCTTCGCGATCGAGTGCTTCTTGTTCTGCCGGAATTTTGAAAGTAGAAAATACTTCACCAAAATTATTCGGATCAAACGTAGGGGAGTGAGCCATCGCAAGAATTCGTCCCGTTTTGGGCTCAATGACAATTGCTTGAATAGCGTCTGCATCAAACTTACGTGTATCTGTTTCTATAATTTTTTCTACAGCATTTTGAATGACACGATCAATAGACAAAACAATATCAGATCCATCTTGTGCGCGTCGAAATCCACTTCCTTGTTTCAAAATTTGTTGTCCAGAAGTGGTAGTGGCTCCAGAAATTTCTCCTTCAATTCCTTTGAGAATATCATCAAATCGTCCTTCAATTCCATATTGTCCGCTTCCATTTCTATCCAAAAATCCAATGGTTTGTGCGGCAAGATTTTTTTCTGGATAATATCGCCAATATTCATCTGTGAGTTGTACTCCACGAAAGAGTTTTTTGAATTCAGGATTATATTTTAGCTCTAGGATTTTTTCAGAAATTTTGGGAGAAATTTTTCGTGATATTTCTACGTATCGTCGTTTTCTTTTTTCAAGAAGAGGAGTAAGTTCAACAGAAGTACTTCCTACTAATGGAGCTAAATCTTGTGCAACTTGTTCGGGATTACTAATTTGCACAGGATCAGCAATAATCATGTTATTTGCAATCTTAATTCCGGGGAGATTGAGCGCCCGAATTGTTTCTTGTCGCAAAGGATCAACGTCAGTATTTAAGACAATTCGACGACGTTCAGTTTCAGAAAAAATGGCACTTAATTCTTGTTGATATGCACGGATAATTACGCGTTCTTGTTCAGATAATTTTTGTGGATCGTTTTCAAGAGGACAACTGTCGAGTTCTTCACAGTGAGCATTTAAAAGAAGAGGAGCGATCATTTCTGCAACCAATTGTGGATTTCCTCGTTCTTGCGCTTTTACCTCATCTTTTGATCCAAAATTTGGATATACTAAAAGAAGGGGATCAACAAATAACATTTTTAATGTGTGATTCGTTGCAATTGGCATGAGGTCCTCTGAGTATCTATTTTTTTTCACTAAAATTTTTCCTCTTCGAGCAGTAAGAATAGAACGTTTTTCATGTTGGGCTCTCGCAATCGCTTCATATTCATCGTGTTGTAAAACCTGAAGATTAAATAATCGCACCGTAAAAACAAGAAATATAGTGGAAAACACTATTTTCAAAATTTTTATGCGCTGAGGGAAATCGGAATTCATTCTGTGAAAGTTTAATCGCTAACGCTCCAAATATCAAAATACAAATAACAAAGTACAAATAAATATATAATTATATTAATAGTTTTAAAACTCGACAGTTGTGGTTAAATTTGCAAAAATAATTCCACAATGAGTGCTCCGACTTATGACTTTGATAAGAATCTTGAGGATATTATTTCTCAGATTTCAAGCTATTATCATCCTCGTTTATTGAAAACGGATGAGGAGATTGTGCGCAAAGCATATGAATTTGCGAAATCCGCACATAAAAATCAATTTCGATTTTCTGGTGAAAAATATTTTGTTCATCCGGTTGAAGCTACAAAAATACTTCTTACCATAAAACCAGATGTAGAAACGATTGTTGCATGTTTGCTACATGATGTAATAGAAGATACAGAGGTAACAGCAGATGAAATAGAAACAATATTTGGAAATCGTGTTCGATTTCTTTGTGAAGGAGTAGAGAAAGTTGCCAAAGTTAAACTGTCAATAGGAGATTTTCAACAGAAAAAGTTCGAAAATTTTCAAAAACTTTTCGTAGCAATGGCGCAAGATATACGTGTTATTTTTGTAAAACTTGCAGATCGTATTCACAATCTTCGTACATTGGATTACGTAAGAAAAGAGAAACAAGAACGTATTGCTCGAGAATCATTGGAAGTATATGCGCCAATCGCAGAACAAATGGGATTGTTTAATTTTAAAAGTGAAATAGAAGATTTGAGTTTTCGTGCGCTTGAGCCAGAAAAGCATAATCAGTTATTAGCAGAATTCCGTGAAACAAAGCGTACTCGCATTAAATATATAGAACAGTCGCGTCGTGAAATTTTAAAAGTAGTACAGCAAGAAGGAATTTCAGATGAGATTATCTCCGTTTCAGGAAGAGAAAAAAATATTTATTCCGTGTATCGTAAAATGAAACGAAAGCATTTAGCAAGAGTGGATGAAGTTTTTGATATATTAGGAATCCGTATTTTAGTGCGAACAAAAGAAGATTGTTATCGAGTTCTGGGAATGGTGCATGGACATTGGCGTCCGATTTTAGGAAGATTTAAAGATTATATTTCTATTCCAAAACCAAATGGATATCAATCTTTACACACCACTGTTTTAGGACTGGGACAATCACGAATTCCTATGGAAGTTCAGATTCGCACGGAACAAATGAATATTGACGCTGAATCAGGACCGGCTGCACATTGGGCGTATAAAAAGAAAGGAGAATCAGATTTTGATGAAGAATATTTGGCAAAAACTTCATGGTTGCCGCGAAAATTACAAAGTCATAAACCATTAGAGGCAGAGAAATTTTTTGAGGAAGTGTCACAAGCAATTTTTTCTGAACGAGTGTATGTTTTTACTCCTAAAGGAGATGTGAAATTGTTACCTCATGGAGCAACGGCCGTTGATTTTGCCTATGCTATTCACACGAATATAGGAAATACTTGTAATGGAGCAATAGTAAATGGAGTGATTCGTCCTATTAGTAAATTATTACAAAATGGGGATGTTGTTGAAATATTAACAAAACCGGGAAAATCTCCGAGTGAGCAATGGCTCTCATTTGTTCGGTCTCCAGCTACTCGTCACAAAATTTTAATCGCATTACGGAAATCAGGCAAAAAAGGAATGCTTCCTGTTGAAAAACAGGAGAAGAAAGAAAAATCCTCTTCAATAGTACAAAATATTAGGTCTGTTTTAGCGCGTAAACCGAAAAAAAATGTGCCGATACTTATTATTGGAGGAGAATCTAATTTAGCGCATCGTTTTGCTGTATGCTGTAATCCGGACAAAGGAAAGCGGTTATTGGCATATAAATCTCGAGGATTGCAGTTCGTGGTTCATGATGCACAGTGTGATGAATTATCTCGACTAGATCCATCACGTATATTTGAAGCACGTTTTCTTGTGGTTCAAAAAATGAAAATACATATCGCTCATCAGGTAGGAATTCTTCATGATTGTTCAGATATTTTTGATAAAAAAGATATTGACGTCTTAGATGTTCGGATTCAGAAAGTAAGGGGAAATGGAGCTATTCTACATTTTGAATTAGGAGCCAATGATTTGTTTATTTTAGAAAAGGCACTAAGTTTGGTTTTAGAAGTATCAGGAGTTAAAAATGCAGAACTTTTGGCATAGGTTGAGTCGCTTTGCTCAAAACTTCAATTTTCAAATATCAAAGTTCAAATATGGAGTTGACGTAGATGTTGATTTTGGTCAGAGTGTCAACGTTCTTCAACAAAACGGGGGTGCCAGGTTTTGACGGGGAGACCCGAAATTCTCAACTTGCGTTCACGGCGTGCTGAATCCGCCGGTAGATCCGATCAGTAAATTTCAAGTGCAAACACTCGAAAACTAGGACGTTTATTCGCAACTCGCTTCGCGCGACCTGCGTATGCTTACGCCTAACTTAACAAATCGTACTTGAGCGATTCGCTCGTATGTGGTGTGATTGAATGTCTCAAGGATATCACATCCAACTTTCCGAGACTCATGTTATTTGCTTGACGATCAAATAGCAGACATTTTTCGTCATCTGAGATTCGTTTTTGTTTGGTTTTCAGTTTCTCAGTATTCAAATCAAACTATGAACGTAGATGGTTGTTGATTTCCTCTTCGGACGCGAGTTCGATTCTCGCCACCTCCACCACGTCGCAATAAGCTTTGCTTGTTGCGTTTTTTGCATGGCAAAAAAATTTCACTGCTTCGCTATTGCTCCTCTTTCTCGCAAAACACATTGTATCTTGCTTTTTGGGAATTTTGCTCGAGTCTCTTTTTTTATTGTGTGCGTATTAGAAATTTTGATTTAATTATTTGTTCTTTGTACTTTGTGATTTGAAGTTTTGAGCAAAGCGAATGTGCAAAACTTTCCTGTATTTGTGCACAATTTGTTAAAAAATATATATATTGAAATTAGTATATAAAAGTGCAAGTCCTTTTCTATTGAATTACTTGTCAAAGTGTTTGTTTAAAACTTATCATGTGCTGTGACAGGAAAAGTTTAAAATCCCCCGAAATGAAACAATGTAAAAAACGATACGTGATTGGACTTATGTCTTTTGCGCTTCTTTTTTCAGTGATAAGTGTTGAGTCAGTTTTTGCGCAAGAACAGTTGTTAGATCATGTTACTACGGCGAAAGTAGTAGGAGACAGATTTTCTATTTTAGATTTTAATGACATATGGAAATACATAAAAGGGATGTTTATGAATGGAGATCGTATCGGTATGGGAGCAGCACCTCGTACAGTTGATACCAATGATGTTACATTTGATCTTGGAGGTTCTGGTACGCCAGGAATCCTTGCAACGGATAAAATTTGTGATGATGCTACTTGTACAGATACTGAGGACATATTAAACGAGGTAGAACGAGGGGGAGTTGGGAGATTTGTTGGAGTTACTGATGGCGATACATATACAACAATTACAGGGGCATCGGGAACATCTTCACTTGATGTGACAGGAAAAACAAAAGGATCAATAACATATCAAGCAGATGGTGGACCAGCATTAACGGGGTATAAGGCAGCAAATGCTATTTGTCAGGTTGATACAGGTGACTTGAGAGCACATGTTTGTAGTGAAGATGAAATAGTATTAACAATTCGTTCGAATCCAACGGCATTTGATCCCTTTACAGTTGTTACACAAGCATGGGTTACTGGTGGAGGAGCAAAATATGTTGCCACTGAGTTAGTGAACGATTGTAATGGATTTAAGTATAATGCAGGAAGTGGATCCCCACATTATGTTGGTAATATTTGGAAATTGACTACAGACGGAGGTTCTGGATCTGCTCAACCGTGTATTACATTTACTAAAATTTCTTGTTGTATTTAATACTAAATAATGAAAAAACGCCTATTATCATTTATTGCATTAGTTGGAATGTTGGTTCCAACGTATGCGGTATTTGCTGATTATGGTGATCCAGGTACATATGGTGGTCAATATTATACAACTGGATATAGGTACGTTACAGATACAGATCAATGTTTTGCGAACTATGGAACAGGTGGAAGTTTTGATTGTGCTCCCAATAATGTGTTGACTGCATATACAGGTTCCAATGATCCATGTAGAGTTTCCGGAGCAGCAGCTCCGTCAAGTGGTCAAATAACTACAGATACAACGGATGCTGTTGCAGGAGGAGGTTATTATTTTGATTGTATTGGGTCGGACAGTGGTACCACGCCAGATAACTGGAACTGTATGCAGGATACAGCCAATACTACAAATCACATTGGAACGAGATGTTTGGGTACGGGAAGTTCTGAGGCAGCTACTTCAGTGGCGAATACAGACACAAACTGTTTATCAGGGTATATGAACTGTTCTGTTGCGAATGGTGGAGGGGATAGTGATAATGATACTTGTGAATCTCAAAAGAATGTAACTGACACGGATTCTATTCATGGGAATACTCATTTCGGAACTTCATGTAGTACTTATGTTTGTGATTCGGGATATATTTCTTGTAATGGGTTAACAACTTCTACTCCAGATGATGATGCAAGCGGATGTGAATCAACAACAAGTCAGGATACAGATAATTTGACGGGAGGAGGAAATAATACAAACACTCACCGAACGAGTAATTGTGCAGTGCTAGCTTGTGACAGTGGTTATTTTGTTCGTTCAACTGAAACAGAAGAAGCTGAAGGATGTAACGGAGTAATAGGAGAATCTTGTTCTATGAATGTGACAGGTTTTCCAGGTACTTGTACAGGAGACGGTTCTACAGGAACGGCGTCTGGAGGAGGAACATGTGCTTGTTCAGAAACAGCAATTCCAGAATTTGCTACAGGAGGATTTGTTGATTCTGATGGTGCTTATACTGCGGACATAGCATCGTTTGACACAACCAACCCTTTACTTTGGGGGCAACAAACAGGATCAGGGATTTTAATTCAAATGACAGATTCAACTGATGATTGGGATACGCCATTTACAGAAACAGCAAATATTACAAATGGTTCAGACACATTTACAGCGAGTGGAACTATGGCAGCAAAACTTAAGCCTGGAGATAGAATTCGATTAAATAGTGATGATGATGAAATTAGAGTAGTTAAATCAGTATCAGGAACAACGGTGGTTGTGACAGAAGATATTACAACGACGAATGGGACAGCGGCGATAGAAAAGGATTTGCCTGAATTTGAAGTAGATAATACGGGTAGAATTACAGCGGGATTTATTGGAAGTGCGGATTTGCGTACAGGAGGAGGAACAGATGGGTATGTGTTGGGAGTTTCTGGAGGAGTTCCAACATGGATGAGTCCAGGAAGTTTGACTGTTACAGGAGATAACTTAGGAGATCATACGGCAACAGAAGCTTTAAAATTAAATGGAAACAAAATTATTCATGGAACAACGGGTACAAATGGTATTTCGGTAGCTGATTCTACAGGAAATGTGACAATGGATGGAAACTTAACAGTTGCCACAGGAATCACGGTTACTACAGGAGGATTAACGGTGTCAGCGGGAGATTTAGCTGTTTCATCAGGAGATTTGACTGTTTCGGGAACGTTAACTACGAGTGGAACAGGTGTTTCTACTATTGCAGGAGATTTAACTGTTTCAGATGGAGATTTAATATTGGGTGATGCTGATGATGCAGGAACAATAACACTCATGGATGGGAATGGAAAACAACTTGGATTACGTCCAGCGAGTTCTATTACATCGAGCTATAATCTTTATTTTCCAGATGATGCAGCAGTAGATGGAACGGGAAAATATCAGACGTTAACAGCGACACATGCTGGAGTGATGTCATGGACGAATGTAGTGCCAGATAAAGGATGTGTTAATGGAGATGTGATGAAATGGAATGGTAGTGAATGGATATGTGCAGATTTGGTTGCATCAACAGCTCAGATATTAGATGTGGCATATGATGCAGGAGATGCAGATGCAGCTTCACGAACGGTTGCTATTGATGGGGATGCAATTAAATTTAATGGGTCACATGCAACGAATGATGTGTTTCAATTGACACAAACAAATGCCTCAGCAACAGGAGATGTATTTGAATTGATTAATTCAGGATTGGGGAATGCATTAGTGATTAATGATGGAACAGATGATGCGTTAGTCGTTGACGTAGACGGAAATACAATTGTAAAACAACTTCGATTGGTTGCTTCCACAGCGAATGATACGACAGGATATCCAAGTAGTGTTACTTGTACGTCGAGCAATGTTGGAGATATGACATATTCAATTCGATCAAATGGACGGGGAAATTATTATGGATGTAAAGAAACAGAAGACGACAGTTTTGCGTGGGTTTCTATGGAAGTGTTCGGAAGCTAACTAATGTGAAATTTCAATGTGCAAAGAACAAATGTTTTTTGTAGTTTGTATTTAGTGTTTAATGGTTTGAACTTTGATAATTGTACGTTGTTATTTGAATCATGCTTGTTCTAATACCAATATATCGTCGTGTTTGTTTGCGAAAAGATATAATCGACGGAGATACGTTCGTTTTTTTGGAGAAAGTTGTTGAATGGTTTCTAGCCTTGGGTGATGTCCAACAATATTCCATACTTGTTGCGCTATTTCACGTTGCATATAAGTGAAGAGTTCTTCACGTAGTTTATTTGGAATACGTTTTAACATTCCGAATACTTTCTGTGCAATGAGTTCATCTTCACTAAATAATATTTTCATGAGTGGTTCAAAAGAGTTTTTATCTTCTAGTTTTGCTCGAGCGATAAGTGCATGTAATCGTAATTCGATATTTTCGTGATTTGAAAAATTCAAAGCAAAAGAGTGACTTTCCTGGTCGCCGACTTCTCCTATTGTATAAATACCAGCAATAATCGATTCATGATCGTCTTGTTCTAATAATTGATGTAAATGTTTTCGGAGAGAATTTTTCTCTTGAAATTTCCATAAAGTAATAAGTGCATGACTTCGAATACGAGCATTTTTGTCTTGAAGATATGGTTCTACATATGAAACAATATCTGGATCATTGAACATTCCACATGAACGAAGACAGATTGATTTGATATGATCATCAGCAGTTTCCATTGTTTTCAAGAAAAACGGTACAACTTTATCTGCAGGAAGATGTGAAAATATATTCATAACAATCAATTTCTTTAAATGTTCATGTTCAGTTCGTTCAAATAATGCATTGAGTACTTGGAGAAATTTATGTTGAGAAAACATATTTGATTCCCAAAATTTTTTCAGAGATTCAAACTCAAGCATTGCTTCAAGAATATTTATCTTGATAGAATCGTTTTCGTTTTTTCGTTCTAGAATTTTTGAAAACTCAGGAATTACATGTTTTGATTGAGATTTTTGTAATGTGAGAATAATTTTTTCACGAAGAATATGATGTGTTTCTGAGTCTTTTAATACGTTACAAAGAGCGGAAGTTGTGTTCTGTAAATTATGTCCGCGTTGTCCAAGAATCTCTATGGCGTGCATTTTTTCACGAAGAGAAGTTGAATGTTTTAGATTTTTAATAGCAAGTTCTGTATATTGTGGAGCCATATGTCGAGTAATCAATAGAAGTGTTCCAACAAGAATAGTTAGTACGAGAGGAAGGATTAATGTTCCATGAGACATATTTATACAAAGAATAATACCTACTCCCAAAAGTACTCCTAAAGGAGCGATAATTCCTTCAAGAAAATGACGTAAGAATTCTCGTTGTTTTGAAAAAGTAGAGTAAAAGCTGAGATGATATCCAGAAGAAAAAAGCGAATGAAATCCGTGTTCATAAGAACGAACAGCCGCAATTGACCAACTTCCACCAATAAGTAATGCAGGGAGAATAAAGAAAAGTCCTACAAAATAACTAAACATAGTGCGAATAATTCCTTGTTTTCGAAGAAGCAAAGGAGAAATGATAAAATGTACAAATAATGCAATGAATCCAAAAAGGAGATTCAATGCTGATAAATCGTGAAGTAGCGTATTGTGTGCAATAACTTTACTTGAAATTTCATGAATTTCTTTATTTGTTACTTGAATTATTTTTTTAGAAACCTTGCTGACATCTTGAAAAAGAGATGCAGAAAGATGGGATGGTGAAAACGAAATTTCAGTAGTCGTTACCGTATGACGGAGTTCCTGTTCTAAATGAGAAACCGTTTCAAATTCAACAATAGCAAATACTGCGGATTGAAGAGTAATAAGAATGGCGAGTGTTCGTAAAAATGGTATTTTCTTAAAAAGGTCAATAGCATTTTTAAAAGTGCTGTCTTTTGATTCATAATATTTTTCTTCAGGATTTTCATGAAGTTCAGGTAATTCAGATAAAAGACGAGGCTCAAGTGTTAAAAGTGTCACAATTAAAAGAAGTGGAAAAATCCACCATGCAAAGAGATTTTGTGTTGTTGCTTCTGGCCAAAATCGAATCATTGTTAATAAAAATCCAGCTCCGGCTACGGTTCCAATAGTAAGAGCAGATTCTGTAATAGGAATGGCGCGTTCTGCTTGTTTTGGAGTAAAAAGTTCTTCTGTGTTTTTCAGTAATCCCATGCGTAATCGCGGATAAAACACATCTTTTGCAATCAGAGCAAATCCAAACAAAAGATAAATATTTTCAGATTTACTAATCCAAAAAGATCCAATTAATAGTGCGATAATAGCTCCTACAGAACAATTTATAATTTTATTTGTCGATATTCCGCGCAAAAATTTATGTGAAAATATTGTACTTATGATAAGTAATACTGCTTCGATAGAAAATAAGTATAAAAGGTTTTTTAAGCCAAATTCTTCAACAAAAAGTGCCGTTACTACAACCCACGAAATTACCCATCCAAATTGGAAGAGAAAGTGAAGACTCCAAGAAAATCGAATACGTTTCGTTATTTCTGGAGAGAAATGCAGGTTTTTTAGCCGACGAAGCATCATATTTGTTTATTTTTTTATATCAAAGGACATTTTAACACAAAATATAAAATTTCGCAATACCTATAAGTACTAAAAACGTATTATTTATTTTCTTAAAACGTTTATACAAGAAAGAGTACTTAGAGAGAGCTTTTATAGTCAGCACTCAAGAGGTGTAGATGTACGTGAGGAACGATTTGACCGCCTTCTTCTCCAACATTCATAGCGAGTTTATATCCGGGAAGATTTAGTTCAGTTGCGATTTTTTTTGCAACAAGAAATAATTCTCCAAATAGATTTTTATTTTCATCTGTTACTTCAAATGCAGTAACATAATTTTCTTTTGGAATAATGAGGATATGATGTTTTGCTTGTGGTTTTATATCACGAAAGGCAAGAATTCGTTCATTTTCAAAAACCTTATCACAGGGAATTTCACCGGTAATAATTTTTGCAAAGATATCGGTTTCAAGAAAAGTCATGAGTATATGTTTTAAAAAATTCCAAAATTTCCCATACCGAGTAGTCCAACGAGTAGTCCGATAAGACCGAGTCCGGCACCGATAATCCAAAATCGCATTGTGATTTGTGTTTCAGACCATCCTTTTGCTTCAAAGTGATGATGAATAGGTGCAATTCGAAAGAATTTTCGTTTGAAATGTTTTTTCCAGAAAAGTTGGATCACTACAGAAATTGTTTCAAAAATAAATAAGCCACCAATAATTATCAACGGAATAATTGCATTTGTAAGCATTGCGATAACCCCCAGAGTCGCACCAAGTGCGAGAGAGCCAGTGTCTCCCATGTAAATTGTTGCAGGAGGAATATTAAACCACAAAAACGAAATAAGTGCTCCAACGATTATTGCACAAAAAACGCAGAGAATTGGCAGTCCAAAAAAGTAGGCGATTACTGCGAATACTCCGAAAGCAATTGCAAGTAGTCCTCCAGCAAGTCCATCGAGACCATCAGTTAAATTTACAGCATTACTTGTTCCCACAAGTACAAATATAAATAATGGTGCATACCAAAGACCAATATCAAAATCACCAATTCCGGAAATATGTATGATTGACCATTCTAATTTAAAAGCGAACCATGCCGCTCCTGCAATAGCAAAAAGAAGTAATGTCCAAAGTTTTATTCGTGCACTCAATCCTTTTTGTTTTCCTTTTTCTTTGATATTTAAATAATCATCGATAAGTCCAAGTATTCCTACGGCGGTGAGTGTTATGATTGGTAAATATGTTTCTCCTCGATTTAAAATAGAGTGATCGAGTATCCCAAAATAAGAAAGCAGTCGGGAAACTCCAACGGTTGCTAAAATTGAAAAAATAATCACGACACCACCCATAGTTGGTGTTCCAGATTTGTGAGCATGAAGTGCATGAAACAATTTTGCAGCACCACCAGATAATCCATCTTGTTTTATTTTTTGCGTCAATTTAAAGTTTGTTACAAAACGAATAAAGAACGGGAAAATAATCGATGCGAATAAAAAAGACATCCCTGCGAAAGCAAAGATTTCTACGAGATTTTTAATATGGATGGAGTACATTGTTGGGATTTTGCCAGAAAGATTGAGAAATGCAACTTTCTTAAAATTTTAAATATAAAAACACAGAGAACAAAAATATTTGTATATTGAGTTTTGAAGCGAATCGCTAGTGTTTTTGCCACATTGCAAAAATAGTTCCCCAAGTAATAGCGATAGGGGTCATATCGAAAACTGTTGCGAGATTTATCAGTACAATTGTAGCCAATCCAAACCCAAATCCTGTTGTAGAGATTCCTATCAAAATAGCGATAAACCATGACAAGCCAAATATAAATCCTAAAATTCCAAGTTGTACCCACCAATCTGCAAATACATTTTCAGCAATAGGTGCGATATCAGAGTTTAATGTTATTAAATTTTTTGCTCGAGCAGCTGGTCCCCATTGTCCGACATGTCCTGTTAGAAAATGTTTTGTTCCAGCAGAAAAGGCTGCAATAGGACGAGTAAAATGTTCATTTGTTCCTGCGCGTCTCATGATGTCTGTTTGTGTTCCAATAAAGAAAAGAGTACAGAAACCAATAAATAACCCAGAAAAGAGCATTTTTTTTGACACACCTCTTTGTGGAAAATATTTCCATCCCCACCAGGAAAGAATAATAATTGCCCCAATAAAAGCTGCTCGTGAAGCAGAAAGCCATATTCCAGTTCCCAGCACAAGGACAAGAATTATTGTTGGTAATTTCTTAAGTTTTAATAATGGAGTAAGAGCTAAGGCGGCAATGAGTAAATGAGAAAATTCAATTGGACCAGAGCTCGCTCCTTGCAATCGAGCAACTCCGTTAATTTCGTGCCATAGTGGAATTGTTTGTCCTGGAACCCAACTAGAAATAGTTGTTGAGTAAAAATTTTGTACAACACTTGCGCCACCTAATTTAACAATCCAGAATCCAAATATTATTGCAAATAAGCATGATGGAATAAATGTTTTTGTAAATAATTCTAAATGTTTTAATCGAGAGTTTTTTGGGTTTTGGAACCAAATAGACCAAATGAAAAATGTAAGAAAGGGGAGACCGAGATATCGCATTGCAATTGTTGCAGTGGAGACATCTGATGAAATTATAGAGAGAATTGCTCCAACAAAAAGAAATCCCAGAGCAGACGCTTCAGCGAGAGAAAATGAAAATTTTTTTCCAGATTGATAGGCTCTCCATTCAGACAAAAGAACAAGTCCAATGAGGAGCAGAATAATGCATTCTTTCCACCAACGAAATGGGGCAGGTAAAAACACAGTTATTGCTCCATGCCATGGAAGGAGTGCAGCAAGTGCAATCGTAAGCCAATGAGAGAGTTTGTACATTTACTTAAAGCATATCGCGAATTTATTCGAATGAAAAGAAAAAATGCGGTATTTGAAAATTTCAGTTTGTAGTTTGCACTTTGTAATTTGTAATTTGGAGCGAAGCGACTTTATCCTCTGAATTCAAACAATTCTGCACCAATTTGAATTTGATCACCAGCAATAGCACCTTTCCGAATAAGTTCATCGTTAACATTCCATTTTTTCAAGACATCATATACTCGTTCACGAGCTTCAGCTTGATCCATATTGGTTTGTCGCACAATTTGTTCGAGTCGTTCATTTGATATAGTCCACCAGTTTTCTCGTTTTTCAATTTCGATTCGACGTGGATCATTTTCATTTTTCGCCGATGGACGAAATTCAACAAATGTTGGATCTTCTTCGTCCAGCGTTTCCACTTCTTCAAGCTCAGGAACTCGTTGTTCTATTTCACGAAGTAATTCTTTCATTCCTTCATGTGTTGCAGCTGATACGAGCCATGGATGTATTCCGAATTTTTTCTCAAATTCATCACACAGAAAATGTTCCAATTCTCCGTCAGTAATATCTATTTTAGTAAAAACGGGGAGAAACGGTTTTTCGGCGAGTTTTTGTGAAAAGTTTTTTAACTCTTTACAAATTTTTTCAAAATCTTCAAAAGGAGTGTCACTATTTACATCAATTAAATGAAGTACAAATCGTGCGCGTTCAATATGGCGTAGAAATTGGTGTCCAAGTCCTTTTCCTTCACTTGCACCTTCAATTAATCCGGGAACATCTACGAAAATAAGTTCTCGATCATCAATTTCACAAACACCCAAATTCGGAACGAGAGTGGTAAAAGGGTAATCGGCTATTTTCGGTTTCGCATTTGATACAACAGAAATAAATGTGGATTTTCCTACACTTGGATATCCCACAAGAGCTACATCTGCAACAAGTTTTAATTCTAATTCTAAATCTAAAGTTTCTCCAATATCGCCTTTTTCAGAAAAATTTGGAGCTTGACGAATAGAACTTACAAATCCAGCATTTCCTTTTCCACCAATTCCTCCGTGAGCAATAACCACTTCTTGATCTTTTTTTACGAGATCCGCGATGACGCGTCCATTTGAATGAATTTGTGTACCAATTGGAAGAGAAAGAATGAGATTTTCTCCACTTCGTCCAGTTCGATTATTTCGTTCTCCTGGGCGACCATTTTCTGCAGAAAATGTTTGTTTCATCCGAAAATCAGCAAGCGTGTGGGCATTGTCGACAGCTTTGAAAATAATATTTCCACCACGACCACCATCACCACCATCAGGACCTCCTTTTGGGATATATTTTTCGCGACGGAAACTTACGCATCCATCACCTCCTTTTCCTGCAACTACTGAAATTTTTGCTTCATCTACAAACATCGCGTGGAGAGTAGCATGACAAAGTTTAAATAACAAATATCAAATATAAAAGTTCAAATATCTTTGTAATTTGTGGTTTGAAGCGTTAGCGTCTTTGTACATTGAAGCGAAGCCACTATTCTGCGTCTTCTCGTTTCAAAACAAGCTTTATTGTCTTAAAGAAAATAATGAGGTCAAGCCATGGAGTCCAATTTTTCAAATAAAATAACTCATATCGCATTTCATCTTCGAAGCTCAAACTTGAGCGACCGTGAATTTGTGCGTATCCAGTAAGTCCAGGTTTAATTGATAAGAGAAGTCGATGTTCTGCTTCATACTTTGTTACTTCTTCTGGCAAATGTGGACGTGGACCAATGAGCGACATTTCTCCCATAAAAACATTCCACAATTGAGGAAGTTCATCAATAGAAGTTTTTCTTAAGAATGCTCCAAAGGGAGTAATGCGCGGATCATTTTTTATTTTAAATAAAACACCACCTTTTCGTTCATTTTTTTCTATAAGTTTACTTTTTAATGTTTCGGCATTTGGGATCATGGTTCGGAATTTCCAACATGTAAACGTACGACCATTTATTCCTATTCGTTTTGAGCCATAAAAAACAGGAGCTTTGAGATCAGATAATTTTATTTTTAGAATCAGAAAGAGAATTAACGGAGAAAGTGCAATAAGTGCACAAAAAGAAAAGGCTTGTTCTGCAAATGATTTTACTACAGCACCCCAACCACCGAGTTGTGTTGCGTGGAGTTTTAACATTGGAAACGCGCCAAACTGTGTACTTTCTACAGCAGCAAGGTCGAGGGAGCTTTCATCTGGTAAAAATTGAAAACGAGAATGATGTACGTGAGTGAGTCGAGCGAGTTGAGCGGTATTTACTTTCGAAGAATAATCGGCAGCAAGTAATACATCAGTTGGTCGCAATTTTTCTAAATATTTTTCTAGATGATCAAATGTTCCAAGAACACGGACTCCTCCGAGAGAAGTAGTTTTAGTTCCTGGTTCAACAAGAACGCCGCAGATTTTATACTGTGATGTTTTTTTCAAGAAATTTATTGATTCTTTTGCCAAACTACCACTTCCTAAAACAAGAATATAGAGTTGTCCAAATCCCTTTTCCCATAATTTTCTACGAATCCAACGAACTCCTTGTCGTCCAAGGATAAGGAATGTAAATCCAGAAATCCAAGCAACACCAAGAAGAAGACGAGAAAAGAAAGTGAATTTTTGAACGAAAAACAAGACAATAACTACGGCGAGTCCAGCAGTAAATGTCCAGAATATATTTTTTATTTCATCCCAACTTTTTTCATCTACACCAAAGGAATACCGTCCATTGACTGAAAAAATGAGAATTAGTATTGCTGTGATTTCTGCCGCAAAAATTTTATACCAATTCCACATTATAAGAGGGAGAGCGCCTTCTCCTACACCAAGAGTGGGAAACCAAGACATACGAAAAAAGTAGGCAAAAACAAGTGCTACAAATATGGCGATTCCATCGGAAACGATTCGTGCCAGAGCAAATGCAATATCAACTTTTCGCATCATTATAGATTCTATGTAGATTTCTTTTTTTGTCGATGTTGACAAAAGTAAAACTTATGCTATAATTTAAATGGTAGTTTTAAACTTTCTGAGGAACAGGTTCTTTCAGAAACGCCAAAACTCCAAGATCTTTGAAATTATATTTTCTAAACTAAATAAATTCTCTTAACTTTTCTCTTAGATTTAAAAAAGGAAAAAATTATGAAAAGGAATTTTTCACTTATTATGCTGTTGATAGCAGTTTTATTACTTACAGCTTGTAATACCGAACAAAAACGTCAAGAACAAAAACTTCAACAAGAACAACTAAAAGCAGAAAGAGAAAAGCTTGTTGAAGAAGTGGATTCACTTCGAAAAATAGCTTTAAGAAGCAAATGGATTGAATCTGAAGCAAGAAGGGAGACCTATCTCTCGTTTTACGATATGAGTGATCTTTCAGTAAAAGAATTAAACTCTGTAAAGACTGTTTTTACCACATTAATTCAGAAAGCAGAAGAAAGTGTGGTTAATTATAAGGAGTTGATGAACTTGAATATCGATTCACTCGCTCCGGAATATTCCTTAGACATGATCGATGTTTATAATATTGTGAACACGATTAAGAACAGAGAAGGGAATTCATTGAGAAGTTCGGATGGCTGTATGGTGTCAATTTTGAAATCAAAATTTGATACTAATACTTTTAACGTTTTGAAAAGAACACTTCAGACACACCCTGAACTTTTCAAGAAATGGTTTGATAGTTCGGAGACCATGTTGAAAGCTCTGAAAAAACACCTTGGAGTGTACGGAGCTATAAATCAAGAAACAAAAGATTTCTTGAATCGTACATATCCCAAAGAGCTTAGTTCTAAGTTCCTCTCCATATATGAAACAAATCCAAAAGACTTTGAAGTATATTTAAAAGCCTTTTTGGAAGCTGTGAATAATGGAGAATTGAAAACTTGGTACCCAAATATCAAATTGCCTGTGGAGTATTGCTTTCGTGATAATGAGATCATGAAAGCCTATCAGGACTTTCGGGACTGGGTTTGGTTACATGAATATGCCAAGGCTTTGCCGACACTGAAACACATGGTTTCAGAGGTAGATTCTTGGTAGAAGAAGAAAATATATTTCAAATTCACATCCCCTCGTTTCGGCGAGGGGAATTTCTTATGGAGATATTTTTCTGTATTGACTTTTTTCCACAATCGTGTAATAGTTGACTTGTTGAAACAGATATTTCATTGAAATAAATGTTTTACATTTGTTCTTTGAAAGATTTGTTTTTTACAAAAAAAACTAAAGGGAGGGCTTTATGAAAAAAAGTCTGTGGATACTAGTAGTCGTGATAGCAATATTTTGCTGCGTGAGTTGTTCGGAAGAAGTAGAAGAAGTACCAGAAAGGCACATCGTTCTGGAAATAGGTTCTTCTATCAATAATAACGATGTGCAAAACGAATTTAATGAAAAAATAGTTAATAGAGTTCAGGAGCAAATGCAAGAAATAGCTGCTTCTGTTTGGGAATCTTCTGTAGAAATACAGTGGAGGGTGTTCAATAAAAGAATGAAAGAATACTTTGTTTCAGAATTTGGAGAAGAATCAAAGTTTCTGATGGAAAAGAACGACCTTCAGGTTACAAAAATTACTTTTCTTCATGAAGAGTTTGAGACTGTAACAATACAACTGTTTGACTCTCCTTCTGTTATGAAATATGCAGATAGTGAGAGTTTGGTTAGTCACATTCTCTTTTTACCCGACTAAATTCAAACAAAGAACATTTTCTCCGATTTGCATACCTAGTGTGTGAATCGGAGATTTTTTATAAAAAAAATAAAAAAATATTAACATTAAAAACTTCCATAGTACTTCACTATTTATTTGTAGTTTGTGCTTTTCAATTTGATTATTTGGACTTTTCTCCTCCAGTGAAGAATTCCAGTCGATCTCCAATTTCAAATGTAAGTTCAGCGTGTTTGAGTTTCAATCCACATTCTGCTCCTTGGTTTACTTCTTCTACGATTTTTTGTCCTAATTGCACAGAAGCAACGGTTCCAATACCAACGGGTTCTTCTTCTTTCCCACGGAATAATCGGAAAGAAACTTTTCCTCGAACAAGTCCAGAAGTAACTTCTCCACCAGCAACAGCCATTTTTTTGTCGGTAGCAAAAACTCCTTTCAATACCATTTCTCCAACAATTTTTTCAATATCTTGATCGTCAGCTCGTCCTTCTAATATTTCTTGAATCTTTTCTGTGAGATGATAAATAACGTCATAAGAAAATAATTGAACGCCTTCTCGTTCAGCAAGTTTTGTCAAACGTCCAGAAGTTCCAACATTGAATCCTACAACTAACGCTTCTCCCGCAGAAGCGAGCATGATATCAGATTCACTTATTTCTCCCACTCCAGAATGAATGACTTTTGCCATTGTTTCATCTGTTTTTAATTTTTGTAATTCATTTACAACCGCCTCGAGTGTTCCATTTGAGTCCGCCTTCACAATAATTTTTAATTGCTGAACTTTTCCATCTGCAATTCGCGCTTTCAATGTAGCAAGTGATGCTTTTTTTCTTTTAATTAATGCGTCTTCGTGTTTAATTCCTGCAACAGCTTCCGCTTTTTTTCGTGCTTCTTTATCGGATTTCATAACTTGCAATAAGTCTCCCATTTGTGGCAATTTTGATAATCCAGTAATTTCAACAGGAGTACTTGGTGTCGCTATTTTTACAGGTTCACCACGGAAATTTTTCATGACACGAATTTTTCCATGTTGATCGTGAATCACAAACGGATCTCCAGATTTTAATGTTCCAGTATTTACTAAAACAGTTGCTCGCATTCCAGAGCGAGGATCCATCTCCGCTTCGATAACCGTACAAATAGCGGTTCGATTTGGATTTGCTTTTAATTCTTGCATTTCTGCAACCGTTATTACTGTATCAAGTAATGTATCAATTCCGTCTCCAGTTTTTGCAGACACAGGAATACATGGAACATCTCCGCCCCAATCATCAGCCTGAACATCGTATTCAGCGAGTGATTTTTTCACTAAATCAGGATTTGCTCCCGGTAAGTCCATTTTATTAATTGCAACTACAATCGGAATTTCTGCAGCGTGCGCATGATTTATTGCTTCAATTGTTTGTGGTTTTACACTTTCTGTAGCAGCAACAACAAGAATTGCAATATCTGTTGCATGTGCACCACGAGCACGCATCATTGTAAATGCTTCGTGTCCGGGAGTATCAAGAAATGTAATAAGTTGTTTTCCAACTTCAACCTGATATGCACCAATAGATTGCGTAATTCCTCCAGCTTCTCCATCCACAACATTTGCCTTTCGGATATGATCAAGAATAGAAGTTTTTCCGTGATCTACGTGTCCCATAATAGAAATTACTGGTGGACGCTTTTCTAGTTGTTCTACTTCTTCATCAGCGAGAAGTGATTTTAAATCTCCTCGAAATAAGTCTTCACTTGAAAGTTCAGCTGCTTCTTTTTTTACTTTTACTCCCATTTCCCCAGCAATAATTGCGGCTGTTTCATAATCAATATTTTCCTTCAAATTTGCGATAATTCCATTCTGCTTCATTTTTATAAGCACAAGTGGAATCGGTTTATTAATTTTTACAGAAAGTTCACGAACAGTCATTTCTTCAGGTAAAACGATTGTTCCATCATCTAGTTTTTTCACAACAACCTCTTCTCTTTTTTCCAATTCTTCCTTTTTCTTTTCTGCTTGTTTTTTTTGAATTTTTTTTCTGCTTCCAGCAGTTTGTTCTTGTTGTTTTTCTACGATCTCTCGTTCCAATTGTTCTTCAATAGCGTGTTCTGTTTGAGCAAGTTCATCTCCAATTTCTAATTTTTCAATTTCCGAGGCAACATCATCGGGAATCATATCATCTTCAGGAACTTCAAAATCCAGATCCATGGCATGAAGTAAAATCGCCTCAGGAGCGAGGTCTAATTTTTTGGCGAGATCAAAAACAGAAATTGTCATCCTCGGCAGGGTATCAATTTTTCCTAAAAAGTCCAGATTTTGTGCGTAATTTGTTCTTTTTCATACAACGATCTTTTATCTTTCAATTCTTTTTCTAAAAAATTGAAAATGATTTTAAATGTGTTCACAGATTTTAAGAGGACGCAATTAGACAGTTTTTTTGAGAACTTAAGAACAAAAAAGTCGCTCAGCGACTAGCATATTAGGTTTTAAAATCAAGCATATTTTTCGGAATTTTCTTTTGACCGAGGACATGTTTTTTATGAAAATTTCACTAGATGATTTATTTATGGAACGGAAAAATAATTGAAAAAGAGAAGACGACATTGTCGTTTTTTTCTCCAGCAGTGCAGTGTGGTTATGGAGCATATGAAACATTGAGAACGTATCAAGGAAATGTTTTTCAACAAGAAGAACATTTAGATCGATTGATGCGTTCGGCAGCGATGATTGGATTGCGAATTCCTTATTCTTTATCTCAAATCTCGGAATGGATTTTGGAGGTTATTTTCAAAATTTCTGGTGAAGCAAGAATTTCTATAACCGTTGTTCCAGAAGGAGTGATGGTTGGGGCAGAGGATTTACAAATTGATTCCTCCATTTACAAAGGAGTGTCGTTAAAATCCGTTTTTCGGCAACGTTCTAATCCTGAATTAAAAACACTTTCATCTCGACTAGATGGTTATATTGCTCAGAAAATGGCAGAAATGGATGATTTTTTTTCAGCCGTTCTCACTGATAAAAATGGAAATGTTACAGAATGTGCGAAAGCGAATATTTTTTGGTTTGATAGAGAAAAACTTTCTACTCCAGATGAAGGAGTTATGAAAGGTGTTACAAGAGAGTTAATCTTAGAACATTCCTGTTTTCCACTGAAATTGCAATCATGTACGTTACGAGAATTGTGTAATTTAGAAGAAGTATTTCTTACTTGTACGAGTTTTGGAGTTGTTCCTGTGACAAAGATTGACGAGGAAAAAATTGGAAATGGTCAGGTGGGAGAGAGGACGCAGAAATTGATGGAAATTTTTAAAACAAAAATAATTCCACGTACCACTGAATGATTTTGTCGCCAGAATGAAACATTATTAGAAATGCAGGAATAAGAAATGCTCCCATTGGAAGAAATGATTTCATTGTTTTCTTTTTCTGTATTAAGAGGGGAATGGCAACAATCGATCCAAGAATATATGCGAGAAACAATGCGCCAATTGTTTTTTCCCATCCAAGAATAATTCCCAGAAAAAGCCCTAATTCCATGTCTCCTGCACCGACCCACTTCCCTTTTGAATAAAAATATTGTATAGCAAAAATTGAAAATCCTATAAATCCGCCAATAAGAGCTGATTGAATTCCGCCTTCAATAAATACGAATACGAATGCAAATAAAATTGCTGGCCAAGAAATTCTCCGATCAACTTCATAAAATCTTGTATCATATACCCAAAGAATAAGGGCAAAAAATATGAGAATGAGTTTTAGCGCAATATTCCACCACGTTTCTGAGTAAAAAAGTTGTATAAATATTGTTCCACTTATAATAAAAACTATTTCTACGAGAGGGTAGAATGAAGATATTTTTTCTCCACAACTTTTACATTTACCCTGCTGAAAAAGCCATGAAAATACAGGAATGAGTTCAAAAGCAGTGAGCGTTTTTTTGCAATTCGGACATTTGCTTCGTCCTGTCCAAATTCCAGTTTCATCATTGTGCAATCTCCAAACAAGCATTGTTGTGAAACTTCCCAAAAGAGCACCTCCTACGCCACCACAAATAATCGCAAAAGGTTCAGACATTGTGACAGCATTTAATAATAAATTTTTCAATAGCGATTTCTAGCGGACGTGTATCATTTGTAGTAAGAATTATTCCACCAGATTTCATTCGTTTTTCAATATCAAACAGTTCATCATACAGTTTTCGAATTTTCATAGCAGAAAAGTTTTTTGTACAACCGATTGTTTTCTTAACCACAAAAGGATGAAGTTTTGTTTGTTTTGCAATTTCACTTTCATGTAATCCTTGATCTAGTCCTGCTCGCAGTTGTGCATGAACACGAATTTCTCGTTGTATCATTGAGAAAAGCTGATGAATTGGACTTCCCATAGTGAGAAGCGATCGAAATCGTTTAATTGCATTTTCTGCATCTCCTTGAGAGAGTTTTTCTAAGAAATCCCAAATTTCCAGTTGTGGATGAGGAATAGTAAGTTTTTCAATTATATCTTGTGATATAAATTCTTTTTCAGTCGCAGTTGTCAATTTCTCGATTTCACTGGCGAGATGCCATAAATCAGTTCCGCATCGATTGATAAGAAATTTTGCATCAATTCTTGATATTTTTTTTTCAAATTTCTCAACTCGGTTTTCAATCCAACGCAATAAATTTAGTTCATCAAGCGGTTCAAATAGTTCAGTTCGAGCATTATCAAGGAAAAACTTGGACCATTTTGTTCGTTTATCGAGTTTTGGTTGCACAACAAGAATTGAAGAATGATCGGCATTGTCTGGGAGTGTGCGGAAAAAATTTTCCGCTTTATCAAATTTTGCAGCATTCCACCAATCTGTTTCACAAATGGCAAGACGTTTTTCTCCGAACAAATTTGGTGTACAAGCTAGCTCATTTAAACTTGCTAATGCTGCAATATTATCATGTCCATCTCCACGTTGAGGAGTTTCAAAAATCTTTAATTCTCCATTTGGATATTTTTGTTTAAATCCTTTTTTTAGAACACGAAGTCTTTCATGCAATCGAAATGTGTCCTCTCCGGTAAGAAGTATTAAATTAGAAATCATTTTTCAAGAGGATCATATACGCTAATTATTCTTTGACCAGAACTGACACCGTGTTTAATTCGAATAACAAATTTTCTTCCAGAAAATCCTTGTTGTGCAGTTTCTGAAATTTTATCTGCCCATTCAATAAAAGTTGAGATTTTCTGATTTTCGGCGATTTCACTGAGTCCGCGTTCAAAAAAATCATTTGGATTATTCAATCTATAAAAATCAAAATGAGCAAATGCGTGTGTCTGTGTTTCGAATTCATTTACGAGTGTATATGTCGGACTCGGGATATTTTCATTTATTCCTGCTTTTGTAAGAATCTCTCGTACAAGAAAAGTTTTTCCAGAGCCGAGCCCTCCTTCTAGAAAAACAGAGAATGATTGTTCCTTTGATAGAAGCTCATTCCATATTTTTTGTGCAAATTTCTTGCTCATGTCTTGCGTTGCAACTTTTTCTTTCAAAATCAGTTTCATTTTTTTGGTATTTCAGTACACTATCATCAGAAATTTACACGGTTTTTATGAAAATTCAATTTTTCGGTAACAGTTCTTTCTTAATCGAAGGGAAAACAGCAAAGGTAGCGTTTGATCCAGTGGATAAAAAGATTGGGAAAGTAGATGTTGTAATGAGTTCGAAAGGAGAAGATCTTGATATGGAAACAAAAAAAGTATTAAATCTTCCGGGAGAATATGATATTTCAAACGTGCTTGTTCGAGGATTTTATACTCATAATAACAAAAATATAGTATTTAAAATCACAATGGAAGATGTTGTGATGGCTCATTTTGGTGATTTGCCGGCAATGTCGAATGGAGCATTTTTTGATGTATTAGGTGAAAATGTTGATATTGCCTTTCTTACATTACGAGAAGGATTTGATGTGAAAAGTGCAAAAGAATTTTTGGAAAAAGTGGATCCACGAATGGTTGTCTTCGGAGGAGATACAACAGTATTCCCTAAAATAGTAGAATTATTTAATGCCAAAATTTTACCAGAATCTGAAGTTTCAGTGTCTCGTGCGAGCCTTCCTTCTGATGCAACGAATTGCGTAATTTTATCTGCCTAAAATTTGACCCGTACAATAAATTTTGTACACTCCGCTTGTTCTCTTTCGGTTTCGGCGCGGTAGCTCAGTGGTAGAGCAAGGGACTGAAAATCCCTGTGTCGGTAGTTCAATTCTACCTCGCGCCACCATGTCGGAATAAGCCTTGCTTGTTCCGTTTTTTGTTACACAAAAAACTTCACTGCTTCGCTATTCCTCATTTTCCTCACAAAACACCTTTTCACTTATTGCTTGGGAATTTTGTTCGGGATTTTTTGTTTGTTCCATTTTTTCTTTATGAAGAAAAACTATCTCATTTGAAAAATTTTTATTATTATGCGTGTATCATGAATATAAAATCTTTGATTACGTTTAAATGGACAGCAAGAATTATTTCACTTGTGTTTTTCTTGCTCATTTTGCCTTTTTATTTTGGATACGGGAATCCATTACCCTTTGTCAATCCGGACTATTCGTGGATTGAAAATGTGTGGCTTCTCTTTCTCCCATTATCTTTTATAGGACTTCTTGCAGGATGGAAATATGAAAAAATAGGAGGCTATCTCATAATCTTGCCAATCATTCTGGGATTCATTTTAGGACTTCTGGCTGATGCAAAATTTCCGATAAATATGTTTATCCTTTTTATACCAGGGATTCTTTATTTGATCGTTGGGTATAAGAGAAATAAATAATTGAGAAAAATTAGAACTCGTGGCACAATTTGAGTGATGAAATTTTTTGAGTGGGCTTCATTTTTGTTGGCATCAGTTGTGCCGAGTGGAGCGGTTCATCCAGTTGATCCAGGTGTTACACTAGAAATTCCGTCGGATTCATCTTTAACAGTAGAAGAGCAAGTGGAAATTCGAGTGGGCGATAAATTTTCAGCAGCAATTGTCGATCCAGTGAGTGGGGAAATATTTTTCCAAAGTGAGTGGATAGAAGTAAAAAAATGAAATTTCGTGGTCGCGTTATCGAGGGACAAAAATTAGCGCGTACGTTGGGTGTACCGACAGCGAATTTGTTTTTTGCACAACGTCTAAAACTAAAAGATGGCGTTTGGTTAGTTCGTGTCCGTTTTGATACAAAAGAATATAACGGGATTTTACATGCAGGAGTTCGTCAAACAGATAAACAATGGACATTAGAGGTTCATATTTTGAATTTTTCGGGAGAATTATTAGATAAAATTTTAGAAATAGAAACGGTTCAGTTTGTTCGTGAAACAATGCAATTTTCATCAATTTCTGCATTAGCCACACAAATAAAAGCAGATATGATTGTGGCTCAAAAGTTTTTTATCCGTGAAAATATTCGTCAGAAATGGGACACATTATCTGAAGAAGAAAGAGAGAATTTATCGTCTTTAGCAGTAGAAAAAGTAGCTGAATTGTCGAAGTTTCAAGCATCGAAAGTAATTTATATATTTGCTCCAGATGAGAGAGAAATTAGTTTTGTGCAAAAATTGTGCTCAATGTTCCCAGAGAAACAATTTGCGTTTCCGCTTGTGAGAGGATGGGATATGAAGTTTTATATTTCTTTATATGAAGATTTAGTTCCTGGAAAATTTGGAATTTTAGAGCCTGTTCAACAAAATCTTGCTGGAGAACCAGACTTGATAATTGTTCCAGCGGTTGCGGCGGCGATTACGGGTGAACGATTGGGAAGAGGTGGTGGATATTATGATGAATTTTTATCAAAAACAAATGCACCAACAGTTTGTGTGTTGCCACAATGGGCTGTTTTGTCAGAGATTCCGTGTGAGGCTCGTGATCAACGAATAGGGAAAGTACTTGGTATTTGAGTTTTTAAAAAAGCGAAGTCATATGACTTCGCCTTCTTGTTTTATTATTTCACAAATTATCCAAGGAATTTTTTAATAGCCTTCATTACTGATTTTGCTTGTTCTAGCGTGATTCCAATTTCAGCAAGTTCTTCTGCTTTTAGTCCCTCAAATTGTTTTACTTGAGACAATCCAAGATCTGTTAATGTTGCAATGACTTCCGGTTCTACACCGTCAAGAACACTAATTGTTACTTTTTCAGATACTTCCTTTTTCTCTTGTTTTTTCGCAGGAATTGGTGCGATTGATTCGTCTTCTTCATCTGGTCCATCAAACGTAATTACGTCAATTTGCATATCAAGCAGTTGACCAGCGAGTCGAACATTCTGTCCTTTTCGACCAATAGTGATTGCGCGTTCTTCTTCTCGCACAAATATTTTTACACGAGATTCACCTTTAGTTCCTTTGAAAAATTCAACTTTTGAAATTTTTGCTGGAGAAAGTGCAGCGAGAAGTAATTTTTTAGGATCTTCTGAGTATTGAATGACATCAAGTCGTTCATCACCAACTTCTTCCATTACTGTGTTAATTCGACTTCCACGTTGTCCTACAAAAGCTCCTACAGGGTCAACTCCAGGTTCTTCAGAAGCTACTGCCAATTTACAACGAACTCCCGATTCACGTGCCATTTTGGCAATATATACAATTCCTTCACGCATTTCAGGAATTTCTGCTTCAAATAAAGCATCAATGAATTTTTTACTCGTTCGAGTAATTCGAAGTTGTGGACCTTTGCTTGTTTGTTCCACGGCTTCAAGTAAAACTTTAATACGTTGTCCAGTAAAGTATTTTTCTCCTTGAATTTGTTGTCGATTAAAAAGCAATGTTGTAATTCCTTCGATTTCAACTAAGACAGAATCACGATCAACTTTTTGCACTCGAGCCGTTAAAAGATCTCCTTCTCGATCTTTAAATTTTTCAAATAGCATAGAACGTTCTGCTTCTTGTAGTTTTTGTCCCATTACATGTTTTGCTGTTTGAGCGGCAATTCGACCAAAATTTTCAGTCAATGTAAGCGGTATATAAATAGTATCTCCAATTTTTGCCACAGGATTTATGAGTTGTGCGTCTTTTAGCGCAATTTCATTTGCATGATCTTCAACCTTTTTTGCAACAACGCGTTCTTCAAATATTTTCATATCAGAGATGTCATCTCCCAGTACTACTTTTATTTTTTGTTCTGGATACCCAAAATCTTTTTTGTAGGCAAGAGCTACACCATTTTCTATGGCCTCAATTACTGTTGTGTGATTTAAATTTTTTTCAGCGCAGATTTGATTAATTGCGGCTTGTAGTTTGCTTTGCATGATTTATAAGGGTGAAAATGTGGCAGAAAAAATCGCGATAGTCAAACAAATGACCATCACGCTTCGAAAGCAGTGTGGAGCCTTTTAAGAGAAAAGTCAAATAAAAATATAAAACTGTAGACTTTTATTCAGTAATGTGTTATTATGTGATATATTAATTAAATATTACTACATTAGATGAGCAAGGTTTTGAAAGACCAAAATCAGCGTAATGCTTGGAATGCCATAGGGTATGAGGGAGATCCGACTTTGCCAGTTACAATGTTAGATGTATATGAATGGGAGGAAGAAGTTATGTTATCGCAACAAGAAGTGAAGGATCGGCTTGGAGAGCTTTTGAATGAAGTAGAAGAAAATATTGACGAAAAAATAGCATTAATAGAAGAGCAGAAAGAAGAATTAACAGAAGAAGAAGAATTGCTTGAAGAAAGTAAAAAAAAATTACACGAAATTCTTTTGGAAGAAGGATATCCAAATGGACTGTATTCTGATGAAGATTTAGAGGCGGCTTAGCTTGCCTGTTCTAATAATGAGGCTTGTTCTTCGAGTTGAAGTGCTTCTACAATTTTTCCGAGATGTCCATCCATTATTCCTGGTAAATTAGAGAAATTTTGTCCAATTCGATGATCAGTAACTCGATCTTGAGGAAAATTATATGTTCGGATTTTATCGCTTCGATCACCAGATCCCATTTGTACCAATCGTTTTGATCCAAGTTCTGCTTGTTTTTTTTCTGCGTCAATAGCATAAAGTCGGGCTCTTAAAACTCCAAAAGCCTTGTTTTTGTTTTTTAACTGAGATTTCTCATCCTGACAGGTTACAATTAATCCAGTTGGAATATGTGTGAGTCGAACAGCTGAATCGGTAGTATTTACAGACTGTCCTCCGCATCCAGATGAACGAAATACGTCTACTCGAACATCTGCGGGATTTATTTCGACTTCTGTTTCTTCAACTTCTGGCATTACCACAACAGAAATTGCTGATGTATGAACACGTCCTTGTGATTCAGTGACAGGAATTCGTTGTACTCGGTGTACGCCACCTTCAAATTTTAAATTTTTATATGCTCCAAACCCAATAGCTTTGAAAATAATTTCTTTTAATCCTCCTCCTTCATTTGTTTGTTCTGAAAGAATTTCAATTTTGAGATCGATTGATTCTGAAAACTTCATGATTGCGCGAGCCATTTCTTCCGCAAAGAGTGCAGATTCATCTCCACCGGCTCCTGGACGAATTTCAACAATACAGTTTCTGTCGTCACTCGGGTCTCGTGGAATGAGCGCAATTTTTAGGCTTTCTTCTATTTCAGGAATTTCTTTTTTTGCAGAATCAAACTCACTTTTGGCAAACTCCTTCATTTCGGGATCATTCATGAGTTCTTCAGCATCTTCTAATTGTTGTAGCAATTGAATATATTTTTTTGCTAGCTCGAATTTCGGTTCCATGGATTTTCTTTTTTGTCCTAGTTGTCGTGCTTTATCTGGATCAGAAAAAGTTTCAGGATCAGCAAGTTGTTGCTCAATCGTTTCAAAATCCACCAAAATCTTTTTTGCTTTATCAATCATCGTGCGCAGTGTACTATTTTCCGTTTATAACGCAATCTCAGCGAGAAGATTTTAAAAGAAAATAAGTCCGAGACCGTAGGAACAAAGGTTGCATAAAAAAGAAAGAAGAATTGATCTTTTAATATTAATTTTCAATACAAAGTAATAAATAATCGTTTCTAGTAAAATTACAAGCGTTTCTCCGATGATACTTAAAAATATGTACTTCCTGATTATTAGCGGCAAAATAAACCATAAATAGGGAAGAGTGGCAAAAGAACAAAAAAAGCCCGAGAAAAGAAGCAAGCTATTTTTGATTTTTGTTGTATCAAGTTTATAAATTTTTCTTATGACAAAAAATAACACAATTGTTTCAAGAGGAATTGTGAATAAAAGAGCTTTTAAAAAGTTATATTCATAGATCATTTAATATATTTTAAGAGTTTAGTTAAAGCTATGGCAATTTCATTTCTTGTTAGTTCTTTTTCTGGATTGAGGTATTCATAATTAGGAGCTTGAGATGGAAATAATTTATATCCCTGTGCTATAGGTGCATATTTGTGAAACCAATCATCTTTTTGGACATCTTTATAGCGATAGCCTGTATCAGAGCCTGTGTATAGTTCGAAAGTATGAGCAATCATTTTCAAAAACTCAGCTGTATTTACTGTTTGTGCTGGCTTAAAATTCCCACTTGGATATCCATTGATGATATCCATTTCAGCTGCTTTCATGACATATTTTACATACCATTCACCATCTAATACATCAGAAAACTGTTTGTTGTTTTTCAGGTCATCTACTTGAATTCCCTTTGCGAGTAATAAAAATTTTGCCAACTCTGCTCTATTTACGGGGCGAGATCCTTTGAATTCGCCATCAGGAAATCCGCCGATTATGTTCTTTGATCTTAGATAAGCTGCAGAAGTTCCTTCGAGGGAATTAGAAAGTGTGTCGGGAAAGTGTATGATTTCTTTTGAAATGGGGATAGAATAGTGTTCTGTTTTGAGTTTCTTACTATCATGTTCCAATATTTTTTTTGCCTTATAAAGAAATAAATTTTCGTTAGAATCTTTTTCTAATTGATATTCAACAATTTCTTTTGTTTGTGGAGCAGTTCTGTCATCTGCATATCCTCCATAGGATTCTAAATTAGGAAATAAGAGTTGAAAATTTTTTGGTCTGAAATAATCATAAGTACTCTTTACCCATTCGCCACTGTCTGTTTGATGACTTCCTCCAGATGTTCGTTTTTCTGTTATTATCTCTAAATCATTTAAGTCGAGTTCTGTGAATTTAGAATTTTTTGTTGTGTATATATCAAGTATGTTAAATTTATATCCCTTGTGAAGGCAGAGGTCTTTTGTTATTTTATAGGATTCGTATTGTTTTACCATTGGACCTTGAACAAAGCCGATAAGTGTTATTTCAGGGAATTCTTCTAAATTTATAATTTTTGCGCATCTATCGACTCGATGAGTATCATAGAAAAATGTATCAGCATGAGTTTCATTGTTTACATAAAAAGTTATGAGAATGAGAAACAAAGGAAAGACTTTTAGATGTGATTTTAATGTTTTCATGATGTGATAGGCGAATTTGTCTTTTATTATTTATAACGAAAGAATCGGTTCATTGTGACATTTATTCTTCATTTGGAAAATGTTTTCGTATTTCTCGAAGGGCTCGTAATTGTGCGACACGAATAGTTCCCTCATTTTTCCCAGTTATTTCTGCTATTTCGGTATTAGAAAAGTCATGTAAAAATTTCAGTTCTAATATTTCTCGATGAGTGTGTGGGAGTTTTTTCAGCGCAGCGTGAATGGCGCGATGAGAGTCATGTTGTTCGGCAGATTGTTGTGGGTTGAGTCGTGGATCAGGAAGGTCGAGTCGCAGTTCTCCAGATTTTGGGTCATAGAGACTAATCGTGTCTTTTGTTAGGCGATAATGATCGATGATTTGGTTTCTTGCTATACGAAAAATCCATGCAACAAATGCTCCGTTTCCACTTTCTAGCACTTTTTTTTGTGGTTTGTATTTTGGTAAGTGTTGAATGATTTTTAGAAAAATATCACCAATAATGTCTTCTGTGTCTTCGGGATTAGATCGAAGTCTTACGTAATGAGAAATTGGTACATAATATAAATTAAATATTTTTTCAAAAGCTGCTTCATCTCCTTGTTGCGCTTGTACAACAAAGTTTTCAATTTCAGCTTTTGTGAATGGGGGATTCATCGTACTTTATTGTAACTTAATTTGAAAAATAAAAAAAAGAATACATTCCTTCATCAGAAAGTGCATAAAAATAAAAAAATTATTTATTATCAATTGATTGTTTTTGAAGATATTGTTCCAATATATGTACTGCGGCGAGATCGTCGATTCTGTCTTTATTTGGAGAAAGTGTGGCTTGACTGCTTCCTCGTTCGTTAATCCATTCTATGGGAAGAGAAACGCTGTTTTTGGCGAATTTTCGAATAGATTTGCAGATATGGTTTTCAGAACCATCTCCTGAAATAGGAAGTCCTATTATAATTTTTTTTGCTCGTTTTTCTTGAGTAAATTTAGTGATCTCGTTCACAATTTGTGTCCTAGGAAATGTTCCAAGAGGAAGACATACTTGTCCATCAGGAGTCCAAGCAAGTCCGCAAAACTTTTCTCCCCAATCAAGAGAAAGGAGTGAAATATTTTCTGAAGAAAGAACTGAGTGCTTGTTTTGTAGTTCTAACGATTGAAGAACATGAGGATTAATTTTCATTTTCAAGGCGAAAAATCCAACGGAAAAATCCTATAAATTTAGATTGATCTTCTGGCCAATCCCAAGCGCGTTTCTTTGAGAAATGCCATTGATGTACTTCGGCAAATCGTTCAGCGTGTCGACGAATTTTCCCGAAATTCTTAGAAAATCCTAGAAGATCATGGTCAACTAATAAATTGTATTGAGGTGTTGCGAGAACGACAACGGGAACGATTTCTCCGAGTTTTTGATTCAATGAGAATAAATCTGATCTGGAATCGGAAAAACGAACTTCATCGATAAGAAAATCAATTTCGGAATTTGTTAAATTGCTTAAATTCAATTCGCCTGTTTGAGAACTATGCCATGTAGAAAGGGAATCAAGATTTGCTGAGAAATTTTGCCCAAAAAGTACAAGATCGTAATCTCTTGTTTTTAATGCGCGCTGGAATTCTGCTGTATCGAGAACATTGAGTTGAACATCAATATTGAGTTCTGTTTGCCATGTGCGGACAATGTTTTGTGCAAAACGAGAATATACAGGTGGCGCAACCGAGGTAATCATTCGGAGGGAAACCGGTTTTTTGTCGAAATAGCGAACTTCGCTCTTCTGTGGGATTCTATATCCATGATCACGAAGCAGTTGTCGGGCTTCAGCAAATCCGGGTTCATGCCAATCTTCCACGCCTTCAAAAAAGAAGATAGAATCAATTCTATTCCATCCCGTTTCTCGTGCAATTATACGTTCTTTGTCTATAGCAGTTTGCAGAGCTTGACGAAGATATGTATTTTTTACAACAGGAGAATCAAGGTTAAAAAACACGCCTACAAATCGTGGTAATACGTATTCACGACGCATATATTCTCCAAATAATTTTGGTTCAAATTTATCTATATCACGCGTGCTCATATGCGAAAACATAGTTGACCACGTATGTTCTAACTGTAAATGAGCTACAGAAGAATAGACGTAAAATACTAACTGAGGAATTAATGGTTTGCCTCGAAAAAAATGTTTATTGCTTCCTAAAAATACACGAAATAATCCATTGTTTTCGGGAACAATATTATTCAAAATATATGGACCTGCGCCAATAGGATGTTTATTAGCGGGAAAACTGGGGTCTGTGATTTCCTCAATAAGAGCATTTTCAAAACTTTTTGCGTGTAAAATAGGAGTAGTAAGTAATCCAGGGAAATATACATTTGGTTCGGGAAGGATAAACTTAAGAGTTTGTTCGTCTACAACGTCAATGCTAATATATTCAAACGCATCATGTAAAACTGTATTTGCAAAGTTTTGGTTTTGAATCACTTTTTCAAACGTAAACAGAACATCATCAATTGTGACTGGATCACCATTTGAGAATTTAGCGGTGCTTTTTAACGTAACATAATATTCTTTTCGTGTTTCGGAAACGCGAAAGGTTGCCAAATTGTCTTCAATTTGTCCAGTGAGTGGATTATGTCGTAGAAGTCCAGCGAAGATTAGAGAAAGGAGGTCTCGATCAAATAACGTAGTGTTTGCTGCGAGAGGATTTAGATTATTAATCGTACCAATGGTTGATTCAGTGAAAATTCCACCAGGAGCAGGAACCCACTGAGAATGTTGTATAAAAAATCGTCTTCCTAGAATACTTCCAGAAGTAATTGTTCCAACAATCAAAATCCAGAGCAGTAATTTTTTCCAAGAATTTTTTTGTACCGAGCTTCGAGATCGGTGAGGTTGGTGCATTATGACAAAAACATGGTCCACATTGCACTTCCTAAAAAGAGGATAGATACAAGAATCGTTGCACGATGTAGGAATTTATCGGCTCCACGACGAGCTTGAGCAATTTCATCTCCAGCTCCGCCACCCATCAAGGATCCGAGTCCAGAATTTTTTTGTTGAAGGAGAATGAGAGCGATAAGTAATATCGCAACGATAATGAAGAAAATTTTAAACATTTTTTTACACAAAAATCAGTGAGAGTGTACAGACCATTCAATTTTTTGCAAGAAAACTATGTCGCTTTGCTTGAAATTACAAAATATCAAATTAGAAATTACAAATTACAAACTACAAAAAAAGAAAAAGTATTATTTTTCAAACCAATGGATGATTCCATTTACAAACGATAAAATAAGTCCTACAGCGAGATATGTTTGCCAATGTTCTATGTGAAGAGCGATATCATTAGAAACAAAATTTGCTACTTGCTGAAGAAACCATAATAGAGCGGCATTTATTACCAACGAAAAAGTACCAAGAGTGATCCATCTTAATGGAAGAGAGACAAGCATTATGAGTGGCTTTATAAGAGAGTTAATTACGGAAAGAAGAAAAGCGAGAATGAGATAAGCAGAAACAGATTCATTCAAAGAGAAAGAACCTTGTATGAATTTTCCAAAAAGTTCGTTAAAACGTGTGTTGAGTTGCCAAAACACAAGAGAGTATCCGACAAGAGAAAATAAAAAACGTTGAATAAATTTCATTACCAGAATTCTGCCGAGTGATAGGGGAATTGTCAAAAAAGGATTGAGTTCCAATATCAAAGAATAAAGTTCAAAGTACAAAAAGTGAGCATATTTTTAAAGTGCTTCTGTTTACAGAGAGATTTTCTGATTTTTTCCTGATGTGTTAGCATGAAGTTGATGGAAAACTTTTTAATTACAACCGAACGTTTAGCGCTTGTTCCGATTCAAGAAAGTGATATAGACGAAATTTATGCAGCGTTACTTGAAACGCCACAGATTACAAAGATGTTGACCTTTGATCCACCAACGTGCCGTGAGGATACGGAAAATTTTGTAAAATGGACTCTTTCTCGTATGCCAGAAAAAGATGTGATATGGGTTGTACGTTTAGATGGACGATTCATTGGTTTAGTTGGAATTAATGATATTGAGTGCAAAGTGTTAGCGTGGCAGATTGATAATGGAAATATTGGATATTGGTTTGTTCCGGATGTAGCAGGAAAAGGAATTGCTACGGAAGCCGTAAGTGCCGTTCTTGATGAAGGATTTTCTCGATTAAATCTTCATAAAATTTCGGGACGAGTTGTAGTAGGAAATGGTGCTTCTGAGCGGATTTTGAAAAAACTTGGGTTTGAAGAAATTGGAATACAAAAAGAGCATTTTTTTCGTTATGGAAAATGGTGGGATTGCATGTGGTTGGAAAAATTAAATACAATTATTAAACAATGATTATAGGATTTCTCGGTTGCGGTAATATGGGAGGCGCAATTTTGAAAAGTGTGCTTGAAAAAGGAACTTCTTCGCATGATATTTTGGTTGCCAACCGAAGTGTTGAAAGGAATACATTGCTTGCTGAAAAATATTTAGTTCGAACAACGGAAGATGTTGCAGATCTTGCTTCGTGTAAAGTTGTTGTTTTGGGAATAAAACCGCAAGGGTTAAAAGCACTCAAATTTCAACCAGAGGAAGGAACGATTATTGTTTCTCTTTTAGCAGGAACATCAGTTGCTACACTGCGAGAAAAATTTCCAATGGCGAGAATTGTTCGGACAATGCCAAACTTGGGACAATCTGTAGGGAAAGGAATGACAGGGATTTTATTTGATCCAGATTCTGGATTTGAAGAAGAAGATAAAACATTCGTACAGGATTTATTTCTTGCTGGTGGTGAAATTTTAGAATTAGATGCAGAAGAAAAAATAGACTGCATTGGAGCAATTTCTGGAAGTGGTCCAGCGTATTTCTTTTTGTTTGCAGAATATTTAGAAAAAGCAGCTGTAGGGCTTGGATTTACAAAAGAAGAAGCAGAGAAACTAGCTCGGCAAACATTGCTTGGTTCGGGAGAAATTGTACATCAATTTCCGGATATTTCTGTTTCTGAATGGAAAAAGAAAGTGATGTCTCCAGGGGGAACGACAGAACAAGCAATTTTAAGTTTTGACACAGCAAAATTAGACATGATCGTAAAGTGTGCAGTTGATGCGGCAATGAAAAGAACAAAGTCGCTAGCGCTTGAAACTACAAAGCTCAAATAACAAAGAGCAAACATTGAAGTTCGAAATTTGATTCCAGACAATTTTGGAATGATGAGCTATTTTATTTCTCACAAGCGATAACACAAGATTCTTCAGAAGGAAATGGGAGTTCTGCATCACATCCTCCGACATTTTTTTCAACACATTTTTTTCCATCAAATTCAAATCCACGCGTAACTTTGAAACACGTTCCAATTCCGATCGCTTTTGCTTCACAGTTTCCAATAACACTGTCATCACGTTCACAAAACCCACTTGAAAGAATAGTTGCGCCATGTCGTTTTGCTTCACATTCATTCAAATATCCATTTTTGATACGTCCTCGAATAGCACAAACCGGCGTTTGTGTGCGTGGACATTTCATTTCTTCATCAACAACAGTTTTTACGCAACGACCGCGAGCGTCTGGTTTATCAAAATCAAAGATGCAATCTAATCCGTCTGCACATAATTTTTTTTCAACTCCACCACAAGTTTCTCCTGCCTCAGCGGTTTTTACTTCTTCCACATTTATTTCAGGTTTTTCTTCTGGAACATTAGCACATCCAGCAAGAAATAAGATCGGGGTAAAAGCGAGTATAAATTTTTTCATCGAAGAAAGTGTTACGAAATTATAGAGAAAGTCAAGAAATGATAGGAAGCTTTCAGAAAGAAATTATGATATTGTGTTACGATCAAGTCGATTTTTGATTCGATATCCTTTTTGCATTATCTTTCCCCACCCCAAACATCGTTTTCCTTCTCGGATAAGTACGATGGTTCCATCTTTCATTTTTAAAGGTTCTTTTTTTTGTAGATCTATTCCAGAAAGGAATCTCTCAGCATCTTCTGTAGAAAGTTGTATAATATTTTTGTTCGCAAATTCTCCAAACTTCATAGCAAAGGAATTGGTAGGATTTCCGTGTTTGTCTGCAAGATGCATTCCTGCTCGTCGGTGAGCATTTCTCGTAACAAAAATAGCAACGTCGCGATTTGTAAGAAATATTTCGCCACCGTGCTCGAGGATAGAGTAAGGTTTCCAAACATCTTTTGGAATATCGTAGTATTTTGAAATTCGTGAGAACACTTCTGCCGCTTGGTTTTTTCTCATAAAATTAAGTCCTGCAGCAGCTCGTGACTTGTTTGCTGGTGCGCGAGAAATACTTCCATTTTTTTTGATTCGACAAATAAAGAAGCATTCAGAATCCCATTTGTCATTATACAAATGTGGCCAAAGTCTTCGCGAGTATTGTGCGATTTCTGTTTCAAATGTTTCATCAGAGAAATTTTCAAGTCCGGAAGAGTGGGGAACTTCTCCTAATTCGAGTGGTAGAATTTCAACTGTATCACCAAAATTATCGATAAGGTGTTGAACAACGGCTTCATTTTCTTCTGGAGCAGTTGTGCAAGTGGAATAAATCATTTCTCCGTCAGGACGAAGCATTTTAAACGCAGAAACAATTAATTTTTTCTGAATCTTTGCAGCTTCATAAATTTTTCGTTCACTCCAATATTTTTCAAAAAATTCAGATTGTTTTCGTCCAGCTCCTTCTGAGCTACATGGGGCATCGAGTAAGATTTTATCAAACTCTTGATCAAAAAATGTGTCCATGTATGTGCCGTCAATTTGAGTAATAACAGTATTCGTGCATCCAAGTCGATCGAGATTTGCAGCGAGTTTTTTGCTTCGAGAAGCAGAAAGTTCATTGGCAATTAATATTCCCTCGTCGTGCATTTGATCAGAGAGAAAAGTAGTTTTACTTCCTGGCGCAGCACACATATCCAAGATTTTTTCTCCTGGTTTTGGTGCAAGCATTTTTGCTGCCAAAAGAGAAGAAAGTGTAGCGATATACATTTCTCCGCAAAAATGTTCTCTTGTTTTTCCAAGTGCTTGTGTTCGATCTTTGCGATCGATAAAAAATGCTTCAGGCATTTCTGCAACTGGTTTGAGTTTCCAGTCTTTTGGAATATCGCAATTAGGTCGTAACCGTACAGTTTTCGGTAACGGTTCCGTTGATCGTTCGAGAAAAGCGTCTACTTGATCAGCAGGAAGCATTTCTTGTACTCGTTCAATAAATCGTTGTGGGAAATTTCGCATCGGGGAGAATGTATCAGAAAATGATTATGAGTGCGAATTGCAAACTTGACAAGTTCTTTAAAACACTTATACACATATTAAGTTTTCATTAGAGAATTCATTTAGAATGTCTTTAATGAACAGTGATCTTTAACAAAATTTATAAAACGCAGAAGGAGAATTAGGTGAAAAAAGTAATCTTATTATAGTAATTGTAGGTATCAAATGTTGTAGAGATTAACAATCAAACGAGGAGAAAAAATGAAAAAAAGTCTTTATGATCTTAGTGATTTCGGTGATTCTTTTTATATTAATGATTCCAGATATTGAAAATATTGAAATTAACTAACTAACTAACTAACTAACTAACTAACTAACTAACAAAGGAGAAACAGATGAAGAAATTTATAGTAGTACTTACCGTAATTGGCGGTCTTATGGTTTCAGCAATATTAGCTGTGTTTGTAGGGGCCATTCTTCTCAATGAAGATGAAGTCTTTTATTAAAGATTGTGTTGTAGGGCGATGTTCTATCGTCCTATTTTTTTAATTTCCGAAAATTCTCTGTCAAAATAATCCATTCATTTATATCCAATGTTTCAGCGCGACGATCTCCATCAATTCCTTTCAATAAAGGCGTTGGATCGTCTCCAAAGAATTTTGGTAACGAGTTTTTGAGTTTCTTTCTTCTTTCGTGAAATCCAGCATTTACCATTGTGAAAAAATCCGGCTCCATTTCTGATGCAATAAGTGGCTTTTTTCGAGTGGTTAATTTCAAAATTGCGGAATCAACATTTGGAGCTGGTTCAAAACAATCTCGTTTTACCTCGAAACAGTTTTTTGCTTCTGCGAATATTTCTACTGAAAGAGAAAGAATGGATCGTGATTCAACCAATTTTTCTGTGGCACAACGTGTTCTGGCGATTTTTTTTGCCACTTCTTTTTGCACCATTAATACACAAGAAGAAGGTTTGTTTTTCGTTTCTGCGAGAAGTTTTCTCAGAATTGGCGATGTGATGTGATAGGGAATATTTGCTACTACTTGCCATGATTCTTTTTTGAAAAGGTTATCGAGATTTATATCCAAAATAGAACCTTGAATGAGTGTAAAATTTGGATTATTTCTGAATTTTTTTTCCAAGATTTGTACAGCTCGTTCGTCAAATTCAACGGCCGTTAATTTTGCTCCAACTTTTAATAATGCTTCTGTTAGAAATCCTAATCCAGGTCCAATTTCGAGAACATTTTTTCCTTTTATATCCCCAGCTTCACTAAGAATTTTTTCTCGAACTTCAGTTGATTGTAAAAAATTTTGTCCGAGATCTTTTTTCGCGAATTTTCTTTCTGCAAGTGCTTTTCTGTTGGTTGAATGTGATGATTTTCTTTTGCTCATTTTTTCCACAGTTTTAAAAGTTTGATGCTGTTGGTGTGCCCGGAAGTGATTTCGACAATACAATCGAACTCCTTTTGTATAAAATTTGTGATCACTGAGTTAGCTTTTCCACGTTCTGGAGCTGCTGCTACTCGTAATTTTGCTACAAGTTTTTCTCCGTCAAGAAGAGAATGCCATTCTGTTTTTGCTGCGCCTGGTGAACATTTTATCTGTAATATGGCTTCTCCTTTTTGAGATAATTTTTCTCTCACTGCAGTCAGATAGTCTTCCAAAATCATTTTTTCCAAAAGTTTTTAGACCACGCCAAAATAATGGAGAACAAAACCATTCCTGCACACAAAGCCTGTCCTGTTGTGATACTTCCAAGCCACGTTGTTGGTTCGCGATAAAACTCAATAATAAATCGTAATATTCCGTATCCTGCAAAAAACACGACGGTTTGAATTCCTTCCTTTTGACAGAGTGAAAGACGACTTATTGCCAGAAGAATTCCAGAAAGTAGTAGATTTTTTCCGGATTCATAAAGCTGGCTCGGATGACGCAAAACAGAATCAACGTGTGGAAAAATTACGCCCCAATCTGTTCCAGTTGGTCTTCCCCAGAGTTCACCATTGGCCCAATTTGCCAAGCGTCCGAAAATTAAAACAATCGCCAATGGCAACACAATTGCATCCGTGAATACAAGAGGGGAAAGTTTATGTTTTTTACTCCAAAATAAAATCCAAAGAATTGATGCAATAACTCCGCCATGAATAGACATTCCACCATTCCAGATTTTTAGAATTTCTAGCGGTTCTGTTACAAATGTACTCGGAGAATAGAAAATAAATTCCCCAATTCTTCCTCCAATTACACCGATGATAAACGTTCCTAAAATACAATTTTCCCACTGTTTTTTATTTACAATGTTTAGTTTTGAAATGTGTTTCCAACCAAACCAATCACAGAAAAAAAATCCAAGAGCATAGACAAGTCCATACCAACGTATATCTATGTTTAAAACAGAAAATGCAATGGGATTGGCATTCCAAATCATCCTTTAAATAAAGTGAGAGAAGGAAGCCCTAATATTTTTTTTGCAAGATTTCTACGAAGATTCCATTTTCGTGCTTCGTGGTTGTAGGCAAGTTGCAACTCAACAAGTTTTTTATCAATAAATTCGAGATCTTTTGCAATTTGCGTAAGAGCAGCATTAGAAGAAAGTGTTCCATTGCTTTCTAAATCGATAAAAAATTCAAAAAGAGCTTTTGATATTTTTTCTTCTCGTTTCAGTCGTTCTTGAGGATCATTTTTTAATGAAACAGATCGACACTCGTCTCTGAGAGACAAAATCTGTTCAATTTTTTTGTTCGACAATTTCTTGGTTCTTCGAGAAAAGGTTATAATAAGAGGAATCATCATTAATCTTTTCGATAAGAAAAAGAGCGTAAAAGTCCAAAGTTTTTTGATTTGAAGAAATTTTCTGCGTTCGGCATCGTACCAAAATTTTATCAATAAAATTATGATTCCCAGTAACACAAACCACAAAATATGTTTGTCTACAAACTCTTTTGTAAAGACTAAAAAATCAATCATCCACGCAGGGAAAATCTTTTCCCACCATGTCGGAGGAGCGAAACCATCCGGAAGAGGAAGGCTGGAATTATTCATCAATTGTTTGGCAAAATTTCATTGATGTAGAAAGGCTTTTGTCGGGAAACGAGGCAATGCTTTCTTGCAAAAATATATCACGCAATTCTTCCAAAGAAACGTGTTCGCGTTGTTTGAGTTCGAATCCGAAATTTTTTTCGCGCATTTTCACTGAACAGTGTACCATCATCATTGGGGAGCGCAAGAAAGCAATCTTCAATCTACAAACTCTAAATTTTACATAATAAGTCTTGAAAATGAATGAAAATAGTACACATTTAGACGGAGCAAACGTGAATGCGCGATTAGATGCGAACTTATGTAAGTTTGCTAAAAAGAATGTAGATTCACAAGGAAGAAGGTACGAAGAATTGGCGGATCCAGAAAGAAGTCCGTTTCAACGAGATCGTGATAGAATTTTACATTCGAGTGCGTTCCGTCGTTTGGCAGGAAAAATGCAAGTAGTGTCTCCTCGACATGGAGATCATTTTCGCAACAGATTAACGCACACACTTGAAGTAGCTCAAATCGCTCGAGATTTAGCGAGACAATTAGAATTAAATGAAGATTTAGCTGAAGCAATAGCTTTGGCGCATGATTTAGGTCATCCACCATTTGGTCATGCTGGAGAATTTGCACTTGATCGAGAGTTGCAACGATTTGGAAAACGATTCGAACATAACGAACAATCACTTCGTATTGTGGATTTTTTCGAACGGCGATATCAAGATTTTCCAGGATTAAATCTCACACAAGAAGTAAGAGAGGGAATGGATAAACATAAAACTTTTTTTGATAGAGTTGATAAAGAATTTACGGCGGGATCGTTGGAATCACAATTAGTAAATGTAGCGGATGAAGTAGCATATTTAGCGGCAGACTTGGAAGATGGCGTTCGTGGAGGATTTTTTCAAATAGCTGATTTACAAGAAATTCCGCTCGTGAATCGTGTAATTTCTGAGCGCGGAAAAGATCGTTCTTCCGTGGTTCGTGGAGTATTACGAAACGTTATGGAAGGGCTTATTGGGAATTCTCGAAAACTTTTATCAACGGGGAAAATCGGATTTACTGACACAGAAAAATCAGAGTTTTTTCAGTTGAAGAATTTTCTTTTTAAAAATTACTATTCTGCGCCAAGTGTTCGAGAGCAAACGCGTCATGGAGAAGAAGTTATTGCTCGTTTATTTTTAGCAATTGAATCGAATCAATCGTTATTGCCAGAGTATTTACAAAAAAGTAATGATTCTTTGGAAGTGAAAATTGCAGATTTCATTGCGGGAATGACGGATGCTTATGCGGAAGAGTTTTTATCACAGAAGATTTAGTCGCTCCGCTTAAAACTTCAAAGTACAAATATCAAATAACAAAGCTTAGATAATTAATAGTTAAAAGTTTTTTGCTTAAATTAAAAAACCAAAGAATTGAAAAGTCGAAAAGTTTAAAATCTGGATTGTTTTATTGTGGAAATATTTGACACTTAAGTAAAACTTTCTAGTATTTTTATTGAAGGTGATATTTATTTTTGTCTGAAATGAAGATTTCGTTTAATGCTGATTTACGAGAATGGATGGAACAAGAGCGTTGGACACCATCAGGATTGGCAGATTATTTAGGAGTGCAAAGACAATCAGTTCATAATTGGATTTCTGGAATATCAACGCCTAATAGTTCAGAAGTAATAATTAAATTATTTGAATTAGGGGGAGATAAGTTAATTCAATTTTCTTGTCCGAATGATCGTCCACATATTCCCAAAAAAAATCCATATTTTGACGTAGAAGGGGGAAATGAATTACACGGAGAATTGATTATTCCTGGAGCGAAAAATGCTACGCTTCCAATGTTATGTGCAGCACTTTTGACGGAAGACGAATGTTTATTTCGAAATGTTCCAGATATTTCAGATGTAGCAACGTTATTAGAAATTTTTGAATATATTGGAGTAGAAGTGTCTCGTGATTTTGAAGCAAAAACAGTTTCTGTTACTGCAAAAAATTTATCTCCAGAAAAACTAATGAATTGTCGTAAGGCACGAAAAATGAGAGCGACAATTTTGATGTTGGGCCCCTTGTTGGCACGTTTTCATGAAGTCACAATTCCTCTGCCAGGAGGATGTGTAATTGGTGCACGATCAAATGCTTCTCACTTAGATGCATTTCGAACATTAGGAGCGTTTGTAGATGAAACACCTGAACAAATTACAGTTCGTTTTGCTCGACCTAAATATGAAAATAATGCAGTTCTTTTTTCAGAAGCTTCTGTTACAGCCACTGAAAATTTGGCCTTATTTTGTGCAGGATGTGATGACACTGCAGAATTATTTTTTACAGCAGCAGAAATCCATGTCGTGGCAACGGTTCGTATGTTGCAACAAATGGGAGCAAAGATTACAGGAGTCGCTACACACAGTTTGTCTATTCATGGAGGAATTCACTTACATGGAGGAGAATTTGTTATTCCGCCAGACGGATTATTAGCTGGAACATATGCCATTGCTACTACGATTGCTGGAGGAGATTTACTCATAAAAAACGTAAGTCATCGGGAATTATTAAGTTTCTACGGCGCATTTCAGCGCATTGGAGGACAATTTAAACTCCTTGACAATGCGTTGCGAGTAGTAACACCGAAGAAACTCGTTGCGATACCAAAATTGCAAACAGCAATTTTCCCAGGATTTTCTACAGATTTACAATCACCATTTGGTGTTCTTTTAACTCAATGTGAGGGAGAATCAATGATTTTTGAAACACTTTTTGAAAACCGTCTTACGTATTTACAAGAATTGGAAAAAATGGGTGCAAAAGTTCGACAAATGAATCCTCATCAGGCGCGTGTTTTTGGGAAAACTCCACTTCGTGGAGCGAGTGTTCAGAGTTGGGACTTGAGAGCTGGTGCAGCTATGGTTTTAGCGGGATTAGCGGCCGAAGGGAAAACTCGTATTTCAAATGTTCAATATATTGATCGTGGATATGAAAAATTTCCAGAAACACTTGAATCGCTCGGTGCAGTTGTGAAGAGAATTGAAGCGTAGATTAAACAGCAAAGTACAAACTTCAAATTGGGGATTCTGTTTTTATTTAAAGCAACGCGATTTAATTAAAGTTTGACAAGTTTTATTTTATTCCTAAGATTTCGGCGAATAAATTCACTCAAATGGCACATAAGAAAGCTGGTGGTAGTTCCCGTAATGGTCGAGATTCCAATGCCAAACGTCGTGGTGTAAAACGATTTGGAGGACAGGCAGTTTCTGCTGGGGAAATTTTAGTTCGACAAAAGGGTACAAAATTTCGTCCTGGTGAAAATGTGGGAATTGGAAAAGATTTCACATTATTCGCACTTGAAGGAGGACGTGTTGAATTCTCAAATAAAGCAATTATTCGTTTTGATGGACGTCGTTACGAAAAAACATTTGTAAATATCGTTCCTGCATAAGGAAGGAACAGTAGTTGCAGAAATTATAAATCTCCGTCAAACTGATGGGGATTTTTTTGATATAATATGGGAGCAGAACAAGCCAGTGGTCTCGACGATCTCTTGATGGGAAATATTTCGGAAGGTTCAGAAGAAACCTCGGAACAATTAATAGCAAGGATTTCTGCTGCGCAAGCACGTTTAGCAGCTGTTAAAAAAGATGAAAAAAAATCAGTAGGACATGATAGACAGTTGGCTCAAATTATTAAGTATTTACAGCCATCATTATTGAAATTGGTCGCATGGATGATTGATCAAGAAATTCCAAGTTTGACGATATTGGCATTCGTTTCGCTTGTTTGTCGACCGGCAGCTGAGATGATTGAATCACAGATTGAGTTGGAAGATGTAGCTGGATTAGGGTTTTTACAAGAGGTGCAGAATGATGTGATTCGAAAAAGAATTACAGAATGGTGTTCTTTAGTTCTTATTGCGGATGATCATTCTAACACGCTTCATTTGTCGTCATTTCACAAGGATTTTTCTAATAAAGAACTTCTTACACAAGGGATTCGATTAATTCTTTCTGCGTTTTGGTTACGCGCTACTACAGAATATGAATCAAATATGTTAGATAATATTGCGGAGGATTTTGTGAAATCCTTTTAAATTAAAATATCAAATAACAAAGTACAAAGATCAAATTTATGAAAGGAAAGTTCCGGTGTTACGGTTTTGTTACGTTTTCAATTGTAAGCAAAACTTCTTCGATACGTTCGCCATCAATTTTCTGAATTGTGAGAGTGAATGTGTGAGATTCTGCTTTTAATACTAATGTTTCTCCTTTTTCTGGGAAATGTTCAAGTCGTTCGAGTAAAAAATAGGCGAGCGAATGATTTTCTTCTTCCAGATTCCATGGAAGTAATCGCGTATGATATTTTCCGAATTCTTCCGGAATTTCTTCTGCTAAAAATTTTTCAATTTGTTCTAATTCAAGATCTGAATGACATAGGAATTTATATCGTCCGACTCGCTGAATAAGTACATCTTCGACATCTTCTTCGTCTTGTATTTCTCCGAAAATTTCTTCCACAACGTCTTCTAAAGTTATCAATCCAATAAGTCCACCGTGTTCATCGTGTACAAAGGCAAGATGTTGTTTTTCCTCTTGAAACGCGCGTAATAACGTATCAATTTTCATTGTTCGTGGAACCCGAAATGGAGGGAGGAGAGAGAGATTTGCAAGATTTTTATTCTGAAAATCTGGTTTCAACATTTCTTCTACCAATGATTGTACACGAAGAACTCCAACCATTTCATCGATTGTTTCGTGGAAAATTGGAATTCGTGAAAACATTTCTTCCGCAATTTTCGGTAAGGCTTCAGGTACAGGAGTCTTATCTGCAAGTCCAAAAATTTTACTTCGAGGCGTCATAATTGTTTCCACATTGTGTTCGTTGAAATCGAGCGCATTTTCTACGAGTTCTCGTTCAGCGGATTCGATAGATCCATCTCGTTCAGATAATTCGAGAGCGGCTTTGAGTTCATCTTCACTGAGTCCATATTTCTTCTTATTTCCAGTAAACTTTTTTGTAAGCATTGCAATGGGCAACACAAGTGGATAAAGAAGAATTTCTAGAAATTTGATCACCGGTGCAACGATAAGAGAAAAGGGAAGTGCATATTTGTGACACAACGCTTTTGGTGTGATTTCTCCAAATACAAGAATCAAAAAAGTCATAATTCCCGTTACAATTCCAATAATTGAATTGGAGCTCATAGTCCCACCGAGTTGATCTGCAAACTTCATTGCGACCATTGTTGCGATTGAACTAGCAGCAACATTTACTACATTATTTCCAATCAAAATAGTAACTAATAATTTATTAGAATCAGATTTTATTGATTCAAGTCGTGCAATTTTTTTTCTTTTTTTCTCGGTATCAGCTAAGTTTTTGAGTGCTTGAATTCGTGCTGGACTTATGGAAAATAGCGCGATTTCTGCTCCAGAAAAAAATCCAGAGAGAACTAATAACAAAAGCAACAGGGGAACTTCATCCATCGATTAGAATTGTACTTGAGGAAGAGGATTGGTCAATGTGTAATAAAAATGGAACAGGTTTTATAACCTGTTCCAGTAATATAGTTTGTAATAAGAAAAAATTAGTTATTAGTAGATTCTGGTTTATTTTCTTCCTTTTCATTTATTGTTTTTATATCATTTTCTTTACAGGTAAGTGTTGCAATTCCAGTTTCTGGATTTATTTCTACAGTGTAATTGTAGTAAGTAGTTTTTTCTAATTTTCTATTATTTATATCGTTTGTACCTTGTCCCAGTTTATTGTAGTTTTCTTTTTTGATTATAAATCCTTTATGACCACGCGATGTTTCGTAGACAGTTTTTCCTTCGTCATTAGAGTATTTATGTGAATCGTTATTTCTATTTAAATCTTTTTTTAATGATAGAAGTATTTTTTTTGATTCTTCAGAAGTATCTTCAGAAAATTCAAGGTTATCGAGATCAATTTTGATACGATCATCGAATGAAAACGTTCCTTCTTCATAAGCTTTTATTACATTGTTTTTAGCATTTGTAATAAGATTTTTCCAGGGAGAGATGTCATCTTTTTTAATATGAATTCTTCGTCCGTTGGCATTAGAAATACAATCTTTTACAGTATCTAATATAGAAATAGTTTTATCTGTTAATGCGGATTTAATAAGCGATTGAGTGACATTATCATATTTTTCTACTTCTTTTGTGATATTTTTTTCAGCTAATTTTAATTCTAAGAGTTGCCCATTAATATATTTTTGAGCCATAAGTCGGTTAGAATCTTTTTCATGTAAAATGATGCTTTTCGGATAATTCGTATGATTAAAATCAATTTCACTATTTTCTTTTGGTTGTTTCCAAGAAGATCCTTCGACAGACTCAATTTTCTTAATTTTTTCTTGAAGCATTTGTTCAATCATTGGTTTTGTGAAGTAATTTGTTGCTGAGGAATCGAAAACATCTTTATATGCTTTTCCAAGTTTTTCGTGAGTTTCTGCAGCATCAGATTTAAGATATTTCTTGTATTCTTCTATATCGTTTGTAGACAGAAGAAGTTCTAATTTTGCATATGACTCATCTTTTTTATCGATAATTTCACTTTTACACTTTTCAGCTATATTAGGATTATTTTTCCAAAAATCAGTATCTCTAGTAGGATATGTTTTAGTAATTAATGCCGTGAATTCTTCAAGGCTTTCACTTGTTACATTCATATCGAGTATTTTTTTACTATCTTCAGAAATAGTATTTTGCTTATCAATTAGTTCTTTGGCCCCTGTTATATATGTTTTTAAATTTTTCGCAGTTGTTACCTCTTGGTTTATAAGAGAAAGGCCGGCTTTACTTGTAAGAGATAAAGTTGAATTAACGGGATCGGTTGTAGAAATTGTAATTTCAAATACTTGTTCCTTGTAAACAGATTTAAATATATGTTTTGTAGCATCTATATTTGTTGTATCAGGAGTAAAAGTTAGTCCTTCAAGAGTAAACGGTTTATCTAAGCTTTCTCCTCCAATTTCCTTTAATTTATTTAATACTTTTTTGTTTTGTGTTTCTTTTTCTTCTGGAAGCATAGCAAACTCATTTTTGTCATTCAGTTTTACCTTTAATTGACCATTAAGTGTGTATGTTTCATTTTTGGAATTATATGAAATGCTATCGTAAGTTGCTATTCCTCCTGTATTTAATGTAGCAAGTTTTCCAGTTTTCATATTCATAAGAACGTATTTATTATTCGATCCCTGAATAATTCCATTGTCATTTAAAGTTTCAACAGTACCAATTTCATCGATTTTAATATTTTTTTCGGCTTCTTCTTTATTTTTCCATTTTCCTCCCTCAATGTAATCACTTGGATTTGTAGACTTAGTTACTTCCTTTTTTTCTACAGCAACAGGTTCTTCGGTTTTTTCTTCTGTTACTACTTTAAATACTCCATTTTCAAGTTTCACCTTAATTTCAGGATCTGTTTGTGTTGGATAGATTTCATATGTTTGAGAATTTGCGTTGTAATCGATAGCTCCAAACACATTTTTTCCATTGTGTTCAAATAATGAACCATCTTTCATGTTACAAAGAGCGGCTTCATTAGCTCCTTGAATAATTCCATATTCATTTACAGCAACAATTTTATTAATTCCATCTACTTTTATGTTTTCTTTTGCGCCATCGATCCATTTTCCACCTTTAATAAAATCAGATGGATTTGTTTTTTCGGTTTCAGAAGATTCAGTTGCATTTGAGTCAATTAGATCGGAATCATCTTTTGTTTCATTATTTTTCTTTGCATTATACCAATCTTCAAGTTTTTTTTCATCTTGCTTAGTAACAGTAGTTCTTCCATTTAAAATACTTATTAATTGATTGGTTACTTCTGGTGTAAACACAATGTCGTCAAACAGTACTCTTTCTGTATTTTTGTTGTTTTCAGAACCTTTTTTTACAACAGCTGTTTGCTCAACAGCTTCTGTTCTTGTTTCTGTGTTAGAAGTTTCGACATCTAGTTTATCAAAAGAATCTATTTGAATACCAGCTTTAGCTAATAAATCATCAATAGTTTTATCTGCAAGAGCCGAGATATCTCCCTTAATACTTCCTTTTAAAGAAACTATCTTACCACTTTCTAAGTCTTTGATTGATTGTTTGTATTCATTAAGAATATCTGTTTGTTTTTGTGCTACTAAGTTTTTGAAATTTCCCCAATTTGGGTCATCCTTACACACGTCCTCATATTTTTCACTACTAATCGTCAATTCTTTAATGAGAGTGAGTTTTGAGTTCAGTTGTTCTTGTGCAAAATTTTCATCTACTTTTTCAGATGTAGTAGCTGGAATTTGTACGTTATAAAAATCTTTTTCATCAGTAGGTATATTTTCTATACTCAATTTTGATACTTTTTCATCAGGGTGTTCCGTTACGGTTACAGCTTCTGAAGTTTTAACTTTTTGAGCAACAACAGGTTTTGGAGCGGGTTTATTTGTTTGTGCTTGAGGTTGAGTAGTAGGAGTTTTCCCTAATGCTTGAAGCATTCGTCCAATCGTTTGAGGTCCTGGAGCTCCGTCTACAGCAATTACATCTTTTGGATTATCTGTATTCCATTTTGTCTGAAATGCTATAACAGCATTTTTTGTATTGTTTCCCCACATTGCATCAATTGTTCCAGGATTTTGTCCTAAGATTTTTAATCCAGCTTGTAATGCTAAGACATAACGCGCAGAATTTGCTGGTGTATCTGTTTTTTTATTCCAATTTTGTTTTGCAGTATCTGTATCGAGTAATGTAATAACATTCTCTTTTGTGAGAACATCTTTTTCTAATAAATTTCCGAGATCATCGGCCGTTTCTTTTTTTAATTGTTCTTTTGCCCACTCGGCTTTTCCGCCAAGAGATTCTTTATTTAATGAAACTTCATTCCAAAGGAATCGTTTGTTAATCATTGCTAGTCCCGAAAACGAAGGTAATATTTTCATGAAATTTTATTTCGAAAATCAGAGAATTCTACCATAAAAATAAATAAAAAACAAGAAGTTCAAGAAAAAATCAAGGTATGAATTTTAATGTGCAACTAAAAACAAGAAGAGAGACCTGATATTTTTTTGACAGATTCATGAAAAGCCCTCAAAATTTAGATGTATTGTTTTAGAAATCCCTCATGAAAGTAATAATTTCACAGAATTCGTTGTTGGAAGCATTAAAAATAGTGTCGCGAGCAGTTGCCGGACAAAACACTTTGCCCGTACTTGGAAACATTTTAATTCGAGCAGAAGGAAAGAAAGTAAATTTTTATGCTACCAACCTAGAATTATCAATTGCGACATCATGTGAAGCAATTGTAAAAAATGAAGGAGCAATTACCGTTCCAGCAAAGATTTTAACATCATATACATCATTACTTGAAAAAAATGATGATATTGAGTTAACTGCTACAGATGGAGCGACACTGGCAGTAAAATCTCCATCTTCAAAAACAAAAATTAAAGGAATTTCTGCTGACGAATTTCCTCAGATTGCGACAGTTGATGCCGGTGTTAAACTAGCATTGGATTCAAAAAGTTTTCGTTCTGCAGTACATCAAGTTGCTTTTGCGGCACAAGAACATTCTTCTCGTCCAATTTTAGCGGGAGTGTATTTTGGAGCTGATAAATCAGAATTAAGAATGGCAGCAACGGATTCATATCGTTTGTCTGAAAAATTATTGAAATTAACAACTCCAGTGGAAGCACGAAAATGTGTTATTCCTGTGCGAGCAGTATTTGAAGCGGATCGTTTGGTTTCTGGAGAAGAAGAAGTTCGTGTGACGATTGGAGAAAATCAAGTAATGTTTACTGTTGAAAACACACAATTAACTTCTCGATTGATTGACGGACAGTTTCCAGATTATCAACAAATTATTCCAAAGAAAATTTCTTCTACGATTGAAATCGAACGTGCAGCATTTGAATTAGCTGTTCGTCGAGTTTCTATTTTTGCAAAACAAAACAATCAACATATGAAGTTGGAAGTATTTTCGGATGGAACATTAGCAGTTTCTACTGATGCAACAGAAATTGGAGAAGAACGTACTATTATTCCAGTGAAAGTGGAAGGAGAACCAAATATTATTGCGTTGAATACGGATTATGTATTGGATGTTTTGGGAGCGCTTTCAAGTGAATCAACAGTGAAATTGGAGCTCGATACGAAGATGAGTCCAGCAGTTTTCAAAACTGTTTCAGGAACAGACTTTGTGCACTTGGTGATGCCACTAAAAATGTAGTCAGATAAAAAACAGGAAACTGTTTTTTATTTTCCAAAGATTTATTTCCAAACTTTAGATATTAAGTACGTGTTTGACATATCTTTCATTATACGTACATTAGACGGGCTCTTTGAAGTTTGTGTAATTTTAAATTGGCTAATTTGACCAATTTGAAGCACAGACATTACTATCGCAATCAGGTTTTTTACATGTATTATCACGTTGTTAGTATGACCCTAAAGGAGGTGTCTTATGAAAAAAATAACAACAATCGCAATCATGAATGTAGAAGAACTCGCTGGTAATCGTTAAAAGAAAAAGCCGATCTAGCAAAGAGTTGTGTGCGGATCCCTCGTGATCCGCACCTTTTTTAATTTAAGAAAGATTTGCAATTTTTTTGAAAGTAATCACAATTCACACGAAATTGAATCGACGCCTTTTTATATTTGTGCTCGATTTCAGGTTTCCGTATGTATTAGAATACAAATTTTGTTCAAAGAATGAAGTTGACATCGCTCCCGTTCGATTTAGATCTTTCAGATCCTTTAGTGGAACTTGAAAAAAGTGGGAGAGTTACTTTAGTGAATCTCGCAAATAATGCGGCGAAAAATTTTTTAGTAACGCAAATGCTACAACGAACGCATTTTCGAAATGTGTTTTGGGCATCTACAGACGAACATTCAGATGCGATCGCTTCATCTGCGGCGTTATTCTTTGCAGGAGAAGTTATAGAATTACCAGCGACTTTACAACCAGCACAACTCTATAAAGTGCTCTCTTTAGCGAGAGCAGAGAAGCCAATGTTATTGTTGTTTGAGGATTTTGAAAAAACTTGCGAACAACGTTTTCCAACAGAAGAGGCGTTTCAGGAAGATTCAGTTATTATTCGATCAGGAGAAACGATTCAGCTTTTTGAAACATTTGAACATTTGGCGCGAATTGGATATGTTGCGGCAGAAGATCGTATTGTTCAACCAGGAGAATTTGTGCGTCGAGGAGAAAATCTTTTTGTGTTCCCAATTAATGGAGAACATTGCATACGAATGGAATTGTTTGGTGATCAAGTGGAGCGAATTGCGTCCATTGATCAAGAAAAAAATATTGAAATTTCAGAGGTAGAAACAGTTTCAGCTTTTCCAGTGAAATTCGGAGAAAATCGAGGATCAACCTTATGGGAACTTTTACCATCAGATATGCCAAGTGTTTTTTTGGCAGATGATTTGGACTCGGATGGGATTCCAGAAACGCCGTTTCCAACGATAAAATTTACAACATTTCCCGGAGAGGATGAAATATTTTTTCATCTTAATTTCTTTTCCGTATTACCGTTTTATACGATTCCAGATTTTGTTGTAGATGTGAAAGAGCGATTTCATCGTGGATTTATTATCGCAATTGCAACGAAAAAGTTTGAGGAATTAGAAACAATTTTTCGAGAAAACGATATTATGTTTACGAAAGATTTATCTGATACAACGCCAAGTACAGTAAAAGTGATAGAGCTGGATCCAGCTGATATTGCACCACATTCATTTCAAAATAATGATCAAAAATTTGTTTTTTTGACCGATAAAGAAATTTTTCAGTTTCATCGAACTTCTCGTCAAAAGAAAGCGATTTCTGGAATAAATACAGAATTGATGTTGTCTTTGAAATCAGGAGATTATGTCGTTCATTCCGATCATGGAGTTGCGAAATTCGAAGGAATTGTGCGTCGAGAATTGAGTGAGGAATTAGGTGTTCGAGAGTTTTTGCGATTAGGATATGCCGGAAATGATAAACTTTTTATTCCGGTTGCATCAGCAGAGAAAATTACGAAATTTTTGGGAGATGAAGCACCGAAATTAACTCGATTGGGAGCATCAGATTGGCAACAATCACAAAAGAAATTACATGTAGAAGCAGAAAAAATAGCAAAGGAACTTTTAAAATTATATGCATTACGAGAGTTGGCAAAAGGAAAACCATTCTCGGCAGACGATCCAATGATGCATGAGTTTAACGAAGGATTTCCATATGAACTTACGCCTGGACAATCAAATGCGTGGGATGATGTAAGAAGAGATTTAGAATCTTCCCGTCCAATGGATCGATTGGTTTGTGGAGATGTTGGGTTTGGGAAAACAGAAATTGCTATGCGAGCGGCATTTAAAACATTTCGAAGTGGAATGCAGGCCGCTATTTTGGCACCGATTACTATTTTGGCAGAACAACATTGGCAATCGTTTCAGAAACGAATTGATGGGAAAAATTTTGGTGTAGAAATTGCGCTATTATCACGATTTCAGTCTGCAGCAGAGCAAAAAGATATTTTGAAAAAAATAGAACTTGGATTAGTCGATATTGTGATTGGAACACATCGCTTGTTATCAGAAGATATTAAATTTAAAAATATTGGATTAATTGTGGTCGACGAAGAACAGAGGTTTGGAGTGAAGCAAAAAGAAAAATTGAAACGATTTCGTTCGGGAGTTCATGTGTTGACGATGACCGCGACACCGATTCCTCGTACATTAAATATGAGTTTGAACAAGTTGAAAGATATTTCAACTATTACGACACCTCCGCCAGGAAGACTTCCGGTTGTGACGGAAGTACGAAAATATAATTTGAATTTAATTCGTGAACGGATTCTTTTCGAAACAGCGCGAGGAGGACAAGTGTATTTTTTGCATAATGAAGTTCGATCTATTGATGGATTAGCAAAACAATTAGAAGCGCTTGTTCCAGAGGTAAAGTTTCTTGTTGCACATGGACAATTAAAACCAGAAGAATTAGAGCAAAAAGTTCGTGCATTTAAAAACGGAGAAGCGCAAGTTCTAATAGCTTCTACAATTATTGAAAATGGAATCGATTTATCGAACGCAAATACATTGATTGTGTCGCGAGCAGAAAAATTTGGATTATCACAGTTGTATCAATTGCGTGGGCGAGTTGGTCGAGGACGAACACAAGCATATGCATTTTTCTTGTATCATGGACAAAAATTAGCGCTTGAAGCGAAGAAACGATTGCGTGCAATTGTTGAAGCAAACGAACTTGGATCAGGATTTCAAATTGCAATGCGTGATTTAGAAATTCGTGGAGCGGGAGAAGTTTTAGGTGTAAATCAAGCAGGAGCGATCAAAAATGTTGGAGTTTCCCATTTCATGAGAATGTTAAACAAAACAGTGGATCAAATGCGTCGAGGAGAACTTTCTGCTGAAATAGAAGAAACTGAAAATATCACGGTAGAGATTCCATTATCTGCTTATATTCCGGTTCACTTTATTCCAAATGCAGCTGAAAAAATTCGTGTGTATCAAGAATTAGCTTCAACTGAAACACAGGAAGCACTAGATGAAATGCGTCGAGATTTACGCATGGATTTTGGAACATTACCGTTGGAAGTAGAAAATTTGTGCCGAGTGATTCGCATGAAAATGTTATTGCGTGAAACAAATTTATCAGGAGTAAAAATTAATCGTTCGTCTCACAAATCATATGAAATAGTGTTGAGAATGGGAAAGAACTTTACACCAGATCAAATTTTTGGATTAGTTCAAAAAGGAAAATATCAGTGGACGATTACCGCTACATCATTGAAATTGAAGCTCGAAAAGTTGCCAGTAACTTGGTATGACGAACTTATAAGTGAAATTGGAACGTTATTATCAAAGAACAAATAGTCGCTTCGCTCCAAACTACAATCTTCAAACTACAAACTTTAAATTGTGATGATTATTTAAAAAAAATGGGTATGTTGACTTTTTTGAGAAATAATGAATACTGTTCGCGTCGTGTTTCGAATTGAGTACTAAGCTACTAAACAATTTGGTGTTTTGGTACTCAAGCTCGAAGCGTGCTGATCTTTTACGTTTATGTGATTTGAGAATAAAGAAAGAAGGAGAATGTGTGTTTTATGAGATTAAAATATCATTGTTGGGAAAAGAATTTCCGGGGTATACGTATGTGTTTTTAAAGGCAGGATTACAGGTAAGAATGGTCTTGAATTTAAAGCAGAAACCTTTAATTCAGGCCGTAGATGATTTCTATGGGAATGAAAGGAGTCAAGAAACCACGGGATTCTTTTACCTAAAAGAAATTGTTGAATTCGAATCAAAGGTTATAGAAAGAAGACGAAAATTGTCACTTGCCGAATTGGCACATATTTTGGCAAAAGAATTAAAAGCAACATTTTATTTCGTTGCGTAAAGAAAAAGGAGAAAGGATATGAAAGTAGTAATTGCTACGGGTGGAAATGCCCTTAAACAAGGGAATGACTTAAGTGAACGAGCACAAAGAGCGGCGATAGGAGTTGCTGCAGATGCAATTATCCCAATTATTTGTAATCCGGAGAACCAAGTTTCCATCACACATGGTAACGGTCCCCAGAGTGGCTTAATGCTGAAAAAGGAAGAGTCTTATGGGGAAGATAAGTCCAGTTTGAACACGATTGGTGGTGGAACCCAGGGGATGATTGGATTAATGCTTTTTTATGCATTACAAGAGCGACTTTCTCAGCAAGGATCTGATAAAAAAGTCGTACAAATAGGAACAGTTGTAGAAGTAGATCCAAATGATCCAGCGATGCAGAAACCCACGAAATATATAGGGAAAACATATCCACAATCAGAAGAAGATGCACTGAGAGCAGCAGGACATGATGTTGCTTACTATAAAGGTGAAGATGTGGAAGGAATTAGAGTCGTTGTGCCTTCTCCCAAACCGGAAGTTATTATGCAAGACAAAGCAGCCGATTTATTAATGTCAGGTGGTTTTGTTCCTATTGTTTGTGGAGGTGGTGGAGCACCAATATATTGGTCTGATACAGGAAAAATAATTCCAGTCGACGGTGTAGTTGACAAGGATTTTACGTCTATGGAATTTGCGTTATCGATAGATGCGGATGTGTTATTGATACTTACAGCAGCGCCTAAAGTCTATATTAATTATGGAACTCCGGAGCAGAAATCTTTTGATCACCTAACGGTAGCGGAAGTGGAAGCCTTTAAAAGAGACGGACATTTTCCTCCCGGCAGCATGGGACCGAAAATGGATGCAGCGACGGAATTTGTAACGCGAAGTGCCAATAAAAATGCAGTTGTTATTATTGCGGCACTTTCTCAAGCTTCAGAGGCGTTGTTCGGTAACGCCGGAACTCGAATCACAATGTAGTAAATCAAAAGGGGCTCTCGCAAGGGAGTCCCGATTTTTAAAGTAGAGGAAAAGATTGCTGCACTTCGTTCGCAATGACAATATTATTTACACTTTGTATTTTGTAATTTGAACTTTGGAGCGAAGCGACTATTTTACTCCCAAATCTTTTTTCAACGCATGAAGATGACGTGCAGTTTGACTATCTGTGCGCGCTAAGTTTCGAATTTTTCGTATTCCATGCATGATAGTTGTGTGATTTTTTCCACCAAAATCTTCTCCAATTGCTTCGTAACTCATTTTCAATAAGTCTTTGCATAAGAGCCAGCAAATTTGTCGTGGGAATACAATTTCTTTTTTTCGTGAAACTCCCAGAATCTCTGTTGCAGGAATCTGAAAATAATCAGAAATTATTGTGATAATGTCATCAGTGCATCGTGCAAGAGCAGAGGTTCCGTCTGCTTTAATTTCTATTTCTCTTTCGGGATTAATAGATCGGAAGATTTTTCCAACAGTTTGCGGTGTTGGAGAGATTCCTCGTAAATCCATTTCCGCTACAATTTGATTGAGAATATTTTCGAGTTCTCGGAGATTGTGACGAATATTTGTCGCAACAAATTCCTGAACATCAGGAGGAAGAAGCATTTGTTTCTCGCGCATTTTTTCCTGAATAATTGCGAGACGTGTTTCAAAATTTGGCATTTGTACATCTGCGAGTAACCCCCAACCCATTCGACTTCGAAGTCGATCGCTAATTCCGAGCAATTCAGATGGTGGTCGATCTGCCGCAAAAACAATTTGTTTTCCAAATTCAAATAAATCGTTAAATGTATTAAATAATTCTTCTTGTGTTTTTTCTTTTCCTTCAAAAAATTGTACGTCATCTAAAAGAAAAACATCGACACGTCGATATTTTTTTCTAAATTCATCCGTTTTTCGATTTTTAATAGCTTGGACGATTTCATTCATAAACCGTTCAGATGTAACATAAAGAACCACTACTTCTGGATTTTTTTTTCGAATATCATTTGCGATTCCTTGAAGCATATGAGTTTTTCCCAATCCAACTCCTCCAAATATGAAAAGAGGATTATATTGTGGTTTTGTTTTTGGGTCACATGCACCATTTATAACTGCGTGACACGCAGCATGTGCAAATTGATTTTCGTCACCAACGATAAAATTTTCGAGAGAAAATTTTTCTAATGTAATTCGAGTATCTAGTCCTGGAGCAATTCGTGATTCTGGTTTGTTTGGTAATTTTCTTGGCTTTGTTGGTGCAGCAAAAATTGCTGGATCTTCATGGTCGGTTTCTTGATCGGCAAGAGAGAGATCAACACGAAAAAATATTTTATCAATTTCTGGCATCACGGCCTGCATATTTGCTAAAATAATACTATGGTATTTTGACTGTAACCAATTGGCATTCATCTCTGTTGGACAAACCAGCTCAACAGCACCTCCCGATATTTGAGAAAGTTCTACTTTTTTGAACCAAGTTATAAATTCCATACGTGAAATCTTTTCGCCCATACGAGCAAGAACTGCATTCCATACCTGGGTTTTATCCATTTTGAAGTTAGGGGGAGGGGAATGTGCAAAACTTTATTGCACATGAAATTTTGTAACAAACATTCCACCAAAGAGCAACTAAAAAGTATAGAAATCTCTGGACAAAATGTGCAAACAATTTTACCGAAAATTAACGAAAAATTAATGCGTTTCGGTCAGCACCCACTCCAATAGATTTAATTGGACATTCCAACATTTCTTCCAAAGCAAGAACGTATTCTTTTGCGTTTTTTGGGAGATCATCAAACGAACGAATGTTAGATAAATCTTCTTCCCACCCAGGGAATGTTTTATAGTCAATTTCAAGTCGTTTAAAATTCTTTTTTGTTGTAGGAATATTAAATATTTCTTCTCCATCTAAAGAATATTTTGTAGCAACTTTTATTTCTTTCATTCCTGAAAGTACATCTAGTTTCGTAAGATTTAAAACATCAATTCCAGCTGTTTCGATTGAGTTTTTTGTTGCGACAACATCCATCCATCCGCAACGACGAGGTCGTCCAGTTGTTGCTCCAAATTCGTGTCCATTTTTTCGCAAAGTTTCTCCGTCTTCATTATTAAGTTCTGTTGGAAATGGACCTTCTCCAACACGTGTACAATATGCTTTGGCGATTCCAATTACACCGTTTATTTTTTGTGGCGGAACACCAAGACCCGTACAAATTCCACCAATTGAAACAGGCGAACTTGTTACAAATGGATATGTTCCGTGGTCAATATCGAGTTGATGTGCTTGTGCTCCTTCAAACAGAACTGATTTTCCAGATTTCATTTCATCATATAAAAACTTTCGTGTATCGCACAACAAAGGTTTTATTTGTTCTCGTACAGAAAGGAGTCTTTCGATTTCTTCTTCAGCATTAATTACGAGATCATAATTTTTTGCATGAAATGCGCAGTTATTTCTAATTTTTTCTTTCAATAAATCAATGTCTAATAAATCTTCACAACGAATTCCAATTCGCGCAGTTTTGTCAGCATATGCTGGACCAATTCCTCGTCCAGTTGTTCCAATTTTTTTGTCTCCTTTTCTTTGCTCCAATTCTTGATCAATTTCTTTATGATACTTCAATAATACATGTGCACGAAAGGAAATTTTTACTCGATCAGCAACATTTTTTAATCCGGAATCAGTTAATTGTTGAATTTCCTTTAATACATCGGGAAGATCAACTACGGTTCCATTTCCAATAACTCCAATTGTTCCTTCATGAAGCATTCCACTTGGAAGAAGATGAAATACGAATTTTCGGTCATCAACGACAATAGTATGTCCAGCATTTGCTCCACCAGAAAATCGACAAACAATATCAAATTCTCCAGAAATAGAATCTACTAATTTTCCTTTTCCTTCGTCACCCCATTGAGTACCAATAATAGCAACGCAACGACCGAGATTTGAAAGCATTTTTTTCATGATAAATAAGTGGGGGATTGAAATTTCGCCTGTATTTTCGCGGTTTGCAAGAAAAGTGTCAATAAGAAAAAGCATCAAAACACAGAGAACAAAGTTCAAGGATTAAGACTGAGGATTGAAACTTAAAAAACTACAACGGATTACTCAGAAAAGTAGGAACTTTTTCTGTGAACCAGCGATATTCTCCAAAGAATTTTTGTAATAACGGAATAAATAAATTGGACGTACGTACCTCGATTGCTCGCATTTTTTCTCGTAAATTACTGCGAGATTTTCGTTGTTGATTTTCAAGAACAACTTGTTGTACTTTTAGTTGTTCGATTTTTCCAAATTCAGTGGCGCGTGTTTCGCACCAATCCAATTGGTCTTTTTCTAAAGAATATTGTTTATTTCCGGCACATGCAATTTGAATAGTTCGACAAATCTGCTCCAGACAAAAGGCGTGTTCTCTCGTGTCTTGCGTTGATTTGCGTACCAGCCATTTTACGTCATGAATATTATCTTGAAGCAATGGTGTTAAATTATCATCTCGATATGCATTTGCTTCTAATTCAAAAAGTTCATTTGCTCCTTCAGCGAAACGTCGAGCATTACACCAAAGAGAGAGTTTTTCTTCTAACAATGTATCAATCTCATCTTGTCGAGGACAAGTAAGGGTCTCTGTTGCCGAAACAGCACCAGAAAAAAACAATACAATAATCGCAAAAATCTTCATCGAAAAAATAATAAATGATCTTTCTATTATCTGCAATCTTATGAAAGACATAGTTTGTATAAAAAATCTACCCAGTTTTGAATAAAAAAGTTGAACGTGGTCACAAAAATTGTTTTAATATTAATTGAAATAACATATTCCTAAAATGAATTTTAAGTTACTGCGTTTCTCGCTTGCCTCTCTCGGGCTTTTGTCGGTATGTTTTGCGGCAGAAATTATAACCGGAGAAGTGGTCGAAGATTTATTCTTTTTTGACAGTGTGGAAATTGCAGGAGTTATATATCCTACGGATTTAGAGGCAACAATTGGAACAAGTACCGTAAGCGTAGAGGGAACAGGTTCAGTTACTGTGGGAGATAGAAATGATGGAGGAACGTTACGACTCATTGTGTGGGGAGGGACAGAGATATCAAGTGAGCGTCATTGGGGAGAATCGGACACAAAAGATTGGTGGGAAGGAGAACTTAATTCTCCGGTACGAGGGCGAGTAACGCCTGCAGATGAAATTGAGTTTGAAGTAATACGAAATCATGAAGGAAGTCAGATAGCTACATTGGGAACATATGGATTAGGACTTGATAATGAAACATTTGGATTTGCTCCAGCGGCGACATTAGTGTTGCCAGTTACAGTTCCAGATCTTACGAAAGTTTGGTTTGCTATCAAAAAAGGAGAGACATTAGATAAAATTGGAGAAGAAGATTTTTGTGTGATACAAAATCAATTGTGTGTAGTAGATATCGATTCAGTAAATGAAATCACATTAGTTCGAGAGAAATTTGATGACTGTCTGGATGTAGAAATTGAAAATGGTTCAGTGGGAAGTCCGCCTTATTGTCAGGTAGAATGTAATCGAGGATTTGTTTTTAATGCAAATCTTACCGGCTGTGTTCCAGATGATGATGATAGTGCGATTGAAATTTTTGAGACAGATGGTGTTGAAACAGAAGGTGCTACTGTAAAGAGAACCGGTGAAACAGGATTGCTTTCTGGGCCAGCACGACAAGGATATATTCGATATACCGGAAGTAATGTTCAACGAGTAAAAACAAATGTGGAAGGATTATCGGGTGTGGAATTACAGGAAGCATTAAAAATGAATGCGTCGATTGGAGCTCGTAATACGAAAGGGGTAAAAAAAGAATCAGGAATTAGTATTGCTTCGTTAAAAGAACAACTCAATGATGTTCGAGGAAAAATTTGGACATGGGAAAACTCGATTTCTCCAGAGGTTGTTATTGCACAAGAAGATCTTGTTGATGAAGGTGCGATTGTAGTTGCAACAGAACAAGGTGAAGAATCTCATGCATCGGCTCCTTTACTTCCGAGTACTGGTCCAGCGGGTGTTTTTGTCGGAATAGCGACATTGGGATTTGGGTTGATGGCATTTTCTCGCCGTAAACGCCAATAAATTATTGAAATAGAGGGGAATTATCGTGGGGGAAAGACGGTGGGGGCCGTCTTTTTTCTTTCAAAAAAATATTCTTAAGAACGAGTGAAACAAAACAAGGAAAAGTTTCTTATTAAAAAATTTGACAAGAGATAGGGAACTCGTAGACTTCGCGCGCGTTTTTGTGTTTCAAAAAACTAAAAATATGAAAAAGGATATTCACCCAATACAACACCCAGTAATCTTTCGTGACGCAAGTGCGGGAGTGGATTTTATAGCAATGTCAACACTCACGTCAGAGGAGGTCGAAAAAGTTAAAGGAGTTGATCATTATGTGATTCAACTAGATGTTTCGAGTGCAAGTCATCCATTTTTTACAGGAAAACAAAAATTAGTAGATACTTCTGGTCGTGTTGAGCGATTTAAGAGACAACAAGATCGAGCAGCAAAATAATTATTATAGTAGATGTCTAAAAAACCAACACCTTCGAAGAAACAGTGTCCCAGTTCAACTGGATCACGACATGGATCTTATGTTCGAAATTCACGAAAACGAATGCAGGATGAACTTGTTCTGGATGTATGTAAGAAATGTGGAGCAAAGAAACGTCGACATTTTGCGTGTCAGGAGTGTGGTTGGTATGGAGATAAAAAAATCTTTGATGTAAAAGCAACAAATGCTCCAGCTCAAGAGATTCAGGCTTAATTCCTTTAAACGGAAATTTCTTTTTTAATTTCAGATGAAAAAAAGCGAGGCTCGTCGTCAGAGTAGAATCTGGGCAATTGAGGCTCTTTTTTCCTTTTTAGAAAATGGAAAAGGGACGGACTGGAAAGAATGTTTGTTTCATGTGTTGAATTGTGTTGAAACACGTATGAAATCTGTTGTTGGTGAAGATGGAATAGAATTAAAAACAGAACGACAAGATTTATTTGCAGAAGAGTTAGTGGGCACAGCGGTTGAAAATTTAGGGAAAATAAAAGTGATTATTCGTGTTTTTGCTCCGGACTTTCCGTTGGAAAAGATTGCACCGATCAATAAAGCATTATTAGTGTTAGGAATATCTGAGATGAAATTTCTCAAAACTCCACCAGTGGTAGTTATTAATGAGTATATAGAATTAGCGAAATTATTTGCAGAAGATAAATCAGCTGGATTTATAAATGCCGTATTAGATTCTTTTCGAAAAAGTTTGCCTCAAGACGAGGAAAATAAATAAATGAACCAGCTTGCAGAGGGTTGACGAAATCGAGTTCTCAAGAGATAATAAACAAGATGAAACGTTTATTGCAAGTTCTTGGGTTGGAGTATTTTCCAGAGTTTGAGTCTGTATTCATAGAAGCATTTACGCATCGTTCTGCAGTGAATGAAAAAATGGTGCATCAACATCACAATGAACGATTAGAGTTTCTAGGAGATGCAGTTTTAGAATTAGTAACAACAGAAGCTTTATTTAATCGTTTTCCGGGGAAAGCAGAAGGGGAGTTGACGAATATTCGTTCGGCGCTCGTTTGTGGACAGCATTTGGCACAAGTAGCTCGAAAATTACATTTAGGGGAGCATCTCATTCTTTCTGCTGGAGAAGCTCGTTCGGGAGGAGCTGACAAAGATTATTTATTGGCGAATGTAGTGGAAGCATTTATTGGAGCTGTATATAAAACACAAGGAATTGAGGCAGTTCAAAAATTTATTTCCGAATGGATATTAACGGATGTAGAAGAAATACTTCGAACGGGAGCACATCGTGACGCAAAATCTGAGTTTCAGGAATTAACACAAGGAACACTTGGTGTGACTCCTCATTATGATGTTTTATCTGAAGAGGGGAAAGACCATGAAAAAGAATTCAAAATGGGAGCATATATTGATGAACATTTAGTAGGAATAGGAAAGGGAGGATCAAAAAAAGAAGCACAGACTTCTGCAGCGGCTCATGCATTAGAAAAGAAAAAAGAATGGTTGAGTTTGTTGAAATAGAAGTTCAAAAAAATATTGACCAGATAAAATTCATCCATATAATCTACTCGCTCTTACAGTTTGCGCGTGTCGTATAATGGCTCATTACCCCAGCCTTCCAAGCTGGTGACGCGGGTTCGATTCCCGCCACGCGCTCCAAATAGAATTTAAAAAGCTTCTGCAATTTGCAGAAGCTTTTTTTATTTAATTCGTCAAAAATGAAAAGATTGGGTATAAGAAGAATAATGTTTGAAAAAAATACAATCACTGCATTTCCAACAGATACAAGTTGGGGATTAGCCGTTCGAGCGGATGATATTTTTGGGTTAGAGAAATTAGCAAAACTAAAAGGACGAAAAGAGGGACAATATTTTTCCTTAATTGTTCGTGATACGGAAATGTTACGAGAATTTGCGGAAGTGCCGGATGGATTTGATGAATTTGTTGAAAGGGAATTAGGATGGATCCCAAATCAAGTTTGGAATGACAGCGTGGATTTCTTTTTTAATGAAAAACCACGAACGGCAATTTTGAAACCAACTGAAAAATTACCAAAATCAAAATATTGGCCAGAAAAATCAGTAGCGTTTCGAGTTTCTACAATTTCGAAAGTTTCTGAACAAATAATTTATCCAATAACTGCTACAAGTGCTAATTTAACAGGAGAAAATCCGATTTTTTCTGCACGAGAAATACGAGAAAAATTTGGAAATACTATTCAAATATTCTTAGGATTCGATGAATTACCTGAACGAGAAGCTTCTGAAATTTGGGATTTTACTAATGAGGCTTTGCGAAAACTTCGTTAAGAAAAGAAAATGATTCTTCTGCACCGATTGTCATTCCGGCAACAATAATTGCTCCGAAAATAAGCCCTAAAGATATAAGTGTCATTGCTCGCCAATATTTTATTCCGAAAAGCCAGGAAATAAGTGCACCGGTCCACCCACCACTTCCCGGAAAAGGAATCATGACAAAGAATATTATAAAAATATTTCCCCATGCGTCGAATCGGTGAGTGTGTTTTGCTCGAGTATGAGCAAATATTTTTTGTAGTATCTTATCACAAAACGGAGAGTGTTTTGTTATAAGTTTGGCCACGATTGGTAAAATCCATAACACGATTCCCACAGTGATAATATTTCCAATTATGGCAGCTAAAACAGATTGCCATATTGTTAAGTTCCATGAAAAAAATCCCACAGGAATAGCAAGTCGTTGTTCCCCAATGGGAATACCTGCAACAGCAGCCGTGGCAAGCATTTCTTTAATCATCGAGAGGAATGGTACTCACTTTACTTAAAACTTCAACATACAAACTTGAAATTATAAAAATTTAAAATTATTTATGTGTAAAAAAATTTGATTGTAAGTGGAAAATATTTATCAAAAATGTCTGCAGAAAAAAGTTGATCGAAGGTTGAACAAAAAAACAACACAGAGATTCTTTAAGGTCAATGAGAAAAAGATAAAAATCGTTGCATAAACACATTTTTTGTTCTATGATTTTTTTGTGCACCATTTGTTCACAAGTTTTGCACAAATTCTCAAAATTTACTCAAAATGACACACAAAAAATTATCCCATGAGTCAGTGCTCCGGGATGAAATTTTGAGTGAGTTAATTACAAAAGAAACGAAAACAGTTTTTGATGGAACCCTTGGATTGGGAGGACATGCAGAAGCGATTTTGTCTCAATATTCAAATGTAGCAAAATATATTGCCACAGATTTAGATTCTCAACATTTATCTTTTGCAACAGAACGATTGTTGCCGTTTGAAAAAAGGTTTGATCCGCATCACGGATCATTTTCTTTAGTGGGAGAATTTATTGAAAATGTCGATCGGCCATTATCAATATTGCTCGATTTAGGATTATGTTCAAATCAATTAGATGATCCAGAAAAAGGATTTGCATTTGCTGCAGATGGTCCATTGACAATGGCGTTTGATGATTCAAGAAAAGGCGCTGCTGCAGAAATTTTAAACACTGCATCTGAAAGAGAGTTGATACAGATTTTTCGTGATTATGGAGAAGAGCCATCGGCTTTTAAAATTGCACGAAATATTGTCGAGATTCGTAAAGAAATTCCATTTGAAACAACCGCTCAATTGCGAGAAGCAGTTGAAAAATCAGTGCATGTCACTGTTCAAAAAAAATCATTAGTTCGCGTATTCCAAGCCTTGAGAATAGCGGTTAATGATGAACTTACTACTTTGAAAATAACCCTCAATTCTGCGTTAGCCAAAATGCAGGCGAGCGATCGTATTGGAGTGATTTCGTATCATTCACTTGAAGATAGGATTGTAAAAAAAATATTCGCCACTGCCTCCCAGCCGCAGACTGAGGAAACATCGTTTTCGCTACACACGGAAGTGGAGCCTGCATGCTTCCGACTGTTAACGAAAAAACCAATTATTCCGACGGACGAGGAAATCGCTCGAAATCCTCGTGCACGGAGTGCTAAATTTCGCATTCTCGAAAAAATCCAATGACACTGTCTGTATCTGCCACACAGGTAATTGAAGCTGCTCAGCAAGCAGCGGCAGGTCGTCGTGCATTTAGATTTGTACTTCAATTTGGAATTATTTTGATAGCGTTATTGGGGTTTATTTACTTAATGTTATTAAATTCTATTGCGACTCGAGGATTTGATCTTCAAGAATTAAAAACGGTAAGAATTGCTTTGCAAAAGGATTTAGAACAAGCAGATATTCGATTAGCAATTCCATCAAGTTTATATGCGCTGGGTTCTTCAGAACAAGTGCAAGAAATGGAAACAGTTGATCGTCGGCACTTTATTGATGTTCGTGAGACAGGGTTAGCAATGGCAGGTTCTGCAGAATTGTCGATAATGAATTAGTATAAAGCATGAGTAAATTTGTTTTAATTAAACAAGAAGTACTAAATATTTTAAAAAATTCGCCTTTGGCGTTTGACCCAATTCATGCTGAGCTTGTTTTGAAATGGGTATTAGAATTAAAACCAATGGCAAGTGAGTCATTACGAATTGCCGCTATTTCTCATGATATAGATAGGGCGGTAACCGGTATTACTGAAAAAGACTTAAAAGATTATTCAAATATAGACGAGTTTAAAAAAGAACATGCTCTTCGATCATCTAATATTATTGGTGAAATATTAACAAAATATCATTACTCAGAAAGTCTGATTAGTAATGTACAGTGGTTGGTAGAAAATCATGAATTTGGTGGAGATGAAGAATCAGATATATTGAAGGATGCGGATAGTCTTGCTTATTTTGAGTATAATATTCCTTTTTATTTAAAAAGAAATGGGGAAGAAAGAACAAAAGCCAAAATTCAATTTATGTATAAGAGACTCTCAGATAAGGCTAAAGAATTAGTAAATAAAATGAAGTTTTCAGACGAAAACATACAAACTTTAGTAAAAGAATCTTTACATTGTTAAGGTTTTTTTTGTTTAATACATTTAATAATTGAAAAGTTTTTTCATCTGTCTACACTTCGGTCGATGAATATTTCTAAAAACACTTTCGCGTTAAAATCAGGTCTTGCCCAGATGATGAAATCTGGAGTGATTATGGACGTAATGAATGTAGAACAAGCAAAGATTGCAGAAGAAGCAGGAGCGGTTGCAGTTATGGCATTGGAACGAATTCCTTCTTTGATTCGTAAAGATGGCGGAGTGGCACGTGCGAGCGATCCAAATATGATTACAGCTATTAAAAACGCGGTTTCAATTCCGGTGATGGCAAAAGTACGAGTAGGACATTTTGTTGAAGCACAGATTTTGGAATCGCTTGATATAGATTTTATTGATGAATCTGAAGTATTAACTCCTGCGGATGAAGAATTTCATATTGATAAAACCCCATTTAAGTTACCCTTCGTGTGTGGCGCTCGGAATTTGGGAGAAGCGCTTCGTCGTGTAAATGAAGGCGTAGCAATGATTCGAACCAAAGGAGAAGCAGGAACTGGAAATGTTGTTGAGGCAGTTCGTCATTGGCGACAGATTGAACGTGAAATTTCTGAATTACCGAATTCGGATTTTTCAGCAAAAGCAGAAGAATATGGTGTACCAGAAGAACTGATTAAAAAGGTTTCAGAGCTAGGAAGACTTCCAGTAGTTACATTTGTTGCAGGAGGAGTTGCTACGCCAGCCGATGCCGCAATGATGATGCAATTAGGTGCAGATGGAGTATTTGTTGGTTCAGGAATTTTTTCAGCAGAAAATCCCAAAAAAATGGCACGAGCAATGGTTCTTGCCGTTGCTCATTACGATGATTCTGAGAAATTAGCAGAAATTGCGGCGGGACTTGGTTCTGCGATGCCAGGATTGGAAATAGATTCTTTGGCAGTGAAATATGCGAATCGCTAACGCTCTAAATCGCAAATAACAAATATCAAAGTACAAAATATAAATGAGCAATAAGAAAGGATTAGAATTGAAAAAACTTCCAAATCTTGGAGAAAAGAGTGTGCAGCGATTACTTGAAGTTGGCGTCGAAATGCCAGAACAGTTAAAACAACTTGGACCGGAAGAAATATTTTTACGAATTTTTGAAAAAAATGGATGGGAACAGGGAATGTGTTCTTGTTTTTTATATGCTTTAGAAGGAGCGATTACGGGAGAGCGATGGAATGAGATTCCAGAGAAACGAAAAAAAGAGCTCGTTGCATTTGTTCATTCTGTACGAAAAAGTTTACCAGGAATGAAATGAATCAAGTTGGAATATTGGCGTTACAAGGCTCGATTATTGAGCACGAAGAAATGTTAAAAAGTCTTGATGTGGAATACAAAAAAGTTCGAAGCAAAAGTGATTTGGAATCGATTTCTCATTTAATTATTCCTGGAGGAGAATCAACAACATTACGTCTTTTATTAGAGCAAAAAGATATGTGGGATTTATTTGTGAAAAGAACGGAATGGATTTCGGATCAAGTCCGGAATGACAATGTTTTGAAAGTGTTTGGAACGTGTGCAGGAGCGATTTTATGTTCACGTGCAGGTGCCCGATTTGAAGTAGATAGAAATGGATTTGGATCGCAACAACATTCCTTTATAGCTCCGCTTGTTTCTCAGAAATTTCCAGACCTAGAAGGAGTTTTTATTCGTGCACCTAAATTTAAAAACATTGATTCATCCGTTAAAATATTAGCAACTTTTGAGGATGATCCAGTTTTGTTTCAGGATCGAAATTTTTTAATTTCTAGTTTTCATCCCGAATTATCAAAAGAAAAACGAATATATGAATATTTTTTGAATCTGGGAGATTTGAAATGAAAAAATGATGAAAGAGAAAAAAGAAAAAAAGGAGTTTTTTAGGTATGTTTTTTTTAATGAAAAAGTTTTTTACGACGTGCTTTGTTATTTTCTTTTCTGCGTGTAGTTCGGCGTTGCCAAATAATAAGAAGGAGATTTCAGCATTTATTCCCAAAGAAAAAACATTTGATGACATTATTGTAGAAGATTTTGCCGCCAAAAATTTCCCCAAAAAATGTAAATGGTTTGAGATAAAAAGTGTTTCTGATGGAGATACAATTATTTTAGGCGACGACACAAGAGTTCGGTTTGTGGGAATTGATACGCCAGAAACGGTTCATCCGAAAAAACCAGTTCAATTCTGTGGTCCTGAAGCAAGCGAATGGACAAAAAAAGTGTTCAAAGGTGGTAAAAAAGTTTGTCTTATATTTGATCCGTTGAGTGATAAAAAAGATAAATATGGACGGAGATTAGCTTATCCATTTACAGAAGAAGGAATTGATACGACGGCCGAACTTTTGAAATCAGGACTTGCGCGTGGATATTTTTATTTTCCATTTTCACGAAAAGAGGAGTTTCGGTTGTATCACAATATGGCAAAAAGTTTGAAAAAAGGTGTGTGGTCGAAAAAAGAGGAGAATCCGGAGTGCAGGCGCGCTGCTTAAAAGTTCAAATTAAAAACCACAAATATCAAACATGGAATGTTTTTTTTATTCAACTTCAAATGGGTTGCTCGAAACACTTTCTTCTTTTTTAGAAATAGTTTTCCAAGGAAATTCTTCTTGTGTCATATTTTGCTCTTCCATAAATGTATTATATTTTTTTTGTGCGTTACGAATAAATATAATCACAAAAAGAAGCAGTCCTAATCCACCAAGAATCCAAGGAAATAATGAAAGATCTGCTTCCTTGGGAAGCAATTCTGGTTGATGTAGTTGTTCCCAAAGTTGTGGTAATTCTTTTGCTAGCGGAGAATGAGAAAGTTCTTTATTTGATAAATTTAAGGGAGTTTCAAAGTGTAATAAGCTATTTTTATCATCTGCGAAAAGTGCCATTCTGGTGCGTATATCTTCTTTAAATTTTCCAATGAAGGTTACTCCTTGGTCATCTGTTATGTTTTTTTGGGATTGTGATACATCAAATATATTTCCTCCAAATTCTGCTCGTAAATTTTTGAAAAATACGGGTTTTAGATTCTGTAAGGAAAATTTTTCGAATTGTTCAAGAGAATTTTTTTTGTCGTGAGTAGAAAAATTTTTACTATTTGGAAGTGGCTCTCCAAGAGTCACAACTTGAGTTGTTCTACTTGTTTCAGGAAAGTCATCGAGTACATTTGCTCCCAGTTCAGTGAGAAAATTAATAACGGGATTGTAGATAGGGGATTCTTTTTTTGTGAAATTTTTTACAAATGTAATATTTTTTTGAATTGGTTGAGCATCTTTTGTTGGAAAAATTGTAACAGCAAAAAACCCTGGTGTCTCAGGAGTTCTGATCAGTTCAAATTCAAGAGAATTATTTGTTGCTCCACACAATATTGGAAATAACAGAGTCAGACCTAACAATAATATTTTCATTACTCTGCCTTTTTACAAGAAAATGTTGCTTGGGTCAAATTGTGACTAAAAACAACATATTCCTGTCGTATTTATTTTTTCATTTGAAGAATCTTCCAAATAATATTTGCTGCTTCGCTACGAGTAATTGCTTGATGTGGAGCTATTTTTCCTCCACGAAGAGTAGGAAGAAGATTGTGTTTTGCAGAGATAGAGAAATATGGCGCAAACCATTCTTCAGTATTTATGTCAGGATAAGGTTTATTAAATGTTACTGGCAATTCAATAGAAGCTGCTACAAGAGCAATTTTTAAGAATTCAGCACGAGAAATAGTATTTCCTGGTTTGAATTGTCCATTTCCATATCCTTTTACAAGTCCTCGAGCGTGGGCAGTTGCGACATATGGTGAAAACCAAGCACTTGGATCAACATCTGAGAATATGACTTCAGCAGGAAGAAGAGAAAGTTCATTTGCTGTGATGAGAATTTTTACGGCTTCCGCTCGATTTAACTCGCCGTCAGGTTTAAATGATTCATCTCCATATCCATTCATAATTTTTTTCTCCTGTACAAAAGCGATTGCTTCTTGGTTTTTATGTGAAGCAGGTACATCGCTGAAAATTTGAGCACGAAGACTTTGGGATCGTATTTCCCCAAATGTTCCTTTTGCAATAAGTTTAAATGCATTGTTTGATTTAGTTTTTACAGAAACTTGAGCGACACCATTTTTGAAGTCATTTTTTGTGAGGACTTGAGGTTCAACTTCAACAAAGTCTTGAAGTGTTGTTCCAATTTCAATTCCAGCATTTGCGACGAGAGAATCTTCATCAATAATTACATCAAAAATCTCGTCCGTTCCGGGACGGAATGTTCGATCAGTTTCAATTTTTATTGTTTCTCCATTTTGTAGTCGTGTACGACGTCCGTCTGATGTAGTAAATTCAGAGTATGTAGTTGTTCGAGTTGAATCATCTATATGAAGAGGAGATGATGCGTGCGTTTGTTCAACTTCATTTTCGTTCGTATTTGTGTCAACAGTTTCTGTTGGTTCAGGAATAAATGTAGGATCAGCAGATACAATCATATTTTGAATATCATAATTTTGATTTTGAGCAACGAGTTGCATTGGATGTACAGTATATATTGCTGCACGATCAGCATTTACTCCGTATTTTACGGCATCAAAATAAGAGTTAATATTTGTGGAACGAAGGTCTTTCCAAGTAAACGGCCAATATGGATGAAATGGAGCATCTTCGCGATCAATTTGAAAATGAAGATGTGGTGCTGTTGCCATTCCTGACATTCCAGTTTTTCCAATTACTTCACCCTTTTCTACCTTGTCACCGGGTTGTACATTTCGAGATGAAAGATGTGCGTAGACAGAAAAGAGTTTTGTTTTTTGTCCCGGATTTTCAGGATCTGGTACATCTACATGCATAACAACAATAAATTGTCCAAATCCAGTAGGTTGGTTTTCTGACTTAATAACTACTCCACGAGAAATAGAATGTACGGGAGTTCCGACAAGAGTTTTGATATCAAGTCCGGTGTGAGATCCAGAGTTTTCTGTTGCATCAAGCTGATAGTTTCCAAGATTTGGTACGGGATATGTGATATAAGTATTTCGTTCCAATTCATTGTCACGTCGCCATGTCATTCCAATTTTCATTGCTGCCAGATTGTATTCTGGAAGAAATATTTTTTTACTTTCCGAAAGTTGATCAAAATCCATAACACGTTCTGTATCAGATAGTGCGACCCAATTCGGAACTTTTTCAATTGGATTTACAGTCCCATTAAAGGGTTCTGCGTTTTGTTCCCATTCAATAAGGCTTGCTTGAAAATAATTTGAGAACTTCTGCATTCGTCCCTGAAACAAAATCATAACGAGTGCCAATCCAATTAAAGCAATTGCAGTTGGTTCGGTTCTAAAAAACCGTTTCCAAGAATGATGTACGTTTTTTGGTGAAATTTGTTTTGATGTAAAAAATAAATTTTTCTGAGGCGTACTTTCTTTGGATGTGCGTATAATCATTCCATATCCTCGATTTGATCGAGAATGTTTTTTTAGTTTTTTCATAACGAGCTCTGTAGCCGTTAGTCCAACGAGAAACCAGAAGAATTTTTTCATTTGAATGTCAAAAAATCTAGAAATTATACCTCAAAAAGAGGATTTAATCAATAGTCAAAACGAGAAACATTCAATATTTATGAAATTAATATTGATTTTTATTCAAAGTATTGTTTTTTCTGTATTTTATGATATAAAAGGCACAATGAGTAAAGAGGGGGAAATGGAGATTGATTTCTTGGAAAGTAATTCTGCTTTAGATGCGATGGAACAGTCCATCAAAACTGCAGAAGAAGGTCAAACTGTGGTAATAAAAATGCAAACCTGGAGAGCGGATGAAGTAGGAAATCAAATGGCGAAGGCTTGTTTGCAGGCGTTAGAAAATGGAGCAAAAGTAATAATTTTCAAAGATGATATGGGAATTCCTTTTGAGTTAGGGGATTCGACAGGATATTCATTTTTTCCAGAAACGCCGACTAAGAATGTGCGTAAGATTTTATCTCGACAAACGCAAAAAATGGCGGCAGAAGCCATGCGTAATTTTTATGAAAAACCTCGTCCAAATGATTGTTTTTTAGAAGAATCGAGAGATCTTTGGCTGAAATTAGAGAGTTTTATTAAAACAGGGCAGTGCCAAGTTACAAAAGAAAAAAGATATGATCATTCTAAGCTTATTTTAAAAGTGGACGAAAATGGTGAACCATTACAAGCATTTGTGGGAGGAGTGGTTTTGGGACAGGAATTTAAAGAAGATTCGCCAGAAGGATATACGCCTGATAATTGGGCAGATGGAATGCTGAATATTCAGGATGAGAAAATATTAGAATTGTTAAAAAATTCTTTGTGTGCGAATGATAAGGTGGCGAGTGATACATCATTGGGTATAAAAGTTTTATCAAATTCCTCCACGAAAGAAGGAGAATCCTACAGTGATGCAGTAACCCAAACAATGAAAAAATATCATGAAGAGATTTTAATGACTTGTCCATATTTAGGAGATATTGAGATAATAGAAGCACTGGAAAAAGCAGGAAATGTAGAGGTAGTTATTCCAGAAGTTTCAAATTGGTCAAAAGACAGGACGAGACATTTTCTTTGGGAATTATCAAGAAGAATAAATAAAGGATTTAAAGGAGGATTAAACGGAGCATCAGAGAATAATGAAATAATTTCTTATTGGATGGATTTTATTCTTGAATCTCAAAAGGAAGTGCCGCCCAATATAGGTGTTAAATTTGCCAGAAGAATGATTCATTTGAAGGCGATGGTTTTAAATAAAACGTGTGCCGTCATTGGATCAGGAAACTTTTCAGAAACGCATGATGGTTCACCAGAAGGACAGTCTTGTTTTCAGGAATTAGGAATGATTCTTGATGCAAATGAAAATCCAGCACTTCTTCCGTTGGTAGAAAAAATTAAAAATTATATAGAATCACTTGTTACCCCAGAAAGTCGTTATCCTGCTAAAAGATTTTATAGAAATTGGTTTACCAGAGAAAGTGATGGGTCTCAGGGGAAAAGAGAGGTTCATTTCTCTTTGTTGTTTTCTCAGTTAGAGCGTTTTGTGCTCGCATTTCAGAAATTCATGATGAATCGTGTTCGCCCTAAAAAACTTGGAAAACAACGATTACAAGAACAAGAAATATTTCAGGAAATATTTAGGGAAATGGAGTAACTAAAGAATTAAGTTTTAAAGTGTTTTAAAATAATTTTTATTCAAGACTTTTTAAGCTATCTCTTATTAATGTGTCTTCTTTTGATTTCGGACAGGTAAATTGTTCTACGTTTTTACCATCTGGACCATCTTTTTCAAGTGCTGCAAGAACGGCTTTTTCTGTTACATTGCATAAACAGGTAACATCTGCACACAATTTACAATTTCCTCTCTTTTCTTTTTCTTCAGGTTTTAATGCTGCGTAATTCGCTTTATGATCTTCCAAGCGTCTTCTTTCGTCATATGTTTTTTTTTCTTCCATCCTATGTACTTTACGCTATTTTTATGAAACAGTCAATATCCTTGATATAATAAAATAACTTCGTTTTTATTTTCATATGATAGGCGCAGTTGGAATAGATTAGAATCGTCCTTAAATATTCGCCTGAACCGTCATAGTATTAATATTATTTATTAGACATCAATAGTAATGACTCTTACAATATTAATGCTTATAGTTTCTTTCTATAATTAGTTTAAAATTGCTTAATGTTTAAAATGAAAAACAAGCGCATATTGGTTTCATCGTGTTTATTATTGGGAATGTTCTGTTTTCAACATGTTTCTGCTATAAAAGTACCATCAGAACCATCACATGCTAATCCATTTGATGATCATAAACCTGCTGCGCCTTATGGTGACGGTAGTACACCACCAATAGCAAACTCTGTCAAAATTTCTGGGACAGCGAGAGTTGGTCAGCTCCAAACAGGAAGCTATACATATGCTGATCTTGATGGTGACCAGGAAGGAACCTCAACCTTCAGATGGTTGAGAAATGATGTAGCTATAAGTGGGGCCACATCAAAAACTTATACTACCGTCCAAGCAGATGGAGGAACAACCCTTACATTCGAAGTAACTCCAGTATCAACTGCAGCAGAAACTCCAGGAACACCAGTAAAAAGTAGTGGGACAGTTATCTTAAACCTAGCACCAGTAGCTTCCTCTGTTGCATTTTCAGGGACAGCTAGTGTTGGTCAGACTCAAACAGGAAGTTATACATATACTGATTTTGATGGTGACGCAGAAGGAACTTCAACTTTTAGATGGTTGAGAGATGATGTAGCTATAAGTGGAGCCACATCACAGACTTATACTACGGTCCAAGCAGACGTAGGAACAATCCTTAAATTCGAAGTAACACCAGTAGCAGCTACGGGAACAACTTCTGGAACAGTGGTAAAAAGTAGTGGAACAACTATCTTAAACTCAACGCCGACTGATATTACGTTAAGTTCAGGATCAATCGCTTCTAATAGTCCAAGCGGAACAACAGTGGGAACACTCTCTGCAACCGATGTCAATACAAGCGATACGTTTACTTTTACTCTTTCTACAGGATCGGGATGTACCGCAACAGATAATGAAAAATTTACCATTGCTGGAACAAGTCTCAAGATAGCAGAAGTAACAAATTTTTATAAGAAGAATTCATATACAGCTTGTATCCAAGTAGTAGATCAAGATGGTGCAACATACCGAGAAAATTTTAGAGTACTTGTGCCGGTTCCGGCAACCGTTAAGGTTGTTTCTTCTGTAAGGGGAGAATCAGCATTGCCGAATGTTTCCAAAATCATTCTTGATGAAGAAAAAACAGTCGATTTTTCTGACGCGACGGCCACTGTGTCGAGAGAGGAGAGAGATATTAGCGTTGGAGGAACTACTTTTGATTTAGAAACCTATACAGCTGGGGCTCTTAATAAAGTAAATGTAAAAAAGAATTCTAGAATAAATATTGGAAAGGCAACACGAATTAATACCTCTCAAGAGAATCTTGTTCTTACACACACGGAAACTTCCGATGTAGAACTCCAAATTCCAAATCAAACCGTTGTTTTTGGTGAAAGTGATGCCGATTTTTCTATTATTCCACCAGTCAATATTGATACCACTGATGTTACAAGTGTTCCTACTAACTTTACCGTAAAACAAGCAATCTCTGTGGGAAGTACGACTGAAACATATGTTTTTGATACACCAGTTGTGGTTGTTTTCAATAATTTCTATAACGGTATTGTTATGCGCTATACAGGAGCTTCTGCTTGGGAAAATGTTTCTCAGTGTGCGGGGGATTTTGCTTCACCAACAATGCCTTCTTTTCCGAATGCTTGTTGGATTTCAGACGAATCTCTTGAAATGACACGTATTTATACATTCCACTTAACTGATTTTGGTGGACTTCTTGAAAATAATGGAAGTGGAAAAGGAGCACTGTTTCATAAAGGGATGGAGAGATCGGAAATAAGGCAGTCAGGATATGGAACTGATAAAAATACATTTGCTGATGAGTATGAAAAATCTCTTACAGAGGTGGGAACGTTTAATCAGGGAAAGTCTGGAATTGCAGAATTTATTATCACCACCTGGAACAATAGTAAATTTTTACGATATATGTCAGGACGGGTATCTGTTGATGATCTGCGTTCTAGCGAGCCTCAACAGGCAAGATATCGTGTATCAAATAAACAATCTGATATACAGCTTGTTATGCAACAACGAAACAAAAATGTTCTCCTATCTTCTGCTCCTAAGAAAACTTCTCTTCAAGAGAAGTTCGAACAAATCAAACATATATTTGGGACAAAAAAAGAAAATGTTACACCACTTCAAAAAACTTCTTTCAATAACTACTTCCCTCGTGTTGAAAAAATAGAAGAGCCACTTTCTAACATTTCCCTAAATCAGAAAGAACGATTGGAAGAAAGTCAGCTTCGTGTAAAACGACCAGCACTCAAAAGAGTTCTGCGACACCTTCAAAATTCTCTCTTTTCTATTGTTGACTTTCTCGAAACATCCCTCTTTAAGGTGTTACATTAGGAACGTGAGCATTGGAACACAAATAAAAAACATCCCTTAATTGGGATGTTTTAATTTTTATGTGGTACACGTGGAGGGATTCGAACCCCCGACACCCGGTTCCGAAGACCGGTGCTCTATCCAGCTGAGCTACACGTGCGAAGAACTGACGGAAGTGTACATATCTTTTTTTTTAATTCAAGTTTTTAAATTCAGTTGTATTTAGGATTTTTATCTAGCTGTTTTTTTAGAATTTCGAAATTTATTTTAAATATTTAGATATGAAATTTTTCATAAAATATATATTAAAATATATGAATTAATTTGTATATTTATTTTTTGTTTTAAAAAAAATCATAAATTTTTTCTAAAAATGTTATAGAATTGGTTTTTAGTTGAAAAAGTTTGTAGTTTGTTTTAATGTACTTAAGTTCGAATATTAATTATATTCTCGTTCATTTTTTTTGTTCAAAGATTAATTGTTATAAATGTTTTTATCGATATTTTTTAATATATATATTTTTTAATTATTTGTGCTTATTTTTTAAAAGTATATAAAAATATTTTTTTGTATTTTTGACAAATAGAGAGTTTTTTTAGAAATTTTAATATAAATATCATTAAAAATTTATATAAAAAGTGAAAAACTTTTTAAAACTTTTTTATTTTAATAATTCTATTTAATAGACTTCTATTATTTGATCAAAATATTTCATCAAAAAATAAGTTTGTACAGAAAAAATATTCAGGAAATTTTCATTATTTTGTATACAAAAATTATTCGAGGATTTATTTTGTGTGCATATGTTTATTTTTGTATACAAAAAGTGTTCACTTATATATATAAGGAACAGGTGTGTGTGCGCGAATATATCGTTTGCGCGACTCTATAGTTGCATGAGATAATCTCGGGGAAGGTTTTTTTGCCCCTCTAAAGAAAGGATCTTCGAATGAAAAAAACGTTAATCACGCCCCCAACTTTGTCTGTGGGTCCCAAAAAAAAGTTTAAAAAACTAATAATTGGGATCGGGGGACTTTTACTTGTTTGTTCGCCAGTAAGTGCGGCAGATTTGTCAGGACCATATGCTTCTGAAATTCCGACAAAAAGTGTCGGTGATTCGTTGAGCATAACAGACTTTAATGCAATTCTTGATGTAGCAAGAAAGATTTTTGTAGATGAAAAAACAGCAGGATTAACAGACGATCTTGTTGGTTTGGGGACTTATACTGCGGATACGGGGACATGTCCGACAGGAACATCACATGTTGATTTCAACGACAACACCACCGTGGAGGCCGGAGAGTGTTTTCAAGGGGCGGCAATAGTAGACGGGAAATTGGGAATTGGAACGATAACTCCTACAACAAAATTGGATGTAGCGGGAGAGATTCGATTGGATAATAACTCTTGGATTTCGGCTCGAGATAGTGCGGGGACAGGAGTGGTGAATATGTTTCGGGCGACGGCAGACGGAGCGATTGAGCTTGGAGCATCGCTTTTGCTTGGTGCGTTGACAGCGGATACAGACTCAGGTGCTGTGTCCATTTTCAATATGCCAGTGAGTAGTTCTGCTGGAGTTGGAACAGAAATGAGTGCTTCGGTTCAGTTGGACAGTGAAAATATTTTTAAAATTTATGCTGAATCAGATGGAAGTGGAGGAATTCAAAATAAATCGGTTCAGGTTTCGGGAAGTGTTCATGCAACAGGATTTTGTGATGAAGATGGATTGAACTGTAAAACAATAACGGAACTTTCAAATACAGGAACAGATGATCAAACAGCATCAGAAGTAACGGCAACGGATGAATTTGATAATTCAGATAGCACTAATGTGCAAGATATTTTGGACGATTTAGATACTGTTTTGAGTTTGAAAGCGCCATCGAATTCTCCAACTTTTACTGGAACGGTTTCAGGAATTACTTCGGCAATGGTAGGTCTTGGAAATGTGACAAATGAGAGCAAGGCAACGATGTTTACAAATGCTGCTTTGACAGGAATTCCAACGGCTCCAACAGCAGCACCGGCGACGAATACAACACAAATTGCAACAACGGCATTTGTAACAGAAGCAGTGACAGCGGGAGCTGATACGGATTGGACAGAAGGAAGTGGAAATGTTTATCGATTGTCGGGAAATGTGGGAATAGGAACGACAGCACCAGAATCAAAACTGCAAGTAGCGGGAAGTGCTACGTTGGGAGTTGGGAATGATACTGTTACAAATGGAACATTTGCTGCCGATAGTGATTGGACAAAGGGTGCTGGTTGGACTATTCCAGGAGGGACGACAGCGAATTTTAGTGGAGATGCATACAGTGCTTTACGGCAAGATTTGGGATTAGATGCAGGAGATTATGTGGTGATAGAATTTGATGCCTCTAATATTACAGGAGCAACTGCGAATTTTGATGTTGGTGCTGCGACATACGGTGCTATTTCTGACGGACATAATGTTTTTTATCGTACTGTGGGGACAGGTGGTTATGAAGGTTTTATAAGTTTTTATATGGATGGAACAGGAACATTTTCTATTGATAATGTGAGCGTGAAGAAAGTAGGAGAAGTTAACTTGCAAGATACATTGCGTGTAGTTGATGGAAATGTAGGAATTGGGACAACAACGCCAGCAGCAAAATTGCAAATAGGAACAGGAACGCCAAATCAATCTGTTGCAGTAGAAAGACAATTGTATATTGCTGAAGATGCTGAATTTGACGGGAAAGTGAGTTTTGATGGATCTACACATTTCAATGGAGCTACATACATTACTGGAAATTATTTAGAGACTCCACTTGGGTACATGGAAAGCACATCAGCAAATTCCCTAGCATTGGATAGTCCTTGGAATTCTTTGGTTTTAACCACAAATGTAAATCGTCACAGAAATGCGGATCACGGAAATAAAACAAATCCGACATTTTTTATTCAATCTGCTACAGATCCAGATGTAGATAATACAGAGTGGGGAAGTTTGTCCTTTGAAGGAACTGGGGCAGGAGATGGATATTTCAAGATCGCAAGTGGAGTAGGAGATATTGCGTTGCAACCAGAAGGAAACGTGGGAATCGGGACGACAAGTCCGGTGAATCCTTTACATGTTTCATCGACGAGTTCTCAAGATATTTTAACAATTCAGCGAAACAGTACAGCCGATAATGCTGAAGCGAGAATTAATTTTGATGTTACAGGAAATCCCTCAGGAATAACTACAGCATACATTTCTGCAATTCGAAAACCTTCAGGAAGTGGAATTGGATCGCTGGCATTTGGTACAGTTTCCGAGGGAATGAGAATAACCGACGAAGGAAACGTGGGGATTGGGACTTCAACACCAGAAACTTTTTTGCATATTGATGCTGGCGAACAATTAGCCTATCCATCGCCCGTATTTAAAGCAACAGCAAATAATGGGGGGGCGGACAGAGACTTTACCATTGAGTTTACAGGAAGTTCTGGAGGAAACTGGCAAATGGGAGCAGATTCATCGTCAAGATATATTTTAAAAGGATATAGTGTTGATCTATCGCCTACAAATGCCAGTGGAGGGACAAGAGTTGCTGGATCGGGAGATTTTTCTGTTTATACAGATGATTTGTTTGTCGACCAATCAGAGGGGAGAGTAGGAATTGGAACTACTTCACCAACAGCAACATTACACTTAAAAGCGGGAACGACAGCAGCAAACACGGCTCCGCTGAAATTTACAGCGGGAACAAATCTTACTACACCAGAAGCGGGAGTAATGGAATATGATGGAACTGACTTATTCTTTACACCAGACACAACGAGAAAAACACTGGCGTTTATTGAGAGTCCGGATTTCACGGGAACTCCAACTGCTCCAACGGCAGGATCGAGTACAAATACAACACAAATTGCAACAACAGCTTTTGTGCAAAATGTAATTAGTGGTTTATCAGCGAGTTCTATTATCGAAGGAGATACGTCAGTGGTGGTAACAGATTCTGGATCAGATGGAACAATTACACTTACGACAGAAGGAAGTACAGCGATGATAATTGATTCAGATGGAAATGTAGATGTGACAGATGGAACATTTACTGTTGATGGAGTAAATGTAATGCCAATGTATGTGGGATTAACAGCGGGGACATACAATGGAGCATTTACGTATACGGGAGGATTTACGGGATATAAAGCAGCGAATGAGATTTGTAATGCAGAAGGAGGAGCGTTTGCGGATAGTCATATGTGTTCAGTAGATGAAATATTTTTTACGATAAATAATTTGTCTTCTTACACATGGACGAATGGAACACAAGCATGGGTAAGTACAGGAGCAGCCAAATATCCAAGTGCGAATAATACAAACGACTGTAACGGATGGTTACATGATGGTGGAAGTAGTTATTATGGAAACTTCTGGGAGTTTTCAGCTATGGGAGGAGTTGGTAAAACAGCTCTTTGTAGTTCGAGTTTCAAAATAGCCTGTTGTAAATGATGAATAAGAAATTGTTCAGTCTCATCTTTTCTGTTCTTCTCCTTGGGGGGAATGGAACTGTGTGGGCAGCAATTACAGGAGATAATTGGGCCACAGATCCAGCCAATTGTGTGAATGGAATTGAAGAAACGAGTGCAGAATGTCCAATTGATCAGTATCAGTGTAATACAACGACTTGTTCAACAGCAGCAGATATTTCAGGGAATATTCCTGCTACAGGAGCACTAAGTTCAGCAGATTATGGATGGAAAGATGGAGGAACGGAAAGTGTCGGAGGATATGTATATCATTGTTTAGGGACAAATTCTTGTATGCCATCACCAGCAACAATGCCAGCAAACTGGTTTTGTCAAGAGGATTCGACTTGTGTAGCTTTACATGTAACAACGGAATGTGAACAAGGAGTTGATGGAAAAGGAGGGCATTTCTCATGTGACGAGGGGATACAGGGCGAAACAACGAATTGTATGACGGGATACACCAACTGTGATACTGATACTTCAGATTGTGAGATTCTCTATGGAAATAGTGGAGATGATTATGGAACTCACGTTAAATATGAATCGGATTGTGACCCTGTTTGTCATAGTTCATATCTTGATTGTAATGGAACAGGAACGGGATCAGATGGAGCATGTGAAGTTCAAAAAAATGTAACTCCTGTGTCCGGAGAAGATAATGTATTATATGCAACTACTTGTTCTACTCGAACATGTGCAGATGGATATTTCTTATTGAGTGGAGACACAATCACTACTGATGGATGTGATGGAGTTGTGGATGAAGCTTGTACCGTTACAGCATCAGGATTACCAGGAGAATGTACTGGAGCCGGATCGACAGGAGTTGTGACGAGTGCAAGTCCTCAAACATGTGCCTGTTCAGAGTTAGATATTCCAGAGTTTGCAGCAGGAGGTTTTGTAGATGCAGATGGAGCATATACTCAGTCAGCAGCAATGTTTACAACATCAGATCCATTAGTTTGGGGAGTGCAAGAAGGAACAGGTTCACTTTTAGATTTATCTAATGGAACGAATTCATTTGTCGTAGATAATGACGCGAATGTAGGAATTGGAGCGGTGAGTCCAGGTGCAAAGTTAGATATTAAAGGAGCGGGGACAACATCTTCTACATATGGATTAAGTATAAAAAATAGTGCAGATGCCCCTGTTTTTGTGGTGAGAGACGATGGTGATGTAAGGTTAAATGTTAATGATGCAAGTTCAGTCCTTTCTGCAAAATCGCATTTAAATGTTGAGGGAACCATTTTTAGTGGGACACATGACTATAAGGCAGATAAGAGTTACGCTTATTCAATGTATGTTGGAGCGGCATCAACTATTTCAGGGGGGATAAAGTTACATAATGGTGGAGGGTCAGAAGGAACAGGTATAAAACAAACATTTAAAGTGGCGAATGGGGAAGTAGAAATTGGAGCATTAAAAACAAATGATGTGGTCCTAGATGATGATGTGGCCTTATATTTTTCAACAGCAGAGGCAGAGATTACATCTGAGAAGATGCGTATTACGGGAAGTGGAAACGTGGGAATCGGGACGACAAGTCCAACAGCAGCACTTCATTTGAAAGCAGGAACAGCCACGGCAAGTACAGCTCCATTGAAATTCACATCAGGAATAAATCTTACTACACCAGAAGCGGGAGTAATGGAATTTGATGGGACAGATCTCTTCTTTACACCAGATACAACGAGAAAAACATTTGCATTTCTTGAAAGTCCAACATTCACCGGAGATCCTCAATCACAAACACCAACAGCAGGAGATAATGATGCTTCGATTGCGACAACAGCTTTCGTTACAGGAGCGCTTGGAAGTATATCATCAGATTCAATGACAGATGCAGATAGTGATACAAAAATTCAAGTAGAAGAGTCAACCGATGAAGATAAAATACGTTTTGATACGGCTGGAACAGAGAGAATGATAATTGATGAAGATGGAAATGTGGGAATTGGAGCAGCGACTCCAGCTGAAAAATTAGATATAGAGGAAGGAAATATTCGATTAGATAGTAGTAACTTCCTTAGTTTTGATAGCGGAGCAAAATATTATCATGATCACGTTTATTTTGGAGGAAATGATTATTATTTTCAGTATTATGACGGAAGTGTGCAAGAGGCAATGAGAATTGATGCAGCAACGGGAAATGTAGGAATCGGGACAACGACACCGAGTGAAAAGTTGGAAATTGCAGGAAATTTAAAGTTTTCTTCAGCAGCTTCCATTGAATCAGATGGAATGCTTACCATTGGAGATGGAACGAATCCAATTAGCATAACAAGTACAAGTGGAATTGGTTTGACTGGAGACGTAAGTGCAACAGGAGATATTTCTGCAACAGGAACAGTAAGTGCAACAGGAGGATTTAAAGTGGGAAGTACGACAGTAATTGATAACACGGGAATGATTTCGGGAGATCGTGTGGACGAGGTGGTCGCTGGTCGAAGTACGTATGCTTCATTAAATGATCGATTTAATGGTGTTATTGCGAATTATTCTTCTATTTTGAGTAATGCGACCGTAGTTGGTGAGAATTTCATGGATTCTTCCAAAGTTAAAACAGCTAATACTACCGCTTATTATAATAATCAATTAGGTACGATTCAAAATGATCATAGTGCTTGGGAAACAATAAGTTTGAGTTATGGTTATGGATCTTCTCGATCTATGGGTGGTACTTTGATTTATGGAAATAAGATGTATTTAGGTACCTATGGATATGGAATTAAAATTATTAATTTAGATACTGAAACCATAGCAAATGAATGGTGGACTGCTTCTACCCCATCTCTACCAAATAATTATTGGCAGCATTTGGCTTATGATCCGGTACGGAATGATCTTTATGCTACGAATAATAGTTATGACAATGGAATGATTAAGATTGATATTGATTCTAATACCGTTACTCAATTCACTACTTCAAATTCTGATTTAAATTCATTGAATCATGGAACATCATTTGATAGTGCTATGGAATATTATGATGGGAAGATTTACACCTTCCCAACTACTGGTTATATGCAGGTTTATGATGTGTTAGCCGACACTTTTACTGATTATGGTTCTGTAGATGGTTTAGTGTCTGGTACATATTATGCTTCTGAGACGTATGGTAATGAATTACATCTGTCTACTTCTAATGGTTTCTATATTTGGGATATGGACACTGATACGTTAATTCAACATTATGACACAGATACTACTCCAGGAATTAATACTTATCATGATGATGTTTATTCTTCTTTTCAAGATCCTTTGGATTCCGACATTGTTTGGTTGTCTGGTTATAATAATTGGCAAAAATTATCTAAAACTACTGGTTCACTAGAATTTCATAAGATTATTGATGAGATTCCAGTAGCCGTTACTCGTTGGGATATAGCTCGAATCAATAATCAAATTTGGCTTGGTGCTTGGAGTGGTATGCCCTATGGATATTTAGTTTATGATTTAACTGCTCAGGAGTATTTTATTATATCTGACACAGGAAAAGTCACTGGTAACGCAGAAGAAACATCTTCTTATCATTGGCAGCCGCATTATTATAATGGCTATTGGTATTTTTCTAATTATTCTGACACTCACATGTCGAAGAGTCAGTTAATTTTTGAGGCTTCTAATACTTTTGAAACAGAGACTTTAGCTACTTCTGTAGCCGACTTTACTATGGCTAAATTTGATTATAGTGGAGGAGCAGGTGCTGGTGATTCTATTACTTGGTATTTGACAGCAGATGGGGGTTCTAATTGGGAAGGTCCAGTTACTCCTGGATCTATGTGGGAATTCACCAATATTGGTACCGATTTAAGAGCCAAGGCTACTATGGTTAGTGGATCTGGTACTTCTACTCCAGTTATTTCTGGTGTTACTTTAGTCGGTTATGATGGAGCGACTTGGGCGGGACAAGGATCGACAACCGTTGAAACAGAAGTTTTGGAAGCACGAAATTCTTCTGCCAGTGGAATATTTGGATCAGTAGATTTGCGATTAGAAGATATTGAAACAGATTTAGCCTCAAAAGTGAGTGGTACGCACAATCATGATTCTGATTATTTACAGTTAACAGGAGGAACTCTATCGGGAATTTTAAATGTAGACGCAAATGTTAATGCAAATAATCTCCTTCCAAATGCAACCAATGCATATGATTTGGGATCAGGTTCATCTGAATGGCAAGACTTGTTCCTTTCAGGAGATGCAACAATTGGTGGAGATATTGCGGTTTCAGGAACTGTTGATGGAGTAGATGTTTCTGACTTGGCGGCGAGTGTTGTAGCAAATGAGCAAGCGAAATATGTAGGAAGAACTCCTGATAATTATAATGGCTCACTTTCATTTACAGGAGGACTTACTGGATATAAAGCAGCTCATGCTATTTGTGATGATGAATATACAGGAAGTCACATGTGTTCAAGTGATGAGATTTTTTACACAATAAGTAGTGAAGATGTTACTTCATTAGACGGACAAGAAGTTTGGATTAGCACCGGAGCGGCGAAGTTTCCAAGTACAGATAATACGAATGACTGTGATGGTTGGACTTTTTCAGGAGGAACGGGAAGTTACGGAAATTTCTGGAAATTTGACACTATGGGGGGAGTTGGGAAAACAGCTCTTTGTAGTTCGTCTTTAAAAATAGCCTGTTGTAAATGATGAATAAGAAATTGTTCAGTCTCATCTTTTTTGTTCTCCTCTTGGGGGGGAAGGGAATCGTATGGGCAGCTGATTATGCAGGAGATGATTGGGCAACAGATCCAGCAAATTGTGTGCAAGGACGAGAAGATGTATCAGCTCCATGTCCAACAGAGGGCGGACAACAAGTGCAATGTAGTTATACGGCATGTTCATTGCCGGCAGCGATTACAGGTACATTGCCAACAACAGCTGCTACGGGAGGAAATCATAATTCATCATTTTCTACCAATGGTGGATATATTTATCACTGTCTCGGAACAAGTGCTTGTACACCATCACCAGCAAACTGGAAGTGTCAGCAAAAGACGAGTTGTGTTAGTGCTCATGTAGAAACACAATGTACGGGAAGTGTTGCAGGTACTGCGACTTGTAAAACAGTGGCTGCAGGGTCAGATTCAGGTTGTATCAGCGGATACCGAAATTGTAGTGCATCTCCAGATTCAACCTGTGAAATTCGTAAAAATGTAACGGCAGCACCCTCTCCAGCACATACATTATATGGAAGCACATCTTGTAGTGATCGAACCTGCGCGAGTGGTTACTTTACTGTTACAGGAGAAACTCCAGAAGTAGAAGGATGTAATGGGCACACAAGTGATCTTTGTACAATGGTTTCAGGTGGATTGCCAGGAAGTTGTACGGGAGCTGGAACAAATGGAAATCGAACAGCTGGAGGAACATGTACATGTGTACCATTTGAGCCAGAAAATTTTGAAACAGGAACAGAAGCAGAATATACGACATCGAATCCGTTGCTTTGGGGAAAACAATTGGGAACAGGAGATTTAATAAATTTTAAGAAAGACAGTGGAAATTCTTTCGTAGTAGATAATGATGCGAATGTAGGAATTGGAACGACAACACCAACAGGAATTTTGTCGGTTACGCCAGAACAATACAATACGGGAACCGCTTCTCAGTCAGGAACAACAATTACTGGAGTTGGAACGACATTTACGTCAGACATGGTTGGATCACAATTTGTCTTTGATGATGGAACGAGTGCAGGAACTGTTACAGCATTTACTTCTGCGACAGAACTTACTGTTTCAGAATCGCAAACTGTTTCTTCTCAGGATTATAAAATTTCATATACGGGATTGCAGGTGGATGCGACCGGAAATGTTGGAATTGGAACAGCAACCCCATCTACAAGATTACATATTTCAGATGGATTATCAGTGTCTGCTGATGGTCAAGATACGCTAGAATTAACATCTACTTATTCTGCTGGAACAGTGGGAAGTGGAGGACGAATAGTATTTTCTCATACAAACGGAACAGAAGCTGCGAGCGTTCGAGGATATACATTTGGGTCGAGTGAGACGGGATTAGCGTTTGGTACTGGTTGGGGAGCAGTGACTCCTAAGATGGTAATAGATAATGCAGGAAAGGTAGGAATTGGAACGACAACGCCAAATGAGGCTTTGGAGGTTGTTGGAAACATAAGACTGGGAACAAATAATCAAAATTATATTCAATGGCCAGGCGGTTCTAAGTTTGGATATTTAGAATCGGGTATATATGGATTTTATACACCATCCTATGACTTTGTAATAAAATCTTGGGATGGTTCAGTAGCAACATATCCTTTCTTTATTGACACAGCTGGTTCATCACATACAGGAAATGTAGGAATTGGAACCACTTCACCAACAGCGGCTTTACATTTAAAAGCAGGAACAACAGCAGCAAACACAGCTCCATTGAAATTTACATCAGGAGATCTTTTGACGACGCCAGAAGTAGGAAGTGTAGAATTCTTAAATGATGCCTTTTATGGAACGATTACTACGGGAGCTGCGCGAAAAACATTTGCATTTCTTGAAAGTCCAACATTCACCGGAACGGTAAGTGGAATTACGGCTTCGATGGTTGGATTAGATGATACAGCAACTTCTGGAACAGATGTTTTCTGGAGTGTAGATAAAATTAAAACAGAAATTGCAAATAGTACCGTTACGGAAGTAGATACGCTAGATTTGGTGACAGATCGTGGTGCAACAACAACAAATGTTCTCACGGTTGGAGGAATTGTTACAGCAGGATTAGTGGACGGAGTAGATGTTTCGTCATTATCTGGAACAGTGGCTACGAATGTATCAAATATTTCAACAAACACTTCTGTATTAGGAGATAAGGCAGATAAAGTATCCGGAGCAACAAATGGAAACTTGGCTGGATTAGATACGAATGGGAATCTTACAGATAGTGGATTAAGTTTGAATGACAGTGGAACGTTACCAACAAATCTTTGGAGTGCTTTAAAAATAAATACAGAACTTTTATCAAAAGCACCATTGGCTTCACCAACCTTTACGGGAACAGTAACATTGCCAACTGGATTAACAGGAGTTTTACGAGCAGATAGTGGACTTGTTTCGGTTGATTCAAGTGTTTCTTTACTTGGATCAGAAATAGATATTTCAGATGAAACAAATTTAGCGGTTGGAGATGGAATAACGTTAACAGATGATACATTAACAGTTACAGCAGCTGGAGGATTAGCAACTACAACTGGAGGATTAACTACAACAGGAATACTTGAGGACTTGAACACATTAGACGTGGTGGACGCAACAGATGGTCAATTTATTGTGTCAACAGGAACGGCAGGAACATTTGCGTATGAAACAGGGGCAACCGTAAGAACATCATTAGGATTGGGAAATGTGACAAATGAAAGCAAGGCAACGATGTTTACGAATGCAGCACTTACGGGAGACCCAACAGCACCAACGCCAACAGCATTAGATAATGACACATCGATTGCAACAACTGCTTTTGTTACGGGAGCACTTGGAAGTATATCATCAGATTCAGTGATAGATGCAGATGAAGATACGAAGATTCAAGTAGAAGAATCTGCAGATGAAGATAAGATTCGATTTGATACAGCGGGAACGGAGCGAATGATTATTGATGAGAATGGAAATGTAGGAATTGGGACGAGTACACCTGGTCAAAAATTAAGCGTTCTTGATGGACGAGTGAATATTCGAGAAATGACTCCGAGTTCATATGCCGTTTTAGAATTTGGAAATGATACAAGTGCCTTACGAGGAGGATTTTTTATGGCTGGTTCTACAGCAACTGGTTATGGAGGAGCAAGTTCCATGAATTTAGTAAATCTAGGAAGTGGAGCTGTGGCATTAGGAACAAATAATAGCATTGATTTAACAATTGAAGATGGAGGAAACGTGGGAATAGGAACATCGAGTCCAGCAGCAGCGTTAGATGTAGTAGGAGATTTCATAGCGCATAATGGAGCACCATTTGTACAATATGATTCAGTAAATGACGCCTTAAAGTTAGGAGATGTTGATGGTGCCGGGGCGAGATTAGCATTGTATGACGACACTTCTGCAGAAGTAATGACATTGACTAATGGGAAAGTGGGAATTGGAACAACAGATCCTGTGGCAACCTTGGAAGTTGAAAGTGGTAGTTCAGAAACAACGGCTTTAATTTATAATAATGAGGATCATGATGCTTTTTTAGAGTTGAAAACAGATAATCTGGCGGGAGATCTTGGAATAAGATTTAATAATGCAGAAAATCCTGACATTGGTCTTTTAAGGTGGGAGAATGCTAATTTTGTTTTTGAAGGTGGAAATGTAGGAATTGGAACGACGACGCCAGGAGATTATAGGTTAAAAGTTGATGGAGATCGTTCGGCGTATTTTACAATAGCATCTGAAACGAGCGATGCATTTGTTATTTATAGTGATCCTGAAGGGGAAAACGCCTTTCGAATTAATAATGATGCCAAAACAATTCTTTTTTCAGAAGCAGGAGATTATAATGTAGGAATAGGAACGAGAGCTCCTGCTGGAATTTTTTCTGTTACTCCAACGCAATACGACACAGGAACAGCTTCTCAGTTAGCGACAACGATTACAGGAGTTGGAACAACGTTTACTTCTGCAATGGTAGGTTCACAGTTTGTATTTGCTGATGGAAGAAGTGCCGGAACAATTACAGCATTTAATTCATCAACAAGTCTTACAGTTTCTGTTTCACAGACAGTTTCTCCTGCTCAATCTTACAAGATTTCTTACACAGGATTGCAGGTTGATACAAGTGGAAATGTGGGAATTGGAACGACAAGTCCAATAAAAGAGTTGGATGTATATGGAGAAATTGCATTAAGTGGTATCCCTGTTTTGAAAAAAGGAGATCGTACCGGAGATAATCATATTTTTGTGGGAGATTATGCTGGAAATGCAATGGATTCGTTGGGACTTTGGGTTGATGGGACGGAAATTTTAACGGCAAAGGGAAGCAATGTAGGAATCGGTACAACGGATCCAAATGAAGCATTAGATGTGGTTGGGAATCTCCTTCTTTCAAATTCAAGCAGTTCTGTAAATGCAACGCTTAATGGTTATTCTTACGGTAGTTTTACAGCAGGAACAGAATTGTCAGCATTGTATTTTAAAACAATTGTGCAGGCAGGAAACCAAAATGTTGGAGCAATAAAACTTATTGCTGAAAATGCTGGAACGGGTGAAGGAGAGATGGGATTAAGCTTTTCTACTTCAGACTCAACAAATGGAATGGGAGAAGCAATGAGAATTTCTGGAGATGGAAATGTGGGAATTGGTACGACAACACCAGGAAATTATAGTTTAAATGTTTCAGGGGATCGTCCTGCATTTTTTAACATGGCAGATGAATACGATGATGCATTTATTATTTATGATGAGGCAGATGCCACAAATGTATTAAGAATTGATAGCAGTCTGAGTGGTAAGAATATTTTATTATCAGAAGAGGGTAATTATAATGTAGGAATTGGAACAACAACACCAACAGAAGCACTTGATGTAGTCGGAAATATTGCTGTTTCAGGAACTGTTGATGGAGTAGATGTTTCAGATTTGTATGCGACCGTTTTGGCACAGAGTGCTTCTGTTTTCGTTGGAAAAACAACTGCAACTTACACAGGAAATTTAGGAGTGAATGGATATAAATCAGGAAACGCATTGTGTGCGGCAGATCACACAGGAAGTCACTTATGTTCTCAGGCAGAAATTTTGTACACAATTGAAACGGTAGCTGATTTGAGTACGTTGACTGGATGGAGTGGAGATGTGTGGATGAGTACTGGAGGAGCAAAATACTCACCAGCAGATTTACCAGTAAATGATTGTAATGGTTGGACACATGGAGTGGGAGGTACATATCTTGGAAGTTTCTGGCGAACAGATACAACTACGGGAGGATCTGGAAAAGTGTCCAACTGTGGAGTGTCCTTTAATCTTGCTTGTTGTAAATGATGAATAAAATATACAGGCTTTCGATGACCGTACTGGCATTGGTTCTTCCAATGACAGCATCTGCTGCAGTATGGGTGAAAGATGCTGCTTTATGTCCTACAGCATATCAATCACAAGATTGTGGAGCGAATACATATGCATGTAGTTATTCATCAAGCACATTGTATTGTGACACAGAAGCAAATATTGAAGCAGCGATTCCTAGTTCTGATGGAACAACATCAACATATAATCCAAGTTCAGGTTTAGGAGGAGGATTTGTGTTTGATTGTGTGGCAAATTCTGGAGCGACTTGTTCGACAATGGGAACAACCGGTTGGAAATGTCAGCGTGATTCATCTTGTTATAATGTACATCGTCAAACAATTTGTGATGCGAATGCGACAACGTTCTCTTGTTCTGCGACATGTATTGCGAACTATCAGGAATGTGATGGAAGCACAACCGATGGAGATGGTTGTGAGATTTATATTAATGGAGATAGTAGTACTGCGTGGGGACGACCGAATGTGATTTGGGAAGCAGATTGTACTGCTGGATGTAAGAGTACTCACTTGGACTGTGATGGTAATGGAGAAGGAGATTCTGGTTCAGATGGAGACAATGGTTGTGAATGGCAAAAAAGTGCTTCTTGTACAACTGGCGGAGGTTTACCTGGAACACAATCGACAACATGTCCGGCAATTTGTTTACCAAATAAATCATATTTCGAAACAGGAACGGAGTCTGGATATTCTACAACCGATCCATTACTTTGGGGAACACAGTACGGAACTGGAGATCTTATAAATATAGAAAAAGATAGTGGAAATTCTTTCGTGGTAGACAATAGTGCAAATGTAACTACGGCAGGAGTGGTAAATTCTGGAGGACTTACTGTAGACACAATGACATTACATGTAGATACAATAAATCATAGAGTTGGAATTGGGTTACTAGCACCATCAACAGAATTAGAAGTAGATGGAGAAATACAGGCTGTGGGTATTACGGTTCCCAATACATTTTATATAGATGGAGATGCAGGAACAGTAGAAATAGGAACAACAACTCAAACAAGTTCATTAGATGTTTATGGAACAGTAACAGCGACAGAATTTGTGGGAGATGGATCTGGTTTGACAGGGCTTGTTTCAAGTTTAGATAGTTTGTCAGATACAACAATTACTAGTAATTCTGCAGGAGAAATATTGAAATGGAGTGGAACAGCGTGGATAAATAATACATTAACAGAGTTAAATACATATTTAGGTGATTTGGCAGATGGAAGTTTGAGTGGTTCAGCCGTAGGATCAGGAATTTCTGGAACAAATATTTCAACGGGAACTGTGGCAGATGCAAGAATTGCTAGTACGATTACGAGAGATAGTGAATGGGATACTCAAGGAGAAGTAGAAACAATTTGGGGAGTAACACTTGCGACTGATACAGAATTATCAGCATTGGAAACTGGAGCTGTTGCGACAAATACGACGAATATTATTACCAATGCAACGAATATCGATACATTGACTACAGATAAAGCAGATATAGCAAGTCCAACATTTACAGGAGATCCAACAGCACCAACACCAACGACAGGAGATAATGATACTTCAATTGCAACAACTGCATTTGTTACAGGAGCTCTTGCGGGGATTTCATCAGATGCGGTGACAGATACAGACAGTGATACAAAAATTCAAGTAGAAGAATCAGCAGACGAAGACAAAATCAGATTTGATACCGCGGGATCAGAACGCATGATTATTGATGCTAGTGGAAAAGTGGGAATTGGAACATCGGCACCAAGTTATAAATTATCCGTTCAAGAAAAAAGAAGTGGTGTTATAGATCTTGATGAGGATGCAACAATTTCGTCTTCTACGCGTTTTGATGATAATTCTACATATGGTGTAGGAATAAAAAATGTCATATCAATAGAAATTTTATCTGGTACTGGAAGTGAATATATTGCGAATAGAGCTGATGCAATTGGTTCAGAAGCAGCAGCAAAAGTAACAAGCATCATCAATTACGATGCACATGACCGTATTTGGGAAGATACAGCAAAGAATACCTTGGAAAATCATATTGGATATAGAGTGAGTCCATTAAATATTGGTTCAAGTGGGGAAAAGGTAACAAATAATTATGGAGTATATATAGATACGGGGGACAACGCAGATAACAACTATGGTATTTATCAAGTAGGACAGAAGGTACTGAATCATTTTGAAGGAGAAGTAGAAATAGATGCAAAGTTAACATTAAATGATAGATTTTTAGTAAATCGTACAGCAAGTTCTGTGGGAGGAAGTATTGGTAATGAAACGATTTATGGTATTACGGACACTTCTGTCGCGCGCACAATTACATTATCAACAGTAGAGACAGTAGAAGGTCGGATCGTCATTGTTAAAGACGAGTCTGGAGGTGCGGGAACCAATAATATTACTGTTGATACGCTGGCATCTCAAACAATAGATGGTGCTAGTTCAATCGATATAACTGCTGATTATGGAGTTTTGAGGTTGTACTCAGATGGTACTAATTGGTTCTCTTTTTAATGTTTAATTTTCTTATGACATATACATCGTTTTCATCACCAGAAGTAGTGAGCTCTGTCCTGTCGGCATTGGGGGCAGTGGCGACAGGGCTGAACTACATTACTTTTGGTGGAAAAGACGAGAAGAATCAGAAATGTGATGTTTCATCTAATACTAACTTTCTTATGACATACACTTCATTTTCATTCTCAGAAGTAGTGAGCTCTGTCCTGTCGGCATTGGGGGCAGTGGCGACAGGGCTGAACTACATTACTTTTGGTAGCGAGAATGCGCGTATATTCGGAGTTTGGACTTGTACAGTTCGAACTCAAATCGTAAACAAATACACACAATGAAAAAACTATTTCTTGCGTTCGTGAAAAAAGCACTTTGTAACTGCGGGATTAATCCGCAGCTCAGAGCAAAGAGTTATACTGTTGAATTCCGAATTAAGCTCGGAATGACAATGGTGAGTCTTTTGATTTCAGGAATAGTGTTTGCTACTGGACCAACCTACAATGTAACGACAAATAAAGTAGTTCATTACACTGATGCCGGATTTGTTGGAATAGGAACAGATGATCCAAATGCAAAATTAGATATAGTTGGAATAAGTGGTGCAAGTCATCGATTTTATGAAAATGGATCAAGTGAGAGAGGAAAATTTGCGATGGCACGAAAACAAATATTGCTAGATAGCTACGTACATTCAACGCGTACATTTACAGTGAGTTCGGGTGAATCCACATCAACAGTAGGTGTTGGAGAGACGATGGTTGCTTATGAAGGGTACGATGAAGATTGGTATCAAGGATTGGTAGTAGAGTCTAAGACAGCAACAACAATTACGATGACGGCAGCAAGTATAGCTGCGGCAGGAATTACTGGAGATGGTTTTGATTACGCTCCGGGATTATCATTTTTATTTGGGGATGTAATTGATAATTCACATGCAGAAGGGTATCAAACAATTGCTGAAGGGGTAAATTCACATGTAGAGGGAGTAGGTTCACATGCAGAAGGGTATGCATCGCACGCTGAAGGTGGTATTACATATGCATCGTATGATTATGCGCATGCGGAAGGTTATTCTTCGCATGCCGAGGGTGGTTCTTCGCATGCAGAAGGTGGTGATACATATGCAGAGGGGAGTTATTCCCATGCTGGAGGTTATTCAACACATGCTGCATCACTTGCAAGTCGTGCGATTGGAAGATATAATATTGGGATTGCAACAGAAAGTAATTCAGCGACAAATTGGTATAATTTAGATTCGGTCTTCGAGATAGGAATTGGAACAGGTGTGGGTTCAGAGGCGAATGCTATGACTGTATTAAAAAATGGAAATGTAGGAATTGGAACGGCAACGCCGGCAAGTCTTTTGGATATAAACGGAGATATTCATTTATCAGATATGACAGAGCCAGGGACGACAACAAACAAACTGTATGCTGTTGGAGGTATATTGAAATGGAATGGAACAACTGTTGCTACAGGAATATTGAGCAGTAACTCTATGACAGATGCGGATGGAGATACGTTAGTTCAAGTAGAAGAAAGTGCTGACGAAGATATTATTCGATTTGATACGGCTGGAACGCAACAAATGATTTTGGATGCAAATGGAGATTTAGGAGTCAATGTAGCAGATCCGACGGCAAAGCTACATGTTAGTGGAGCCGTAAAATTTGATGACACTTCTAGTACCGATGCAATTCAGATTGGAAGTGGAAAAATCTATTGGGATACAGCCAATAGTGAACTTGTAATTGAAGTAAATTAATATGAGATTTGTAAAAATAAAACGATCGATACAAAAACTTTCTCATGAAAGGAAGTCTTTGAGATTTAATATTCGTGTTATTCGTCATATTGCAATTTTAAATATTTGCGCATTGTTATCGCAAATTTTGGGATCAATAGTACCATTTTTGTCTTTAGAAATTTCATTAGAAAATGAAAAATTAGTATCGTCTGTGTTTCAAAATATGTGGGGAATAGAAAATGCATATGCATCTTTAGCACTTGGAGATCCTTGTACTTCGGATACACAATGTGGAGTTAATTTTTGTGTAGATGATGTGTGTTGTGATTCTAAGTGTGATGATACGTGTCAGTCCTGTGATCAAAGTGGAAACGAAGGATATTGTACTACTATCCCACAAAATACAGATCCAGATGGAGAATGTGGTACGACTATTTGTTCCGCTTGGATTTATGGTTGGAGTAGTGGTAATTGTGTAACTTATAGCACGAGTACGGCATATAACGGACTTTGTTCTGGTGGAACTTCGTGTAACAATGTTGCTACTTCTTGTTCTGGAGCAGGAGCGACAAGTGTTTCTTGTAAAGATTCAAACTGTAATAAAAGCTGTCCTGCAAATAGTTATGTAACAAATTATGATTCTTATGCAGAGGTTTGTTATGTGGATGGAGCACAACATGGCTGTGCAGCTGGAGAAGGATGTAATGCAGAAGGAGATTGTTTAGCGCAGAATGGACAGAGTTGTACAGTCGATAGTAATTGTATTTCTGATAATTGTGTAGCGACAATTTTTGACCTTGATCTTACTGGTACGAAATATTGTGCTCCAGCAGACAAGGAATGTTCGGGGAGCAGTAACCAAACAGGATATGATACAGCGGATGAGGAGCTTTCAGGAGTGGAGTTATTTATTTGTAAAGGACATGATTTAGGAGGAGCTCGTTGTAGAGCAACAGGAGAAGATGATTGTGATGAATATGTGGGAAGATATTGTTCGAGTGTAGATTATGATCCAGAATGGATAGTTGGATCGAGTAATGGAATAGATATCAATTGTGCAACTTGTACGGTATGTGGAGGAACGTCAGCGACGAACGAAGGAAACTTGAGTTGTTCTGGATATGAGCCAGCTGGAAGTCAAAGTCCGTTAAATGGATATACTGATCCGGGAACAGCGTGTGAAGATTCTACCGGATGTGAGGCGAGTGGTACGGACGCGTGTTCATGTGATGGAAGCGGAAATTGTGATATAGAGGAAGGATTTGTGTGTTCGGGAGATACAGAATGTATTTCTGGAAATTGTGATATAGATTTTGATGATATATGGGCGTATTGTCATGCAACAGCTTCTTCTTGTGTGAATGGACCAGGATCGACAGAATACGTGGATGGTTCAATTCTTTGTTCTGGAAATAGTTGGCTTAAAAAATGTAATACTGGTATATGGGATACAGCAGAAAATTCACCAGATACAGCAAATGATTATTGTGCTCCGGATGGAGAAACCAATGGAGGATTTGATTTACTTGCAACTTGTACTGATGATGTGGGATTTAATAATCCATCCTGTACGAGTTGTTCACCATATAAGGCTTCTAGTACATCGAGTTGTTATATAACTTGTTCATCAAATACTCATTGTTGGGATGATTATTATTGTAATGGAAGTGTTTGTGAAGCGGATTTAGCAAATGGTTCTGCTTGTGATGAAAATACAGATTGTACGAGTGGGCATTGTCAAAATGGATATTGTTGTGATTCAGGTGATTGTTGTGCGACAGTAAGTGACTGTACAGGAAATGATAATTGTATTAATAATCAGTGTACGGGGATTTCTGCAGATGTTTTTATTGGGGCAATTCAAGATAGTTACGTTGGAAGTACAGATGTTGAACTTCGTGAATTAGATTCAATATTGGATGAGGATGAATGGGCGTATAAAATGCCATTCACAGTGGACGCAGCAGAATATGATCGTGAGGATTATTTAATTTCTTTTCCGGTAGATTTCACTCAATTGTATGCAGATCTTGGCACGACAGGAACAATGTGTGATACATGTTTTCGGGTGGCAGAGCACGATGGGAATGGAGCAATAACAAGTTTGAAAAAAGCACGATTTGTACATCCGTATCCAACGTATAATGCAGCCACAAATGCGCAAGGAAGAATAGATTTTGTTCTTAATGGAATAACAACAAATAATACGACGCGAAACTTTTATTTAGTATTTGATAAAACGGAAAATGGAACAAAGGCTGCGCCAGCTGTTGCTTTTGACAATACTCAAGTGTTTTTCTATCCCGAGACAGATTTGGACGGAGATGGCAAATCAGAGATTGTGATAGCCGATCATGATTATGGAGTTGAAATCATTAAGTGGAATGGAGTAGATGCGTATGAATCAGTATTTCGGCAAGCATGGGATATGGGATCATATCCATCATTAGCTATTGCAGATGTTGATGGAAATGGAAAACCAAATCTATTGGTATCGTATTATGCGAATGGATATACATGGTCTTTTGAATATAATTCTACGAGCGGAGAATATGAAAATGTAAATGGAGGAACTACTGCTGCAATGGATGCAGATGTTTACACCTATAATATTACGGTAGGAGATCTAGATATGGATGGAATTAATGAAGTAATTGCTCCTGGTTATGCCCACAATAGATCATCCATTTATGGATGGAATGGTTCTTCTTATGTAAAAGAAGCAGGATTGGACGTAACAGATCCTTCTTATTGGAATTCAGGTGCAGATTATACGTCATTTGAAGAACAAGTGTATTATCAAATGATGGGATCGGTCGGAGATATTGATGGAGATGGAGTTCCAGAAATGTTGGGACAACGATATACGAGTTCTGGACGGAGAAACCTGTGGCAATACGGAGGAAATGGTACATACGAACATCAAGATTATAATAATTCGGGATATAATTATTGGGGTTCTTCAATGTTAGATGTAGACATGGATGGATATCCAGAACTTATTACGGATATTTCTGCTGGAATTCCGTTAGTATATGACTTTGATGGAGAAACGGGAACATGGAGTAGTACGCAAGCAGATGTAGATGTGGGACATGGATATCAAATGACAGGAGGAGTAGCCGATTGGGATGGAGATGGAATAGATGAATTTGTTGTTGGAGAACTAAATGGTCGTGCACATGTATTTCAGATAAACCCTACAACAGGAGCATATGAGAGAGAGTGGTATGGACGTGATGAGGGATCATATGGAGTAATAGCAGAGTTTGGAGATACGGATGATGATGGTGTTATAGAAGTTATTTATCCAAATTCAAATTCAATTGATTTTTATGAATCAACGAGTGGTCCTACTAATGGAGTTCCAGAAGCGACATATACAGGAAGCCCAACTATGGGGTATTATTACTCAGACTCAATGTTGATTACTGGACGTCCAGATCCTCAAGCGCATGGAGTTGGCGCACCGAAAATAATTTGGGATAAGGCAGAAAATATGATGCCAGAATCCTATATTAAAAATACTGGAGGAAGTTCGTTTGATCTCACCTATGACATTGTCGTAGAAAAATATGTAACTTCTACATGGAATCTGGTTTCAACAATTGTGTCAGATGCTTCTGCAGCACTTGCGAGCACGATAGAATTAGATACTGCTGCGGTTTGGGATACGGCAGGAGGATGGAATACAGGAACACAAACGGATGGAGATTATCGTGTTCGTGTTCGTATGAAAGATGATAATGGGACAACACTCATTCATACGACAGATGGATCACCACTGGAATATTCTTATGAATTCATGATTGATACAGTGGCGCCAACCATTTCTTTTAATACGCCAGCATCGAATGGAACAGCTGTAGCAGATCCGGTTCTTTCCGAAGAAAATACATATGAGTATGTATGGAAAATTAATACTGATGAATTAGCGCTTTGTCGATATTCTCCTGTGACGGGAGATACATGGGGCGATATGGTTCCAATGGATGATGATTATAAAACAACACACTTTCATCGATTACAGATTATTGATGAAAGTTCATACAATTTCTACATAAAATGTCGTGATGTACGAGACAATGAATCAAGTGAATTTAATCTTAATTTTACGACGGAATGGGATAATAAACCAACATCTGGACCAGCGAGTATTTCTTCTATGATATTTAATGATACGGAAACAGTGACGCTTTCTGGAACGTGTTATGACATGGACACAACAAATGCGACAAATGATGGAATGAAAGAATGTCAGTTTCAGGGAACTCAAAATGGAGTTACACGAAATGGAACAGATTGGAAAGCTTGCACGGGGACAAGTTGTAGTTGTAGTTGTACAGTTACGGGAGCTGGAGTTGGAAGTACTGGATGTCCAGATTTTGCTGGAGATGGAGATTGGGCATATAGAGTGGTATGTAGAGATCAGGCGAATAACTATGATTCGAGCTCATATAGTGATAGTGCAGTACGAGCAACTGTTTCATGGGGAACTGCCACACAAGAATCAATTACAGTTTCTGCAGGAGATGCAGTACAAGATTTGACATACAAAAAAACGGTAACAGTAAATAATCCAGATGGGACAGTTCGAGGAGCTGGTTGGTCGCAGAATTATACGGAAACATTATCATCAGGAGTAGATAGTTGGTCAGTATATGATGGATCAACGTGTTCAGGAGATTTTATACAGAAAGATATATTTGTATCAATTTTTGATAGAGATGGAAAAGTTTGGAATTCAAATATATATGGAGATAGTGGATTAGGAGTGTTGGAATATCAAGGAGATTTATTTGAAGGAACAGATGATTCTTTAGACGGGAAAGTAGCGGATTTTAATAACGATGGATATTTCGATATTTTATCCGGAGGAGATAGCGATATTCAAATTTATTCAGGATCAGCTTCTGGAACATTTACGAGTCAATATGTTACTACTAGTGATTATTTCCCCGGAGATGAGATTCGAGGATTAGCGGTAGCAGACTTCGATAACGATGGAGATTACGATATTTTTGGAATTGATGAAAATGAGGGAGAACATTATTTTGAAAATGGTGGAAGTTGGAGTTTTACTCACACAGCTTTGTCTTTAGCAGGAAATGCGGGAAGCTATGTTTCAGGGATGGATGCAGCAGACTTCGATGACGATGGGAATATGGATGTTATTGCTCAAATGTATGGTTCGGGGACATATATTTATTATGGAAATGGAGATGATACATTTGATGCTCCTGTTCAAAAAGACACTGACACATGGCTTTCTTATGGAATTACAGCCGCTGATTTTACTGGAGATGGCGATGTAGATTATATTAAATCTACTGGATCAAGTGGGGATTATTATCTCTATACAAATGATGGAAGTCAGAATTTCTCGAGAGGTTCGATGTTGTTTGACACATATGATTATGGTGGAATCACCAATTACGATTTGGATAATGATGGTGACCAAGATTTAATAATTTCCCACGAAAATTATTGGGGCGTAACGGCTGAAATTGCGTGGAATAATGGAAGCGGAGTATTTACATTAGATAAATTTTGGGTGAAACGATTTTATTCATTATATCCTTCTGCGGATTATTCATATGCGATTGCAGCGCCAGAATATGATCCAGATATTGATACACATGAATATGGATTTTCAAGTGTTGCAGGAAATTCCGTTGATTTTGATATTCATGCGCCAGATAGCACTATTGGACAGCAATCACTTTGTTATACTTGGGATGATGCAATTTCAGTTTCTGCGTGTACGGTAGAACAAGATACGGATTCGACGAGTATTGCTGGAGGAGATGATTTTGAAAAATGTACGGTAACCGTTTCAAATTCGGCAGATGTAGATGCAGATGTAACATTAAATGATGCGTGTGTTTCTGGGGCAGGAGGAACGTATACTGCAATAGATTGTGGAAATCAGTCATTGACAGTTCCAGCGAGTGGACAGATATCGTATACTTTCAAATGGAAAGAAGGCTCAGTGGTTACAAAGACAACTACAGTTGACGACACACGATCAGACTGGTGTGTTGCGCCAACAACTTCACCAAAAGAGCGATGGACGGAAACAATTCAAGTAGGAGAAACAGATGCTCTTGCGTGGGCGAACATAGAATATACATCTTCAATTACTGCGGCAACAGGAGTTACAGAAGTTTCAATTACTTCGGGTTGTGATGTAACGGGAATACTTTCTTCTACTGGAGGAGGATATACAGGAGTAGTTGCTTCTTTGAGTGCATCGAGTAATAAAGATTGTGTTTTAGTATGGGATCAAGATTGTACGATTGAATCAGAAAAATCAACTTCAAATGATTCGTGTTGTTGTGCTGCAAGTGGGTGTGATGACACAGATACAGCTTATACTTCTACGACATTTGGACAGTGTGTAGATAAATACTGTGATACAAATGGTACGTGTCAAACGGAGGCAACATTAGACGATAGTTGTCCGACAATTCGATCAGGAGGAACATTTACTTCATACACGTCTGGTGGAGAAGTTTGTACGGAGAATGCGATTCAATTGGATTCAGATAGTACAGGATGTAACCTTTGTGTTCGAGCAGAAAACTGGAATGAAGGGGGGTGGAATTTAGGAGGAGAAATAGCTTCAACCAATTGTTGTGGAGATGATGCGAATGAATATTCTAGAGCAACGCCAGCAAGTGATGGATCGATGGATGGAACGATTACAGATTCTATAGCTTGTTGTAATGCAGCCACAGATTGTGCTGCCGCAAATGTATGTACAACTGCGGGATCGGCTGGAGCAGATGTAGATGGCGATACTGATATTGATTATTGTGATGGAGGAACATGGAAAGATTGTTCTACAGCAGCTCAATGTTTAACAGGATATAATTGTGTATCAAGTGATTGTATTGATAATATAGATCCAGTTTGTGGAACATGGGATCCGAGTTCAGATCAATGTGTTACTGGTTCGAGTCAGGACTTTATATTGAGTGGATCAACAGATTCAGGATCAGGAATATCTGACGCAGGAGGAACTTGTACCGTTACAGTAAGTGGAAATACTTGTACGGAAGAAATTTCTGATGTAGATGGAAATACAGTTAATTGTGTTTCACCGGTTGCAACATTTGATAATTCTGCCCCGCCGATTCCAACAATCAATCAACCAACAACGCCGACGGCAGATACGAATATAACCGTTACTTCTAATACGGTAACCGATACGGGTTGTGCTGGTTCTGTTGAATATCAATTTTGTCATAACACAAGCAATACGACTACAGGATGTACTAGTAGCAGTTGGAGTGGGACAGCGAGTGCAAGTTTTACAGGAAGTGTAGGAGATAACTTCTTGTTTGTTCGATCACGTGATGGTCTATCTCAGGAATCAGCGTGGAGTAGTAGTACAACAGTTGTTATTGAAGAATGTTTAGTAGATACGGACTGTGCATCGGATGAAATTTGTGTGGGAGATAATCTTGGTATTTATGCCGGAGCTTGTTCATATTCAAATACTTGTCGTACTGTTGAGATGTTGACCATGGGGCAGGTTACTACTACAAATTATAGTGCAGGGAATCATTTTACAGATGGAGATTCTTCAGTAGGTGACTATTGTGGAGATCATGCGTATCAACCAAGTGATTATTCTTCAGGAGATTTATGTGTTCGTGTAAATGTATATGATTCAAACGAAAGCAATGTAAATGCTATTACGGTTACCTACGACCAGGGAGACACAACAACATGGACAACTAGTCATTCAGGAACTACAGCTGACATATGGAGTCATAATAATGTAATGGATTTTGCAGATGCTTCAGGGCATTTTGCGCAGATGGAGATTCGAGAATGGGATACTGGATTTGGAGGAGTAATGTTTGGATATAAGATTGATGAAACTGGTTCTGGAGCAGATGGAGCAAGTTCTACAGGATGTTGTCCAAATAGTACAGACTGTGTGGATGACTCTTTACAAGGAAATGTAACAGAACAATATGGATGTTATACAAATAATACGTTTCGAGACACAGGAGGTGGAGATGGAACAGATACAGAGCAATGTAGAAGTGGTGTGTGGTATGCGCAAGATTCTGATTCAACTACATGTACGAACGATGGAAATAATTGGAATCTTGGAGGAGAAGTGGCAGCAATTACTTGTTGTGGAGATGATACTGATGAATATGCTCGCACAACGGCGGCAAGTGATGGAACAATGGACGGTACAATTACGGATGACACGGCTTGTTGTAATGCGGCTACAGATTGTGCGGCGGGGAATACGTGTACTACAGCAGGATTTGCTGGATCCGATGTAGATGGCGACGGAGATAACGATTTTTGTGATGGAGGGATATGGAAAGATTGTGATACGGGTTCAGAATGTCCTGTAGGATTTAGTTGTAATAGTAATGATTGTGTAGATGCAACAGGACCAATAAATGGAAGTGTTTCTCATTTTGATGGATTACAAAATTCCACAACGATTTCTGTAACAGTATCTCCGGGAACAGATAACAATGGAATGTCTACGACAGATAGTGATTATTTATTAGAAGTTCGAACAGCAATATTAATTGGATCAACGTGTGGAACATTTGGAACATGGACTGATGCCGGGGTAAATGAAACTGCGGCGGCGACAAATTATTCTACTTCTGGATCAGTAGAAATGTGTCATCAATTTCGATATACCTCAAAAGATTCATTAGGAAATAGTTCAACGTTTGAAAGTACTGATACAACGAAAATTACAAACTATTGCGATAATGGAAGTTTTTGTGATAGTACGCTTTGTGTAGCTGGAGAATGTCAATCAGATTGTACCGCAAATGAAACAGAGCCGTGTAGTAATAATGGGACAAGTTACTTAGAAGGAGGAATAGTGGATTCAAAATTTTGTTACGATGAAGATGACGACGGAACACCAACGTGTCAGGTATTATCTTCGTCACGAAATGGTGATAAAAACTTTTGGTTTGAACGATCTGCAGGAAATGAAGTAAATATTACTATAGCAATGAGAGATGGAAATGATACAGCAGGAACAGATACAACATCGATTATGTTATATCGCCCTAATGGAACGGCTGTATCCAGTGCAACCATTACTTCGTGGACATCAGGAACATGTGATCCAACGAATACATCAACAGGATGTTTTAATGATGATGGAACAACTTTATCTACAGATCCCGTTTCGGATTTACGATGGAAAAAAATTACGATTCCTTCAACAACTGACCTAGGGATTTGGCAATTTAAAATTGTGACCAGCGGAACAGATGTTCGAAATTATGTTGTGTTTGATACAGATTTCGTTCGTGCAGATTCGATATCAGATTTATCGCATGTTTGTACTGCTGATTTAGAAGTGCTTGCTGATCAAGAATATAATTCCACAACACCGATTCCCTATTCTTTTTGGGTAGATTCTCAGGCAGGAAGTACATTTGATTTTAAAATGTATTATTTATCAGGGGGAACAACGGGATATACATTTAAAGAATTTGGTGGGACATCAAAAGGATCAACTGCGACACATACTCCAGCAGGAGCTTGGTATACGGACACAATTACTGTTGGAACAGATTCTGATGAAGTTTGGACGGTTGAGTCAGATGATACTTCGAATGGATTGATATTTGGATTTGCCGATGGAGTTCCGCCAATGGTTTCACAGGGAGTTGGACGTTTCCCAGAATGGGCAAAAACAAAAATGTGTTTAGCCTTAGCTGAAACTTGTACGCTTGATATTCAATGTAGTGATGGAGGGACCGGAACGAGTTCTTGTTATCGTGGGGAATGTAAACCTGATTCATGTATTCCGCCATTAACAGGGGATTGGACGCCGACACAAAGTTGTACTTTTGTGGATGAAATACATCAATTGTATGGAGACTGGATCATAAATAATGGTATTACAATGCGAATGGAAGGTTCTACAAAAATTGGATTTGGAGGAGAAACACAAAAAATTAGAATGAAATCCGGAGGAAAATTAGTACAAAAAAATACAGCTCGATTGGGAAATTGTGAAGCAGAACTGGAAGGATCAAAAATGTACTTAGCATTTGAAGAGGGAAGTGGAGGAACTGTTGCGGATTGGTCTCAGTTTGAAAATGATGCTACTACATCCGGTGGAACGTGGGTTACTGGAGGAGGAAGTAGAGGTGATGCATTAAAAGGAGGAATTACGATTACACCAGACGACAGTTCGTTGGATTTTTCTGGAGCCATGACAGTGTCTTTTTGGGTTAGAAAAACGGTAAGTAGTATAGGATATGCAAATACGGCAGGAGTAAATAAATGGAAAGGTTCAGGAGACAGTGAATGGGCTCTCATGATTGGAGACAATAATTCTGATGTTCCTCAATTTTATATTGAATCAGATGTTCCACAGCAATATGTTACGGATAATATTACTGCATTATCAATAAATACCTGGTATCATTTAGTAGGAGTTTTTGATGGAACAGATATAAAATTATATATTGATGGAGTAGAGAGAGGTACGAATAATATTGGAGCAACTACTTTAAATAATGAGCCAGGACGAGATCTATATATTGGTGGACGAATTGATAGTCCGGCGATGACATCCTCAGACGCAGAGATTGATGAAGTTCGAGTTTTCAATCGAGCCTTAAGTCTTTCAGAGATTCAGAAACTCGGAAATTATACGCCCGATAATTCTTGTGTAAAACCATGATCGTCCTGACGGAGTCAGGACTCCAAACTACAAAGTGCAAAGTTCAAATTTCAAAGTTCAAAAATTAACACTTAAAGGCAGACTTAAAGTGTGGATTTTAGACAGAATTTTGTGAAATTTTAGCGTTTATGGAATTTGACTTTTTGTTTAAATTTATGTAAACGTAGAGTTGGCTTTTTACTGGTAGTGTGGAAATGTATAATATACATTTATCAGCTGCTGAAAAAGCAAAGATATTTTACAAATCAGATGATTAAATTAAAACATATATGAGTGAAAGCCTTCAGTTTAAAGAGGGATTGAGATGTTAACCAATACAAAACAATAAAGGAGGTTGAAAATGAAAAATTTTCGACTTTGCGCGATAGCGCTTGTATTCATGCTATCAGTTGGGTTGATGGCAAATAATCTGCAAATTGAAAACGTACTTGTTACAGATTTCGATTCTGCAAATGGAACAGCATTCATTAACGCTGATGTCGTCTGGGAGAATGGATGGCGTCAAAATGGTGATGGGATCGAGTTTTCGGCGTCGAATTGGGACGCTGCATGGATTTTCGCGAAATTTCGAATCGATAACGATGAGTGGAGACACTGCACGTTATCGTTAGACGGACATATTGCTCCACCTGGAGCGATAATTGAGAATACAACTTCGGATAATCCTGAAACAGGAGTCATCATACGTAGAGATGCTCAAGGTGCTGGGAACGTTATTTATTCTACTTGTAAAATCAAGTGGAATTGCGCAGCTGATGATGTCGCCAACGGTGAAATCGATGTGGAAGTTCGAATGTTTGCTAAGGAAATGGTCGATATCGCAGAAGAACAGTTCTATGTTGGAGATTCTTATAGTTCTTCTACCTTGAAAGAAGCGGATGGAAATCTCTTTGGAGATGGAATCCCAGCTTTAATTGGAACGGAACCAATTACGATTGAATGTTCAGTTCCTCCACAGGTAGGGATTTCCGATCAACTATGGCAATATGGAGGAATCTATATTGATGGAGATGATGGAATAGGTTCAGATGAGACACCCACCATAACAAATCCTAATTATCCAACCGGATATAAGGGATTTTACATCATGAAGTATGAATTGACGGAAGGGGATTGGGTAGATTTCTGTAATACTCTTACAGAATCTCAGGCCTTACAGTTGTGGCACGTCAACAATACAGACAGAAACAGTCTGTCTGGGAATTATCCTAATTTCCAGACAGACCGACCGGATCGCGCCATGGGTTTTCTATCTCCGCAAGATGCAATGGCCTATGCAGAATGGGCCGGTTTGCGCCCCATGACAGAGCTTGAATACGAAAAAGCTTGTCGTGGAGATCAAATATCGATTCCTGGGCAATTTGCATGGGGTAATACAACAATCGGTGGGGCAATTGCATTATCAATTTCTGGTCTGGAAGATGGAACAGAAACGATAATGAATTTTCAATCGTGTAACTATGGACACCCAAGAACAGCAGAAACGGTATTTTTGGGTGGAGATGGCGGTCATGGTCCACTTCGTAGTGGAATTTTTGCTACGAATCAATCGAATCGTGAAATATCAGGATGCACCTTTTACGGTGTTCAAGATATGAGCGGAAATTTATCTGAAGGAATTGTTTCCTTTGGGAGTGTAGAAGGAAGATTATTCGAAGGAACACATGGTTCCGGAGAATTAACTTCAGATGGATTTGCTTCTGTTCCGGATTGGCCGGGATATGATGGAACTGCAAATCGTGGATATCTGGGAATAGGAATGAGGGGCGGTAATTGGTATAACAGTGCGTCAGCACTGAGTATATCAGACCGTTCAAACGCGGTTCTTGGAAATGGAAATAGAGACGGTCGCTATGGCTACCGTTTTGTAAGATCACAATAAGGAGGCGAGAAATGAAAAAAATAATGGTGATTATATTTACACTAGCCGTCGTCGCCAATTTATTGGCAATAAATGATATGGGGAAAGGAGGGAGCTTTGATGGATCTGCAATGGCATCTTCGGGTGTCTTTGACATGATAGATGATTCAACATTACCAGTTGAACTATCTTCATTTACTGCTGTTCAAACATCAAACTTTGCTCGGATAAACTGGATAACCCAATCTGAGACAGATCTTCTTGGCTACAATGTTTACCGTGAAGAAACGGGCAATGTTTCCGAGGGATTGAGGGTAAATTCTTCGATCATAACGGCGATGAACCAATCGATCACAACTTCCTATTCATTTACGGATGAGGAAGTAGAAATGGATCACACTTACTTCTACTGGCTTGAGTCGATTGAGCTGGACGGAACTACGGACTTCCATGGTCCGGTTTCTGTCACTCTTCAAGGTGGAGGTGGTGAAGATGATCCCCCGGAAATTCCGATGGCGACAGCGTTGTCTCAGAATTATCCAAATCCGTTTAACCCGACAACAACGATTCGCTTTTCTGTCAAAGAAGATGAAGTGGCAACACTGGAAATCTTCAATCTTAAGGGGCAGAAAGTACAGAGTTATTCTGAATTTACTTCAGGAAGTCACTCAGTTACTTGGAACGGGAAAGACGGGAATGGAGATCCTATAGCGTCAGGAGTTTATTTTTATAAACTCAAAACGGACTCATTCTTGGATATCAAAAAAATGCTGCTTATGAAGTAGCATTAATCATCTGATTTAACCCTCGGTCTTGTGTATGCAGGACCGAGTTTTTCTTGTAGTTCGGATTTAGATTTTGAATCGAGTTCAGAATGACAAAAAATATTAATGAAAATCGTTTCGCTGATCTGGAGAAAGGTCTGAGAATTTCATGCGTTTTCGATCAAAACTAATACTTACTCGTCCAATAGAACCGTTACGGTGTTTAATGACATTTATTTCGAGTTCGTTTGGGTTTTCACTATCAGGATTATAATAATCATCACGATAGAGCATCATTACAATATCTGCATCTTGTTCGATAGATCCTGAATCACGAAGATCAGAGAGAATTGGTCGCTTATCTGGACGACTTTCTACACTACGAGAAAGCTGAGAAAGTGCAACAACTGGAATGTGAAGTTCTCGAGCAAGTTGTTTCAAACTTCGTGAAATTTCAGAAATTTCTTGTACACGATTTCCCATTTGTGAACTCGATCCTCCAGAAGTCATCAATTGTAAATAATCGACAATTAACATATCGAGACCATGTTCCATTTGTAAACGTCGAGCTTTGGCTCGTAATTCAGCAATAGAGCTTCCCATGCTGTCATCAATAAACATTGGAGCATTTGATAATTTATCCAAAACACCTCCCATTCGTTCAAAATCTGTGTCATCGAGTTTTCCCTTGTGAAGCTTCCATGAATCAACTTCCAATTCAGTACAAAGCATACGTTCAACTACTTGTTCTTTAGACATTTCTAATGAAACAATTCCAACATGTTTTGTTTCATTGATTGCAGCATATTGCGCCATTCTGAGAGCAAGAGCAGTCTTTCCCATTGATGGACGAGCTGCGACAATAATCAAATCAGAAGGATTAAATCCAGAGTTCAATTTATTATCAAGATCCCGAAATCCAGTTGAAATCTTATTCTTTGTTGCAAGTTCAGGGTTTTCATTTATTTCACAAATAATTTCATATCGTTTCATCAAAAGATCTTTTACAGGAACAAATCGATCTTTTAGAAATTGCTGAGAAATTGCAAAAACACGTTGTTCTGCTGACTCAAGAAGTTCTTCTACATTTTTTTCACTATCATATCCGAGCGCAGTAATTTCTTGTCCAGTTGAAATGAGTTTTCGTAATGTTGATCGATGTTTTACGATCTGTGCGTATTGAAATATGTGTGTTGCTACAGGAACTTCGTTTTGTAACTCGGCTAAGACTTCAGGTCCACCAATATTTTCAAGTTGTCCGAGTGATTGTAATTTTGTTGCAACGGTTACCAGATCAATTGGTTGAGATTTTCCAAATAAATTAATAATTGCTTCATAAACAATTCGATATTGATCGTGATAAAAATCATTTGGAGTAAGTAAATCTACAATTTGCAAAATAGAATCTTTGTCCAACAGTAAACATCCAAGAACAGAACGTTCCGCTTCAGGAGAGTTTGGAGTTGATTTTTTTTCGAGCTCAGGAAACTTACTCATCGAATTTTGTGGGGGAATTTACCCATCGTTTTTGGCGGAAATTTAATGAAAAGTCAAATGCGCTACGCTTGAAATTACAAACTACAAAGTTCAAATTAAGAGTTGAAAATAATTATTACAGTGAAAAATTAATTCCTACAATAAATCTTACAATAGAGTAAGAAAGAATAGTAAGAATAACTCCAACAATCGCCCATGTGATAGTTGTTTTTGCTCGAGAAGTCATATCTGAATCACCAGAACTAAATATAAACATGAGTCCTCCAACAATAATCATGAGAATACTCATTGATATCATAAAAATTAACATTCCATTTATGTATTTTGGAATAAATTTATTTTTCACATAATCAGAGCCACTTTCTCCTTCTTTCGGTCCAGGAAGAATATTTCCATGATGAACGAAAGGCATTCTAGCACGTGTTTCAATAGTTTTTATATGATTGATTATGTTTTCTAATATAAGTGTTGCCTGTTTCAAATATTGAATTTTAATATTTTTTTCTGTGTTTTCATTTGCATTTATACAAGCTACAAGTACAGAACCGATTTCTTCTTCTATTTTTGAAATTTCTAATTCAGAAGCTTCCCATTCATACAGTTGTCCATTTTTTAGCAAAACATCCTGTAAAGAAAGGGGAAGTTTATCAAAGTTTGTTGTTGTTCTATTTTCTTCTCCAAGCCAATAAGTACCAAAATCAATACAATTTTGAGCAGTTAATTCAGTCGCATATGAAGTAAAGATTGGAACAATTCCCAAAGCAAGAGCAATTAATAATTTTTTCATCATAATTATTTTAGAGCGAAGAACAGTATTGTAAAGTCGCTCTGTTTTAAATATCAAATAAAAAGATCAAAGTACGAATATTGCTGTAATTTAGCAGCGACGGTTTGACAAAAAAAAACGTACTTGTATAGTACGCGCGCTTGTGGTCTTGCAGTCCGAAACGACACGACGGATCAAGTTCTCCACTCGCTGTAAAAATTATTACTTCGTGTCATATATATTCAGATGGTTGTAAAAGAAATGGATAACCTTCTCGCTAAGGCAACGCCTGTTCTTTATCGTGCTGGTCAAACAGTAAAAGGAACAGTAGTGGATGTTACTTCTTCACGAATTCTTATTGATTTAGAAGGGGGAATGACTGGAATTATTACCAAAAAAGAAGCAACAGGTTTTGGTGTAACAGTTGAAGATGTTGAAATTGGAAGTCAGTTAGAAGCATTTGTTATTAATGCGGAAAATGATTTAGGTTTAGTGGTAATGTCTTTACGTCGTGCTTCTCAAGAAGCAGTTTGGGCAGAACTTCACGAAGCTATGGACGATGCTCGTACGTTGAAAGTGAGAATTACAGAAGCAAATAAAGGAGGACTTTTGGCTTCATATAAAGGAATTCGTGCATTTTTACCAGTATCACAATTAACACCACTTAATTACCCACGAGTAGATGGTGCAGAAGCAGGAGAGATTTTACGTCGATTGCAGGATCATATGGGAAAAGATTTTGTAGTTCGTGTTTTAAACGCAGATCGAGAAAAAGGAAAATTGATTGTTTCAGAGCGTGCGGCATATGATGATCAGAAAAAAGACACACTGAAAAATTTGCGTGTAGGAGATATTGTCGAAGGACATGTTTCTGGAGTCGTTAAATTTGGAATATTTGTTACTTTTGGAGGAGCAGAAGGACTTGTTCACTTGTCAGAGCTTGATTGGGGACATGTTTCAAATCCAGGTAAAAAATATGTTTTAGGAGATAAAGTGGAAGTATTAGTAATTGGTATCGAGAGTGATAAATTATCGCTTTCAGTGAAACGGTTAACAGAAGATCCATGGAAAGAAAAAGTTTCAGCATATACTGTTGGACAAAAAGTATCTGGGAAAGTGGTTCGTTGGAATGCAAATGGAGTATTTTTGGAAATCGAAAAAGAAGTTATGGGGGCAATTAGTCTTGAACAATTTGGAGTGGAAGATCATACAGAATTGAAGATTGAAGAAGGCGAAGAGTTTTCTGGAGAAATTGAAGAAATTAACTTTGATTCACATCGAATTGACTTGAAAAAAGTCTAATCGACCCAAAAATAAATTTTTGTGTTTCCAAATAACAAACTGGAAATACCAAAGTAGAAAACCGGAAAGGCGAAGCGGAAGCTTCGCTTTTTTTTGTGTATAAAAAAAACTCCGTCCAGAGTATCTCTACGAGAATGCAGTATTAAGTGCAACTGAGAGGACTGAACGGAGTAAGGGGAAACCACCCCCGAACTCTGCCTTGCTGAGGAAATTTTTAAAGACCGCGTTTCCACTCGGTATCCATGATGTAGGAAATAACGTTGAAAAGAAATCAAAGAAGTTATAGGCTACGGATAGTAAAAAAAGAAAGAAGAATTTCTAAAGACGAGGTCTTTGGAAATTTTTCAAAATACCACGAACCGGCTATTGAGAGGCGGCTTCGAGATGGGTCGGAGTCGTCTAAGGATAGTCGAATCGTAATATCTGCCTCTACGCGGTTTCGCGGTGCATCTAAACTAAGAGGTTAGGCTTAGGAGACGACATCGCAAAGCGGAGAGAACCAAGGAATCAAAAAAGGGTTACTTGAGAATTAATTACTTAATTCTCTCCGGAACTTGAAGTGTGAAAGATCTGAGAAGGAGGAACACCGGGTAGGAACGTTTCAAAAATAATTGCCCGCTACCCGAATGTTCAGGACATGATATTCACGGAGAGTAAATTTGTCAAAAAACTCATATTGATCCAAGAAACAAAACATTTTAAAGTATAAAAAATGTATACAAAGAAGGGCTATTTAAAGGGACTTTTGTCAAAGTACAAATAACAAATTTTAAATAACAGATTTGGAGTTTTAATCTTTAAATAATATTGATATCTTTTTTTTTGAAATTTGTATCTCTTTTATAAATCTGCCACACTATGCACAATGATAGAAGATGAGATGTTGAACAATGATTCTCAAAAACTCAATACGTCAGTAGTGAGTGCGGATTCAGGTGGAGATGATCGGTTTGAAAATACTCTTCGTCCAAAAGATTTTAAAAATTATTTAGGGCAGACAGAGGTGAAAAAAAACATGAAAGTATTTATTGCTGCCGCGAAAAAAAGAGGAGATCCCCTTGATCATGCTCTTTTTTATGGTCCTCCGGGATTAGGGAAAACAACTATTGCAGGAATTCTTGCAGCAGAAATGGGAGCAAATTTGCGTATGACATCTGGACCAGCATTAGAAAAACCCGGTGATTTGGCAGCAATTTTAACCAATTTACAGCCAAATGATTTTCTATTCATTGATGAAATTCATCGATTACGACAGCCAGTTGAAGAAATTTTGTACACGGCAATGGAGGATTTTGCTATCGATTTAGTGGTAGGAAAAGGTCCATCTGCCCGCACAATGCGGATTGATTTGCCAAAATTCACTCTTCTGGGAGCAACCACAATGGCGAGTTTACTTTCTGGTCCGTTGCGTGATCGTTTTGGGCATGTAGAAAAATTACGATATTACGAAAAAGAAGAGATTGAGCAGATTATTACACGTTCGGCCAGAATATTAGATATTTCTATTGAAAAGGATGCGGCAAAATTGTTGTCTCGTAGTTCACGACGAACACCGAGAATAGCAAATAGATTATTACGAAGAGTTCGAGATTTTGCAGAAATAGTTCATCAAGGAAAAATTACTATGTCTGTAGTGAAGGAGTCATTAAAAAGCCTCTCAATCGATGCAATTGGTTTAGATCGTGCAGATCAAGAATTTTTACAAACATTATGTTCTAAATTCTCTGGTGGACCAACAGGATTGAGTACTCTAGCGGCAGCTATTGGAGAAGATGAACGAACGATTGAAGCCATGATAGAACCATTCTTAATTCGAGAAGGATTATTACAGCGAACGGCTCGTGGAAGAACGGCAACGAATGCGGCGTGGAGCCATTTGGGATTGAAGCTTGAGTCAAAAACTTGATAAATTACCAATAACGTGTTATAGTAACAAAGATGAATATACACACAAAGATGTCAACTCCAGAAAAATATAATAATTTGGAACAACAATTCCGTTCTGAAACGGGAGGAGAGTTGGCAGATTTAGAGAATTTAAAGATTTCAGAAGCAGTAGGAGAAGCAGTTGGTGAAAATTTTTCAGAAGGTTCATCTTCGGTACAGATAACAAAAAATGATGAGAATAATCCTCAAAATGTTATTAAGGGATCAAAAGCAAGAAAAATTATTTTACCCACTATCGCTCGTCAAAGAGCGCGAGTTCAACATGCACTTGAACATGAGCAAAAACATTTGATTCAAGAAGCAAAAAAAATGCAGAATTCACGAAAATTTTCTGCAGCAGCATTGGAAGAAACGTATCTTAATATTCGTCGTTTGCAATCGTTGTTAGATGAACTTTTGAGAGCAGCTGGAAAACGTATTACAGAATTGTATCGTCGATACGTTCTAAAAAATGGATAAATTGTTTGCGTGCTGTGAAGGGAGATGATAGCTTGAGGGCGATTTTTTATATACACAAAAAAATGAAAAATAAACACTTCTATACCGTTTTCTTATTAGTAAGTTCCTTTGTAATAGGAATATTTTTTGTTCCTGTTGAAGCAGTCTACCGTGGAACAACACGTATAGAGTTTTCCCAATTTAAGCAAAACAATAGTCGGAACATATCCAAAGGATATAGAGGTTTACGGTTGAAAAAAACTACAGAAAATAAAGGAATTACTTTTTCTGATTTGGTATTTAATCGATCTTCTCGTAGCACAACGGGTTTACGAAAAAGTTTTTCTCGAAAGAATTTTTCCTCAAGTATAAAAACAGTAGCGACACAATCATTTTTTGCAGACAATGTTGAGTCATTTGTAATTGAGTTGCCACAAAGTTTTAAAAAAGGAGTGGATACGTTAACCACAACAGAAGGAAAGATAGTTTTTTCGGATGAAAATTCCACAATATCAGTTACGGCATTAGGAAATATATGTGAGGGTGGATCAGTGTTTGTTCAAGATTGTTTAAATAAAAAATCGGATATTCGTACTAATTCACTTCAAAAAGAATGGCCTTCAGGTGTTATAGTAACAAAAGAAGTAACAAAACTTCGTTCAACGGATGATTTTCGATTTGATCAAGCAAATGCAGGAAAATGGTTTATTTTAGATATTGGAAATAAAAAACTGGGTATATTAACTTTTTTTGATCCAAAGATGAAATATGTGTGGCAAATTGAAATTGAATCATTAGATACATCATCAGGATTTTTAAACAATGCACAGCTTATTAATAAAATGAAGGAATCACTTTTCGTTCCAGAAAAAAAAGAAGGACCTTCTTTACGTATTATCAAACGAGCACAAGAATCACGTGCAAGCCGTTTACGTTCAAGATTACGAGGACGAAAAAAATAAGAGTAAGACATTTTTGTATAAAAAAACTTGACGAATATTAAAAAAAAGTTTAAAACTCAAAACGAAACAAAAATAAAAAGCGCGGAACCCACTTATTGGGACGTGTTTTTTGTTCATTTCATCCTATATTATGAAAAAATTCATCTCGATTTCGGTACTCGTTGTAGCTCTTACTTCTGGTGCATTTATCACACTTGGATCTGCTTCTCGCATTCGTCCAACAACAAACAGATTGTTTGCATACAATTATCGAAATCATTTACGCCGAAAACAACCATGTACAAATAATGAAATGACAAAATTTCGTTTTTGGTACAATTTTCAACAACAGAAAACAAAAACGTATGATCGTAATAATTATGCGGCATGGCGTTCAGCGCATGATTCATTATTTCCACGTGATAATAATTTACATTCAAAAGAAAAAAACATTGTTCGTCATGATGATGCGCTAAAAGTACGAACAGCTCGTGTTTTAGAAAAAAACAAAGGGAAATGGGAACATCCAATCGAAGGAATTACATTCCAACTTTCGTCAGACATTATTCGAAATGAAGATGGACAATATGAAGATAGACGAAGTGATCTTGTATTTGAGATTAATAAATTTACAAAAGAATGTACTTCTTTAGGATTTCAACAATGTGCGATTAGTCGAGCAAAACATCTTCGTGCACAAAGAGATTTGAAAGCAATTTGGAATGTGTCTCGTGAATTTTCATTGACAAGAGCAATGATTGGAAACAAAAATATGCTTGTTCCACGTTTTCAAGAGGTATTTACGGTAAATGATTATGGAACAGTTCGAACATACGTTATAAATACGATACAGAATCCTGTAACAAATGAAATAGTATATGTAGAAGGATGGTCTTCTCAATACAATGCTTCGCGAGCGAAGAACTTGTTGAGTGCCGCTTCACGAACTATTCGTTTTCAATAAAAATTACTCTCTTTTAAACTTTTAAAATCTTTCGTACAATGAAAAAATTTCTCGCAATGGCTCTTGGTTTGGTGCTTATCGGAACAACTATAATAAGTTTGTCTGATGCATCACGTGATGCGTATCACACATATTTGTATCAGCAAGCACTTAAAAAACGCTCAGAACGTCGTTCTACACCAAGTAGACGTGTTCGCACGACTATTACAGAAGAAGTAAAACGGGAACGAGCAAAAAGACCATCTCTTCAAAATCTTCGTTATCCTCGGAATAAACGAAACCTTTTTGGAGGAGGAGACCAGAATGTTGAAAATAGAAAAGTTCGTCCTATGAGTAAAACAGTAGGATTTGCTACAAATCGTTCTTCACGAGAAAGATTGAAAGTGAAAAATCTTGATCCAATTCATATTGTAACGCAGACAATTGTTACAAATGATTTTTCTGTGGAATTACCAAAAGGATGGAATCCAATAGTGAAAGACGGAGTACTTAGTGTTGGAGATGAAGATTCATTTTCTATGGAAGTGCGTCGTATAGAAGATATTTGTGAAAATGTAAGCTTTGAGTCTTGTGTCATTAATTTATCGAAAAACTTAAATCGCACCGAAAATATTGGAACAAAAATTAATTCACTTGGAAAAGTGGTTCGTTTGACACAAAACACAGATCGAATACTTGGAACAAATGAATATACCAATACTCATATGGAAAGTTTCATTGGAAGATTATTTGGACGTGATGTATTTGTTATTCGTTACTTTATTGAAGAACCAGGAACGAAAAATGTTTTCTTGATTGATACGATTACAGATCGTCGGTTTGCAAGTGAAGCAGTAGTAGTAGCAAAACGATTACACAATTCATTTAGAATGATTGAGAAGTAGGAGGAACACAAAGGAGGAACACAAGAAAAAAACCTACACGTATGTAGGTTTTTTCTTTTATTTAAAATAAAATTAAAAAGTTTGTCACAAAATAAAAATTGAATCGTTAAAAAAGAGGAACTATAATATTATGTTTTTGAAATGAAAAAATATTACATCGTCGTTGGTCTCATTATAACTAATTTTCTTACACCAAGTTTTGTGCATGCTGATTCAGATTTTATGTCAGCGTGGAAACGATGGATTTTGACTCGTAGAGTCGTATCTTCTGAGGCAACAATTCAGTCAGTTGAGAAGCAGAAATCTTTAAAACAGGGGTATTCTAATCGATATCGTCGAGGATTGACTGTTTCTCGAGAAGCAAAGTTACGCGTACAAGTATCGGCTATTCGTCCAAATCAGGCGATTTATAAAATTACATCGGAGGCTATAAAAATTTTTGAAGTGGGTGTAAAACTAGATGTAGAAAAAAATTCTACTAAATATCAGGAACCAGTAGTTTTAGGAGATGCGAAATTTAAATTGTTTAAAAATAATGGAATTGCTGCTGATGTTCGAGGATTTTCGCTTTCGATAAACGGAGAAGAATTTAGTTTTCAAAAAGATGGAACGATTATTGTTCCATTGAATAATATTCGACTTTCACGAGGAAAGAGTTTTGGATTTGACGTTAAAATACGTGTAAAAGATCCATCTATAACTCCACATGTTCCAGGAGAATTATTTCTCAGAATGGAAGAACTTACGGCTTATGGAGAAACTTCTAAGAAGAAAATGATAGGTTATAAGTATGGTTCATTAGTATCTCAAAAATTATTATTTGACCCGATTCCATATGTGAACACAGGATATAACTCAGACATTGTGCTTGGAGAATCAGCAACGATTTATAGTAGAGCTTTAGAAGAAGGAGAAGAAGCTTTAGTTTTAGTTGGGAGATTTGCTGCTAACTATGATGATTTATATGTACGAGAAGCAATTGTAAGGAATATATTAACGGGAAGTAATGTGGATGCTTTAATTGAAGAAGTTCGAGCAGTAAATTTAAATACAGGACTTGTCTTAGACACAGCAATGTTTACAGGAGGACAAGCAAATTTAAGATTTCATCCAGATGTTTTTGTTGGAAGAGGGGATCAAGTAAAAATTGGATTTTATGTAAAAATTTCAGATCCATTGAACCGTACAGCGCTAGATTCAAGATTTAAATTGGAATTAGCTCCAGAAGACTTAGTCGTACAAAGTGTTACCACAGGAAGGGATTTAGAAACTGGTGCTAAGCATTTTGCTATAAATAGTGAAGAATTCACAATTGCTCAAGGACGAATGGTTGTTGCACCTTCTCATCAACAACATTCTTTCGCAGTAGGAACAAGTCGTCCAGAAACAGTTTTTAGGTTTACGATTGGAGGAGGTGATTCTAAAATAGGAAGAATATCATTTGATGCTTATCCGAGCGGACTAGAGTTTATGGATGGGAGTTTATCAAATAATGATATAGAACTAGTTCGAATCATGGGAAATCAGGAACATGATCAATCAGTTATCGTAAACGCTTCTGGAAATAATATAACACTCGATTTTTCTTCTCCGTTTTCTAAATCAAAAGATGAAATTGTAGAATTTGGTCTAAAAATGGCATTAGATAATATTACGGGTAATGATATATCAGACTCAGTTGCAGTTCGTATCTCGTCGGATTCTAGTTATCAGCATGGTACATTATCCGGATTAAAAGCGTCAGGAGCGAACTTCATTTGGTCTGATCGTTCTGCGAGAGGTCATTCAATTGCAACGAATGATTGGTTTTCTGGATATTTAGTTTCTGGACTTCCAAGTAATACTGCCGTTGTGAAAAGGTTCGAGAATTAAGAGACACATTTTCAAATTGCAAAGAAAAAAGTGTAAATTATATAAAAAAAGACAGAAATCATTTCTGTCTTTTTTTTGAACTCTTATTATTTGTTTATCGTCGTTCTAATCCTTCACAGAATCCAAGAATTTCTTGACGTTGTACTTTTTGTCTTAGTGATTCAATGCTGTCAGTTTCAGCAACAGGAATTTTTCGTTGTAAAACCATTTCTCCTGCGTCAACTTCGGCAGAAACTCGGTGAATAGAACAGCCAGTGTATCGATCTTCATTATTCAATACTGCACGATGAACTTCGTCTCCCATCAGTCCAGCATGATCTGGCAATAATGATGGATGAACATTCCATGTTGTTTGTCCAAATTGCTCACAGAAAATAGGAGAAAGAATTCTCATCCAACCAGCGAGTAAAATTACGTCTGGTTGTTGTCCACGAAGAAGATTGATTAACATTCGGTCATATTCTTCTCGAGATTCAGAATCAGCAGTTAAAGCTTCACATTGTTTAATCCCAAATTTTCTTGCCTTCTTCAGTGCCTCAGAATCAGGTTTATCAGTTACAAATAATGTAAATTCTACATTTGGAATACGTCCCTTCTTTTGTGCTTCAAAAAGTCCTTGCATCGTTGTTCCGTTTCGACTAGCAAAAATAGCCACTTTTTTCATCGGAGGAGCTATTGGTAAAATATTTACGGGAAGTTGTTCTACCATTTTTTTTGCTTCTGAAATTTCATCTCCGTCAAAATCAGGAATTACTTCAACATCTGCCGTTGCAAAATAAATATCTTTTCGTTGGCTCCAAAGTTGATCAAGTTCTTGAATAAGTGACAATTCAGGATTTACTCGTTGATAATTTTTTTGTACTTCATCAGACATAAGAAATTTTCTTACTTTCATAAAACTTGGATTCAAGAAGATAAAAAAACCATTTTTTTTGAGATTTTGAAGATTTTTTGAATTTTCAATAGTTCCACCTCCAGTAGCAATAACTCCTGAAAAATTTCTAGAAAAGTCATGTACAACGCGTTGTTCTACAGCACGAAATTCTTGCCATCCAAATTTTCCTACGAATTCATCGATTGTTTCACCAAGAACAAATTCAACTTCAGAATCAAGATCAGCAAAAGGTAGTCCGAGTACTTTTGCTATGGCACGACCAAATCGAGCTTTTCCGGCGCCACGAAATCCAACGAGAACAATATTTTGTTTTTTCACGCACACTTTGTACCAAAATTTGCTATCAAAATCAAATCTAGTATTCTGAATATGATGAAAAAATATATATTATTTGTAGCATTATTAGTTACTCCGACGCTTGTTGGAGCTCGATTTATTGACTTTGCAGATTTTCCTGCGTGGGGGGAAGTTCCTATTGAGGCAGTGAAGGATGAAGGGATCATGACAGGGTATTCGGATGGAACATTTCGTCCAGATAGCGTTATAAATCGTGCGGAAGCATTAACAATTTTATTTCGTTTAAAGGGAATGGATGTTGGCGATATAGAATATGTTCGAAATTTTTCAGATGTTCCAAGAGGAGAGTGGTTTGCTGACTCGGTAAATACGGCTGTTTCTGAAGGATGGATAAATGGATATGAAGATGGAACATTTCGTCCAGAAAATCCAATTAATAATGCCGAATGGGCGACTCTTTTACAGAGAGCATTTAATTTAGAGGTAGATACTGAAAATATACCAAGTTTTTCAGATGTTCCATCGCGTGTATGGTTTGGTGATGCAGTTTCTTCAATGTATGCAAATGGATTGATTCGTACAGAACGAGCCAAATATTTTCACCCAGAAGATGGATTAACTCGTGCAAGTGCAGCATGGACAAGTGCAATGATATTAAGAATGCCTCGATTATTAGGAACCTCAGGAGAAAATGATTTTAATGGATTACAACGTGATTCTCGTCGTACAGCATTACCGCGAGGGAGTGATTTTAATCCAAATAAACAAGGATATGATATAGAGCGTTCTGTGTTGCGTGTTGAGACAAATGCGGATACAAATCCTTTATTGATTACGAGAGATTCAGAATGGGAATCGGTCGGACAGTTGCGACTGACAAATGCATTATCAAATGTAGTAGATTTGTCTTCGTTAGAATTTAAATTACGTTTTGAATCAACAAGTGTTGGGCCGAATCGAAATTTCGTACTCCGTATAGTTGGTCCAGGAATTGATATGGAAAATGCACTTGATCGTACAGGATCAGCACTGTTTGGGGGATTAAATGAAATAATTCCAGCAGAAGATACACTTGTTTTGCACGTGAAACTTAAACCAGATACTACAAAATATTTCTATTCAAAATCTGGAACAGGCGTGGTTTCAATTGAAACAGTGTTAGGTTCTACTCAGAGTACACAGACCACAGGGGAAGAGGCCGGAAGAACAATTTTACGAACGACTCCAGTTGAATTTGTGAAACGACAGTTTACAGAGATTGTTTTTCAGCCGTAGATTTGAAATTTCAAATGTTAAAAAATTTGACAAGGAGCGTCTCAGAGTTAAAATCCGCCCGATGATTAAAGTAACAGTTAGATCCGGAGAGTCATTTGATCGTATGTTGAAACGATTTGGTGGACATGTGAAATCACGTGGACTATTGAAAGCGTTTCGTAACGGTCGTTACTTCGCGCAAAAACCGACTCAGCGTAAAGTTCGTGAATCTGCAGTGAAACGCGAATCATATCGTGCGGCCGCTAAGAAACGTCAGTTCTTGAGTTGAATTATTTTTCTCTCATACATTCACTATTTTCACGTCGGACTGTGTCTGACGTGCTTTTTTTTGCCATGAAAAAACTTTCGAATGTAGAAAATGCTCGATTGGATGCAGAAGTTTTATTGTCCGTAATTTTAAAAGTAAATCGATCGTATTTACGAACACATGAAGAGGAAAAGCTCTCACGATTAAATCAGTGGAGATATTTTTATTGTATTTCTAAGCGCTCACAAAACATTCCTGTTCATTATATTATGGGCCAGAAAAAATGGTGTGGAATGTCAATAGAAGTTACTCCGTCAGTATTAATTCCGCGTGATGAAACAGAGATTTTATTACAAAAAATTTTTCAAGAAGACAATAATCCACAAACAATATTAGACATTGGTACAGGAAGTGGTTGTATTTCTCTAGCTCTTGCAAAAAAATATATAAAATCAAAGATAACAGCGCTTGATAATTCTCGAGCAGCACTTAGTGTTGCAAAAAAGAATTTTCGAAATCATGATGTAACAATTAACTTACAGTATTCAGATTTATTATCAACTATTCCAAAGGATTCTGAGTGGGATATAATTGTGGCAAATTTGCCATATGTTCCCGTTTCTCATGTCGTGACACAATCTGTTCAAAAAGAGCCGATAGAAGCCATTTTTTCCGGTGAAGATGGTCTTGATTTATTAAGACGTTTAGCCAAAGAATTAGAACAAAAGAAAATACAGTTTGGTGTTTTGTGGTTAGAGTTTTTACCCCAGCAATGGGACGAAATTAAAAACATCTTTAACATGTGGCGAGTTATTCCCGTTCAAGATTTAAATGGAGATATCTATTTTGCAAAGATTACTCCTCGATAATTATTCAGCGGTATGATTTGAATCAAGAAACATCGCAATAGTTGCTGCGATTGGTATAGAGAAAACCATTGATATGATGGATGTTCCTATTCCACCAAGTGCATATCCAAGAGAACCTCCAATAAGCAATGCTAAAATAGTTACGACGGCAGAAATTCCGACCGCTCTTTTCATGATGATAGGAACAAGGAAATTTCCTTCTAAGAATTGAGTTAGGGTCACACAAGCAATTCCAACGAAGAAAGCGCTCCATGAAATTTCAATCCCAATTAATCCTACAAGTAAATATGTGAGAAATGGACCGACGTATGGTAGTAATTCAGCAAAAGCAGCTACAAGAGCAATGGTGATAGCATATTCAAATCCCATTGCGAAATGAAGGACTGACATCCAAATATAAACAAATAATCCAACTACGATCATGAGAATGAATTGTCCGCGGAACCATTCAGCCATTTTCGATTGAACCTCAAGAGTTCGTTTTTGAAATTCGTGTTGTTTGGAAGAAGGGAAAAGTCTTAGAATTGATATTCCAAGTCTTTCTCGTTCTAAAAACATGAAAAATAAAAGTGTGAGCGTCATTATTAAGTGTGCTACGCTTGAGAAAATTGATCCTACAATATTAAATGTGGAACCAGCAACAGATTGAAGATTTTTTGCAATTGTTGAAATATTATTCTCTAGAAGAGAAGAAATAGATTTCATATCGATTCCTATAGATTGAGCCCAAACAGGAATATCAATAGGTTTTGAAAAAAAGTCACGTAAGTCATACGCAATACCTATTAATTGTCGAATAATAATTGGTACGAGTTGAATAAAGAGGACCGTAAGAACCCCTAAAAAAATAAGATATAAAATGATAATCGCTAATGGGCGAGGGATTCGATATGTTTCCAATTTGTCTAGCATTGGAGAAATTCCCAATACGAGAATTGCAGAAACAAACGTCATAATGAGAATGCTTTTGAGTTCTACGACCATTTCTTTTGCCACAAGAAAAAGTGCTAGAATGAGTAATATTTTAATGATCGTTTTTATTGAAATTTCAACTTCTAATTTCTCGATTTTATTTTGATGTTTTGGAACAATTTTATGAGGAATCTTTAGGTTTTCTTTCTGTCGTTTTTGTTCTTCTTCAAATTCACGACGACGTTCTTCCACGCGAGAAGACAGTTTCTGAAACCAAGTTATACCTTTTTTCATCAAAAAAATTCTCCCATACAAGTGATGGGAGAGCAAATTTTTTTACGAAATATAAACAAGAAATTTGTTTACTTGTTTTGTGCACGAGAAATTTGTTTTGTTTTGTGCGGTGTGTGTTTTCGGCACGTAGAACAAAACTTATTAAAAGTTAATTCTTTTGCATTTTGATTCTGAGTATTAATCAAAATCTTGTAGTTTTCACGACGTTTGTCGTCACGTTCTTTACATTCAGTACACCAGAGAGAGAAGAATGCTCGTTTTTTAGTTGCTCGTGCCATTTTATAATCAATTGAAGAGTGGGGAGATGAAATAAATTTTCTTTATCTCAATTCGGATGCAGTTTAGTGGGAAGATTCGCTTTGTCAAATTTACGTATTTGGACAAGTGAGAATAATTTGAGCATCTTTTGGTGCATCTGTTTTTACGCCTGATACACATGTAAGAATTTGTCCTTCCATAATAGGGAATCCGCCAGTGCCAAACATATTTTGATCGATATATTCTTCTCCGGATTCAATATTTGCTACACATATTCCGCATGCGCCAATTCCACAAGCAACAGGAATCATAACTCCAGCAGCAGCACCTAAAGATGAAATAGATTGACTTGAGTCAACTTCGAATGTTCCGAGTTCAGAACCATTTGCGGATTTGATTGTGATTTGTGCCATATTTTTTAAAAATAAATTCGAACGAAGTGTACTTTTTTTCTCGAATCTGCCAAAATTTTCTTGATGAATGAAAACCCAATGGTCACAGAACAAGAATCAACTATTTCGGAACCACAAATATTTGCAAAAATTTTGACTAATCAACAACAGATAATAAATAACCAAACTATTTTATTAAAAGCAGAGCGAAATCGTCGTATTTGGGGAATTGTAAAAACAATTTTGGTCGCAATTATTATTATCGTACCACTCTTCTTCTTACCGAAAATAATGAGCTTAATGATGGGTGAAATGATGCCAGAAATAAACAATTCTATCGGAGGAGGATTTAATTTGGACGCAATTTTAGGAAATTCAGATGTAATAGAAGCATTATTAAGTGGACAATAAAATGAAAACAATTGCTATTATTGGTGCCGGAAATGTAGGAGCACATGTAGCAAGCGTGGCGGTAAATAAAAATCTTCCTGCAGAAATTTTATTGATAGATCGAAATCAGGAATTTGAAACAGGTCAAGTTTTAGATTTATGCGATAGTTTGCTTTTTTCCCCCAATGCACGTGTGTTTAACGGAGATTTGACGGATGAAAAAACAAGAAATGCAGATATTTTTGTCATTACTGCCGGAGTTTCGCAAAAACCAGGTGAAACAAGAATTGATTTATTAGAACGGAATGTTGAGATTCTCAGATCAATTAAAACAAAACTCGGGAAATTGCGAAATGAGGCGATTGTAATAATCGTTACAAATCCAGTCGATATTCTTACGAAAATGGCAGAAGATATTTTTGAACTTCCCAAGGGGAAAGTTTTGGGAACAGGAACGTTACTTGATACGTCGCGTTTGCGATGGAGATTAGCAAAAAGATTTGATCAAAATATTGCCAATGTCCATGGATATGTGTTGGGAGAACATGGAGATTCAGAATTTGTGGCGTGGTCAACGGTTGATCAAGTCGAAAATATTTCTCCTGAAGAACAAGAAAATTTACAAGAACAAGTACGAAATGCTGCGTATGAAATAATAGAAGGGAAAGGTGCGACTTATTTTGGAATTGGAGCGGCAACGGTTGAAATTTTATCGTCCATTATATTGAATTCACGAAGAGTTTTTCCAGTGTCAGCATCGCTCAATGGAGAATATGGAATTGATGGAATTGCTCTTGGGGTTCCAGTAAAAATTGGTGCACAGGGAATTGAGGAAATTGTTGAAAAACCATTATCCAAAGAAGAACTTGTTCAGTTGCAAGCGTCAGCGGAAAAATTAAAAACGGTTTTGAAAAACCTTCAGGAGAAATAAAATTAACTCATTTGTACTTTGCACTTTGTTATTTGAGATTTTATTTTTCTCGTCGTTGAATCATTTCAGCAAGTCCTTTTTCAAGCATAGGATCTTGTTCTTTTATTTTTTCCAAAATCACTTCAGTGTCTCCAGAATTGAGTCGTTGTCGTTCTTTTAAGATTTGTTTTAATCGTTCAGAAGCATATTTTTGAGTTACTTCTCCTCGTTCAAGTTGGACTTGAAGTTTATTGATCTCAGCAGAAACATGAACATTTTCTGCAATGTTTTTTGCTTCTTCTGCAGGAGTTTTTGGAATAGTGCTACATCCAGTGAGACAGAGTACGAAAACGGCAAGGAATAATAATTTTTTCATCGCGAGTAAATTACACATGACATTCTAAATTGTCCACATATTTTTCAGCAATTGTTTTGAGTGTTTCTAATTTTTCAGAAGTACAAGCATGAAATTCTCCAAATTTTGGATCAAGCGTTTTTTCTGGTCGAAAATTTTGAAGTGTGAAATTTTTCACATGACCAATGTCTTTAAAAATTCGTTCCAACGTTTCAGTGTCATGAAATTCATTGATAATGGTTGTACGGAATTCATAATCAATATCAGAATTTTTAATCAGTTCTACACATTCTCGTAAAGAATCCGTGTGAATTTTTAAACCAGTCAAAGATTCATATTCATCGAGTGGCATTTTGATATCCATGGCAATGTAATCCAGTAATTTTTCCTCCAATAACTTTTGCAACATTTTCGGATTTGTTCCGTTTGTATCCAGCTTGGTAAGAAAGCCTTTTTCTTTTATTTTCTTCAAGAAATCAGGTAAGTCAGGATGAATTGTTGGTTCTCCTCCAGAGACAACAACTCCATCCAGAAGACCTTTTCTTTGATCCAAAAAATTAAAAAATTTCTCTTCAGGAATAAAACTTCCTTTCAATTTTTCAATTTGATCAGGCAGGACGAATTGTACATTATGACAATATCCACAACGAAAATTACAGCCAGCAGTAAACACAATAGCAGAAACTTTTCCAGGAAAGTCTAAAAGAGTAAGCGTGTTGATTCCACCGATTTTCATTTAGAGATTTTTCAAAAAATCTTCTATTTCGTAATCATCATTTCCACGAAAAACTTCTTCTCCGTTTTCCTCAATAATAAATGTTGGAGCCGTAGTTACGTTATATGTTTGTAACAAATCTGCGAACTCAGGATGTGTTTCATCGATGATTAATACATCGAATTTCACATTGTCTGCAACCCATGTTTTCATCGCAGGACACTTCGGACATGTCGTAGTCGTAATAAGAATTCCATTCATGTTTTTTAAAAAGGTTCAAAAAAGAACTTGAGGTTTTAAAATTCGAGTTCAAAATTTTTCCTAAAACTTTTCACAAAAAGCTGAGTTTGCACAAGCACATTCTTGAAAGTGTTCCCGTGAATAATGTTCTGCTTTTTTCCCAATATTAAAGTGAGAAACTGGTCGGTGATATCCCATCACACGTGTCCAGATTTCGCATTTTGTGCGATTAGAGTTGTGGTCTGAAGCCGAGTTGGAGTCACTCATAAGTGGTGAAAAGGTTAGGAAATAAATTATAAAATTTTTAAAAGAAAGAGGCAAATTTTTTGTCTACGAAACATGAGAACATTCGTTTCCACATGAAGATGAAGATTTTTGAATTGTTTCTTGACGACGTGAGTCGTATTTTTTTCGTGTATCGTGATCAGATTTTCCTCCGTGTTTTGATACATCAATACCAAGTTCAGCATCACATTTCGGACAATAATCATGTTCTCCGGCGAGATATCCGTGTTTTGGACAAATTGAAAAAGTTGGAGTGACCGTGATGTATGGCAATTTGAATTGTGTGAAAACTTTTTTCACTAGTTCTTTACATGCATCAGAATTTGAAATTCGTTCTCCCATGTAGAGATGAAGAACTGTTCCTCCGGTATATTTTTTCTGCAGTTTGTCTTGTAATTTTAATGCTTCAAATGCGTCAGCGGTGTGTTCAACTGGAAGCTGTGAAGAGTTTGAATAATATGGTGCATCTGGAGTTCCAGCTTGAATAATATCGGGAAATCGTTTCTTATCTTCACGAGCAAATCGATATGTAGTTCCTTCAGCTGGAGTGGCTTCAAGGTTGTAGAGATTTCCTGTTTCTTCTTGAAATGCTACCAGTTTTTCTCGCATGAAATCAAGAACTTCTTCAGCAAATTCTTGTCCCCATTCATCTGCAATATTATGTTCGTCATTGGTGAAGTTTCGAATTGCCTCGTTCATTCCATTTAATCCAATAGTTGAGAAGTGACTATCAAGTTTTCCCAAATATCGTTTTGTGTAAGGGAATAATCCTCGATCAATCCATTTTTGAACCTCTACTCGTTTTAGCTCAAGTGTTGTACGAGCTAAAAACATAAGATGTTCGATTCGCTTCAAGAACGCTTCTTTATCTCCTTTGTGTTCATATCCGATTCGAGGTAATGAAATTGTTACAACTCCAATTGATCCGGTCATTTCTCCTGACCCAAAAAGTCCTCCTCCTCGAGCGAGCAATTCTTTCATGTCGAGTTGCAATCGACAACACATAGATCGTACGTCTCCAGGATTTAATTCGGAATTAATGAAGTTTTGGAAATACGGCATTCCATATTTTGCTGTCATTTCAAACAATGGTTCTGTTTTGGGATCGTTCCATCGAAAATCTTTTGTAATGTTGTATGTCGGAATTGGGAAAGTGAAAACTCGTCCTTTTGCATCTCCCGCAGTCATCACTTCGATAAATGCTTTATTCACAATATCCATTTCTGGTTGACATTCTTCAAACGTGTATTCGTATGCTTTTCCACCAAGTTTCAATCGTTTCTTTTTTAAGTCTGCAGGACATTCCCAATCAAGTGTTACATTTGTAAACGGAGTTTGTGTTCCCCAACGAGAGGGAACGTTTAAGTTAAACACAAACGATTGCATGTTTTGCAATACGTGTTTGTAGGTTTTGTCGTAAATATATTTTTCTTTTTCTTTGTCAGATTTGAAACAAAAATGACCAGATTCATCGATTTCTTTTTCTAGATTTATTTTAAATTTTTTCACAAACGGAGCCATGTATGTATCAAAACTTGAAAACGCTTGCGCTCCAGCCCATTCATTTTGCAATGTTCCCAAAAAGTTCACCATTTGACTTACTGCAGTTGTAAGATGTTTTGGTGGATTTGATTCTGTTTTGTCTGGAACTCCATTAAATCCTTCTTCTAATAATGCTCGGAGCGACCATCCGGCACAATATCCAGAAAACATATCCAAATCGTGAATATGAAAATCTCCATTTCGATGAGCGTCTCCACATTCTCGTGAATAAATATGTGACAACCAATAGTTTGCTGTTACTTTTCCTGACGTATTCAAAATCATTCCACCAAGACTGTATCCCTGATTTGAATTCGCATTTACTCGCCAATCTAATTTATTCAAATATTCACCAATAGTATTTTGAACATTTACCACAACACTTTTATCTTCACGAACCTGACTTCGTCGTTCTCGATACAAAATATAAGATTTTGCTGTTTGTGCATGTCCTTCTTCAATTAATACTTTTTCAACTGCATCTTGTACTTGTTCAACGCTTGGAACTCGATCTTTATGTTTTTTATCAATGTATTTTATAATTCGTTCCGTAATTTCCTTCGACATTTTCTCATTTGTTCCACCAATTGCTTGCGCGGCAGCCCAGAGAGCTTTTTGAATTTTTTCTGGATTGAAATCTACAATCTCACCGGTGCGTTTTTGAACTTTGAAAATCATCTGAGAATATATGGAATGAAAGTGTTTTTAATGGGAATATTGTTGTTTTTTCCCAAATCATCCAAGCACAATATATTGTGTTGGATTTAAATTTTGCCTACAATATTTAGTGTGGTCAAGAGAAAAGATGTTGATTTCCCGGTGAAATATGTCGAGTATATTTTTAATGAAAGTCAATCGTTTTTTTGTTTATTTTTTGTTGACTTTTGATGTAATTTCTATTTCAGGATTTCTCGTAAATTTTCAAGCGTTGTCATCGGGATTTTAAATTTTTTTGAGAGAGAAGATAATTCTTCGAAAGAAGATTTTTCACCTTCCTCATTCAAAATTTCACAAATAACAACAGCAGGAGTTTTCTCGGAAACTTTTGCTAATTCTACTGAAGCTTCAGTGTGTCCCCAGCGTTCATTTGGATTTTTTGCTCGTAGAGGAAATGTGTGTCCTGGTTTTAATAAATCAGAGGGTTTAGAATGTTTGTCTGCCAATATTTTCATCGTACTAACGCGATCTCCCGCAGAAACTCCTGTAGTGATTCCTTCAGCAGCATCAACGCTTACTGTGAAATTAGTTCCATATACATCAGTTGGAGAATCAACCATTGGCGGAATTTGAAGTCGTTCCAAAATTTCTGGAGAGCAAGCGACACAGATTTGTCCGTGTCCAAATTGAAATAAAAAATTTACTTGCTCCTTTGTTACTGTTTCTGCCAAACAAAAGAAATCACCTTCCTTTTCTCGATGTTCATCTAATACAAGTACAAATTTTCCAGCAGAAAATTCAGAAATAATTTGAGAAAGGGGCGAGATCATTTCTGTAACAGTTCTATCATTGAAAGTGCTGTGATTGCGTATTCTTTTCCGTTTTTCAGTCTCTTTTCTACGAGTTCACGATTCGGAGAAACAAGTACACCATGAACAATAGGAGTGTGTTCTTGCAGTCCTACTTTTGTAAGTCCACGTTCACAGCTTTCACAAACCCATTTGTAATGATCTGTTTTCCCTTGAATAACAATTCCAAGTGCAATAACAGCGTCTGGTTTTTTCGTTCGAATAACATGTTGCGCAACAAGTGGAAGCTCAACACATCCGCGTACTTCAATTTTTTCAAATTCAACACCTGCTTCCGTTAAATGTTTTTCTGTATTTCTTTCTAGTTCATCAGATAATTCTGGATAAAAACGTGACGTCAAAATGATAATTTTCATTGAGAAAACACTAATAGATTTTTGGAGTTTCTGCAAAAAATTAGATTTTCATATAAAAAAATCCCCAGATTGCCTAGGGATTTAATATTCTTTAATGAATGTTTAGAATGACAGAATAAAATTATTTTTTGTCTTTCAATTCTGGGTGGTATTTATCCAAAGTTTTTTGGTTAATACGTTTTAATTCTGTGATTGGGAACATCTTCAATAATTCCCACCCGAGTTCTAATGAATCAAGAATAGTTCGTTCTTCTTGGAATCCTTGTCCAAGGAATTCTTTTTCATAACGATTTGCAAAGTTCAAATACGTTTTATCCAAGTCAGATAATGAGCTTTCTCCAAGTACAACAGCAAGTTCTCGAACATCTTTACCACGTGCGTAACACGCAAAAAGTTGGTCTTTCAATTTTGAGTGATCTTCTCGAGTTTTTCCTTCTCCCATTCCTGCTCCTGCAAGACGTGAAAGAGATTTTAACACATTTACCGGAGGCAAAATACCATTTTGGTACAATCCTCGATCAAGTACGAATTGTCCCTCAGTAATATATCCAGTCAAATCTGGAATTGGGTGAGTAATGTCGTCCTCAGGCATTGAAAGAATTGGGATTTGAGTCAAAGACCCGTTTGATCCTTTAATTCGTCCAGCTCGTTCATAAATTGTAGAAAGGTCAGTATAAAGATATCCAGGGTAACCACGTCGTCCAGGAACTTCTTTACGTGCCGCAGACACTTCTCGTAGTGCCTCAGCGTAGTTGGTCATATCTGTCAAAATAACAAGCACGTGCATGTCTTTTTCAAATGCTAAATACTCAGCATAAGAAAGTGCCATTCGTGGAACAGCGATTCGTTCAACTACCGGGTCAGCAGCCGTATTGATAAACAAAGTGGCATTCTCAATCGCTCCTGTTCGTTCAAATTCACGTTGGAAGAACATTCCTTCCTCAAACGTAACTCCCATCGCTCCAAATACTACAGCGAAGTTTGATCCGTCGTTCACTTTTGCCTGACGAGCAATTTGTGTTGCAAGTTCTGCATGTGGAAGTCCAGATCCAGAGAAAATTGGTAATTTTTGCCCTCGCACCAATGTATTCATCACATCAAGCGATGAAATTCCTGTTTGGATGAAGTCAGAAGGGAAATTTCGAGAATAAGGATTAATCGCCATTCCAGAAATATCGACTGTTTTTTCAGCCAAAACCTCAGCTCCTCCATCAATTGGTTTTCCTGCTCCGTTGAAGATTCGTCCTAACATGTCAGGGGAAACTCCAAGTTGAGCAACTTTACCAGTAAATTTAGCCTTCAGGCTATCTGTGGCCAAACCTTGAGTAGACTCAAACATTTGTACCATTGCACGGTCTCCGTCCGCTTCAAGGACTTTTCCCATGCGTTTGTCTCCAGCTGAAGTAGTTACTTCAACAAGCTCTTCGTATTTGACGCCTTCGACGCCGTCCACCACCAAAATTGGTCCAGCAATGGATTCGATATTCTCGTACGTTTTTTGCATCGTACATAACGGTTAAAAAGTAAGTTCGCGCAAATTTTACGGAGCTGAGAGGGTTTGTCAATATTCAAATTACAAACTACAAACTCCAAACTACAAATTATGAAGATTTACATAAAATTTATCTAAAAAAGGTTGCATCGGAAAAAAACCATAATAGAATGAAAAATGCCTTTCATATTTTCTAATCAATCAAAAATGAATTTTTTAAACAAGGCGCAAGTTATCGGTAATGTAACTCGGGATCCTGATATCCGACAAACAAAGGCAGGACAGTCAGTTACTACTATTGGAGTAGCAACAAATCGGCGGTTTCGTGATTCTTCAGGAGAAGTAAGAGAAGAGGCTGAATTTCACAACATAGTGTGTTGGGGAAAGTTGGCAGAGTTGGCAGGGCAACTTTTGAAAAAAGGAACAAAAGTTTTCTTTGAAGGACGTTTACAAACTCGAAGTTGGGATGATGAATCAGGAATAAAACACTATCGTACAGAAATTGTTGCACAAGATATGATAGTTCTTTCTGCTCGTCAGTATGCAGATGCAGAAGAAACAGTTATTGAGGAAGAAGTTCCAGAAGAACCAGCGGGAGAAGATCTTGTCTTTTAAATACAAGAAAGCATTTGAAAAAAATATGAGGCGTGTCATTATAGACGCGTCTCTTTTTTATAAAATATGATTGAAAAAACATTGGTTATTTTTAAGCCCGACGCAATGCAACGAGGACTTGTTGGAGAAGGTTTATCTCGGTTTGAACGTCGAGGATTGAAAATAGTTGGATTAAAGATGATGCAACTAGATGAGAAAATTTTATGCGAACACTACAAACATGTTGCGGATTTACCATTTTTTCCAGCGTTACAGGAATTCATGCAATCAACTCCAGTTGTCGTCGTGGCAATAGAAGGACCAAATGCTGTTGAAGCAGTACGTCAAACAGCGGGAATTGAAGCTTCGGATATTGGAACATTTCGAGGGGACATGATGGGATTCACTTCTCCGGGACAACTAAAAAAGAATCTTATTCACACTTCGGATTCTTCAGAAAATGCAGTAAATGAAATCATGCGTTTTTTTAAGAAAAATGAATTATTTGAATGGAAAACTCGTGCATGGAAGCCAATGTTTTCTCCAGAAGAATGGGAATAAAATTGCGATTCGCAATTTTAAAAGTACAAATTTTCAAATTACAAACTACAAAGTATTAATTGTGAAAAAAATTTAGCATATTCGAGAAATCTTTAGTTGCTTGAAGATTGAAGTTTTATTTTTTACCTGCTAGCATTTGCATATACAAACATGAAAAAAATACTTTGTCTGATTGTGGCGATTCCTGCGTTGTGTTTTGCACAAAGTTTTGAAGACGTACCAGAAATACATCCTCATTTTCAAGCAATTGAATGGTTGTATTCGAATGGTTTAGTGGAAGGATATAGTGTTGGAAGAAAAAAAGAATTTCGCCCGGAACAAGAAGTTTCACGTGCAGCAGCAATAAAAATGTTGATAGGAGTTTCAGGAGTGGATGTAATTGAAACAAAAGAATCATCTTTTTCGGATGTTCCATCAAATGAATGGTTTTTTCCGTTTATTGAAACAGTAGTAAATTTAGAAGTAGTAGAAGGATTTCCTGATGGAAAATTTTATCCAGCAAGTTCCGTAACACGAGCGGAAATGTTGGCTATGACTTTTCGTATTTTTCATGCGCCGATATCTGAAAATGAAGAAGAAGATTGGACAGTTCCGTTTTTCGATTTAGCACATAAATTAGGGATTATAGACACAGATGCGGAAGTTCATTCAGTTTTAAATAGAGGAGAAGTTGCAGAACTTTTATATCGAGCAAGAAAAGTAGCAGAAACCGGGTTTGAAAATGTATTTCGGTTTGCTGGAGAAGGTTTTGTGACAGCTTATTCAGTAGAATTAAATGGAAAGAAAACAGCGAACGGTGATTCTATTGATCCGAATTCTATGACCGCAGCACATAAAAATCTTCCGTTTGGAACGCGAGTTCGAATATGGAATGAGAATCATTCGATTGTAGTCAAAATTAATGATCGTTTGCCCGAAGACGCTTCTTTGGCATTTGTTCTTTCTCAAAAAGCCTTTTTATTGTTAGCAGATAAGTATCAACAAAAGACAAATGTTGCTTTTGAAGTTTTTTCTACGCCAAGTGATGAGCAACCAGCTGTGCCAGAATATATTCGTCCTAATTTATCAGATGACAAAAGAGTACAACCTCCCTTGCCAGATTCTATTTCAGAAAAAATTGCAGAATTACGCGGACAATTAGAACAACCAACAAAAATAAAACCACTTTTTACAGAAACAGTTTCCATGCTTGCGACGAGTTTTTTTGAGAAATTTACAATGCGTCGTCCGTTGCCTCAGAAAATTGTGGCAGGAACAGTTCTGAATTTTTCAGGATCAACTCATGAAAGAAAGTACGAAAAAATGACGGTATTTCTGCAACCAATTACAAATGATGGAGAAAAAATTGGAGAACAGGATCTTTTTACGGGTGAAATTTCTGGAAAGAATTTTTCGTTTCCAGTGGTATTTGATACTGCAGGAAAATTTTTAATTGGAGCGGTATTGGATAATGAAAAAAGATCACGTGTTGAAACGATTGAAGTTGTTGAGTTAAACAGGCATCCATTGATGTCGATGAGTAAAAAAGAATTTGAAACAGAATTTGATGTACGAATTCTTCCGGAAAGACAAACCGTAATATGGGATTTGCCAAAATTGGATTCAACAGATTTATTAAAAATTTCGTTTGCACAACAATCATTACATAAGTCACTGTTTCTTTATGGAGGAATTGATACATTAGAATTGCCATATACATTTTTTTCACAGTTTCAGTCTCAAGAAAATTTAGCGGTAGATATTTATGCAGCAGAATCAAATGATGGAACATTGCCACAACGAACATCTGGATGGACGAAATTATCATATAAAAATTTCGATCTTGTCCCTGGATTTTTAGATGTTGAAACAGAAAAAGTTTCAGTACATGATTTCCCTCGATGGCGTCGTGATTTAAACGAATTTACGATATCAGGAAAAGTTTTATCTCCAGATGTGACACTCGACGATTATGCATTTGTAACTACTCCACGAGGACACGTGAAAAAGATTTCATATGTGCGTGATGGTGATCACTTTTCATTTTCTGTAAATCCAAAAGAATGGGGAGCATATGCGATTGAAGTAGTTGCGGATGATGGAGAAGTTTTATTTAATCGAGAGTTGTATTGTACCGAAAAATGGGTTTTACCGGTTTTCCCACCACAAAGTATAAAATTGCCTTCAGATACCGTTCCGGGAGTTCGTGCTTGGGTGAACAGAGTACGAGATGAATTGAATTTAGCGCCGGTAATTGCTAGTGCAGAATTGAATGAATTTGCACAAAATTATGCAGATCGTATGGCACAAGAAAATTTCTTTTCTCATACATCTCCGACAGGACAAACTTTTAAATCTCGTCTAAAAGCAGCACATTTAGAAGGAGTTGAGTTTGGAGAAAACTTAGGAATGGGCAGTTCTTTGCAAATCGCACTCGATGGACTCCGAAGTTCTGGATCTCATTTTAAAAACCTTTCTGCTCGTAAATGGGAAAAAATAGGAATTGGTATTTCGCGTGACGGAGAAGATTGGTATGTGACACAAGTTTTTAGTCGATAGAGTCGTTTTGCTTAAAAGTTCAATTTTCAAAGTACAAACTACAAAAATTTTCTATTTTTTATGAGGAGCGTAATGCGTATAAAATTTGACAAGAAACCCGCTCTAGATGCTATAATATTTAACGATTGATTTAATATACATATGAAAAAATATTTTCGTTCGATTCTCTCCATATTTGGATTAGTATTTTTTGGTGTAGTAAGCGCATTTTCCTTTCCTTCACAGGTTGAAAATGTACAAGTTCAATTGGCTGGAGAAGATTCTGTGCGAGTAACATGGGAAGAAGCAGAAAGTACAGAAGACATTATTATTGGATATCGTGTATATTTTGGAACGACTTCGGTTCAAGAGGTTGGTGCAACATATGATGATGAAATAATGGTTTCTGGAGGCATTGAAACAGTAATTGAAAATCTTTTACCGGGAACGACGTATTATTTCGCCGTAACAGCGTTAGACAGTGAAGAAAATGAATCAGAGAATTATTCTGTTGAAGTTGAATTTACTATACCGAAAGATGAAGAAGTGATTGTTCCGCCCAAGGAAGAAGAAAAAGAGCCAGAAGTTGTTACACCAATTGAAGAACCAAAAAAAGTAGATTGTGAAGCGTTTCCAGAGAAATTAACAAATTGTGAAGAATATGAATGTACGTTTAAACATCCTCTTACAAAAGAAGTTCTTACGCGTACGATTTCAGGAATAGTAGATGATACATGTCGCTATAAAGAAACAATGTTGCAAAAAGAATGGATGGAATGTCGATATCCGTTAGAAAAATTAGAATCAATGGGACAATATTACAGTGATATTGCTGAAGGAAAGGATACAGAAAATTTATTACAAAAAGTATTAGAAGAAAAGCAATGTATGATTTTGAGTGTGGGAATGGTGTTCCCAGAATCGGAAATTACGTCTAAACCAGAAGAGAAAGAAGTACTTCCAGAAAAGAAGATTGAACCAATACAAGAACCAGAGCAGATGAAACCAGTAGCACCAGATATTATTCCACCAATTGAGGCGATGAATCTGACTGTAAATACGGATAGAATTGCATCAGATGCAATTGCTGAATTGAGTTGGGATAAATCAATTGATTTAGAAAATGACGTAGTGGATCAAATTCTGTATGTAAAAGAAGGATTGGGATCATGGGATTCAGGATATTCTATTGGGAAAGAGATAAACACAATTGAATTAGACATAAAAGTTGGAAAAAATTACGAATACAAAATCGTTACAGTTGATGCTTCTGGAAATCGCTCAGAGAGTTCTGTGTATTCGTTCACTACGAAATTGGCACAATCTGGTCCAGCAGGAATGGCAGGAATATTTATTGCCATTCTTTTAGTTGGAATATTTGGTCTTTATTCTTCTCGTCGTCGCGCATGATACGACTTCAAAAATTTCTTTCTCAGCAAGGAGTTTGTTCTCGACGTGAAGCAGAAGCGATGATTGTTGCACGAAAAATTTTAATTAACGGAACAATTGCAACGCTTGGAGATCAAGTAGATGGAACGGAAACAATTTTGATTTCAGGAAAAAAATTAACGGTACGAAATCCAGAAAAGATTGTACTCGCATGGAATAAACCAATTGGAGTTGAAGTTACATTTGATAATTCTCATGGAGGAAAAACATTAAAAAGTTTTGATTTTGGTCCAGAACGAGTGGTTCCAGTTGGTCGATTAGATAAAGATTCACACGGACTTTTGCTCCTTACAAATGATGGAGAACTCTGTAATTTTCTAGCGCATCCACGATATGAACACAGCAAAGAATATGTTGTTACAGTCGATAAAAGCTTGTTTTCAGTTGAGATAGAAAAATTAGGAAACGGATCGATTCGTTTGAATGATAAAAAAGTGAAACCGTGTGTAGTGGAACAAATGAAGTCGAATAAATTTAAGATTATTCTTGAAGAGGGGAGAAATCGGCAAATTCGTAAAATGTGTGAAGCCTGTCATTTGAATGTGATAGATTTATTTCGTACGCGAGTGAAATCAATTGAAATTGGGAATTTGCAATCAGGTGAATGGAGGAAATTAACTGAGAAAGAAGTCGAGCAGTTGCGTCAAAAATAAATTTTGAGTAGACTTCGCAGGAAAATTTTATTTTTTAAACATGTCTGGACACAATAAATGGAGCACGATTAAACACAAAAAAGGAGCAAATGATGCACGACGTGGGAAGATTTTGACGAAACATTCAAAAATAATTGCGGTTGTGGGACGAAGTGATCCGAATCCTGATACGAATTCGTCTTTGAAAGTAGCGATTGCGAATGCAAAATCAGAAAATGTTCCGAATGACAATATTGATCGAATTTTGAAAAAACTGTCAGGAGATGGAAAAGATGGCGTTGTGTATTCAGAGCAAGTGTATGAAGGATTCGGTCCAGCAGGAGTTCCATTTGTTGTTACGGCCTTGACGGATAATACGAATCGTACATATCCATCAGTAAAAACAGCGTTTGGGAAAAACGGAGGAAATCTGGGAAGTTCAGGTTCAGTTATGTTTCAGTTTGATCATGTAGGAGTTATTCTCGTAAAAAATGATGGAAAAACAGAAGACGAATTGTTTGAAATAGCGATTGAAGCTGGAGGAGATGATTTTTCTTACGATGAAGAAGAAAGCGAGATTATTACGAAATTTGAAAATCTTGGTTCAGTGCGTGATGCTCTTATTTCTGCTGGAATAGAAGTGTCAAAATCTGCACCAGAATATCATGCAAAAGATCCGGTAAAAATCACAGAAGCAGAAGATTTGGAAAAAATAGAAAAATTCATCGCAGCAGTAGAAGATGCAGAAGATGTGGATGAAGTATTTGGTGGATTTGATGTGGACGACAACCTTCTTTAAAAGTTCAAATATCAAAGTACAAATAACAAATATCAAAGTTTGAAGTTTTCTAATTTGTAATTTGGAGTGTTTGGTTACTGTTTTGATTGTGATGAAGCTTGATTAAAAGTGCTTTTTGAGGTATAATTACTTGATATTTTTTGAAACTCTCCTTTATGGGAATTACATCAAAAATTACTGCGGCAAAAGACGTAATGGAAAAAATTAAAGATTTAAAAGAATCAGAAGGAATACCTGAAGTCGAAAAATTGGCAGAAACAATTGGTTTGAGACATGAAACAGATAAAGCACTGGAGATAAAAGATGCGGTTTCCGAATCGTTTATTGGAAAACGTGAAATTGCAGCAGAAACAGAAGAAGAGGCAAAAAAAAGACCATGGTGGAGACGAGGAATGAAGTGGGTGATTGGAGGAGGAGTTGGATTACTTTTAGGGAAAAAATTTATAGGAAAAAAAGGACAAGAAATGGTTGCGGAAACAGTCGATCAGGGAGTTGAGATAATAACTGATGAAGAAAAATTAAAAGGAGTAAATGATACTATTGTGGCGGCAGTGAATACAAAAAAAGAGATGGAAGCCTTGGACGAAGAAGTGGATAAAAAATGGAAATTTGAACCCAAAGAAAAAGTTGATAATTGGCTCGAACACATTAAGGCACAAGAAAAAAAATATGAAAAATATGGAACAATGGACGCCATAAAAGAAGCATGGAAAAACACAGAAATAGAATATGATGAAGAAACAGGGGAAAGAAAAAAGAGAAATGTTTTTTGGCGAGTATTTGCTTTCTTCCCGGCAGTAATTTCTACATTCAAAAGTTGGAAAGTATTTGAACAGTTTAAAAAAACGGGGGCACTTGAAAAAATTAAACAAGGAGAATTGGTAAAAGAAAGATTGGAAGAACGTCGTCAGGAATATGAAGAAGTAGAGGGAAAAATAAATCAAGGAATTGAAACGAAGAAAATAGCATTTAGTGCTGTTTTTGAAGAAAATCCTGGAGCGGTAATGATTTCCAAAAATTATTTGCGACAATTATCGAATCTTACTCGAAACGCAGATAAATACACTTCTGTAGAACGAGCAAATCAAATTCGTAAGATTGCACGACATTCAGTACAAGCAGGAACAAAACAATTTGGTCCAGAATTTATGAAAATGGAAGGATTTCAAAAATATCTTCCAGGAGTTTCTATCAAACAACGAGGAGGATTTATGATGGTGGAAATAGTTGGGTCAGCTCTGGGAAAAGCACTTCGAGAAGGTGCAGAAGGAGGTGGGATTTCGAGGGCACTTGGTGTTTTTTGGGAAGAAGTAAAAGATGTCGACAATTGGAAAGATGCGTGCCCGATTTGGGGAACAATTCGAAGTGGACAACGATTACTCAAAAAAGATGATAATCCAGCATGGAGTAAATGGACAGAATTTGGACTTTCGTTGGGAATGGACGTAGCAACGGTTGTGGGAATTGTTGCTTCATTGGGAACGGCAAGTGCACCAATACTTGCTGCACGTACAGCAGGTGGTTCTTTTCTTCGAGGTGGAATACGAAAAGGAGCACTAAAACAAGTAGCAAAAAATTCTGTAAAAGCGGGAGGAAAATTATTCTCACGAAAAACAGCAAAAGCAGGAGGAAAACTCTTTTCACGTGGTCTTAGCAAAACTACGAAGAAACAAATTGTAATGACTGCTGGTGGAAAATGGGCATTGAGAATGAATTTAATGATGGCTACTTTGGGAGAATTTTTTGGTGATGATGTGGAAGAAGTGAAATCGGAAGTGAGATCAGAAATGGTTGATGCTGTACTGACGGATGAACAAAAATATCTTATAGCGATCAAAGAAGCAGTAGAAGCTGGTGAATATGCTCCGGAACGGGAAGCTTTTTTCGCAGAAATAGACAGGAAAAGAAAAGAAGAAATTGATCGTGATGAACAGAAGTCTTTGGCGGGAATATTTTCCTCTGATACATCAATAGAAGAAGGGGAAGATATAGCAGAAGTAATACAAGAAAAAACAGAAGAAACAACAACAGAAAAACCAACGTTAAAAGGAAAAATTATGGAAAAAGCAAAAGAAGAAATTGTTAGAAAATTTACTTCAGGAAGCTAATTCATTTCACGTTCACTTGCTTGTTCGTGCATGATTCGATTTTCAGAAATTTTACTTACTACCTTATGTGGATGTTGAACGTTTTGGAAAACTAATGTTGCGTCTCTGTTTGCCGTTTCAATTTCAATATGTCCAAGCCCCAGCGCCCAACGGAAAAATCCTCGATTATTCGGTACAACATTCGTTATAGAATCATATGTTAATCCATTTGTCTCTGATCCAAACAATTCGTGTTGTTGTAAAATTACACGGAAATTGGTTATATAAATTACGTCGTATTGATAATCAAGCCATGCTTTGTAAAAAAATATTATGGAAAGGGAAAAACAAACAATAGAAAAAGCAAACCAAATGGTTTCGTGCGGTGTGCCATAAGTAAAGAGAACTATAATTAATCCGGTACTGGTAAAGAAAAGGGGAAAAAGAAGTCCTAAGAGAAAAATAATTGGATGTTTTTGTACAATTTGTTCAATTTTTTCCTGTTTCAATAAATAAAATGCTCCATGTTTGATAGCTGCATTATGAGATAATATTTCAGATTGTTCTTTTCCGTACATCACTGAAAATTTCAAAATACGTAACAGTCGTAGGAGTACAAAAATTTCTGGAGAAGATCCAATACCAAATTTTTCAAAATAAAATGGTAAAATTGCAACCAAATCAACGACTCCTTCCCAAGAAAGAATAAATCCTAATCTTTTTTTATTTGACCAAATCCGGAGTAAATATTCAATAGTGAAAATAGAAACGGAGATTTGCTCAAAAAGAAATAAGCTCGATTCGATCCATTTATGATCTGGTACTTTTGAAAATAAATGCAGCGGAATAACTGCAATAGAAAACATAATTAAAAAACTTAACAAACCATTCACAACATGTCCCTCTGGAGAAGAAGTTTCATGGAGACACCGATACAGGAAAGTTTTGATAGTCACGCTCGGTTTCTAACGGAAAATATGTTTATTGTCAAAGAACCAAAAAAATATTTGACAGGACTCTTAGCACTCTTATAATTCGACTGCTAATTTTAAAACAACTACATATGTCAAAAATTATTGGAATTGATCTCGGGACAACAAACTCTTGTGTTGCGGTGATTGAAGGAGGAAAAGCAATTGTAATCCCAAATGCAGAAGGAGGTCGCACTACTCCGTCAATAGTAGCGCAAAAAGATAACCAGACGCTAGTGGGGACACCAGCAAAACGTCAAGCACTTACAAATCCGAAAAATACAATTTTTTCAGCGAAAAGATTTATTGGACGAAAATCAAGTGAAGTGGCGAATGAAATGAAAAAAATGCCATTTGAGTTTGGAAAAGGGAAAAGTGATTCAGTAGAAATAAAATTTGGAGGAAAGTTTGTGAAACCAGCTGTTATTTCATCAAAAGTTTTAGCAAAATTGAAAGCGGATGCAGAAGCATTTATTGGTTCTCCAGTAACAAAAGCTGTTATTACTGTTCCGGCATATTTTAACGATGATCAACGAAAAGCAACTCGTGATGCAGGGAAAATTGCTGGACTGGAAGTAGAACGAATTATTAATGAACCGACAGCAGCAGCTTTGGCGTATGGAGTAGATAAAAAAGGAAAAGAAGAAAAAATTGTTGTCTATGATCTTGGAGGAGGAACATTTGATGTTTCTGTTTTAGAAATTTCTGATGGAACATTTGAAGTATTGGCAACAAATGGAGATACGCATTTGGGTGGAGATGATTTTGATAACGCAATTATCGACTATTTGGTCGACAAATTTGATTTAGATAATGGAGTGGATTTGAAAAAAGATCCAATGGCAATGCAACGAGTAAAAGAGGAAGCAGAAAAAGCAAAAAAAGAACTTTCAAGTACGCAAGAGTTTGAAGTAAATCTAATGTATTTAACTGTGAAAGATGGTGCACCATTGCATTTGCATGAAAAAATCACACGTGCAAAATATGAACAATTGATTGAAAAGTTAATAGAACGTTCTTTAGAACCATGTAAAAAAGTTCTTGCAGATGCGAAACTTTCAAAATCAGATATTAATGAAATTCTTCTTGTAGGAGGAATGACTCGTACGCCACTTGTTCAAAAAAAAGTAGAAGAGTTTTTTGGAAAGAAAGTGAATACTTCTCAGAATCCAGATGAAGTAGTAGCTCTTGGAGCAGCAATTCAAGGAGGAGTTCTTCAAGGAGAAGTTCATGATATTCTTTTGCTTGATGTAACACCACTTACGCTTGGAATAGAAACTGCTGGAGGAATTCGTACGCCACTTATTGAACGAAACACAACAATTCCAACGAAAAAATCTCAAATATTTTCTACCTATGCGGACAATCAAACACAAGTGCAGTTACACGTATTACAAGGAGAACGTGAAATGGCAGTTGATAACAAATCATTAGGACAATTTATTCTTGATGGAATTGCGGCGGCTCCACGAGGAGTTCCACAAATTGAAGTAGAATTTGATATTGATGCAAATGGGATTTTGCAAGTTTCTGCTACAGATAAAGGATCAGGAAAAAAACAAAACATCCGTATTGAAGGATCGTCAGGAATTTCAGATGATGATATTGCAAAGATGCAACGTGATGCAGAAGAAAACGCAGAAGCAGATAAAAAACGAAAAGAAGAAGTAGAAGCACGAAATCATTTAGACTCATTAGTATATCAATCAGAAAAAACGATTACAGAAGCAAAGGAATTGAAAAAATCAGAACTTGATGATGTTATTAAAACATTAGAAGAGAGTCTTAAAGCGCCTAGAGAACTTTTGAAAAAAGAAGATGCAACAGCAGAAGAATTAAAAACAGCTTCAGAAGAACTTCAGAAAATTTTGATGGAATTGGGAAAGAAAATGCATGAATTGGGAACTGATCCACAGGCTGCGGAAGGAGAAAAGAAAGCAGAAAATACAGGAGAGGAGGAAATTAAAGAAGCAGAGTTTGAAGAAATTAATGCTGATGAAAAGTAAGATATAGATTTTAGAATTCAATATTGTAATTTAATAAAGGTGGAGTCGTATGATTCCACCTTTTTGTTCTATTTTTTGATTTTTTTGAAAAAAGTGTCAAAAAAGCTTGCGCTTTTGTAAATGTTGTTGTATTTTCCTCTTGACTTTAAAATAATCTATTTTTCTCATGATGAAACTCATCAATCGGCTTCTTATTATTGCGGTAATGGTGTTTGGTGTATGGTTTGTTGTTCGACATTGGGATTCGGTGGAAATGCCACTTGTGGAAGAAGGGGAAGATATTGTTATTGAAGCAGGAGAAGGTGAAGATGAAATAGTATTAGATATTGAATCAGATTTATCTTTAGAAGAACAATTGAGTGCATTACGAAAGAAGTCAGAAACACTTCTTGTTCCTGCTAAAAAGACAGTTCCTGTGACTACAAATAAAAGAGTTACAACAACAAATGAAAAAACCTCATTGTCTGAATCAGCGGTAAAAGTATATTTATTTGATGGAGGAATGGACTTGTCAGATTCAACTGTTCCAGAAGGACGAGTAGTCTTTACCGTTCGAAATGATGGAAGAGTTTCCCATGATTTTTCTGTAGAAGGATTGGCGGATTTTGGTCGAATTACACCAGGATCTTCTCACACATTTGAAGTAGATTTTACAGAAGGGGAGTATACACTTTATTCTCCGCGTGAACTTGACCGACAGCTTGAGATGTACGAGACTTTGTACGTTGAAAGCGCAAAATAATACTGGCAATAATTGTAAAGTATCTCGTGATTTAATTCGCGGAAAAGCACTTTATTTTTTAGGAAGACGGGAATATTCCCAATATGAATTACGAAAAAAATTAGAAGAAAAATTTCCAGAACAATCAGTTTGTATTCAAGAAATAATTCAAGAGTTTTCGGAAAAAAATTGGATTTCAGATATTCGTTATGCAGAAGAATTTGTACGAGAAAAAAGTCAATATAGTAAATGGGGACCAATAAAAATTATGCAACAACTCAAAGCAAAAGGAATAGAAAAAGAAATGGCAGAGTCCGTGTTGAAGATAATTTTTCCTGAAGAAATACAACGAGAAGTGGCTATACAATTAGCGCAAGAAAAATGGAAATTATTACATAAAAAAACTGCTCCCCAGAGAAAGGTCGCAGTACAGCGTTTTTTATTGTCTCGTGGATTTTTTTTCCACATAGTGCTTGAGACAATGGAATTATTTAAGTCAAAATAAAAAGATTTGTTTGAAGATCCAAAAGCATTGCTCGTGATAAAAATCCAATCATTGCACATCCTACTACGAGGAGCGCAGAAATGGCACAATCCAACGTGATATTATTTTGAGAAAAATAAGAAGAAGCGAAAGCCGTTAATGATTTTTTCATTCAAATAAAATTTGTGAAATCAGAAAATTATATCACAAATTTTATTTATTTTCAACTGACTTGTTCTGGAAATTTTTTAAACAGAGAAAGGGAGATAATCAATGTTTTTTGTGTGATGCAATTACAGCACTTGTGATTACAAAAAGAAGTACGAACAGGAGTGCAATAGGGAAAACTAAAGAAGGGGATTGATTCTCATTCAATGTTTCAGTTCCGGTTTGAGGCAATTTTCCTTCTTTAGGAATTTCTATTTCGGGTTCAGGTACTACGATAGACGGAGTTTCTGTAGTAACAATCTCTTCTGAGGGAAGAGAATCTTCAATCTTACGAATACGATTTTCAAGAACTACATCTTCTAAACTTTTTAATTGTGCCTCAATAATTGCCCATTGTTGAGAAGCTGTGGATCGTCCTTCTTCTGATGTAGCACTTTCCATCAAAACTTCCATTTGTTTTTTTCGATTTATGAGATTTTTCCGGAGAGCGACAATTTCAAGTTTTCGATTAATGAGGGCTAAGAGTTCGTGTAATAAAGCTGCTTCTTGTGGATCTTCCGTATGGGTTATTTGAGAAATAAGTTGCAATTTTCGTGCATTTAGTGCTACGGCTTCATCAATTGTAATTTCTCGATTATTAACCACGATTTGTGCCTCAGGAAGATCTTCAAAATTATTTTCTTCTTCGTGAAGGGAATTTCCTCCATCGAGTGCGATAGATTGTATTTCTTCCCACGTAACTCCTTCTGGTAGTTCGCCGTTTGATTCATTCCAAAATTCTTCATCATTTATATTGATTGACGAAGCAATAATATCTTCGGTTGAATCATGAAATTTTGGAGCAGGATCTTCATCAAAAAGAGTATAGGTTCCTGTGCGATGCAAAATTGCTGAAAACACACGGACATCGCTTTCAGGATTTGAATCATCAAGAACACCACCGATAGTTGCCCAACCTTCATCTGGTCCAATATATTCCCAGAGTCGAGGTCGACCCACAGCATTATCTTCAATTGGGATAATAAGTTTTACCCAAGAGGAGCGACTCATTGCATCTGGATTAAGATATTTTTCACGTATTCTATTTCGTGCATTTTGTAGATCAAAGCGATCAACAAATAATATTGGTTCACCAGAATCAGTGCCTAATTCAAAAGAGAGAAGAGGATTCATTCGCAATTTTGGTCGTTGATCTGGCAAAGCAATTACAACAGGAGAAAGGATTTCTCCAGTAAAAGAAAGAAAACCGTTTTCCAATACAAATTTAGTAGCATTCGAAAATTCAATAAAAGCTTCTCCTCCAGCAGAAGCAAGAAGAGCAGGTTCTTCAATTGAACCTGTATCAATAACTACAGAGGGATCTGGTAATAAGGCTTCTCGAGCTTCAATATTTTGTAGAGAAGCAAGTAATATGAAACCGATTAAGAAAAAGTTTTTCACAATAGGATTTTGCTGTAAAATCCCGTCGATTTCAACTTTTTTTTAATTATTTAGTATGATGAAAATTACATCCGTATTCGCTCGAGAGATTTTAGATTCTCGTGGAAACCCAACCGTAGAAGTAGAAATGTCTGATGGACAACACACTGTTATTGCAAAGGTTCCATCGGGAGCATCAACAGGAATTCATGAAGCATTGGAACTTCGAGATGGAGATAAATCTCGTTTTTCTGGGAAAGGAGTATTAAAAGCGGTAGCAAACGTAAATGATATAATTGCACCAGCAGTACTTGGAATGGATCCAGCAGAACAAGAAAGTTTAGATAAAAAGATGTTAGATCTAGATGGAACACTGAATAAATCAAAGCTTGGTGCTAATGCGATTTTGGGAGTTTCTCTTGCAGCAGCACGTCTTGCAGCGAAGCAACAAGATATTCCACTCTGGAAACATTTGAATAATCTCTTTGGAGGAGAAGTTTCGCTTCCTCGACCAATGATGAATGTGATAAATGGAGGTTCTCATTCAGATGCTGGATTAGCAATTCAAGAATTTATGCTTTTTCCAAAATTAGAAAATTTTTCTGATAATCTTCGTGCTGGAGCAGAAATTTTTCACACACTAAAAAAAATATTATCTTCACGTGGAGAATCGGTTGGAGTAGGAGATGAAGGAGGATTTGCTCCACGATTAGCAAAATGTGACGATGCATTTGCCGTTATTATGGAAGCAATTGAAAAAGCCGGATATACAGGAAAAATAGAATTAGCGGTGGATGCAGCAGCTTCTGAGTTTTACAACAAAGAATCAAAACTTTACAGCGTAGATGGAAATGAATTAACAGCAGAACAGTTAGTGGATTTCTATGAAGAATTAATTGCTAAATATCCAATTGTTTCATTAGAAGATTCTCATGATGAAGACGATTTTGAGGGATTTGCTTTGATGCAATCTCGTCTAGGAAACAAAGTTCAACTTGTGGGAGACGACCTTTTTGTTACAAATTCAGAACGTCTTACAAAAGGGATTGAGGACAAATTAGCAAACTCAATTTTGATAAAAGTAAATCAAATTGGTTCTTTGACAGAGACATTTACAACAATGCATTTAGCAAAAGAAAACGGATTTACAACAGTGATTTCACATCGTTCAGGAGAAACATCAGATACATTTATTGCAGATCTTGCAGTGGGAACTGATGCAGGACAAATTAAAACGGGTTCACTTTCTCGTTCAGAGCGAATTGAAAAATATAATCGATTACTTCAGATTTCAGAACAGTTATGATTGTTCTTTTCTAAAATAATAAAAAAAGAGCTTCGCATTGCGAAGCTCCTTTTAAATAACAAAATTATAGATAGTCTTAAAACATTCCGTATCCAAGAGAAAGGAACCAAATTCCCAGAGCTGCGAGTATTAATCCTGAGATAATCTTATACATAGGACATTTGCAAGTGAATTTTAATAATGTTTCAGGGAATAATAATAATAGAAATCCTTTTAACACGGCCATCATACCAAAAATAGTAAATATTGTTTCTGTGAAATTTGCGAAAGAATTAATTGCTAATAACCACGCCGTTCCAACAACTAAAGCCATTACTCCACAAAAATAAGAAAGAGCCGGGCTTTTTTTGTAATCGTCAATGATTGTATCAAATAGTTTTCCTCGGAAAAGCAGCATAATTGCTGTTATAAGGTATAAAGGTGCGAGGAGCTGAGCTAAATACGTGATAATAGGATTCATTTTTTAATGGGTTAAGAAAACGAATAACTAAATTCTAAGGCATTCATTATGTCTCTGTCAAAAGCTCGTATGAAATTTCATATTTTTTAAAATTCATATACACTCCAAAAGATGAAAAAAATTCGTACAGCAATTATTCCTGTTGCGGGAAGGGGAACGAGGCTTATGCCTTTGACTCGTACAACACCAAAAGAATTATTGCCCGTGTATGATCGTCCAGTGATCGATCTCATTGTACAAGAAGCTCTTGATGCAGGAATTGAAAACGTAATTCTTGTTATTAGTGTGGAAAAAGAATCAATTCGACATCATTTTACTGGAAATTCTCAGATTTCTTTTGTATATCAAGACGAACCAAAAGGCGATGGACATGCGATTGCACAAGCAATTTCAAAACTCGATGAAGATGAACCAGTTCTTGTTTTATTTGGAGATGAATTAATTGACAACGAAGGAGGAAAAAATGCAGCACAACAATTAATTGATACTTTTGAGAAAACACAATTGTCAGTTATTGGGCTACAAAGTGTTCCGCGTGCACAAGTTTCAAAATATGGAATTGTTCATTTGAATTCTCAAGAAGAAGTTGAAACTATTCAGGAAAAACCAACTGTAGAAGCAGCGTTCTCAACGCTCGCAGTTATTGGAAAATATGTATTAACTCCGGAGGTTTTACACTTACTTCATGATACAGAAGCTCATTCTGATGGAGAAATTCGTCTTTCAGGAACATTTCAAAAAATGCTTTCAGAATCTCGCCGATTGAGTGCGTGTGTTATTGATGGAGAGCGATTTGATACGGGATCTTTTGAAGGACTTCTTGCGGCAGGAAACCACTACTCAAACTACAAAGTACAAAGTACAAACTACAAATAGTTCTTACAATTTTACAATTAATGCGCCAGAACCGCCTTCGGTTATTTTGGCTGTTTCGAAAAAATATTCATTGTTTATCAACCAAGTACGAACAGATTTTTGTAAAATTCCACTTCCTTTTCCGGTAATAATGCGGACTCGTTTCATGTGTTTTTGTTCTGCGTTCATCAAAAACTCGCTTATGGCTTCAATTGCTTCATGTTCATGAAATCCATGAAGATCAATTTCTGCTTCTATTTTTGGTGCAAACTTATTTACTTTTTCTTTTCGCATTGTGCTCATTGTAGTACATTTTAGCTAACAAGAAAAACATGATTGCATTAGTTGCCGATTCTCATGGAGCAGTAGATAGACTGGAACAAGTTTTGGAAACTTGTAATAAGAATGGTTGGATCATGGCGCATGCAGGAGATGGAATTGTGGACGGAATTGTGGAACTTTTTCAGAAATTCCCTGATGTGAAAATTTATTTCGCACGAGGAAATGCGGATACGGATGATGCATTAGTGAAAGAAGTTTTTCTACTTGAGAACGTTGAAATTGCAAATGTATTGACATTCAAAAACGAAGGACAAACGTTCGGGATTTCTCATTTTGAGGGAGAAGCAGAAGAAGAATTATCAGACAAAAAAATAGATGTTTGGTTGCATGGACATACTCATCGAGCAAAAGCGGAACGGAATGAAGATGGTTCCGTTGTTATAAATCCAGGAGCTTTATTTGAAGATGGAAAATATATCCTTTGGAATCCTAAAACAGGAACAGGGAAGCGAGTGTTTTTTAATTATGAAAATTTACAGTAACGGTTTTATTTTCTCGAGTAATAAATCAAACTCTAAATATCCTGCAGCCTCATTAAAATGACCAGCATGAGTTAATCTGTTTAAAGAAACTTTTAATTTGCTAGCAACGGTTTCTCCATTTTCGATGCAAATAAATGGATCATCTTCAGAGTGAAATACTTCAAAGTATTCTGAAGTGTTCCGGATTTTCTCCCAATCAAACGGTTTTGTAAGAAAAGGGCGATCCGCTTCAATATACTTTATTGGCATTACTCCAATTGGTGGAGCAATGAAAGCAGCTAATTTTATTTTTGTAGAAAGAGATTCCAATAATCGTAGTAAAAAAGCACAACCACCACTATGAGCAACAATTATTGTGTTTTGGTTAATATATTTTTCATATTCCTTGAATGCTTCAAACCAATGTTCTGGATCTTGATTTTCTGGAGTAGGAAATTGTGGTACTTGAACGGTGAAATTAAGATTTTCTAACTTCTCTTTTAACCAAGGAAACCAATTTTCTTCAGGATATCCTCCTGTTCCATGGATGATGATTGCATTATTCATTTTAATACGATGATTTAATTCAAATATATAACATGTATTATTTTTATTCAAACATTCAACTCAGGAAACTGCTCTTTTACTGTTACAATTTTCTGCTCTATTTCCACCATTTTTTCAAACGCTTCAGCAATTTTTTCTTGTAATTTCCAGTCATTGTTTTGACATTCATCAATTAATAGATGTGATCCCTTCCGTTTCGCAGTGGTGAGTTTGTCTCGGTTTTCTTCGAGTTCTTCTTCAAGTCTTAATACTAAGTTTTCCTGTTTTTCAAGTGCGCGCTCAAGTGGACGTAATTCTCGTTGTAATTGCTTCTTTTGTTCACGAACTTTTGCAGCGAGACCTGGTTCTTTTTTCTCTTTTTTTAGGACATCTCCTTCGACACTCCATCCAGTAGTTTTTAAAAATTCTTTATAATTCCCATTAAAAACAGTTGCGTTTCCACGATCAAAAACGACGAGTTGTGTGGCGAGTTGTTGTAATAATTTCTCGTTGTGAGAAACAAAAATAATCGCACCAGGAAATTCGTCTAATGCATTTATAAGTGCGTCTACAGATTCCAGATCGAGATGATTTGTCGGTTCATCAAGAAGGAGAATGTCGTGCGGATGAATCATTAATTTTCCGAGAGAAACTCGTGCGCGTTCTCCACCAGAGAGAATTTCCGTTTTTTTATGCATTGCTTCTCCACCAAACATAAGTGAACCACTGAGATTGAAAATCTGTTGTTCGGGTAATTCAGGGGCAGCCGAGTGAAGTTCTTCTACAATTGTTTTATCTTTTCCAAATACCGATTCATGTCCCTGAACAAAGATTCCAGATTGTAATGACGGATGCGGTTTTACAGTTCCTGAGATCGGTTTTACGTCTCCAGCGAGAAGACGCAAAAGTGTTGATTTTCCTCTTCCATTTGCACCAATTACTCCAATTCGATCTCCGGGAGAAAGATTCAAATCAATTCCAGAAAACAAAATATCATCCGACGTGTATCCAAACGAAAGACTATTTACTTGAAGCATGCGATCGGCTTCAAATTTTTTTGATTGAAAGTTGAACTTAATCTCGGGTATGGCTTCAAGCTTGTGAAGTTCTCTCTGTTTTTCCAACATTTTAATTCTCGACTGAACGAGTCCAGCAGAACGAGCTCCAGCACGAAATTCTCGAATAAATTTTTCCGTTTTATTCCGTTGTTTTTCCGCATTTTTTCTCGTTCGTTCGTGTACTTCTTCTTCCAAGGCGATTTGTTTAAACATGTTTACGCAGCCACCACGAATCTTTTTCAATTCAGCACGATGAATCGCAAGCGTATGAGTACAAACAGCATCTAAAAAATTCCGATCATGTGTAATGAGAACAAATTCTCCGTTCCAGTTTTTCAAAAATTTTTCCAACCAGCGCAGAGAAGTGATGTCTAAATAGTTTGTTGGTTCATCGAGCAAAAGAAGATCTGGTTCAGAAAGAAGAAGTTTTACTAATGCAACTCGCATTTGAAATCCTCCAGAAAATTCACTAGGCGGACGATTAAAGTCTTTTGTTTCAAATCCTAATCCAGAAAGAAGTTTTTCGGCACGCCACGTTTCATTTTTCGCAGTTTCTCGTAATCCAACAGCTGCCGCTTCTAAAATAGTCGGTTCTTCTAAATGTAAATGCTGATCAAGTGTTCCGATTCTATGATCTTCAGGTAAAGAGATTTCTCCTTCATCAGGAAGAACTTCTCCTTGAAGCATACGAAGAAGTGTTGTTTTTCCGTGTCCATTTCTTCCAACAAGTCCGATCTTTTCACCTGGATGAATTTGAAATGTAACGTTATCAAACAATAGTTGTGATCCAAAGAACTTCGTGAGCTGTGTAACTCGAATCATTTTGTGTTTACGATTTTTGCAAACTCAGCTACCAAAATAACTAAGGCAGTGAAGGGAAAAAGAAGAAAAACACACATCCAACTAAACCACCAAGGAACTATGTTGTGAGATTTTCCAATGAGATATGATGATGACTTTCCAAACCAAATAGCCCAAGAACCAATGGCAAAGAGAATGATCATTATTATCCAAATGAAAATTCCAATTAACAGCTGAAAAAAACCAGTGATACTAAATCCTTTTTGGTGAGGAAATTGTGGAGCTTTTCGAACACGAGAAATTTTCATATTCATTTTTTACGAGCAAAAAATAATGCTGAGAAAAGAGTTGCAATTGGTACAGCAAGAACAAGTGCTCCAGATCCAAGCATCGTTCGGACAATTTCTTCTGCGAAAAATTCTGAATTAAATACAACCCACCAAGGGCGTTCTGTGTCGAGAGCAATAAGAAGAAACATTGGAAGTGCTGCAGCAACGTATGCAAGCGCTAAAGTATTGATCATTGAGGCAACATGTTCACGTCCTACTGACATTCCATGTGAAAATAATTTTTTCCAAGAAAGTCCTTGATTCACCTGAGAAAGTTCATCAATGGTTGCACATTGTGTAGTCGTTACATCGTCTAAAATTCCAACTGTTCCGAGCAAAATTGCTCCAAGAAGTAATCCTGACAAATTTACACCAGGAATTGCTACTTGTAAAAAATACGAATTTTCACTTCCGAGTCCATGGAGACTGGTGATATTTATTGATATCCAAGCGAGCCCAAAGGCGATGAGTAATGTTAAAAAAGTGGAAGTAACGGCAAGATGTGTGCGCGCTTTCCATCCATGAGAAACCCAAATAGAAATTCCAGTAATTGCAGCACAGACAATGAGGCTTACGAAGAGAGGATTTTTTCCAGCAAGTACTTGGGGTATTAAAATTCCAGCAATAGCGATGAGAGAAATTAATAATCCAATAATTCCGGTAAATCCCTGTTTTCCAGCAATTAATACAACGAGAACTAAGAATATTCCAATAATAATCCAGAGGTTTCGTGTGCGATTAAGTTCGAGAATTCGAAAATTTTTTCCGTGAGAACTTGCTAAAATTACTTTATCTCCCACACTCAGTAATTGAGACTCAACAACGATTTGATATTGTCCAGCAGGAATAGCAACGACTCGTCCGTCGTCGAGTTTTACGCGTAATTCTTGTGCAAGATTTTTTTCGCCAAAAACTTCTTCTGCCACAGAATCGCGTGCTTCGACCACAATTCCTCGGTGAAATTCATTTTCACTTACATTTGATTGCGCAAATGTTAGAGAGGGAAAGACAAGAAATAAGCTTATCAATAGTTTCTTCATCCCTGTGAGTTTGCCAGTTTTTCCAAAAAATGCCAGAATTCCGAAGATGAAATTAGAAGGAAAGAAAGTAGCGATTGTTGCTGATTGGCTTACGAGTCGTGGTGGGGCAGAGCGTGTTATTTTTTCTTTAGCGAAACTGTTTCCTGAGGCAATTATTTTCACGAGTGTTTATAATAAGTCGCAATTTCCAGAACTTCATACAAAAACAGTGAAGACAACTTGGTTACAAAAATTTCCAGCTTTTATTCGAAATAAACATCAGTTTTTATTGCCATTTTTTCCAAACGCATTTAAAAAACTGAATCTTTCTGAATTTGATTTGATTATTACCTCGAGCAGTTCGGGGTTTTCTAAGTGTGTAAAAAAAACAAGAAAAGAACAAATACATGTTTGCTATTGTCATACGCCAGTTCGGTTTCTCTATCATGCACGCGATGAATATATAAAAACATTTCCGCTTCCTGTATGGATAAAACCAGTACGAATTATTTTACCAGTGTTATTAAATTGGCTTACGAGAATAGATCAACGCGCCGCAAAAAATGTTGACCATTGGATTTCAAATTCTGATTTTGTGGGAAAACGTATTCAACAATTTTACGGAAAAAAATCGACAACAATATATCCTGGAGTAGAAACACAAAAATTTGTTACAGCTGGAAAAGAAAGTAAAAAACGAGATTATTTTCTTGCGGTTGGACGATTTATTCCCTACAAAAAATTTGATTTACTTGTTGAAACATTTGCGAAAAATAAATTGAAATTGAAACTAGCAGGACGTGGACCAGAATGGGAACGCTGTAAAGAACTCGCAAAAAACACAAAGAATATTGATTTTCTTGGATTCGTTCCAGATGAAGAATTAGCAGAATTATATGCGGGTGCGCGTGCATTTTTATTTCCAGCAGAAGAGGATTTTGGACTTACTCCGATTGAGGCAATGTTAGCAGGAACTCCAGTCATTTACTACAACAAAGGTGGTGCGACAGAATCTGTCGGCAAGTGGGGAAGTTCTTTTGCTGAGCAATCAAGAGAATCGCTACAACAAGCGATTGATCATTTTGTGAAAATAGAAAAAACGATAGATAAAAAGGAAATAGTAAAAAGAGGAATGTCTTTTGATGAAGCGCATTTTAGAGAGCAGTTAAATGAATTTTTAATAAAGTCATAGAAAGACTTGCTTTTTGTTTTTCGAGAGGAGTAGAATATTTGAAATGAACACATTTTTAGAACAGAGTGAGGCACAATCGAAGGCTATAAAAATGCTTCTCCCCAAAAAAGAACAGCATAATACACCAATAATTATTGCGATTGTAGAGAGATTTGCTGAGGAGATGAGAGAGGTTTTAAACAAAAATCCTCATGCAACTTCTGAACAAATCATTCAAGGAATAGGAGAAATAGAACATCAGGATCCAATGGTAATTGTTGATAATATAATTGGAGATAATAAAAAATGATATATTTTTTATACTGTTGACAAAATTTATAAAATCAGTATAAGTTTCTCGACAGAAAATTATTAGACAGAAGGTATTTCTTTGACATTTCGGATCACAGGGCTTTATTCTCCTCATTTTTTATAAAAAAGTTACTGATATTGGCTGACTTCCGTCTGGAACGAAAGCGAGTTCGTAAAACATAAGAAGTGAGAAATTTCAGGCCCTGAGAAGGGTTTTAAAAGCGCAGATCGAGATTAAGAAATAGTGTTGTTTCTTGGTTTCGGTCTGTGTAACAAGACATAGACTAGAACAAAAAAAAGGAAGGAAAAAATGTCACGAGAAATGACAAACGAAGAAATTTTAGCATTAGCGAAAGAACAAGGACACAAGAATCGGTTAAGCAAAGGAAATCTTAATCCACAAGGTAAAAAGAAAGATTGTTTTTTAAGCTGTGATGGTTGTGGAAAATGTGGCCATGGATACCAAAAAAATCGAATGTGTATTATGCAAGAGATGCCTTGTTAGAGCCCCTCAGCTCACACTAATGAGGTGTCCTGAAATAAAGCTCCCGACTTCGGTTGGGAGCATTTTTTTATGTAAAAAATTATTCAAGTAATAATTCTCTTATTTCTGCAGTATGTAAATGTTGAATTTCACGGTGCGTGGAGGAACACGTTTTTAAAAATCCTGTTTGTAATATTTGTAACGAATCTCCATGAGAAACGAGTAATATTTTCTTATTGTGAAACTTTTTTTCGAGATCAAGAATGAGTCCAGTTGTTCTCGCTAAAACACTCGCAACACTTTCTACATTTTTAAATTCATGATTCGGGTCTTCTTTATCATGTTTCCAAACGAGTTCATAATTTTCATTACTTGTTTTTTCAAAATCACCAAAAAATCGTTCTCGTAAAAGTTCAGTAAAATGAATCTTGTCAGTGTGTAATATTTTTTTTGCAATTTCGGCAGTTTCTTTAGCTCTGAGAAAGTCTGAAGAATAAATTATTATATTTTTATCCAAATATTTATTGGTAGAAACAGAATCTCTGACTTGTTGTTTTCCTTTTTCAGTGAGCCCAAAATTAGGAACTCCGTTTCGTGGATCGCTTAAAACAATTTTTTGTATATTCGCCTGACTTTCTCCATGTCGAAGGGTGAAGTATTGATTCTTCAAACGAGGGAGCACTTGCAGATTGTTCATAGCTTTTTAATAATTATTTTCTTTGATTTGAAAATAAGATTGTGGATGCAAACAAGCAGGACATTTTTCTGGTGCAGAATCTCCTTCGTGTAAATATCCGCAATTTAAACATTTCCAAACAATTTTTCCTTCTCGTTTAAAAACATTTCCAGCTTCAAGATTTGCATATAACTTTCGGAATCTTGCTTCATGCGCTTTTTCTGCAATCGCAATCATTGTGAAAGTAGTTGCAATGTCTATAAAACCTTCTTCTCGTGCTGTTTTTGCGAATTCCGGATATAGATCACTCCATTCTTCATTTTCTCCGTCAGCGGACGCTTTTAGGTTTTCGAGCGTTGTTCCAATTTTTCCAGCTGGATACGTTGCTGTTATTTTTGTGTGTCCTCCTTCTAAAAATTTGAAAAATCTTTTTGCGTGTTCTTTTTCATTGAGTGCCGTTTCAGCAAAAATAGCAGAAATTTGTTCGAGCCCTTCTTTTTTTGCTTGTTTTGCAAAATAATCGTATCTCATTCGTGCTTGAGATTCGCCAGCGAAAGATTTTAATAAATTTTTTTCTGTTTCTGTGTTGCGCAAGGTTTTCATATTTATTTGAAGTAAAGAAAATTTATACCATTCGAAAATAGATAAAGGAAAGAGGTCTGTCAAAAAACAAAACAAAATATTTCTTGTTTGTTAGCACTGAGGGTCTGTGTTACATTTCGTTTGCAGTAATAATTCTAATATGTCTTTCTTTGCAATATTAATACTTCTTGGATTTCTTCTGTTGATGGGATTTGGTGTGTATGTTGCCATTTCTTCTGAAAAAAAAGAAGAATGAAAACACTTTTAGTTGGAAATTTCGGCGCACGAAATGTAGGAGATGAAATGATTCTTGCTTCAGCACTTGAACGGTATCCAAAAGCGATTGTTGTGACTGCGGATGGAGCGTTTAGTCAACGATTTCAAGAACAGAAATTTCAGACTGTTTTACCATTTCCAACAGGATTTCGCAGTTGGATTCGATTTATTTCTCATCCAGAAGGAACGTTGCGTGAGTTGCAAGGAAAAATTGATCGAATTGTTTTTCCTGGAGGAGGATTATTAGCAATAAAAGATCGTGCGTGGTGGATTTGGGGAAGTACCGTTTGGGGTTTACGAAAACTATTTCCAGAAGCTCGTATTGAAATGGAAGCGCAAGGAATTGATGTTCCCAAAAATGATTGGCAAAAATTTTGGCTTAATAGAGTGATTATTGCAGCGAGTTCTATTTCTGTTCGAGATGAATCTAGCGCAGAAGTAATTCGTTCTTTTGGTGGAGAAGCAGAAGTGGTGGGAGATGCTGCGGAAAATTTTCTGAGAGAGGTTTCAGCGGGGAAAAGCACAAAGTACAAAGTACAAAGTACAAATAAAAAATTTATTTTAGTAAATGCGCGTGCGAAATTTGAAGGGAAATGGCCGAAGGCTGATATTTATTTATCGATGGAGCCAAATGACGCGAAATGGAGTCCAGAGAATTTTGATGGAAAAATTATTTTCCCAGAAACAATTCGAGAGGCGATTGAGATTTTTTCTTCAGCCAAACAAGCTATTGGGCAACGTTTACACTTTCTCATTCTCGCAAAAGCATGTGGTTGTCCAGATGTGAAAACATTGGGAAAACCGTATGCGGAGAAAGTTGTGAATTGGTTGAAGAGACAGGAGCAATAAAACTACAAACTGCAAATTTGGAATTTTTTGTAATAAAAAATACTCCGCAAGGGAGTATTTCTCAATTTTATCATGGGGCGAACGATGGGGATCGAACCCATGGCCAGCGGTACCACAAACCGCTGCTCTACCACTGAGCTACGTTCGCCGTAGCCAGAGCAAAGTACTTTTTTTCTGGAAAAAATCAAATTTTCTGCGATACTTTTTTTGTGAAAAAAATAAAAATTGGAATCGATGTGCGAATGTTTTCGGATGCTTTTACGGGAATTGGTCGATATAATTTTGAAATAACACAAAGATTTTTTTCTTTGAGACCAGATATAGAGTGGGTTTTGTTTTTAAACGAACCAGAATTCTCGAAATTCAAGTTTCCTGAAAATGTAAAAAAAGTTTGTGTAAATGCCTCGCATTATTCTTTGGCAGAACAAACAAAATTTTTGTCGATTTTAAAAAAAGAAAAATGTGATCTTGTTTGGTTTACACATTTCAACTTGCCAATTTTTTATCGTCGACCTTGTGTGGTAACGATTCATGACACAACACTTTCATTTTTTCCAGGGAAAAAGATGGGACAATGGTGGAGAAAACTTGCGTATAAAGTTGTTATTACAAATGCGGTTCGCTCTTCTAAGAGAATAATTACAGTATCAGAAAATACAAAGAAAGATGTGGTGAAACTATTTAACATTTCTCCTAAAAAAATTATAGCTATTTGGAACGGAATTTCTTCTGATTTTCATGCATGTACAGAAAAAGAACACGATGAAGTTTGCAAAAAATATAAACTTTCAAAGAACTTTTTATTATACACTGGGGTTTGGAGAGAACATAAAAATTTGGTGCGTTTATTACAGGCTTTTTCGGAAGTTCAAAAATCACAAAAAGATATTCAATTAGTGATTACAGGGCGAAGAGATCCACATTACCCAGAGGTGCTTCAAACGGTGAAAGATTTACAATTAGAAAAAGCAGTTCAATTTGTTGGACTCGTTGATTTTTCAGATTTACAAAAATTATATTCAGCTGCTACGGCATATGTGTTTCCATCTTTATATGAAGGTTTTGGAATTCCTCCATTGGAAGCAATGGCGGCAGGAACACCAGCAATAGTTTCAAATTCTTCAGCGATTCCAGAAGTATGTGGAGATGCAGTTGAATATTTTGATCCAGAAAATATAGAAGAAATGACAGAAAAAATTTCTTTCATATTAAATGATGACAATCGTAGAAAAGAACTCATAGCAAACGGTTTTAAACGAATAAAAAAATTTAGTTGGGACAAGTCGGCAGAAGAGACATTGAATATTTTGCTAGAGACAGTACACTTGAAAAAAAAGTGAAAAAAACATTCTTCGTTTTCGGGATTTGTTTGCTCGGAGTGATTTCTCCGGTTCGTGCAGAATTGCCTCAAAAAGTAAGAGAGAATTTTTCAGATATCGTAAAAGACTATTGTCATAGTCGAGTAGATTATTCGCTTGAGGAGCCAATTGGGGAATGGGATAATGGATGGACGGGACAACCACAGAAATTTCATAAAACAGTAGGTTGTATTTTTGATAGTGCGCTAGAAGAAGTAATAAAACATGAAAAAGAGGAAGCACAAAGAGCTTTTCGCTCAAATTTGCCGATAGAAATTTTTATTCCAGAAGGAGATTGTCAGCCGAAATTTCTTGCAATCGTACAAGGAGAACAAGAAGCAAATGGATTTGTCTCAGAGTGTGAAAAAAGCGAGATTGCTGAAATATCTCAAATATTTTCTGCGTGTCGTGTAGCAGAAACAGTATTACAAGAGTGGTGTGCATACGATTTATTTTTATACGCAAAAATGCAGGATGAAGAATCTTTTCGTGATCAGGGAAAGGATTTAGGAATTGTAATGGGAAGTCGAAATTTAAATTTTGGTGCAGTACAAACAAAAATACAAGAAGAGCGGTTTAGAGCAGAGAAAGCGGTAATGGAGTCGCTGCAGTGGTATCAAGAAGCAGAAAGTGCGAGTCGACAAAATGCTTGGTTAATTGCATTACGAGAAGAATTAAAAACAATTCAGGGAGATTGGGCAAAAATTCGTTCAGCACTTGGAACGTTTGTTGATAAATTTTTAAATGCTTCTATTCCGCCAGCATGATGAAATCAATTTTTATTTTCGCGGGATTAATATTTCTTTTTGGAACTACTTTTGCTACACCAATAAAAGGATATGAAGAATTTTCTGATTGGTCTGATTTTAATGGAATGTTTGGGAAAATTTATAATGATATACAGGAGATAGATATAACAGAAATTTGTGAGAGAGTTTTAGAATGGCCAGATTTCCTCGATGAAGAAGGGGAATTAATATTTTCTCTAGAGGATTGTGAAGAATTTGTAGAAGATGGAATTTTATCAAGTTTTGTAAATAGTCATGCCGGATCAAAAACCAATATTGATAGATGGATTGAAGTTTTTCGTTCTAAGTATGAATTTGAAAAAGAGTTATGGAGAAAGGAATATGATTTACAAAGAAAGATGGCCCTCTCATCAATCTGGAATGATGGAGACGGAGGAGGATTACCACCGAAAAAAAGAACATCACCCGTAGATTTAGTGTTGCGATGGAACGAAATAGATAAAATATTATTTGGAGTAATTGCGGAACAACCAGAATTTGAATCTTTTATAGAAAGTGAAGATGACATATTTGATCCATGGTCGGAAACACCAGAAGAAGATATTTGGATTGATCAACGAGCTAATAATTTAATTCCTTATGGAATAGCACAGAATCATTATTCTGAAGGTGAAAAATCAATTGTCGGAGGATATGCCGAACAGGCGAAAATGTTTGAAGAAGACTTAAATGCACATTCATTAATTGCCGGGAAAGCAACAACACAAAGTTTTGATATGGCTTTTACTGGAGCACCAATTCCAACAAGTACAGGAATGCATGTTGATGCAGATGCAAGTATTGCAGAATCTCCGGATGTGCCAGAACAAATTACTGTGTTAGAACAAGTGCCAATGGGAGAACTCGAAGGAGTTTTTGCGAAATTCTTCCAACAACAATCTTCTTCTGAATTGCGAGATGCACAAGACGATGGTTCTCGAACAGGATGGTTTTATAAAATATTTGTAGAAGTGCCAGAACAAACAAACGAGGAGTTTTTAGAAAATATAGCTCATTTATTGCGAGTGAGATCAGAAAGAAGAATGCAAGACACGGGATTATCTGAATTAATTCCGTTAACACAATTTAACACAACACTTGATATATGGATTAAAATTCTTGATAAATGGAAGGATGTAAATGGGGAATTTTTAAAAAACGTAGCAAAATGATGAAAAAAACATGGTTTTTGTTTTCGATATTTTTACTCACAGGATGCTCATATTCTAATTTACAAGGAAATTCTTTTGCGGATGTATGGGATGAATATGCAAAAGAGTTTCGTTGGGGAAGACAAGCACGATTTTCGCAGACGGAAATTCAAAATCATTTTCTGTTGTGGGCAGAAGAATTTGAAAAAAAACGTTCACAATTTGTACGATTGGAAACAGAAATTTTAGAAGATGGAGAAGAAGGAGATGAGAAATTACAAGGAAATACCGTTATTTCTGGAATAAATGTATCAAAAAATATAGAACAATACAAAATGGCGTTAGAGAAACTTCAAACACTTACAGAGCAACAAGATGAGTTGAAAATTTTAACACGAAAAGTGTGTGAAAAACAGAAATCTTCAGTTGTTTGCGACTCACTGTAGGATCAAATTTCAAATAACAAAGTTCAATGTACAAAATAAATTTTGTTATTTATTCTTTATAGTTTGTTATTTCACAACTGTGCTCCGTGACACTTCTTGAATTTTTTCCCACTTCCACATGGACAAGGATCATTTCGTCCAACTCCTTCATATTTTCGTCCTAATTTTTCAGCGACAACAGAGTGACCGCCACCAGAGTGAGTTGATTCAAATTTTTGTGGACTTTGTCCTATGGCACCAAATTCTCCAGTATCAAGTCCAGAAGCAATTTCTTTTTCATTTGTTTGTGCATTTGAATAATCTGCGGTCTTCATTTCCATTGGTTGATCAAATTGTATGCGGAATAAGTTACTGATTGCAGTTCTTCGTATATTCAATAAAAGTTGTTCGAACATAATAAAGGCTTCTCGTTTATATTCCATTACCGGATCGCGTTGTGCGTATCCAGCAAGAGAAACTCTATCTCGAAGGGAAGTCATGTCGTTAATATGGGCGAGCCAAAGTTCATCAATTGCTTTTAGCATCATATATTTCACAATTTCATCTTTTTTATTAGTAGGATATGTTTGTAATTTTTTTTGCCATCGTTCGAGGAATTGTGCCAAAAGCCACTCAATAAGTTCTTCACGATTATTGAAGTTTTCAATCTCTTTTGCGGTAAGAGGTGTTTCGGCACTTACCCAAATAGAGTTTATTGATTTTGCTAAATCTTCGTCTTCCCAAGTAGTGTCGCGTTGTGGACGAGGACAAAAACTTTCACAAACTCCTCGTAATAAATTTTGTGCAGTTTCTGTTATATCTTCATCAATATTTTCTGTATTCAATATTGTTTTTCGTCGAGCATATATTTTTTCTCGATGAACATTCATTACGTCGTCGTATTGAACCACATGTTTTCGGGCATCAAAATGAAATGCCTCAATTTTTTTCTGAGCATTTTCTACTGATTTAGAAATCATTTTATTCTCAATAGATTCAGTTTCGGAAATTCCCAAACGTTCCATCATTCCTGCCATACGAGCCCCACCAAATCGGCGCATAAGTTCGTCTGTCATTGACACAAAAAACTGAGTGAATCCAGCGTCTCCTTGTCGTCCGGCACGTCCACGAAGTTGATTATCGATTCGTCGAGATTCATGTCGTTCTGTTCCAAGAATTGCAAGTCCACCGAGTTCACGAACACCTTCACCGAGTTTAATGTCGGTTCCACGTCCAGCCATATTTGTGGCAATTGTAACAGATCCCTTTTGTCCAGCTTGAGTAACAATCTCCGCTTCACGTTCGTGTTGTTTTGCATTCAAAACTTCATGGCGAACTCCTTTATTTTTCAAGGCAACAGAAAGCATTTCAGATTTTTCAATAGAAATAGTTCCGACCAGAATTGGTTGTCCTGTTTCATTGATTCGAGCAACTTCATCAACAAGTGCGGTGAATTTTCCTCGTTCGTTTTTAAAAATTTTATCGGATAAATCTTTTCTTTGAATCGGTCGATTGGTTGGAATTACAAGAGTGTCGAGCGCATATATTTTTGCAAATTCTTCGGCTTCTGTTTCAGCCGTTCCCGTCATACCAGACAGTTTATTATACAATCGGAAATAGTTTTGGAATGTAATAGTAGCCAGTGTTTTGGATTCACGTTGAATATCTACATTTTCTTTTGCTTCCAGTGCTTGGTGTAATCCATCTGAATATCGACGTCCAGGCATAAGTCGACCTGTAAATTCATCAACAATAATTACTTGTCCATCATTTACTACATAATCACGATCTTTTTCAAAGATTGCCTGAGCTTTGAGTGCGTTTTCAATGTGATGCACTTCATCAAATCCAGCATCGGTATAAATATTTGAAATTCCCAATGTTTTTTCAAGTTTTGAAATTCCAGTTGGTGTAAGCGAAACTACTTTCATTTTTTCATCAATAGAGAAGTCTATTTCAGCTTTTAATCCTGGAACAAGTTTTGCGTATCGAACATATTTATCAGTTCCTTCTTCTGCTGGAGCAGAAATAATTAAAGGAGTTCGTGCTTCATCAATTAAAATCGAATCTACCTCATCAACAATTGCAAAATTAAGTTCTCTTTGTACTTGATCTTCTGCACGTTGAGCCATATTGTCACGCAAATAATCGAATCCAAATTCGTTATTCGTTCCATATGTAATGTCAGAGCCATATGCTTCTTGACGCTCTTGTTCAGTTTTCCCATGAACGATTACATTTACTGTAAGTCCACAGAATTCATAGAGTGGTTTCATCCATTCTGCATCACGTTGAGCCAAATAATCGTTTACCGTAATTACATGAACTCCTTTCCCAGTAAGAGCATTCAAAATTACCGGTAATGTACAAACAAGTGTTTTTCCTTCACCTGTTTTCATTTCTGCAACATTTCCTCGATGTAAAATAATTCCACCAATTAACTGCACATCATACGGAATCATGTTCCATTCTTGTTCTTTGTCACGTACAAGAAAGGATTTTCCACATAATCGTCGTGCCACATTTTTTACAGCGGCAAATACTTCTAGAAGAAATTCATCAACGCGTTCAGGTTCACCACTTAAAATAGTTTTCCATGTTGCGAATTTTTGTTTTAATTCTTCATTAGAAAGATTTTGAAATTCCTCTTCTAGTGCGTTTATAGCAGGAAGTTTTGCTCGACATTCTTTGATCACACGATCGTTGTGACTTCCGAAAATTTTCTCAAACAGTTTTTGTAAATCCATAATATTTTAATATTTCGTCGGAATTCTAATAGATAGAGTAAAACATGCAAGGACGAATGTATAAAGATCTCTTTTGACTAGAGTTATTTTTTATGTTAAAAGATATTCGGTTTTATAGACGTAATGAATATGGAAAAAGGATTCAAAGAATTTTCTTCAGAAGAAACGAAGGAAATTAGTCGTGTTCAAGCACTCACAAAGAAATATGTTCGAAGAATGATTGCAACCATTCTTTTAGGGAAAAAAGATATATCAGGATTGATAACGGAATTATGTAGTGAGATTTTTGATTCTTCAGAAATACAGATGACGGTAACAGGACAAGAAAATATTCCTCAAGAAAACGTTATTTATGCATGTAATCATGCAACGCATTCAGAGAAATATTTTGTATTACCAAAAAATTTGATTTTTAATTATGCAATTCCGTATTACTTATTAGAAACTGCTCGAAGAATTTCTCAATTAAGTGAAACAGAATCTCAGATTCTTTTTTCTGCAGACAATTCTTTAATGAAATACATAGTTGAAGCTGGAGGACAGATTCCGGTAGAAAGAAAAAATTATCGCATGACTCCTGAAAAACGAGAATTATTAAATCAAGAAGTGAAGAGAGTATTAGAAAGTGGGAAAAATATTTTACTCTGTCCTGAAGGGAGATTTTTTGGAGAAAAAGAAAATAATGAAGTAATAAACATTGGTCCAATGGGAAAAGGTATTTTTCACATAGCAAAAGATAATGATACACAAGTAGTTCCAGTAATATTAAAAGGATTTTGTCGCTCAGGAAGTACAAAATTTTCTATTGATATTCAACCTCCATTAACGGTTGGAGTAGAAGAAACGGCAGCAGAATTTGCAGAACGTATAAGACAAGTTTTTATTGAAAAGGGATTTTCTCCTGTAGAAAAAATATAAATAAGAAGTTTTTCGTGTATTTGAGAAGTTGAAATAATTTTCATAATTTGGTATAATCACCCGATTTGTGTAACATTTATATACAAACAAATACTAATTTTTAAGAATGGACATTGAACAACTCGTTACAGGAGCTGTGTCTCAAGGGGCATCAGATATACATCTTTCTGCAGGAATAATTCCTCATTTTCGTATTTCGGGACAAATTATTCCACAAGGAGAAGAAGCTGTTACAGCGGAATTTTTACAAGATTATTTGATGCAGATTTTGCCAGAGAAACAAAAACAACAATTGCAAGAAAATCGTCAGACAGATTTTATTATGAAAAGCGCATCAGGAGTTCGACTTCGAGGAAATGCCTTTTTTCAAGAAGATGGACTTTCGGTTGTATTACGAATTATTGCACAAGAAATTCGTCAACTTGATACACTTGGATTTCCAGAATTCGTAATTGAAAAGATTAAAGCACTAAGAAATGGATTCGTTCTTATTGTTGGAGCGACAGGAGAAGGAAAATCAACAACATTAGCATCTATTTTGCAATATTTAGTAACTGATAAACCGCAACATGTTATTACCATTGAAGATCCAATTGAATACATATTACCAGCGGGACAATCTGTTATTCAGCAACGTGAAGTAGGACGAGATGTGGTAGATTTTCGTTCAGGAATTCGAGCAGCACTTCGCGAAGATCCAGATATTTTGATGGTTGGAGAAATGCGTGATTATGAAACAATTTCTGCGGCATTAACAATGGCAGAAACAGGTCATACTGTTTTTTCTACACTTCATACAAGTGATTGTCCTCAAACAATTAGTCGTATTATCGATGTGTTTCCTCCAGAACAACAAGAACAAGTTCGTTCTCAACTTGCAACAGCTTTAAAAATGATTGTTGCTCAACGACTCGTTCCAACAATTGATGGAAAACTTGTTTTAGCGTATGAAGTTTTGACAAATAATTACGCAATTCAGAATTATATTCGTCAAAATAAAATATTCCAAATTCCAAGTGCATTACAAACAGATTCGTCTGGAGAAATGGTTCAATTAGAGCAATCTTTAGCGGGATTAGTTATTGCACAACAAATAACACCAGAAGTTGCAAAAGAATATGCGTCAGACCCTGAACAATTGCGAGCAATTTTGATTGCGAACGGAGTAAAGTAGTCAAACAGATTTTCTATTCTCCAAATATAAAAAATGAAACTACAAAGTACAAATAACTTTTTATTGAGTTGTTTTGACGAAAGCTTTGTGAATCTATTGAAAAAGACATTTATTTGATTTGTTCTTTGCACTTTGAACTTTGCACTTTGAACTTTGCACTTTGATCTCTTTTCGGTACACTTTAAGCAATGACCCCCGACACAAATTTTGTAAATCTCCACACTCATTCGTGGTACTCAATTCTAGAAGCAGCGATGTCTCCAGAAAGAGTTTTAGAGAGTGCAGAAAAATTAGGTTGTCCAGCAGTAGCATTGACAGATGTAAGCGCAGGATATGGACTTGTTGAGTTTTTTCAAAAAGCAAAAGGAACAAGAGTGAAGCCGATTTTAGGAGTAGAAATTGCAGTTGCCACAGATTCTCGTTTTGAAAAACGAGCCGGGATTGATGGTAGAGAAGGACACATTGTTTTGTTGGCAAAAAACTCAATTGGTTGGAAAAATCTTTTGTTTTTAATTTCTCAAGCGTCACTCGAAGGTATGTATTACAAACCTCGTGTAGATTGGGAGTTATTACAATCACACTCAGAAGGACTTTTAGTTTTATCAAGTGGTACAGGAGGACTTATTGGAAGAGCTTTTCGAGATTTTGGAGAAATTCAATCACAAAAGGTATTAGAAAAAATACAAAATGTATTTGGGAAAGAGAATGTGTATTTAGAATTTATAGCGCGTGATTATCCAGAACAACAAGAATTAAACGCCTTTCTCGTTCGACTTGCTGAAAAAACTGGAACGTTGACAGTAGCATCTTCTGATGCGAGATACGCACTTGCGTCTGATGAAGAAGCTTGTGACACGTTAGTTTGTATAGGAAAAAATCAACAAGTAAATGATCCAGGAAGATTTAAGTTTGCAGAACGAAACTGGTTTAAAAGTTGGGAAGAAATTTGTAATGATCTTTTAAATGTTCCGGCAGAAGTTTTAGAACAGTCACGAAAAAATACATTAGCTGTAGCAGATTTAATAGATTTGGAATTAGAATTTAATCAAAGCTTGTTACCAAATTTTGAAGTTCCAGAAGGGGAAACTGAAGCGTCTCATTTACGGAATAATTGCGAAAAAATGATTTCAAAATTATATCCAGACGCTGATGCGAAATATAAAACAGTGATTCAAGATCGATTAGATTATGAACTTGAAATTATTGGGAGCATGGGATTTGAAGCGTACTTTTTGATCGTACAAGATTTTATAAATTTTGCTCGAGAAAATGGAATTGCGGTTGGTCCTGGACGAGGTTCTGCTGCTGGATCGCTTGTTTCATTTTTGCTTCAAATTACAACGATTGATCCACTAGAATACGAACTTCTTTTTGAACGATTTTTGAATCCAGAACGTATTTCTATGCCTGATATCGATATCGATTTTTCAGATGAAAGACGACATGAAGTATTGCAATACGTAACAGAAAAATATGGAGTAGAAAAAGTTTCAAAAGTATGTACATTTGGAACATTAGCCGCAAAAGCAGCAATAAAAGATGTTGGAAGAGCTCAGGGAGTTCCGTATTCAGATATGAATGCATTTACAAAACTCTTGCCAACAAAGCCAGGATTAACGCTTGATGATGCATTAGATTTTCCGGATTTTAAAGCAAAATTAGACGCAAATCCGTCGTTAAAAAAAGTATTTGATGTTGCGAAAAAACTAGAAGGATGTGTTCGACATGTAGGAGTTCACGCATGTGCAGTGATTATTGGACATGAAGATTTACGTGAGAATTCACCGTTACAATGGGCGCCAGGAGCAGATGCTATAAAAATCACACAGTTTCCATATCAACAATTGGAATCAATTGGACTTTTGAAAATGGACTTTTTGGGATTGAGAAATCTTTCCATTTTAGAACGTACGATTCAACATATAAAACAAAATTGTGGAGAAGAAATAGATTTATCTCAAATTCCAATTGATGATGCATTAACGTTTGAAAAAGTGTTTGCAGCAGGGGAGACTACGGGAGTTTTCCAGTTTGAATCATCTGGAATGCGACGATATTTAAAAGAGCTAAAACCAACAGAATTTGAGGATTTAGTTGCAATGAATGCTTTATATCGTCCTGGACCGATGGAGTATATTCCAACATATATTGCAGGAAAACATGGAACAGAATCGGTAGAATTTCTAGATCCAGTGCTAGAACCAATTTTGAAAAAAACATATGGAATTGCGGTGTATCAAGAGCAAATTATGCGTATTGCACAGGATTTTGCCGGATTTACTCTTGGACAAGCCGATATTTTGCGAAAAGCAATTGGAAAGAAAAAAATAAAACTATTGGAAGAACAACGAGTTAAGTTTTTGGAAGGTGCGGAAAAAATGAAACGAGAAAAGAAGACAGCAGAAAAAATGTTTGATGACATTATTGTTCCATTTGCTGGATATGGTTTTAATCGATCTCATGCTGTGTGTTATGCACGAATCGCGTATGAAACGGCATATTTGCGAGCGCATTATCCAGAAGAATTTATGGCAGCGATGATGACCACTGATCGAAATAATACAGATCGAATTGTGATGGAAATGAATGAATGTAATTCGATGAACATTGAAATATTGCCACCATCAGTAAATGAATCTGGTTCCCATTTCACAGTTATTACTTCTGATCAGCCTGACTTAGAAGGAAATATTGAACCAAAGAAAATTCGATTTGGTCTTTCTGCTATCAAAGGATTGGGAGAAGAAACAGTAGATCAGATTATGGCAGAGAGAAATACAGGAGGAGAATTTACTTCATTACAAAACTTTGCGGAGCGTGTTCCTGCAAAATTAGTAAACAAAAAAACATTAGAAGCGTTGGGATTTTCGGGAGCATTTGATCTTTTTGGAAATAGAAAAGCAGTTGTAGATTCATTGGATGATTTATCAAATTTTGCGCGAGAATTTCAGGATAAAAAAGAAGCAGGACAAATGGGGCTTTTTGGAGGAACAGATGCTACAGCCGTTAAATTTACTTTACGTGATGGAGAAGCAACGAAAGATGATATTTTGCGATGGGAACGAGAATCATTAGGATTATATGTTTCAGAACATCCGTTGAAAGGAATGTCTCGATATTTTGAGAAATTTGGACGATTGATTCATTCTTTTTCAGAAGAAGATTTGGGTCAGCAAGTTGTGATTCACGGATTGGTCACGGACGTTCGCAAGATTTTAACGCGTCGTGGAAAAAATATGGCGGTTTTAACAATAGAGGATACAAGTGGGAAAATGGAGTTAGCGGTGTTTCCAATGATTTTCGATAAAACTCCATCAGCTGTATTTGAAGTAGATGCGTTTGTGCGAATTCGCGGAAAAATAGAAGAACGAGATGGAGCATTTAATTGTATTGCTGAAGAAATTCGTGTTGGCGATTTAGCAAAAATTCAAGCAGTACATGTGTTTGCTGATGCGGATGAAAAAAGTGAAACAACGCCATTTGAGTTTGTAATTCCCTCTTCTGCAACTACTGGACAAGTAGAACGGGTGAAGAAACTTATTAAAGAACGAAAATCAGAAGCTGGATATGCACGAGAATGCGTTTTGAAATTCAAAGAAAACACGGTAAAAGTTCCATTTTTAGTAGACGTTTCTGCTCATTTAGAATCAGAATTGAAGTCCGTTTTTACCGAAAAAAAATGAAAATTCTTATTTTGGCAGGTGGATTTGCGACGCGATTATGGCCTTTGTCAGAAAAGCACGCGAAACCATTATTATTGCTGGCTGGAAAAACAATTTTGGCACATCTTTTAGACAGAATTCCATTAGATTCAGACGTTGCATTATTAACTAATAAAAAATTTGAAACAGCTTTTCGGACGGAATTAAAAAAACTGGGAAGAGAGAATGTTGAAATTTTTTGTGAAGATGCACATTCGGATGGGGAAAAGCTAGGAGCGTTGGGTGCAATTTCGGTTGCGTGTCGAGAATTAAATATTAATGATGATTTACTCATTTTAGCGGGTGATAATTTACTTCCAGAATTACAAATATCCGATCTTACTTGCGCTTCAGATTCAGCACGAATTGCATTACGACAAGTGAAAAACAGAGATGAAGCACGAAAATTTGGTGTTGTAGAATTGTCTGGAGAAACGGTCATTGGATTTGAGGAAAAGCCAGAGAAACCAAAATCGGACATTGTTTCTACTGGATTTTTAGCGTTGGGAAAGCAAATACTTCCGGTTTTACATGAATATGCGAAAAAATCACCAGATGCGCTTGGAGGAATTTTCCCAGAATTATTAAAGCAAGGAATTCCTGTTTCCGGATTAAAAGTAGGAGGAGAATGGTTTGATATTGGAAGTTTTGAGACGTATTTAGGAGCGCATAAATCGTTACAAACGAAACCTGTTGTTAAAGGGGAAAATGCAAAAGATAAACATTGTAAATTTTCTGGTCGAGTGTTTTTAGGAGAAAATTCTCTTGTTGAAAATTGTACGTTACATGATGTAATCGTTTATCCAGGAACAATTTTACGAGATTGTCATGTGGCCACCTCCGTAATTGATGAAAATTGTGAGCTTCAAGGATTGGATTTAAGTCAAAAGTTGGTACGAGCTGGAGTGAAGTTTGAAGGAAAGGTTTCTCTAACTTAGAGACAACTTTTTAGTTGTAAAAACTCGTTCATTATGGTATACTCGCGGGAAATTTCTCTAAAAAAAATGAATTCAAAATCATTGAAAAATCAACCATTTGATCCGGGCAAACCAGTGTTTGCATGGAGAGCGTTTGATCATCAGCCGAATCATCGCGGTTGGTTATGGTATGTTTTGTTTTGTGGAGTTTTATTTGGTGGTGCAACTTGGTCAGCATTAAGTGATCCCAAATGGGGATGGCTTATGTCGCTTACATTTTTTATTGCTGCAGCGGTGTATTTTTGGACTCATCGAAATGGAAACGAATTGCATGATACGACTGTTTTTGAAAAAGCAATTTTGATAGGAGAAAAAAAATATATTTTGAAAGAAAATATTATGGGTTTTTGGTTTGTATATGAAGAAGGAGTTGAAATATTAAAAATTGAATTACGAGGAAGAAATAAAACAACATTATCTTTGCAAATGGGGAATTTAGAGCCAGATTTTTTTCGAGAACATTTAGCCACATTTGGTATTGAAGAACTAGAAGATCGACAGGAAGATGTTTTAGATAAATGGATTCGAATATTTAAATTATAAAAACATGAAACTTCTTTTTTCACATTATAACTTCTTTTCTTCAGAGCAATCTGGAAAGGGGATTTTGAATGTTGAAAAAAAAGAAACACAAGAATTGATTTCTACGGAGCCAATAAAAAAAGATTTAAATGATCTTTCTCAAAAAATTGAAACAGAAGAAAAACAACAACTCTCTCAATCAGTTGAAAATGAAAAGAAAATAAAAGAGGGAATTGAAGTTGGAGATAAAATTTATGATGATATTCGTCATACAATTGCTCAAGAATTACCGGAAAGCAAGGCTCGTCAATTGACGCCGGAAGTATATGGTCAGAATATAGATAATATTGGAAAAAGATTTGCTCTTCGAATAAGTAATTGGAATAAAAGCTACAATCAAATAATTCCAAATGGATGGCAAGAAAGTTTAAAAATAGGAGCAGTTGTGGGAACATTTGGGTATGGAAGCACTGAAGGAAATATGATGAAACGATTACAAAAAGCTTCTACGTGGGCGGCAATAGCTGCTACAGTAACTCATCCAAAAATAACAAGCGGATTAGCAATTGCATTGAGAACAGCTGGAGAAGAAGTAATTGCGCCAGTGATAACAGGAACAGGAAATTTAGTGGTGAGCTTAATTGATAATCCAGAAGAAGTGTGGAGCGTATTAAAACAAACCGGTTCAAAGAAATTTCAATCACCAGGAACAACGCCGATTTATAAATATTTAGCGACAGGGCAAACGGAATCACATGATTTTGCATATGAGTTGGCTACTGGAAATCAAAATGCGTTTGAGTTGCGAGCAAAAGGATTAGAAATCGGAGATGACAATTTGAGAAATGTAATGAATGAAATGGATTCATATCAAGACGCGAAAGAATTGGGACAATCTCCAGAATTTTCAGACAGAAATATAAAAAGTGCTGCTACATTTATTCTTCAAATGGCAGAACACCGATTGGATGAAAAAGAATTAGCAATGTTTCGAGTAAAATTGTGGAATAGAGAAGCGGTTCCGAGTGAAATTCGTCGTGTTTTAGCAACAAATGCAGAACGGGAAATGTTGGATTTTTTCAAAGAAGATTCAAGTTTATGGTCTAAATTACAGACAGAGATGAGTAAACAAAAACAAAGTGGAACACCTCTTCCTGAAGTTGACTTATCAAAAATGTTTATCGACAGAACTGCTTCAAAAGGAGCAAAGGGATTTAGTTTGTCTCGTCCAAAAAGAGGAATAAGACGTTTTCTTGGAATGGGAGGAGCAGGAATGGCATTAGCGAGCGGAGTGATTTTCTTTCTTACAATTTCTGGTGTTATGAAATTGCAAAAATTGGCACAACCTGATTTCTATAAAAAATCTATTCCAGAAAAGACGAAAAGAACGATAAAGTTTGGAGCAAAGCCATTAGCGGCGCTTAGCGCATTTCTAAAAAAGAATAAAGCAAAAGGAATATTGACGCACTTTCAAGATGAAAAAACATTTACGAAAGCGGAACAAAAATTAATTTGGAAAAAGTTTTCATCAGAGGAGCATAAAATTCTCATTACTCAGTCTGAAAAATTTGTAAAACGAGAAGAGAAAGAAAAAGATGGTGAATATGAAGCGGAACAATTACCAGAAATTATACGATCAAAATTGACAGAAATTCGAAAAGAAGCGAAAGAAAAAATAGCAGGAGAAAATAAATAGAAAATGATTCGATATAAATTTATTGATATATTGAATTAATCGGCTTTTAGTGTTGATTTTTTCTCAATTATTTGGTAGAATTACTAGATTTTTCATGAAAAAATTATTTATTCGTTTTCGTGCATACATTCCGACGATTTTAGTTGTCGGGCTTTTATTGATTCCTGTCGTAACATTTGCTGAAAATACAACACAAGGATCAGATCCATTGAAAGGATTGGCACAGATTGCAGGAGTAGTGATTGATATTTTGACATTTTTAGCATTATTAATGTTGAAATTTTTTGGAGAATTGCTTGGAACAGAAATGATTACAGGTTCTTTAGCAATGAGAGCTATTCAGCCAATGTGGATGTGGGTTCGAAATCTTACGAATATTTTATTTGTTGGGGTATTACTGTTTCTTGCTTTTTCAAATTTATTTTCATCATTAGGACTTGGAGGAGAAGGAGGGAATTGGACTATTAAAGAAAAATTACCAAAATTGATTATAGCAATTATAGCGATTAATTTTTCATTATTAGGATTCAAAGTAGTGATTGATGCTATTAATATTGGAACAATTGCAATTTTAGGAATTGCAGATCATCGTTTGGAATCAAATTCAAAAATTGGAGGAAGATTAATTGCAGAGAAAACTTGGAAAAAAGTTCCTGAAGATAGACAGCTAGAAATATTTAATAATTCTGATTTAAAAAGTGATCTTGGTGAAGATGGAGATGTGGTAAATGAAGGAAGTTGTTCAGATAAATGGGAAGATTTTATTAGAGAAGATGTGAATGCAGCGTGTAGAAAAGATTATGTCATCCCAGCTGGAGATGATCCAAAACTCTGTAATGTTGTTGCAAAAAACGGAGATGATTATTTCGTTTGTCGAGGATTTACGGAACAAATAAACGATTTGTTTTGTCAAAATTGGGTGAAATGGGGGAGTGCAAACTATGATACAGAAGCAGCAACAGATGATACGTGTGTGTTTTTGTTACAGCCACAGAAATTCGGAGCTATTTTTGAGAAAAGTAGTGAGCCAGGACAAAATTTATTTGCGGCATTTGGTTCCACGTTTATGCATTTAGAACGTCTACCAGCGCTTGGTGCAGAAATTAAAAACTTAGGTTCTGTTGTTACGAATACATTATTTTCTGCAATTATGGCACTTGCATTTATTGTTGCATTGATAGCCGTTTTCATTGCGATGATTGCACGATTAATTGTCTTATGGATTTCATTAGTGTTTTCTCCTTTACTTATTGGATCTTCAATTTTGGGAGTAGATGGAGGAAAAGGAAATGAGATTGTCTCAAAAATTGTTACGCATTTAATTATGCCACTGAAAGTTGCGGCAGCATTTGCTGTTGGTTTTGTAATGATGTCTGCAATGATAGAAATACAAGGAGATTTATCAGGACAAACATTTGTTTTTGGTCCGGCATTGTCTCAGTTAGGACAAAATGAATATGCGTTTTTATGGCAAATTGCGACGATTGTACTTTTTTGGAAAGTAGCATTCTGGGCAGTTGAAGGAAGTGTCGCAGAAAAATTAATTCAAGGTGTTCAATCTGGAGCCGAAATGCTGGCGGGAAGTGTTGGGAAAATGGTTACAATTGATAGACAAATGTTCTCTGTGGGAACTGGTACAGAGGAAAAGAAATTTTCTTTGGGAAGTGTGTTACAGGCTCCAACAATGATTAAGCGTGCACAAGATACAGTGGCTACAACAAATGCAACAAATATGGCTGAAGCATTTGGTATTACTCAAAGTGAATTTGCAAGAAATTTATCTAATACGACTATAACGAGTGTAGATGATGCAATAAAATTAGGATTTAAAGCTTCTAGTTCTCAGGAATTATTAAGTCATCGTAAAGAATATGGACAAGCTCTAGAGCGGTCTAGTGATCCACGAGTAAGTGGAACACTTGCTGGGCTTTGGAAAGAAGCGGCTGGTGATTTGAAAAAATATGAAGAATCTGTGCGAGCAAATCGTTCTTCGTTGGGACTTGATGGGCGAGATGTATTCTTTACCACAGAATCAAATTATGGAGGTTCGTATAGTGGTGGATCAAGTAGTACAACTGATTCAAAGGAAACTACGAAAGAAAGTTTGAGAGAAAAAGTAGAAAATTCAACAGTAGATAAAAGTTCTATTAATACCACAAATAATACGTTTAATGTTAGTGTTAGTGGGGAAGATACAGAAAAAGGAATGGACACAAATGATATTAATGGAATTAGAACAGAAGATATGGCGGCAGACTATGCTGCAGTACTCATCGAATTGATTGGGAAAAGTGGTATAACACAGGATCAAGTAGATGCATTTAAAAAGAATGAAAGAATCATGGCTGCATTTAGAGCAGTCCAAGGAGAAGGCAAAACAATTGCGCTTGATGGAGAAGGTAAAGTGGCTTTAGTCAACGAAACGGATGCTAAAGAAGAATAATTATATAGGGAAATATTCGTCATAAAGAAGAATACTTTTTGAATCTTATTTTTTATAAAATATTATAAAACAATGTTTTGAATACTATCGCTACTGTATATGTGTTTTAAACACTGTTTTTTTCACATGAAATACGGTATAATTACTGGAATAAATGAGAGATTTCTTGCACTGGCAACGAGATAATAACGGATGGCAAACACGAATGGTGTGGCTAGACGGGATTTCGTGTGGAGGAGTCAACAAATCAGAGAAAAATGAAGTGGCTGATTTGGAGTTAAAAAACCCATTGAAATTCAGTACTCGTGAATTACGAGCAATGGAAGATGATTCAAAAAATCTGTCTCCAGAACAGAAAAAAGATTTTCGTGATATTGCTGGATATTTTTTATCTATAAAACAAAAATCTGGAACAAAAAATTTGCCGCCTCACATGTTGGTGCAAATAGAACAGTCTCCGTTGTTTTCGCTTTTGTCAAAAAAAATGCAAGAACAAATAAAAAATGTGCTTGATTCTCAAATAGAGGAGTTGATTGGATTTTCTAAAAAATCGTTGACGACACCATCAATGGCAATTCGAGCAAGTCTTTTGTATCGACGATTGCGTTCACGTGTGCACGATGATCCACGATTAAAAATAGTCTTCAATGATGTACAAGAAAATCTATTAGGTTGGGCACTTGATGTATTAAAATCAGGATCAATTTCAGAACAAGTGAAAGATACTCTTTCTGGAAATAATACAAATCGAGGTGCTATAAAAAAAATAACAAAACAAGAGAAACTTATCATCGCATCGATTTACCGAATGTTTCCAAATAGTAAAGATTGGGTTGATTATTGTGATGGGGCTTCTGCTCGTACATTTGCAAAAGAAGCAATGGCTGCGATCAAAGAAAATCCTGAAGATCCAACAATGGTTTTGGGTTGGGGATTTATTGATGAATGGATGGCAGCAGGAGATATGGAAATGATTGAAGATTTGACTTCAACATTTTCTCCTGAAGAATTAGCAAAATTTATTGGAAGAGCTCGATCAGTTGAGTTATTACAATTTGCACGAGAACAATCACCCTTTTTACCAGTTCATCTACATGCGTTGAATGAATTGAAAAATAATCCTGACTATTTGCCTACAAAATATTCAGAAACAGAGTGGGCAGAACTTGCACCAGAAGAAATTGCAAAGGATGCAATAAATAAAGAATTACGAGAGCTAAAAGAAAAATATGATTTGGTAAAGGATGAAGAAGTAGCACGACATAAAGAAAATAAACCCGATGCTCCAGAAGTGTTGCAATATTTAGAAGCAAAACAAAAAAGGGAAGATGCGATTAATACTTGTTGGGAAGAACAGCTTTCTCAAGTGGAAGAACTTGTTTCTCGATGGGATAACATTGTGAAATTTGAAGTACAAGCAGCTGAAGCACGACAAAAAGTTTTAGACGGGCAGTTGGATTTGAATGATGACGAAAGAGACCTTGAACGAAAACAGAAATATCAAGAAGATCAAGATGTATACATTGAAAATTATAAAATACAATTGGAAGAAGCACTTCCATTGTTCAAAACAATTCAAGAGAAATATGAAGCAGGGGAATCTTCTCTCGAAGAGAAAGAATCTACAATTCAAGAGTTTCAAGATTTATTAAAAGAAAAGCTTCCAAATACTTCTAATTATGGAGTTACAGCAACTCCAGAAGAAGATATTCCTCTGTTAAAAGAGGTGAATATTGGGTTAAAAAAATATGAAGAAGAGCTTGAAAAACAAGAAAAAGAAGCTGAATCAGCTATTAATAAAATGCCGTTTAGTGAAGATTTTGAGTCTCAAAAGAAAGAATATGAAGAGAAAAAGGCGGAATTAAAAAAATCACAAGAAACCTTTGTGAAAGAACTAAAAGAACGAGATGAATGGAATGAAATTTTTTCAGATCCACAAAAATATGCTCGAGAAGCACATGAGAAATTTTGGAGTGGAATTCAAAAACGGCTTAATGATCGACAATTAAATGCTGTGGATTTTGATGTTCTTTGGAATGAAGATTTCGCGGAAGACATTCAAGAATATATTTCAAATCGTCCAGAACAAGAAAAAATCCAAAAATTTCGACAAGCTTTTGAAGGTGCGTTAGTAGGTGTTTTTGATGAATTGAGTTTTCCAGATGATCGTTATGAGTTGTGGTACACAGACTTGGACAAACAATTGTCGTATGAAAACTTAATTGAGCGATTACAACAACAAGGATTTGATATTCAAAATGAGTTTCAGAAACCACAACAATTATCAGAACTTCTTGAAGGAGCAATAATGCATTATCGAGAATTAATTTTCTCTCAAGTAAAAGGAAAAATATCTGGAGACAAACAAAATGAATTCTATTCGAACTGGGATCGTTTACATGGACGACTTTCTCCGGCAACACAAGATCCAACAGTTGTTGCAGCTGAACATTCAAAATATGAATCAGAAAAACTAGATACGGTAAAACGAATACAAGCAGAACAAGAAAGAAATGTCGCGATTATTGAAGCTTTACGAAAAAGAGGAGAAGAAAAACCAGAAATGGCGGATCACTATAATTCTGAAGCAGATAAGTTAGAACAAGCGTGGGAAGTACGGAAAAAATGGTACGGAGATGGAGGGAAAATGACAATAGAAATGCAGTCTGGAGAAAAGAAAACGATTTGGGCTCCAGGAAAAAATATTCTTACAGAAATGGCATTTCAAGGGAAAAGTGTTGAAAAAGAAATACAAAAAGTTCTTGATGAAGGTGTGAAAGTGAAAGTTTTTGAAATAGCAGAAGGATATAAGGAACTAAATGATCTTGAATCAAATGTAGAAAAAAAATCAAAATTAAAAGGGTTGAAATCAAAATTGGATTCGATCTTTGCTCAATGGCCACAAATAAAAAATAGATTGAAACAATTGTTGAAAGATCATACAACAATTTTAGAAGAGTTATTACCCAAAGATTCAGAATTGGCGAAAGAGTTTGTGAAAAATATTTCAGAAACGACAGAAGGATGGTTATTAGAAATTGAAAAAGGAATTAATTCATTTCAACGAAATTCAAAAAAGAATGAATATAAATATTATGGTGATGAAGAAATCTTTTCTCTTCTACCAAAGGCAATACAAGCTTTAAGTAATACCATTAACTTTAATGATGGAAAATTTGCAGAAAATTCTAAAAACTTAGATGTTCATTTAGAACAAGATACCGAAACGGTTAAGTTTTTGGACAAAGGGGAATTCTTTACAGACACATCAGAAGACAAAGAAGATTTTCGTGGAAAATATGAAGAGATGCGATCAGAATTCGCATCAAATTTCTCAAGCTATAGAGCCAATTTTATTTCTGTGAAAAGTAAATTAGAAAAAGATATGAATCGATTGAGTGAAGAAGAATTTACTGAACGTCATGGAGGAATGGATCCAATGCATATGAAAGAAATGATTGAGAGTCACGACAATCAATTAGATGTATTTGAAAATGGTTCAAAGAAGTTTTTGTCACCATCTTTTTTCAAGAATTGGTTAAAAAATTATAATAAATCACCAGAGTCACGTGTAACAGCACTTGGAGAAATGAGTCAGTTTCGCGGATTTACAGATTGGTCTCATGAGGCAAAAAATCAAGCAGAAAGCATGGCTCGTTGGATTGAGGATTGGGATAAAAACAAAATGGGATCGGTAAAAAAATATCAAAAATTTTCAATTCATGATTTGTATTCATTGGTAAAACAAACAATTGAAGTTCATTCTCGTCGATGGGAACGAAAAAGTGAGCAAGCGATAGCAAATATTGGAGTATCCTTTTTTGGGAGAACTTCTCCATGGGGAAAAGAATTTCATCGAAAATCGCAAGAAACAGAGGAAGCACGTGTAAAAGAAATTGAAACCGAAATGGATGAAGATCCATGGTGGGAAACACAAGAAACTTTATACACTACAAACGATCAAGATGAAGCAAAAGCTTGTATTCGGTTGTTAATTGAAAAGGGAGTTTTTCGTTGGGATGATCCAAAGTTATGGAAAACCTTTATGAGACTTTCTCACAATGCTGTGTTTTTCAATGATAATGATATAAACCTTGAACTTTCTCAAATCTTGGAAAAATGTCGAGATGTGTGTGAGTTTATTTGGTCTCGTGAGACATTTCGACAATGGGATACTTCACTTGAATCAAAAATCAAATCCAAAGAGGACGAATTTACAGCGGACTTTCAACGATTTGAATATGACCCGAAAGCGCGTGGGATTATTTTACAAAACATGCTTCGAAATTGGGCAAATAATAAACGTGAAAATACGGATCCGGCGAAATATGGACTCTTCTTGCGAAAAGCATTTGAGCTTGGAAAATTAAATGGAGGTCCGATGTTTGATTCTCGTTGGTACTTTTTGATAATGGGAGTGAAACATGGAATTTTGTCTCGGGACTTTTTGGGTCGTTTGAACGGAGATTTATTGGCAAATATGCCGTATTTTGATTTCTTTATTGATAAAAGTGGATATAAAAAAGACGGAAGATTTGTACCAAAAGGAACGCCTGGTGCAGAAAGAAGAGGATGGATATATGAAGATTATGAAGCGTGGGCTGACATGCTAGATTCTGGAACAAGTGGAAACTTTTCAGTTGAGGATGCTCGTACAAATGTACAAGAATTCTTTTATGAATATGTATTACAATCAGAAGAGTCTCGTGCACGTCTAGAGCGAATGGTGCGAAACGGAACGAAATCTTTTGATCACGATGATGCTGCTTTGTTTGCAGCAGGATTAACGATGGAATCAGTCACTAAAATGTTGAATACGACTTCTACAGATGAAGATAAATATACTCCCGACTTCTGGCGTAATGTTATGGCTGGATATGTGCCGTACTTCAACGGAATTTCGAAATATATTCGAAAAGGAGATGCTGAATACGGAAAAGATAATCCAGAATGGGCAAAAATTCGAGAACGAAATTTCGTAGAGGTAGCTGATCGTATGAAGGCAATGACGATATTATTTCATTCAGTATTAGGAAATATTAACCTAAATGAACGTAAACCAATTATTTTTCAGACTTCAGATTTCAACAAACATGAGCAATATTCGCCGTGTGCACGAGGTTCATTTGAAGCTACAAATAAAGTCTTGGATAAATTGTTGGATGTTTCAGGGCGAACAGAATTTAAAAGTATTTATCAAAATGAAAACGAATGGCTTGTGAAAAATGGGCAAACAGCGGAGGCAAAAGAAGCAAAAAATTCTGAGAACTTAAAGGCGGTGAAACGTGGTGAAAAGGAAGCAAATGTAAGTACAAAAATATATGACCTTACAAAAGCAGAGGCTTCTCAGGAAGTATTTTCTAGTCGAAACATAGAAAAAATGCTTACAGATGAGAGTTTTGACTGGAAAGACTTAATGGATAGTTTTAAGGGGAAAGTGTATTAATAAAATATTTGTCGTCGGTGAAAATATTTTGAAAACCATTCTTTCAACATATTCAATTTTTAATGGCAACTTTTTATTGCGAAAAAGTCGGGGAAATCGCTTGAAATTTTCATGAAAAAAGAAGAGAATTTCATCACAAACAAACCCCCACAAATGTATGTATAGAGCGATCGGAAAGTCGTTCCGAAAATGGATGAGCTTATTGCTCATTTTTTGCATAACTTTTCCGAGTTATTCATCCATATTAGCTGCTCCTTTCTGGGAGAAATGGACGAATCCCACAATGACAATCGCTCCAATTGTACGAAGAACAAAGCTTGTTTCTATTTTGGTAGAAGAAGATTTATTGAGTGATAGAGAACTTTCAACAAAAATTGAACGGTATGCTGTAGATGTTCAAAATAAAATACAAGGACAAGCAATTCTTGTTCCAATTCCACGTGATACTTCGCCATTTGAGCTTTGGTTGGGAAACTCTCAGCTTTATTTTTCTGGTCATGAAAATGATCATTTATCGCAACTTGTTGGAACAGTTTTTATTGGAAATATTCCTTTGCCGATTGTTAATAAAGAAGGAAGATTGCATGCAACGCCTTGGCCGTTGACTGATTTTGAGCAACCTTCTTATTTTTGGGATACGAAATCAGAACGATTTATTTGGAAGAGTGGAGGAGATGAACAACCAGAAATTTGGCACGGAGTTATTCGATCAGATGCGACTACAGAATCAGGAGAAAAATTAGACTTGATTGGTTATTTTGATCGAAATCATCGTATTCACACAGGAGAAGATAGCGTAGATCCCAAACTTTTTGTCGCTGATTTACCAAGACAGAGAGAAGGATTAAATGTGGAACAACGAAAAATGTATGAGAATTGGGTGAAACATTTAGAAGATTTTGCGTATCTTCGATTTAATAAAAATTGGTTAGAATCAATGTTTGTTGATTTAAATCCAGCAGATGTTATTCCAGCAGAATTGTTGTCAGAAGAAGCTCAGGATGTAGATAAAAATGTAGACTTTTCGGCAATGCCAGATGTTTTATCCAAAATGGTTATTGAACAAATGGCGAAGCGATATTTAGAATCTGCTCGAGAAAAATTATTAGAATTCCTAGCTGCGCCAAGTAGGGTTGGTCGATGGGATTCAAGTGAAATGGACACAACGATTAGTTTAATTGCCAAAAAAGACGAATGGGCTGCAAAAGTTTTACTGGATGCAAACAATGAAGTTGAAAATATTTTTCGAACAAAACTAATTGATCCGACCTTAGCAATTCCTGCAACAAAAACGTTACAAACGGAAAATAAATATCAATTATATCAAACAATATTCGGAGAAGATATTCCTTTATTTAGTAAAACCCAAGAGTTTTATGTGAATGGAGTCAAGCTTTCCCAGATTGATCGTTGGGCGTGGGACACAGAAACACAAGAAATGAAACTTTTTCCTCCACCCCCAACGTGTACGGACGAAATAATGAACCAAGATGAGACGGGAATAGATTGTGGTGGAAGTTTATGTATGCCATGTACGTGTATGGACGGAATAATGAATAATGATGAAACAGACATAGATTGTGGAGGAGATGATTGTGAAGCATGTCGCAATGAAACGTGTCAGGATGGAATTCAAAATCAGGACGAAATAGGAATAGATTGTGGAGGAGATATTTGTGTTCCGTGTACTTGTACAAATGGAATCATGGATAATGATGAAACGGACATAGATTGTGGAGGAGATGATTGTGAGAGATGTGTTGACTTAAATGCTACTTGTACAGACGGAATTAGAAATCGAGATGAAACAGGAGTAGATGTGGGAGGAAGCTTTTGTGAGGCATGGACGTGTCTTGATGGAATGATGAATCGAGATGAAACAGGAATAGATTGTGGTGGAGAAGTTTGTGAAGCATGTAGCAGTAGTGGGGGAGCAAGTTGTACAGATAGAATTTTAAATCAAAATGAAACGGGAATAGATTGTGGTGGAGTTTGTGGTCCGTGTGAATCTTGTGCTGATGGAATTCTAAATCAAGATGAACAAGGAATTGATTGTGGCGGAACTATCTGTGAATCATGTGTTGCACCAACTTGTACAGACAGATTTCTAAATCAAGATGAAAGAGGAATCGATTGTGGTGGATATATTTGTGATGAATGTGCAATAGCGCCGCCATTAATCCCTCAACCATTTCCGGCAGAAAATTGTTCCTATATTCGAGGAACAGTTCCGGATGATGATCATCCAGCAGGACAAATGGCGGAATTAAATCGTGCGTATAATTTTGATACGGCATTATTAGATAGTTGTATTTATTGGGATGCAGATGATGATCCAGATATAGAAGAAGATAGATTTAATCATGATTATAAAGGGTGTTGTGCTAAAAATATAGAATTTGGAGAGAATGGATTTGATATATCTGCTTCAGATTGTCATTCAAATGGTTCTTGGTCACCAAGTATTCCATGTAATAGTAAAGATGATTGGCAATGTGCAATAAGTACTTTCGATCCGATAAATACTGCAAAGCTTCTTTTACCGACTTCTTATAATTTTTCAGGATTATATTCAGAATATACGGGAGCCACGAAGCCAATTTTTGATTTAAAAGGATCTCGTCCAGTAACATCGGGTTTAATTGGTGCACAAGGATGTGAAGAATTTTTTATTGATGAAGAAGATTTAGAAGAAGATTTATCGGAAAATAAAAAACAGATTTCAACATTGATGTTTCATGATGAGCCACGATTGGCGACATTACAAGCACAAGTAGCAAGTACAGCAGTGAATGCAATGCCAGCCGATGATCCGAGAGGAGCTTCATTTTATGATACAGCAGATGTGTTTCACAGGGTCAACTTCCCGAGCTCGTTTGATTTAATTGGAGCAGATGAAAGCATTCTTTTACCAGAAGATAAGGAAACATTTTTGCAATCAAAATTGGAAGAATCTCTGTTGAATAGTATTACACAAATAACAAATACAGATGGAAATGCTGGAAAAATATTAGAATCAGATTTTGATTCTACAATCTGGCGAGACGAAAATAAACAGCAAGAATTAATTGATGCATTGATTTGGTTGGGAACGGATTTAGAAGAAAAACACATTGAATTATTAAAAGGCGCATTTTCTTCTCCATCAGACGGAGCAAGAATTCTTGGAGAGCAAGGATTTAATGGATATGAATTATTAAATATAGTTGGAAAATCTGCGGATGAAGATGCGCTTCGTTTAGAGTTTGAAAGAGGAGATGAGGATATAGATCCTTCAAATACATTTCGAAAAGCAGAACAAGAAAGTAATGCTTTTCATCCTATTTCAGAGGAAGAATTGTTAGAGAGTATGAGTGAAGACGAATTACCAGAAGGATGGATAGCTGGTGAAAAGTCAGAATGTTCTGGTGTAGATTTGTTAACGTGGCCAGTTGCTTGTTTAATTCCTTGGGTTGCATCATTACCAGAAGTTTTGACACAAATATTAGTGTTGCCATTTGGGAGTGCTGATTCTTCTAAGAAAATAAAATCAAAATTAGATGGAAATGTTATTGCTCCGCAAGAAATAGAAACAATAAAAGTTACACCAGAAAAAATTGTTATTTCAGCAAATGATGTAACACCAATAACGCTTTCTGTAGATTTAGAAGACGTAAATGGAAAACCAATTATGAAACAAACAGAAGTTTCTATTGCGGCATCGAGTGCAGATGCTCTTGATTTTTTTACGATTTCTCCATCAGGAACAAGAATTGTTGCGGGAGGGAAAACACAATTTAATCTTATTCCTCGAACACGAAAATTTGGAGGAGAATTTTCTTTTATTGTTTCAGCAGGAGAATCGTCCGTGGAAATTCCAGTTTCAATTTTAAGAACAGAATTATCAGTTTCTACAGAAATAAATTCAGTTGTAGCGGGAGAAGTGAAGGAAATAAATATTCGAGTACGCGCTACAGATTTAGAAAAAGTTATTACAAAAGATCAAGACGGAACGGTGATAGAAGTTGCGTCAGATTTAGGAACATTTGTTGGAGGAGGAAAATCAAAGCTCAAAAATGGAGTAACAGAATTTACATTTATTCCAGGAACAAAAGCGGGAGATGGAATTATTACAATCCAAGACGAGGGAAAACTCCTTCCAAGTGCGATGGTAGAATTTGAGATTCTTCCAGCGAAGGCAGAAAAAATAAAAATAAATGCACCGGAAATTTTAGTAAAAAATGGTGTAGAGATTGAAGCAGAAGCGGTGGTAACTGATCGTTTTGGGAATGCTGTTCTTGAAAATGTTCCGATTGTGCAATGGAAAAACTCAACAAAAGATGCTGGAAAAGGAAATACGATATTACTTCAGACAAAAGAATTGAAACCTGTTTCAATTGCAGCGGAGTTGTCAGAAATTGAAAAATCTTTTATTCAAAAGGAGATTCCAGTAATAGATCATCCACAATTATTAGTAGAAGTCGAAAAAGATTCTCTAGTAGCAGGCACAGAAAATCCTTTTATGATTCCAGTTTCTGTATCAAAAGAACTTCCAGGTTCATTTGAGATTGACGTATCTGTGAAGGGTGAATCGGGAATTTTTCCTGAGAAAATAATTCTTACAAATGGTTTTGGTGAACTTCCATTTCGAGCTGGGACATTTGCAGGAGATTCAACTGTTACCTTGCAGGCACCAGGTTTTGGATCTACAACATTTGAAGTTGAAGTATTGCCAGCTGATCCATATAAAATAGATTTATCGGCAGAACGAACAATATTACAAATTAATGACGAACGTGATGCGACATTATTGCTGCGAGTATTAGACCGATTTGGAAATGAAGTTCCATTTGTTGAGGGAGAAATTACTCTTTTACAAAATCCGGGAGAAAAATGGGAATCAGCGGATTTAGATGATTTAGAAGATTTAGGTGTTTTTGAGAGGGATTCTTCGGTAAAGAGATTTTTAGAACAAGAATTAGTGGATACAGAATTAACAACAAATCCTGTAGTTGAATTTGATCCAGCATCTCCACATATCTCAAATGGAGCAAAAGAAGTGAAAATAAATACTACAAATTTTGGAGGACATATTTTTCTCGTTGCTATGGCGGAAGGACTTATTCCTGACACACTTGAATTAGACGTATTGAATGTATTAAAACAAGAAGAATTTTCTACTACGCTAAATCCAAAATCTTTATTAACATTATTACTTGGAATTGATGGAGGAAAATTACAGGCTCCAAGTTTTGGAAATAAGTTTTTATTTGATGGAGAAACTCAAGCGGTAGCAACACTTGTTCAAGAACTAGAACCACATAAAATAGTGTTTTCATTTTCTCCAAATGGAGAATTTACAGCAAAAGAATTAACAATAAAATCAGGGAATGAGTTTTCTTTTTCAATTGATAAAAGTGCGACGGCAACGTTTTATTTTTCAGAAGAACCGACGCTAAATGGATCTGTTGGATGGGAATTTGTTCCGAAAGAAAAGGTGGAAACTTCAATAAAGAATAATATTTTATGGCAAGAAAAAAATAAAATATTACAACTATTACCAGGAGGAGGATTTTATTTAGAATCAAATGTAAGGCTTTTACAAACAGAATCGTGGAAACAATGGGACGTTCAATACATGAATAATGTGATTGGAACTATTTCGCTTATTTCAGAAAATTCAAACATTCTTACTTCTAGTTTTATTGGAAGTGGAACAGATACACAAGGTTTATTAGTAGAATCATTGTTTCCAGAGATTTACGTACAGCCGTTTTTTACTGGGAAAAGTACAACGGATGAAATGGGTATAGTAGGCATGAACCAAGAAAAGCTAGAATCGCCTAAAAAAATATTACGATCAGCAAAAGTTTCTGCAGAAGATGCTTTGATGGAAGATGGAGTTGGTTGGACAACGTCGTGGAAACCAGGAGCTTTATTTGCTGCTGGAAACATAGCAGGGGAATCAGTTCGTATTGCTGCGAGCGACGCGATGATATTGCTTGGTGATCCTACAATTTCAGTTCCAGATGAAAATGAAACGAATTCAGTAGGATTTACCGACGATATAGGAAAATCATTATGGACGAGTTCATTTGGAGCGATTGATCAGGTTTTATCTGCAGATTTAAATGGAGATGGTCGAGCAGAAATATTCCCAAGAACTGGAAATAGGCTTTTTGTTTTATATCAAGACGAACATCAACGAGACAATTTCCGTGATGCAGGATTGTTATTACGTTTTGCAGACGGAGTTAAAACGCTTGTAGTTCACAAGGATTCTTATGGGAATTTATTGAATTTCATTCAATTAAATGATGAAGGAAATTTGATCTTACATACGAATGAGAAGGGAGTGTTGTCTCGTAAAAAATTGGATTTAGGAATTGGGAAAAAAATTACTGATATTAAAACAGCAGAATTGAATGGAGATAAATATTCGGATTTAGTTCTTTCGGACGAAGCAAATACTTTATGGTTTGCTTATGGAAGAAAAGATGGTTGGTATTCGGCTCAGTATGTAGAATCATTTGCACTTCGATTTGATGAAATAGATGAAAAATATTTATCAGCAGAAGATCAAGGTGTTCCGCAAACAACGATAAATAAGTTTCCACAATTGGATGAATTTTCAGTTCGATTTAATGGAATTGATGCAACTGATTCATGGTCAGGCGAATTAGATTTTTACGGAACTCGAACATTTGTTCAACTTTCAGATAATCGTCGATTTGATGCCTGGTATAAGATGAATACAGAAGATTCTGGTTCAATTGATACAGTCGTACCAGGACAAAGGTTTAAACATTCTCTTGTTATATCGGGAAATCAGCAAGCGTATTCTGAAGGAGAGTTTGTTCTTCCTAAATCGGTAGGATTTCAGTTTGATGAAACTTCATTTGTATGTGATTCTTGTGAAACTTTGCCCGAAATAAAAGTTTTGCCGAAAGTGATACAAATTACGATTGGAAATATTCCGGCTCATGCGAATATTGTTTTTAACTGGGATTCTATAGCGGAAGAAGTTCTTCCGATACGATATTTTGTAAGTGATTTTGAAAAAAATGATGCACGAGATGATGTAGCCGTTGCATGGCATTCAGATGGAACAGCTGAAACAATACAATTTATTTCAGGGGAAAATAATGGAACGGTTCCTGCTAGAAGTTCAGACGCAGTAAAAGATGCTCCGACATCTCCATATTTAAGAATGAGTAGTCGTGAAACAAAAAAGGTATTTCCTGATTTGTTGCCATCAGATTTTGATGCAGAAGCAACGGCCGATGATGTTTTGGATTGTTTAGGTACAGAACAAACAGATGATGGATTACCAATAATGTTTGCTATACCATCCGTGGGTGAAGCACTTTTAAACATGTTGGGAGGTGCTAAAAAAGTAGCATCTTGGTTGGATGCAATTCCATCAGTGGCGTTTCTTGCTCCAGGACCACAAAGTATTTATATCCCACCATATGCAATACCAATTCCTGTTCCAGCGATTGGATTTCCGATTTTTTGGGTAGCTCCGCAACTTCCTCCAGTGGGAGCAGGTCCAATGCCAACTTCATTATTTCGATTATATATTATTCCAACGACGTCATTACAAGTAGGAATAGCAATTTGTGGAGGACCAGTTATTGATCCTTCAATGTCTCCAACAGGAATTCCATTTCCTCCTCAATGTTTTGTGATTATTCCACAATTTTCTTCTGGTAGTGGAGGAGCATCTGCTGGAGGAAATTCTGAATCAGGATCATCATCGGAAGATACACAAACTTCATGTACTGATTTAGAACCAGCAAATGAAGCAACACCAGCACAAGAATTTTTACAACAACTCTTTGCGCCTTCAGGAAGTGGAATTACATTTCAATCAGGACTTCCAATTATTATTAAAGGAAAAAGTTTACCAACGAATAGTCAAATAAAAGCGGCAGATATATTGAGTCAATGGGTGCAAGATCAGTGGAGAGAATTTACGAATTTCAAATTTCCAAAATTCAAAATAAAATTTCCAAAATTTAAATCGATCCCGTGTGAGGAGGGAGAACCAACATTATCGTGTCTAAATAAATCTCCATTTGTTGATGTAAAAAGAAAAAAGATAACCATAAATTATCCTTATTTTCCGGATGGACAATTTGAGCGTCTCAAAGAAGAATTAAAAAAATGGAAAAAAGACGCAAAAGAGAAGTTGCATAAAGAGAAGATGAAATGGATGGAATTAGGATGTAATTGTTTGGAAAATGGAACATGGAATAAATCAACAGAGGAATGTACTGCTAACACAAACACTGCGACAGCAATAGGATTAGTTATCCGACTTTCATTGAATAATTCAATGGGAACAATATTAAGAATAAAATCGTTGCCAGCAACATTGGGAAGAACATTGATAAAGTTAAAATATGAATCGCTTCAGTCTTATATGACAGATGAAATAGAACGAGTAGATTCATTAACAGATCCAACTCCAAATCAATGGAATTCTGAAGTAGAAAAGGCCACTGCTAGAATGAGGGAAAGTGCTGAAAACCCTGAAATAGAAAAACAAGCAGGTGTTATTGCAATTGGAGAGGACAATTTGGAAGAACTAAAGAGAAGCTTAGCTGCTCTTGAAGAAATAAAAACAGGAATTACTGAACAAAAAAACCAAGAAGCAAAAGCTTTTTTAACTCAAAAATTTAATGATGTATTGAAAAAACAACAGGAGTTTTATGCCGATTTACAGGGAGATGTTGACACATTGAAAAACACGGCAAACGAAATGGATGTGTTGGCAATTCGAGATGGGAAAGTAATTCTCGCAATTTTGAATTCAAAAATTCCACCAGGAGAAAATGCTTCAGATTCGACAGATGTAGAAAATGCAGCTGAATCTAAAAAAGCTGAATTAAAGGCTCAAGCAGAAGCAGCAAAGGCGGAACGTCAAGCTGCATTAGATGAAGCTGCAGCAGAACAAGAAGAGAAAATGAGAGAACTCTTAAAGGGATTGAAAGATGATTTAAAAGAAAAATTTAAAGAATTAACCATTGAACCACTTGAAAAGAAGTGGGAAGAGTTTGTGACTTCGGTAGAAAAAAACATTGAAGCATTGGAGTCATATGTGAAAGAAATTAAAAAACTGAAAAAGATTCCAAAGAAACTCAAAGCTTTATACAAAGATATAAAAAAGATGACGGAAGTCATTAATGAGTACTGGGTAGAATGGATTAATCGAAATGAGCGTGCAGTAGAGAAATGGGAGGAATTTGTTGAAGAAACGAAAAAGACTATTAAGGCTTGGACAGAAATTCCTGAAATGTTAAAAAAATTCTCAAAAGCAACTACTAGTGCAAATGGAGGATCTATGTCGAGAGGATCTATGATTGCATGGCTCAAGAATATTCTTTTGTCTCTTGTGAAATTCCCGATCATTCCAATGCCACAAGTTCCTGATGTGGAAGTGGACTTATCTGCTTTGAAGCTTGGATTAAAATTAGAAGTTCCGGAATTAGAATTTAATAAAGTAGAAGTTTCTGCGAGTGGACTTATTCCGCCGTTACCAGAGTTAGAATTGAGTGAAAAATTTGAAGGAATTTTTGCTGGGATATTACAAGCTCTATGGGATTCATTGAATACGGCTTCTTCCCTAGAAGGAATGTTAAATGGATTATTGGCAGAAATTTTTGCCGGAAATATTTCATTAGAAGGGTTATTAGCATTATTAGCAAATATCCCCGAAATCCCAGAAATCCCAGATGTGCTAGCATCTTTAGATACGTTAACAAATTTATTGGAAACGATAATTGCATTGATTCCTGTTTTGCCAGTATTGCCCAAAGCACCAATATTACCAGACGTTGCGCTTGTGATGCCTCCAATGGTTTTACCTCAATTACCATCACTTATTGAACCTCCGGTTTTTCCAGATTTTCTAAAAGTTCCAAATCTTATCATGATAGTACCAAAATACATTTTGGGATTATTGTCGCTTATTTGTCAGGGGCTTGTTCCAGTTCCAGAGTGGATGGTTGCAATGTCTGTTGTAAATGCAACAAATAGAACATTATTATTGCCATTAGATTTTTTAGCAAAATTACCACCAATACCGAAATTAATATTACCTCCGTTATCATTTAAGTTGCAATGGGAATTTGCACAAGGATTACCATCATTAGTAGCACTATTAGAAGCTTCTGCCGCAATGTTTAATTGTATTACGACACAATTAAGTAATCTTTCGAAAGGAATAATAACAGATTCAGCGTGTTTTCCATTACCAATGGAACCAATGTCGTTAGCACAAAATTCAAGTGCAACAAAAACAATAGCATTACTGCCAGAAGGAAATGTTTTTTCTGAAGAAGAATTAGAAATTGATATGGAACCGATTAAAACATTTGCATTAGAAAGCGGAATAGTTCCTGCACATATGCGGTCTTGGCAAGTTTCCACAGAGCCAAAAATACTTTCAATTGAAGATTATCCACAGAGTGTGCCAATGAATTACAATATGGATTCCGTGCCTGATCCACAGGGTGAAATGCAAGTTGAACCGAGAATATTATGGTTTGATTCAGCAGAAAATAAGACAAATACAGTTACGAACTTCCCGTTGCAAGGACGTCGTTTTACTTCATCTCGAGTAGATTTGGATAGTGATGGAGTCGACGAAATGTTGTATGCGATTGATACACAATTATTTATAAAACGTCGTGTTCTACCAGAGGAAGAAGATGATGATTTTGAAGTTCCCCAAAAACTTTTAGAATGGGATCTTTCAAGATTTGCCAATGGATTTACTCCAAGTGAAACAGTAACTTCATCAGTTTCTGCAGATGGTTCAATGCTTCGTTTTTTACCAGCAGATACAAATGATACGGCATATTTTGAATGGATTCTTTCCGAACGTCCAGATCGTATTTTTGAATCAGCAGTACCTGCTTCAAAACGAAAATCAAAAATATGGCGTCGAATCGGATTTTTAGTTCGTCCCCCTATGACAAAATATGAAATTCGTTCAGCAGGGGCACAAATAAAATCTGTAACAGGATCACCGGTAATGTATGGTTCTCCATTAAAAACAATAGAAAAATTTAGTGCTGCACAATGCGATGATGGCGACACACAACTGCCATTTTTTGCAGAAGAAACAATTTTTGTTGGGAAAGCAGAAAAATCTCGTTTATTAGTAAAAACATTGGCGAGAAAGGGGCAGGTTGCGGAAGAGCGAGAAATTGAACTCCGAAAAGGAGAAGAAACAGTTGTTGATTTTGCAGAAGTTTGTTTGTCTCGTGGAGATGTGCAATACCTTGAATTTGCGAACGAAAAGAGGCTTATTCCAAAGAAAAAAGATTATTTCTTTTCTGGCATGCGTTTGGAATTAGGAACAAATGATAAAGTGGAATTAGATTTATTTGATGATACAAATATCACATTGTGGGGAGGGGAACAATATGAATTACACCAATTTAATTCTCGAAAAGATCTTATCTCATCGTTTAAACAACTTTCTCGTGGAAATTATTACGGACAATTAATAGCGTTTGACAAAGAAAATAAAAGTTGGACTCGATCGAAAAACCTTCTTCATGATCCACAATCTGGAGATGATGTAGAAGCGCCTCGTTTAGAATTGCGTCGAGGAACAGAACGATCTGTTTTATTAGGACAAAAAATAGAATTGGATGCATCAGGATCACGAGATAATCAAGAAATTGAGCGTGTGTGGTGGGAAGTAAGAGGAGAAACAATGATTGATTCTCAATCGAACGAAAATTCCCCACAAGAATTACTGAAGATTTTACTTCCAGCGGAACATCATGTTGGAGTTGTTCCTGTAGTGTTACATGTGACAGATGTGTCGGGAAATGAATCAGTTTTATCAATTACAATAACCGTAAAAGCGCCGGAGTTAGAACTTCGTGAAGCGAGTGTCCGTGATTTACGTGTATCAGGAAATGTTATTTCTGGTGAAGAAGGAATAGAGGTTTGGTTTATTCGAGAGAGAGACGGACGGAAAGAAATTTTATCAAGAACTGCTACCTCTGAAGAGAATGGATCATTTGTTTTAGAAAATCTTTCACGTACAGGTGGAGCTGTGTTACGAGATAAATATACAAAAAAATCTCGTGCAGAAGTGTTAGAAACAGGGAGGCCAGTTTTACTGGATGAAAAATTAACACAAACAGTACAAACTGCTACTGATGAAAAAAGTTTAAATATTTCCTTACGTGAAAATACAGGGGAGGAAGCAGCAAAACTTATATTTGTTGCACCGGAACAATCAACATTTGTTTTACCAAAACAAGAAAAGTTATTGGACACAAAAGTTTCTAAAACAGAAGTTCAACTTGCAGATGCTAAAAAAGATTCAATTTTATGGAGGAAAGGAGTGGATGGAATATCAGAACTTTGGGACGAAGAGAAACAACAAGTTTTAGGAACAATAGATTCTTGGGGACAATTTAAGTCTCTCGTTCCAGACATTTATTTACAGACACAAGTGTCAGTGGACGACACGGCTCCAGTCGTATTTGAAATATGGCGAAATAAGATATTATTGGCACAATTTTCACATCCTGTTCCACGAAAGATTAAAATCACAGAAAGAGTTGACGAAACAAAAGAGGTTTTGCAAAATCCCGATACAAAGCTTGAAAAAAAAGCGTTTTAACGATATAATGTGTTGATGGAATATGATCAATTTGTTATCGATATGCTTGCACAATCAGAGGACGCAAAACTTGCGGGAGATTTTGATACAGCGATTAAATTACTTGAGAAGATAATTTTAAGTTATCCGCAATGTTTTGAAGCATATGAGGAATTGGGAGATAATTTTCTTTCTATGAAATCTTTTGAAAAGGCTGAAAAAGCGCTTCGTGAAGCGATTCGTCTTTCTCCAAAATCTGCGAATGCACATTACTTATTGGGATTTCTTTTTTCTCAGCAACAAAAATGGACAGCCAGTGTGAAAGAACTGCAAGTAGCGGATAATCAATCGCCAAATCATCCTGAGATTTTACGTTGTTTAGGATGGGGATATCACAATCAAAATAGAAAATCTGTTCAGGGATTAGCTTTATTGGAACGATCAAAAAACCTTTCTCCAAATGATCCAAACATTTTATGTGACTTGGGAGTTTGTTATATGAATTCAGAGCAACATGAGCGAGCGCAAAAATCATTTCGTCGTGTTATTGAACTCGCGCCCAATTCAGATCAAGCACGAGAATGTCGTAATTTTTTGAAAATTTTAAGTAATAATTCCGAAGCGTAGGGAAATTGTTTTGCCAAAAGAAAAAAGAGTATTTAGAATCTATCTACTTATTTTTCAATTAATTTACAAATGGTACATCAAATTACCGCAACCGATTTCGAAACAGAAGTTTTAAAAGCTTCAGGTCCAGTTCTTGTTGATTTTTTTGCTACTTGGTGTGGACCATGTCAGGGAATGATGCCAGTGCTTGAAAACTTAGAAAAAAAGCTTCCAGATGGAGCGAAAGTAGTAAAAATAGATGTCGATCAAGCTCCAGAAGTTTCTTCAGAATATGGAGTTATGTCTATTCCAGCATTTAAAGTTTTTAAAAATGGAGAAGTTGCAAATGAAGCAGTAGGAATGCAAACAGAAGAACAATTGTTGTCATTGTTAGCGTAGGAATAAAATACAGTAAATAAAAAAGCGAGAAGATTATTCTCGCTTTTTTTATATCAATGGAAATGATTTATTTCTTCGACTTTTTTCTTCTCCAGAAAATGATCCAGAAAGGAATTCCTACAAGAAGCATAGCAAGTCCGTCTACCATGTTTTCTTTTTTTCTTCGTTCAAATCGGATTTTGTTTTCTTCTAATCGTTCTTTTTTACATAATTCTATTTCTTCAGCAGTTCTTTTGTATGGTTTTGTAAATTCTACATCTTCCACTTTATCAGCATATCGGTTGTGATCGTATCGACACTCTTCATCTGTTACTATTTGGTATGCTTCTGTTTGGAATTGAAATACATATAATTTTAATGTTGCGTTAATAAGCATAACACCTCCAATTGCAGTTAAAACAATTCCTGTTATTGCTCCACCGAATCGAATGAGCTCAGGAAGCCATGCCAACTTTTTGTCTGTCATTTTTTTGTATTTTAAGAAATAACAGGAGAATTTTTTCATGGAGAAAGCGGAAAGTCAATTGATTCTTTGTGAAATAAAAAATCCTCGTATTTACGAGGATTTTATGCTTTAAAGACAATAGACCGAATTAATCAGAAACTTCGATTGAAATTCCAGGTCCCATAGTACAATTAATAGAAGCAGATTTGATATATGTTCCTTTTGCTCCGGCAGGTTTTACGTTTTTAATCGCTGTGATCATTGCGTTTAAGTTTTCGAGAAGTTTCTCTTCGCCGAATGATACTTTTCCAAATATTGTATGAATAATTGCCGCTTTATCATTTTTGAACTCAATACGTCCACCAATAAGCTCTTTTACTGTTTGTTCAATGTTTGGAGAAACAGTTCCTGCTTTTGGATTTGGCATCAATCCTTTTGGACCAAGTACACGAGCAACTTTTGCCATAGATTTCATCATTCCTGGTGTTGCTACTGCAACATCGAAATCAGTCCATCCTTTTGCAACTTTTTCAATAAGATTTTCATCTCCTGCTTCAATTGCTCCAGCAGATTTTGCTGCTTTTACTTGATCGTCTTCGCAAAATACAGCAATTCGAACTGTTTTTCCTGTTCCGTGAGGAAGTGAAATAGTAGTACGAACTTGTTGATCTGCGTGTTTTGGGTCTGTTCCCAAGTTCATGTGCAATTCTGCAGTTGCATCAAATTTAACAGTTTTTGATTCAACCATCATTTTAATTGCATCTTTCACTGAATACGTTTTTTCCGTGTCAATTTTTTCGTATGCAGCACGGAGTGCTTTTGATTGTGTAGCCATTTTATAAAGGGTTAGTGGTAATGGCGCTTCGAATTGCGAAGCTCCCACAAAGGGGCGATAATTAAACTTCGGGATCAAGTCCCATTCGTTTTGCTGTTCCTGCAACAATATTAACTGCTGCATCCATATCATTGGCATTTAAGTCTGCCATTTTTTGTTCAGCAACTTTTTCAAGTTGTGCACGAGTAATTTTTCCAATTTTTTCAGTATTTGGTTTTCCAGACCCCTTTTTGATTCCAAGTTCTTTTTTAATCAAAGCTGAAGTCAATGGAGTTTTGAATTCAAGCTCAAATGATTTGTCTTCAAAAACGTAACAAATAACGGGAACAACAAGTCCTGACCCTTTTAGATCAGCTGTTCCATCATTATATCCAACACAAAATTGTTGAATATTTACTCCATATTGTCCAAGAACTGGACCAACTGGAGGAGCTGGTGTCGCTGCGCCAGCTTGTAATTGAATTTTAAATTTGGATACGAATGGTCGTTTTGGTGCCATGGTGTTGAAGTTTTTAAAATAGTGAAGCTATGTGCGTAATTTACAATTTTTTAAATACCTGTTCAAAATCTAATTCAACAGGAGTTTCTCGATCAAAAATAGATACCATAACAGTAACTTTTCCTTTCGATTTATTTACCTCGGAGATTGTTCCGTCGTAGTCAGCGAATGGACCTTCTTTAATTTGAACTAAATCTCCTTCATTTAGTTTAATATCTGTTGTAGGAGAATCTTCTCCCATTCGTCGTTGAATGAGACCAAATTCTTCAGGAAGCACGGGAACAGGAATATTCCCAGACCCAACGAATCCAGTAACATTCGGTGTATTTCGCACCATAAACCATGATGCATCCGTAACAATCATTTCTACAAGTACATATCCAGAAAATAAATTTCGTTCAGTGATAACTCGTTTTCCGTTTTTTATGCTTGCCACTTTTTCTTTTGGTACTAATATTTCAAATACACAATCTTGCATGTTCATAGATTCTACACGGTGTTCTATTGCACGTTTAACATTATCTTCATATCCTGAATAAGTATGAATTGCGTACCAATTGCGACCAGCGGAGAGATCTTGTCGAGACATGTTTTTTTATTTATTTAAGAAAAACAATACCGCTTCATTGAGCGAGTAATCTACAAAAGAAAGTCCGAAACCAATAATTAACATAATGGTAAGAACCGCAATGGTAGCAGTAGTTGCTTGTTTTTTTGTTGGCCAAGTTACAGAACGAAGCTCTTGAATACGATCGCTGATAAATTTATTCATTACAGGAAATAATTCGTGGACATTGTGGTTAATTCCGCGTTTTTGTCAAAAGTTTTTATGAATAAAAAATGTGATTATTGATGAATTAAAAATATTATTTTTAAAACTGTAAATCATCCACCGTGGCGTTTTTTTCTTCAGGAGCTTTTTCTTGCGTAGGAACAGTAGATCGGAAAGAAACGCCCTCAATTGCAATTCCTAATCGAGAAGAAAGCGCGTGTTGTAATTTGAGTGTTATTTTCGCCCGTTCAAGTTGGTCTATATGAAACTGTGATTCGGTAATAAAACAGATTTTTTTTCCATCAACTTCAGGACGAGTTGCAAGTAATGATTTTTTTGCAAATGTTGGGAATCCTTCTGTGTCAGCAATCTTTTCTAATTCACTTGAAATTCGTGAAGGAGAAAGTTCATTCGAATGAATTGTTTTTGGTGGAGTTGCAGTTTGTGTTGGTTCTTTTTCAATGCTTGGTTTACTACTAGTTTTTTCATCATCGAAAATAAAATCAGAAGATTTTTGAGGAGAAGGGACTTGTTGTGGAGTATTTGAACTTGGTTTTGATGTTACAGGTTCAGAAAGATTTTTTTTGGCTGGAATCATTTCTTTTGAATCAGAACAAAGTTTTAAAACAGCAATTTCCAAAGGAAGTTCCACAAGAGGGGATGTTCGAAAACGTGTAATAGCATTTTCAATAGCTTCGATTTGTTGAATCAGGTGATCTAGTTTGGATTTATCTTTCAACGAGGTATACATTTTTTCTCGTAAAAAATTTAAAAAATCGTGTCCAAATGAACGAAAATCACCACCACGTTTATTTATATCTTTTAACACAACGAATGCAGAGTCAGCATCTTTTGCTTCAATTGCATTGAAAAAACCTTGTAATTGTTCGGTAGAAGAAATCCCAAGTGAGTTTCTCACCGCTTCTTCATCGAAATTCCCTTCCGTTTCTGCTGAAAGTTGTTCGAGTAAACCAATTGCGTCACGAAGTCCTCCTTCAGCTTTTCTCGCAATAAGTTGAAGTGCTGCAGGAGTTGTTCTGAAACCTTCTTTCTTACAAATTTGGTCAATTCTATCGACAAGCTGTTCCATTGAAAATCTTCCGAAAGTGAATGTTTGGCATCGAGAAACAATCGTTTCAGGAACTTTATCAAATTCAGTAGTTGCAAGAACAAAAAAAGCATGAGCTGGTGGTTCTTCTAGCGTTTTTAATAATGCATTAAAAGCGCCTTTGGATAACATATGAACCTCATCAATTATATATATTTTTCGTTTTGCGATATTGGGCATGAAGTTCGCTTTTTCTCGCAAATCTCGAATATTATCCACTCCAGTGTGACTTGCTGCATCTATTTCAATCACGTCAATAAGCGATCCATCAGCAGTGCTTTTGCAAATGTCACATTTTCCACATGGAGAGCCATCATTCAACTGCAAACAATTAAGTCCTTTTGCGAGAATTCGTGCGGTAGAAGTTTTTCCCGTTCCTCGACTTCCAACAAAAAGATATGCATGAGCTGGACGATTCGTTTTAATCGCGTTTTGTAGCGTTCTTACGACGGCTTCTTGTCCAACGATGTCAGAAAAGGTTTGCGGGCGATATTTCAAAAATAGAGTAGTATTCATCGTCAAGAGTATAGGGGAGAAAGATCAAAGTTCAAATTGCAAATGAAGAAATCTATTTGCAAGAATCTAATATGATTTCAGCTATTTTTTTTGCAGAATTTTCAATACCACATTTTTGTAATTTCTTTGTCATTACATCGTCATTTTTAGCCTTTAATATTGCTTCTAATAAATCTACCCTTGAACCTTGTTCTAATACATGACACAATCTTTTTTTTGCAAACCATCGAGCGTTTGCTCGTTGATGATCTCTTGCTGCGGAAGGAAGAGGAATTATTACGCTTGGCTTTTTTGCTGCGATAATTTCGAAGAGAGAATTCGCTCCTGCACGAGAGACTACGATGTCAGAGTTATGTAATTCATTTGCCAGTTCTGCTGCCGGAAGGAGTTCAACTTGCGTACAATTCTTGTCATTACATTTTATTTTTTTGTTTTGTCCCGAAATAAGTAATACATTGAACTTCTTGCAAATGTCATGACATTCTTTTTCTACTTGTTCATTTATCCATTGCGCTCCTAGAGAGCCTCCAAGTACAAGAAGGCGTGGTTTTTTAGATTCATCAAACTGTGTCTTTGAGAAAGTATTTTTTTCAGGGGAGAAGTATAAAGGATGTGGGGGAGTGCCGAAACTTTCGAAAGAGTAATGACACCATCGTTTTGCTAACTTTGTGAGTGCTCCGGCAGAGATATCAGATTCATGTGAAAATAAAGTGATATTTCGATGATTGATTCGTGCAGCAATGAGGAACGGAAATCCAACAAATCCTCCTTTTAAGAATATAGCATTCGGCTTTATTTCTTTAAGTAGCTTGTTTGCACGTTGAATAGAATGAAGAATTGTGAATGGGGCAAAGAAGTTCTTTATACTAAAATAGCGCCGAATTTTGTCAGTATGAAAAAAATGAAGGGAGATATCTTTAAAGTTTTTCTCTGTTAATGCTCGATCAAGTGGTGCATCTGCCACAATAATTTCTACAGAAACATTTTTCTTTTTAAATTCTCGTGCAAGTGGTGCAAGAGGAAGAATATGTCCACCTGTTCCGCCTCCGATTAAAAGAATTTTCATCGTCCATATTGGTGTGAACGAGCTTCAGTAGTGTGCGATGAAATTTGTAACAAAAAGGCCGCAGCAATAAGGGTAAATACAAGAGAACTTCCTCCAGCAGAAATAAAAGGAAGCGTAATTCCAGTATTTGGAATTAGCGCGAGATTCACGCCGATGTTAATAAACGCTTGTCCAACAATCCAAGTAGTAAGTCCAACGGCGAATATTTTTTCAAATTCATCTGTTGCCTTTTGCGCAATAGCAAATCCACGCCATGCGATAAAAAGGTAAAACCCTAATAAAATCAAGATTCTTAAAAATCCCATTTCTTCAGAAATAGCTGCAAAAATGGTGTCAGACTGAACTTCAGGAAGATAATTATATTTTTGAATAGAGTTTTGAAAACCGCGTCCGAATAATCCACCAGAACCAATAGCAATTAATGCCTGTTTTACTTGGAATCCTGCACCAAGAGGATCGAGTTCTGGATGAAGGAATATTTCTATTCGTCGGTGAATATAAGGAATAGCAAGAGAAAGGATAGTTGCAAATGAAGCAAGTGCAGCAATTCCTGATAAAAAATGTTTCCAATTTGCACCAGCGATGAAAAACATAGTTCCTGCTGCAATTGTAAGAACTAATAACGATCCAAAATCTGACTGAATGGCTAAGAGTAAAGAGGGAATTCCTAATATTACAACAAAAGGGATGAATCCTCCTTGCCAAGAATCAGCATTAATTTTTCCATTTGAAAAAACGGCTGCTAAAAATACAATTACGGCCAATTTAGTTGCCTCAACGGGTTGAAAGGAAAATCCTGCGACACGAAGCCAAAGACGTGCAGTTGTTCCGTATGTTTCTCCAACGGCAAGCGTGAGAATAATGATTCCAATTCCAGCCATAAAGATGGGAAGAGCCCATTTTCGAAGCCATTGAAGAGGAAATTTAAGTGCAAAAAGAAAAGCAATAGATCCAATTATAAGAAAGAAAAAGTGTCGCCAAAAATAAAAATCATTTGTTCCTGTGACTTCAAAACTTGAAACAACAGACATTGAACTCATCATTATAAGTCCAAAAATAGCAAGACCACTGAACGCTAAAAATAATTTTTTGTCGAAATTCATTGTCTAAAGTGTATCAGAAAATTTATGAACGTAAATTGGACATGGTTTCAACTCGGGAATGAGTAAGGGATTCAGTTCCAATATCTGGTCGATAAAATAAATCACTTTCAATTTTTTCCATCATTTTTTCGCAGTACATATTTGCATTATTAAGATTGTCTCCAAAACCAATTACACCCAGAACACGTCCTCCGGTTGAAAGAAGTTTATCATTTTCCTTTTTTACTCCGGCAAAAAATAATTCTGCATGATTATGATTCCATTCTGTCGGGAGATTTATTTCAATTCCTTTTTGTGGCGCACTTGGATATCCAGGAGAACACAAATACTTCTGTACTGTTGCAACAGGAGAAAAATTAATAGTAGGAATTTGTTTTAAATTTCTTGCACAAGCTGATTCACAAATATCTACAAAATCTGTTTCAAGTGTTGCTAAAATATTGAGTGCTTCAGGATCTCCGAATCGAACATTGTATTCAATGAGCTGAACACCTGTTTTTGTTGCAATAAATCCACCATACATAATTCCTTTAAAATCCTCACCAGTTTCTTTTTTTACAGCCTTCATAGTTCGTACAGTTATATCGTGAGCAAGTGCAATATCTTTTTCTGTGAGAAAGGGGAGAACTCCTTTTTCATCTGAGATAACTCCCATTCCTCCCGTTTGATCGCCTGTATCATTTTCTCCGACACGTTTGTGATCTTGGCAGGCACGAAAATCCAATATATTTTCTCCATCTACTACTGAAAGGAGACTAAATTCAATACCGATAAGTTTTTCTTCTAGCACTACGCGACCAAATTTTTCAATAGATTTACGAGCAAACTTATCAGCTTTTTCAAAAGTTTCAAAATGATCTCCAGCAACAAGTACACCTTTTCCTCCAAGCAAACCATCAGCTTTTATTACCACTTGTCCATCCCATTTTGTAAAAAATTTTTCTCGTAAAGGATCTTGGTCTTTTGTAGAAACAATAAAATCAGGACAAGCATCTTTGATTCCATATTTTAGTAAAAGATTCCGCGTCCAGCTTTTTGAGCTTTCAAGTTGAGAACATTGTTTTGTAGGACCAAAACACGGAATAGAAAGCGTATTACAAAGATCAGTTATACCAGCAACAAGAACTGCTTCCGGACCAGGAATTACGAGCGTTGCATCAATTTCTTTAATAAGATTTTTTAACGTGTCAAAATCATCAAGAGTATTTACAATTTTTATATGTACTCCCAAATCTTCAATTCCAGGATTCACTGCTGTTGCAATATTCCATATTTCAACAGACTGTGGAGATTTATGTAAAGCAAAACAAATGGCGTGTTCTCGTCCACCATTTCCGATAACAATTATTTTTTTTATCATTTCCAATGAAATTGAGAAGAAAATATCTCACGAAATTAAGTGTTGATAAAAAATCTTCTATACAAAAAGAAGTCTACTTGCGATCGAAGAAAATTCAACTTCTTAGCTTATAATATGATCGTTCATTCCTAGTATTGGAAGGAAAATTGCCATCAAAAGGAAAATAACACCGATTGCCATAACTACCATTATTATTGGTTCCATCATCTTTGATAATGATCCAACACTTCGATCTAAGTCTTCATCATAAAAGTCAGCAACTTTTCCTAATACATTTCCCAGAGATGCTGTTTTTTCTCCAATAGCAATCATGCTTACTAACATTTGTGGAAATAAACTTTCATCGTCAGAAAAGTTTTCGGAAATTTCTATACCGCGAGTCAGATCGTCTGCAGCAAGTAATAATTTTTTTTCATATACAACATTTCCTGCTACACGAGAAGAAATTCGTAATCCTTCAATTATTGGGACACCAGAAGCAATTAGAAAAGAAAAAATACGCATAACTTTACTGAGAACCATTTTTTTCATAAATCCTCCAATAACCGGAATATGTAAACGAATAATAGTCCATTGAAGATTTCCTGTTTTTGTTTTTTTCCAATAAGAAAATGCTCCCATTACTCCAGCAGCAGCAGCAAAAATGATGGGCCAGTGTTTCATTAAAGTATTACTTGCAGCAATCATTATTTGTGTAGGAAGTGGTAAATCAGCATCACCGAATATTTCTGTTAATTGTGGAATAACAAATAGCAATACTGCAACAGCAGCAATAATCATGACAGAAATAGTGACAATTGGTGTCATCATTACAGCCTTTACTTTTTTACGAATTTTATCCATTCGTTCATATTGAACTACCAACTCTTTCATCACTTCATTTAATTTTCCTGAAGTTTCACCCGCTTGTACAATAGAACAAGTAGCTTCATCAAAAACACCTAATTGCTCACGTAATGACTCGGCAAGACTTGATCCTGTATTAATGCTTTTTCCCATTTCTCCAAGAACGATTTTCATTCGTTCGTTTTTTGTTTGTTTTTCCAGTAATCGAAGCGCTTCTCCGACGGGAATTCCTGCATGAAGAACTGAAACTAAAAGCTCAAAGAAAAGAAGTTTGTCTTTTAGTGGAACAGGTGAATTCATAATCATCCATGTATTTAGTTGATTAAGAAAATCAAAATTTATTCCAGGTTTTATACTATCTTTTTCAATAACTTCTTCATGTTTCAAATCCAATAAAATTCCGTCACCATTGTCAAGTGGTGCAGCAGGAGCAGAAGGTATAGATGGGATTTTCATATTTATTTAACGAGTTTATATACTTCTTCAAGAGAAGTAAGTCCTTGTGCTGCTTTTATTAAACCGTCTTGTTCTAAAGTTATCATTCCTTGTTTTTGTGCCATTTTATTCAATTCAAATGAAGGAGTTCCTTCAAGAATAGCTTTCTTTAATTCATCAGAAAAAGGAAGAACTTCGTATAATCCAACACGGCCTTTATATCCTTTTCCTTGGCATTCAGCACATCCAGCTTTACTTGGTCCATAAAAAACTGGTTCATTTAATATAGACATATCAAATCCTTCATATGGTTCAAAAAACTCGAATGCTTCTTGAAGTTGTTTTTGAGCATCCATACTCAGTGGTTGTGGGACACGACATTTATCACAAAGTCTTCGTGCAAGACGTTGTGCCATAATCAAGTTTATAGAAGCCGTCAATAAGAAGTCCGGCACTTTCATGTTCAAAATACGCGTAATCGTCTCAATGGCAGAATTCGTGTGAATAGTTGATAATACTAAGTGTCCAGTAAGAGATGCCTCAATAGCAATATCAATAGTTTCTTTATCACGAATCTCTCCTACCATGATAATATCGGGATCTTGTCGTAAAGCAGTACGAAGACCATTTGCAAACGTATATCCAATATCAGCTCGAACCTGACTTTGATTTAACCCTTCCATTTGATTCTCAATTGGATCTTCAAACGTCATAATGTTTACTTCTGGTTGATTTAAAACCTGCATTGCTGCATACATAGTTGTAGTTTTTCCAGATCCTGTCGGTCCAGAAGTAAGAATAATTCCGTTTGGTTCAGAAATTGCTTCTTCGAACAACGCACGATTGTGTCCAACAATTCCGAGTTGATCAAGTGTAGGAATCTTTTTTGATTTATCTAAAATACGCATTACAACTTTTTCTCCATTTGGCGTAGGAAGAGTTGATGTACGAAGATCTACTTCTGTTACTCCAATAAAAGTGTTAATTCGTCCATCTTGAGGAACTCGTGTTTCATCTATTTTTAGGTTTGACATAATCTTCAATTTTGAAATAACTCCAGAATGAAGATTGAGAGGATATTCAACTATTACTTGTAATATTCCATCAATACGGATACGAATTCGTACCATATTTTTCCCTGGTTCGATATGGACGTCAGATGCGCCAGATTGCAGTGCTACTTTTAAACTTCGTTCGATAAGTTCAGGAATATTTCCTGAAACAATACAGTTTTGTAGTTCTTGTGTATCGAGCTTATATTCTGCCATTTTTTAATTTTGCGTGAAAAAAGATATTTTGAGTGATATTTTTTTGTATATTTCTGAATCATTTGCTTCTGAAACACGAATCGAATCGATATGTGCTATTGGTAATTTATGTGATTGCAAATATTCAACATCGTTTGCATCAAGATTTGTATTTGTAACCATTGCTTCAGGAAGATCTCCTGATTGAAAATACTTTATTATTTCTTTTAATGTGTCTTCTGTACAAGACATATCAAGCATTACAGCAGTTTTCCCTCCTCCACCTGAAAAAGAAAGTCGTTCAATTCTCAATCTTGATGTTGCAGTAAGAAGTGAATATTGAATAGAAAATAATTCAAGTGTTTTTGATACATAGTATGGGTCGAATTTTTCTGGAAATAATTGTGATTCTTCAAGAATATAATTTTTTGATTCCGCATCAAATTGCACTTGAGCTGAATCTGCATCTTCTTTATTTTTTTCAACTTCTTTTTTTATGATTTCTAATTTTTGTGTCAAAGTTTGTACTTCTTTTCTTGTATTTATCCAACGAACAGTGTCGGGGATTACTTTTGCTACATTAAATGCTACAACAATTAGAATTACTATTATTGTAGGGAGAAATGCTTTGAGGCCAGTTTTATTAGAAGTCATAATTATTCGTTTATTTCAGGAGTAGAAGAAGTTTTTGAGTCGATTTCTTCTGTTATATTGGTATCAGATTTAGCATTGAGCCAATCCAAATATTCGTGAAATCGCTTATCAGCAGGATCAACTTCATCTGGACCTTGTAATTCTAATTTAACACTGAAATTCATAGAATCATCATCGTCTTTATTTTTTTGACGTGAGAATTGATTTAATTTTCCATTTTTCAAGAAAGGGAAAGAGTTAACCATCTCAACAAATTCAATATTTAGAAAAAATACTTTTCCCAATATTTGAGAACCATCAACGGAAAAATTTATTCCATCGCGAGAAACTTGTAAGTTCTTAATTTGAATATCACCATGTTTTCCAGATAAAATGTTGTTTTCATCTTTATAATTTCGATCATTGAAGAATTCTTGCATACGTGGAACAGCATCAGTAAGTCCAAATATAATATTTCCATCAGCATCAATTTCATCATACCATTGGAGCTGTTTTTCCCGTATATCTCGGATTTCTTTAGAGTATCGAGTATAATTCTTGCTTTCTAACTGTTTTTGCAAATTTTTAATATTATTTTCAATAGTAACGTTTTCTAATGTAAATTTCTTTTTATTTTTTTTGATATTTGATATTTTTTGTCCAAGATTTTCTGTTATTCCGAAAAGGGAAAGTACAGAATTGTTTTCACTAAGATTCATTTGAAGCCAAAAAAACCACCCGAGAGAAACAATTAAAAAAGTTGTAGCTATCTTTTTTAACAACAGAAGTCGTGCTCGTGTCTCTTTTTGTGTTTCAATGAGTTTTTGCTTGTCTTCTTTTGTTAGCTTTGATCTAGGTAATATAGATCCTGTTCTTACAGAAGCTGGTGGCGTATCGGGAACTGCTTCAGGAGCTGTAGGAGTTTCTGGAACAGCGGTATTAGTTTGAGCAGGTGCTGGAGCTGGTGGAACACTTTCGTTAGTAGGTTCTGCTGATGCAACAGGAGTAGGAGGTAATTCCATTTTTTAATTTGTTTGAATTTTCTGTGTATATTACCTCAATTCTAGCAAAAAATCAATTTTAAGAATAAAAAAACACAATGACTCTGATGATTCATTATGTTTTTTCTAAACTTGTATAATATATTACTTTTCGTGACGAACAAATGGAAGTAATCCCATAATTCGTGCACGTTTGATTGCAACGGCAAGTTCTTTCTGATGTTTCAAGCAAATTCCAGTGTGAAATCTATTTTGAATTGATCGATAATATGTGATGAATTGTGAAAGTAATTGAGCGTCTTTATAGTCAATATTTTTCACTTTTCCTCGACAGAATGTACAAATGAATTTTTTTCGTTTAATAGTAGTCATTTTAAAGAGAGTTAATGTTTATAGTTCTGCAGATGCAGCATTCATGATTTGGTCAAGTTTTTTATCAACCGCGTCTTTTTTAGGAGTATCTTTCTGTACTTCCTCCACTTCTTTTTCCGTCTTTTCTTTCTTTGATGTACTTTCTTTTTCTTCTACAGGAGTTGATTCTTCAGGTTTTGTAGTAGCAGCTTTTGCTCGTGCTTGAATATCTTCATATTTTTCAGGAGCAATGTCACTATCAACAGTTGTAATTAAGAAACGAACAATTTTTGTATCGATATTTAACTCTCGTTCTAGTTTCGCAATATTCTTTCCTTCAATTTCAAATTGGCACACAAAATAGTATCCCCATTTTTCACCATTAATTTTGTACGCGAACCCTCGTTCGCCCCAAAAATCTTCAAATGTAATTTTTCCACCAAATTCGGTGATGCGTTTGAGAATCGAAGATTTTGCAACATCTTGTGCTACTTTCTCATCCACATTGTTGACGATTATCGCCATCAATTCGTATTTTTTCATGCTTTTTGGACGGTTAAGAAATAAAGTTTTCCGGCCCCAAAAGGAGCAAAGCAGTTGGATTGTAGGGAGAGAAGCATTGTTGTCAAGGACGAAAACACTTCTTTTGAAAAAAAATAAATTTTTCCGTCTCTTGAATAAAATAAAAATTCTGGCACAATCTCCAATGATGAATTTTGATGGATTTTATCTCGTAGATAAAGAGGCAGGATGGACGAGTTTTGATGTTTGTGCTCGCTTGAGAAAACAATTTAACACGAGAAAAGTGGGACATACGGGAACACTTGATCCTTTTGCAACTGGACTTTTGATTGTCGCAGTAGGGAAGTGTACGCGGATGATTCCTTTTTTAGAAAAAGCGAAAAAATCATATACAACAAAAATATTGCTTGGAAAATCTTCTCCAACACTTGATCCTGAATCAGAAGTTACAGAAATATCTTTTTCTGGTGAGAAACCAACAAAGGAAGAAATTGAAAAAATTATTGAAAAAAATTTTATTGGAAAAATTGAACAAGTCCCGCCACAATTTTCGGCATTAAAAATAAATGGAAAGAAATGTTGTGATCTCGCACGAAAAGGGGAAAAGGTTGAAATGAAGTCTCGGTCAGCAGAAGTTTTTTCTATAAAAATCTGCAACTATTCATATCCAGAATTAACAGTTGAAATGGAAGTTGCTGCAGGATTTTACGTACGATCATTTGCTCGAGATCTGGGGAAAATATTGGTTGGTGGAGGAATTTGCTCGGAATTGAGAAGAACAGCGATTGAATCTATTTCCGTTGAAGATGCTCTTCCGGTAGGAATGTGTGTCGAACCGATTGATCCGAAATGTATTTTGACAAACTTTCTACAAACAGAAATTCCAACGGGGAGAGTACAAGATTTTATTGCAGGAAGAGCGTTTCCATGGTCTGGATTGGAAGGAGAAAAATCACTCGTTCTCGTCGGAGGAAAAACGATTGGACTTGGGGAAATTATGAAAGGGAAGCTTCAACCACGAATTGTTTTATAAATTAGTTTTTACAGAGTTCAATTAATTCAAATCCTTTAGACTCATCTTGAGAAACATTTTTTGTAAATTGAAATTGGAATTTTTCATAAAATTTTCGTGCCAGTTCATTTTTTTTATTTACATGGACGAAAACTGGTTTGTCATAAAACCAATCTATTCCTTTGAGAAGAAGCTTTTTTCCGATTCCTTGTCCTTGGTATCCTTGAATCACGTACAAAGAGTGAATTTCGTTTCTTGGTGTGTTTGATAATGAAATAAATCCGATTATTTTTTCTTCATCTCGAGCGATGAAATATTTTGTGTGATTTTTGTCGTTTATTTTTTCTCGAATTTTCTGAATTCTTTTCGGTGAATCACAAAAACGTTTTTCAATATCTTCATGAGAAAGATAATCAATGTATGATTCATGCCATGTTTGTCGTTGGATAAAAAATATTTCACCAGCGTCGTCAGGAATAGGCTCTTCAATAAAAATCATTTTCTGCGATTCATTATAAAAAATGTTTTTTAAATTTCAATTTTTTTTCCGTATTTACTGACAAGAACTACTTCTGGTTCGAGAGTGACATTATATTTTTCTAACACAATTTTTTTCCATTTTTTTGCAAGAGCGATTACGTCTTGTTGTGTTGCGTTTTTTGCGTTCATAAGAAAATTAGCGTGTTTTTCTGAAATTTTAGCCCCACCGATAGCGTCACCTTTTGCACCAGAATTTTCTAATAACCAACCGGCGAATGGTTTCACATCTTCGGGAACATTTGTTGGGTTTTTAAAAAAACTTCCACCACATTTTCCAGAAGGATATTTACTCCATCGTTCTTGAATGAGTTTTTTTGCTACAGTAATTGCAGTGTCTTTTTTTGTTTTTTCTTGAAGTAAAAATGTCGCTTGAAGAATGCACCATTGTGGGTTTTTCTTAAAAATGCTTTCTCGGTATTCAAATTCACATTTATTGGCAGGAATCGTTTGAATTATTCCATTTTCATCACAAAACTGAACAGATTCAAGTCGCTCACTTATTTCACTACCAAAAGCTCCCGCATTTCCACGAATTGCTCCACCGAGTGTTCCAGGGATACCGGACAAGTTTATAAAATCAGCAAAGCCATGTTCTGCAGTTTCCAGTATAAATTCCTGTAGATTTTTTCCCATATCAACAGAAACAATGTTTTCACGCCAGTTGCTTTCTTTTGCATCAATAATAAATATTCGTCCTCGAAACCCAGCGTCAGAACAAACGAGATTTGAACCACTTCCGAGAATGAAATAGGGGAGTTTGAGCGCAATAGTTTCTGCCCAAATCTCAGGAAGCATTGTTATATCTGAAATTCGAATAAGTTCGTCTATTTTCCCACCGATACCAAAGTAGGTAATATCGGAAAGATGAACATTTTTTTCAATAGAGAAATTCATTGAGGAAAGTGTGCCAGAAATTCTTATAGAAATAAAGTTTCAATTACCTTAAGGACTTATAAAATGATTTTTTACTAAAATTGAGTACAATATTTTCGTGAAAATATTTGTTGCGGGAACATTTGATCCATTACACATTGGTCACCAATGGTTGTTATGGAATGCGACAAAGAAGGCAACAGAAATGACAGTTGTCGTTGCAACAGATATAACCGTTCGACGAATTCGTGGACGTGACCCTTTTTACTCTGAAGAAGATAGACTTGTTCGTTTACAAGAAGAAATGTTACCACATACAAAAATACGATTGGGGAGAGAAGACGGAGATTTTATTCAAACATTGCATGAGGAATCTCCTAATATTTTACTTTTGGGATTTGATCAAAGAGCCGATGAACGTCTTATAAAAAAAGAATTCCCAGATCTTGAGATTTTCAGAGCAGAAAAATATTTTCCTGAGTTTTTCAAATCGTCACATTTTCGTTACACTAAAGAAAAATGAAAAAAATTCTTATTTGGTGGCGTCGAAGTTTCCGAGAAGGAAGTGTTCAATTGTGGCGACATAAATTTTTATCGCTTACAACCGTAGGATTAGGAACATTGATTTTAGTGTTATTAAATTTTGTTTTTGCAACGCAGTTTTTTGCAGATTATTCTATTAAATCTCTTGAGTCTCGAGCAGATTTTACTATTCCATTACGTGAACCCTTTGATGCTTTTGAATTTGATGCACTAAAAAATTCATTGAAATCTTTTGATATAGAAACAGAGATTTTACCAGCAGAAGAATTTTCAGAATTTCGTGTTCCCACTCGTGTGCACGTAAAATTTCATGACATTCAACAAGTAAATGATGTATTAGAAATATTTAAAAATCCTCGATATATAGAGGTGATTGGAGATTGGGACGGAAAAGCTGAAAGAGAATTTGTGACGATAGTGGGAAATCTTTTGAAATTACGAAAAAATGTAGAAATAACTTCAAAAGTTTTAGTGCTACTTTTTCTGTTTGGTGGAATTTTATTAGTAATGAATACCTTTCAGATTGCTATTTTTTCACGAAGGGATGAAGTATTTGTAGCACGATTAGTCGGAGCTGATCCATCATTTATTATTGGACCATTTGTCATAGAAGGAATATTACTCGGTTTATTATCGGCATTATGTGCTATAATTCTTTTTGTTATAATTTTAAAACAAATTCCAGTTCTCCCGATTAGTCAAATTTTCCTTCATTTGTGGAATAATGTATTTGCATTTGAATTATTAATTTCAGCTACCGTTGGAGGAATTGGTGCATTTTGGTCAATACGTAGATATCTTCGTGGAAGACTTCAGTAAAAATGGGTGAACAGAAAACATTAGCAATTTTATTACGAAGAACTTTATTAGCGAATGATGATGCTGTATTAGAATTTTTTACTTCAAAATGGGGGAGAGTTTCCGTCTTTTCAAAAAAGTTTGCTCGATCAAAAAAACGAGCAGAAGTAGATTTTTTCCGATTGTTAGAGATTCAAATCTTTCAAGGGAGGTCATCAAAATCATTAAAAACAATTGAAACTACTACATTATTTTCCGGATTGGAATCTTCTTTAGAGGCGAACCAGATTGGATGGAATTGGATTTCACAGTTGTTAAAAATACTGCCAGAAGAACGTCCAGATGATATATTTTTTACAGAAATTATTTCTTGGTTTGCCGGAATAGATTTACAAAATGCTTCTTGGGCAGATGTTGCATTTCGAATGAGATTATTACAAAACACAGGAGATTGTCCTCGATTTGATTCCATACGACAAAACTGTTTTTTCCAGCCTGAGTCTAAATTATTTTCTAGCGAATCCATTGAAAACGATTCCATTAATCTTTCAAATAAAGCGCGCCAAGTATGTGAATTTTTACGAAGAAGTCCGCCAGAAATATTTTATGAAAAACAAGAAAAATTACCTATCGAAACGCTCTCAACAGTTCGAGATGTTGTATTGAAACTTGAAGAATTCTTATTCTGAAATATTTCGACTCTCATGACAAGAAGAAATGATTGACGAATAATTGATTCACAAGGAAACTGAGAACAGATTTTTTGTTCGCGATGAAAAAAATTGTTCTTGCTTTCGGCTTATTTACCCTCTTATTTTCATTTCCTGTATTGGCTGAGGTTAATTTTAATGTAGTGAATGTTTCACAAGATAATGCAGATGCAACACGAGTTGGTGTTCGCGCTGGAGATGTGTTGCGTTATGAAGTAGAGATCAAAGGAGAAGAACTTGTAGATGAATCAATGGCAACAGCAATAAATTTAGAAAATCTTCTTTCGAATACAACAATGGTGAATTCTGGTGGAGGAATATTAAATGAATCAATTATTACTTTTCCTGAAGAATTTTGTCTTACCTGTGATGGACAAGTATTCTCATTTTTCGTACGAGCAAATGAAACGTGTGAAGGAGGGGGGACGTTAGAAGTCATATTCAATGAACAAAATTTAGTTGTTCCATTTCATTGTGAATTAGTTGATTCAGGACCAGGATCGGTAATCTTTGCTTTATTAGCATTGATTTTAATCTTTGGTTATGCTCTGATTTCACGACGAGAAACTTATTAATGACAAATACACACACATATAAAAAAGGCCGGGAGAAATCCCGGCCATCTTTTTATTGTTAAATATATTTATCGCTCTATTGATTTTTCTCGAGAACGTCGTATTTGAGTTTTAAGGTTATCATGTAGGAGATCAGCTAATTTTTTTATATTATCAGCATCAACTTCAGCACGAAGTGTTCCTAGGTTTTTACAAGTAATGCTTCCTGTTGCCTCAAATCGATCTCCAGACGTGTGTTTTGTCTTTCTTAACTTAATCGTTGCGGTGATAGTATTCGTACTTTCTTTTTCTGTTACGTTTCCCATATATTTTTTTAGTGGTTCAAAACGTTTTTCAAAATACGCTTTATCTTCGTCAAAAAGGGTAACGTCACCGGCCTGAAACTGAAAAATCATTTCCAAATGGTTAAAAAGTGAGGGTAACTTCCGAATATTTCGAAAGCAATTCAATTTTACCTGAGTCTGTTAGATCGCCAACTTTTTTTGCTTGCAATTCTTTGTCTTCTAAGTTTAGTGCATTACAAATTTTTACAACATCTTCTTGTTCGCAGATAATCATCATTGCTGTTCCGGAATTCCAAGTTTTATACGCTTCTGTGTCATCCACATTTCCTAATTTCTTTAATTCAGAAAGTGCTTCATGTGGTACATGAAGGTTATTGAACTTTGCCCCAATTCCATCTGGAAGAATTCGTGGAAGATTTCCTGGAATTCCTCCTCCAGTAATATGAACTATTCCAGATATATTGAATTTTTGTTTCTCATTGAATCCTCCTAAAACGGCATTTAATACAGATCGATGAAATATTTTACTAGGAGTTAAAAGAATTTCTCCCCAAGACACTCCGTCTTTCCATTCAACATTATGCCAATTTTCTCCAAAGTTTTTTTCGCAAATTTTTCGAGCAAGAGAAATTCCATTTGATCGTAGGACTCTTCCAGAAAGTCCAATTATAGCTTGTCCTGCTTGTATATTTTTTCCCGTCAAAAATTTATTTTTTTTCACAATTCCTACGGCAGTAGCATTCCAAACCATTCGCGTACAAGCACCCGGAACTTCTGCGATTTCTCCACCAGGAATAACTATTTTTTGCTCACAACAAGCCTTTGCTAAGCTTGCAGTAAGTCCATTAATGGCTTCGGCATTAACAAAAGGAACATCAAACGTATTTGTTATAGAAATACATTCGGCTCCTACACAAATTGCGTCATCGGCAACCATTGCAAGTAAGTCTTCTCCGAGTGTGTCATATTTTTTACAACGTTCAGCTATTTCAGATTTTGTTCCAGTTCCGTCATCATTTTGAATCAATAAAAAATCTCCAAAATCTAGTGCTCCTGCAAATCCACCATCTAATTGAAGTGGTTCACCAATCATTCCTTTTCGAGAAGAAAAAGTTGTTTTTGCATTTGTGTATGCCGCCTTACTTGCTTTTTCTCCAGCAGAAATATTTACTCCAGCCGCTGCATATGTAAGTTTTTCGTTCTTCATTTTTCAAAAACAATAATACCAAGTCCGTCACCAAAAATCGCCTTTAAGTTTTGTAATTCTCGAAGACGCGTTTCTCCAAGATTTACTAATAAAATGGGAGTACTTTCTTCTGAGGTACAAGTCTTAATTGCAGCAATTTCAAAATATTTCCCAGCAACGGGAAAGGTACTCACCAGGCGAGGAGATTCAAACGTTTCAGTGAAATCATTGATTTGCCGAAGATCGTGTTTTCCTACTTTTGTATTTACACGAAGAATCGCAGATTCAGGAAAAATATTAGTTATTTGTTCTACAAAAGAAATTCGTCCAGAAAGTGATTCGCGAAAATAAGCAATAATAGTTGCCATTCCAAATCCCATAATAATTGAAAACAAAATAATCCAAGAAAAAGGAATTTTTAATGGTTCAGTTGCCACATGAGGAGTTGTTATTTTTATCGGAATAACTGAGTCTTTATTAATCTCTTCGAATTTTTTAGTTAAATTTTCTTGAATTGCTGAAATGAGTTTTTCAGCTTTCAAAATATCTTTTCCAGAAAGTTTTAATGTCCAAAATACATTCAAACGATTCTGTTTTCGTGCCGCCATTTTTCGTTTCAATCCAGATACCTTTTCACCAGAAATCTTAATTATAGTTTGTTGAAAACCTGGTGATTTTGCCCATCCAGCAATCATTTCAGCTATTTTTTCAGCTGATTCAACTCCATCGTTTAAAAAACTTTTTTCTGCAGCAGCAACCGGTTTTACCGTAAAGAAAATAGTATGTTTTTGTACAGGTGGAAGTAGAAAACTTAAACCAATTAAGATGACAATAGTACTGAAAAATACACAAAACCATTGTAAGGGGCGTCGAGTAATCGGGGACAAAAAATCTAAAGGAGTCATTACATTAAAGATGAAATTTGAGGGAAAGATATTTTATTGTTTTGTTGTGCGCCACGACCAGAAAATTCTACTTGTTTTAATAATTCTTCATTTACTTCTGGAGTGGGGTAGTTACCGTCAAATACTCCAGTATGAAATCCATCAACTTCAGGATTTCCTATACGTGCTGCTTCAATAAGGTCAGGGACTGTTTGATAAAATAATGCGTCTGCACCAATTACTTTTCGCACTTCTTCATTCGAAATATTGTTTGCAACGAGTTCTGCCCGTGTAGGAATATCAACTCCGTATACATCAGGATTTATAACTGGTGGCGCTCCAGACGCTACATATATTTTTTTTGCACCAGCATTTCGGCACATTTCAATAATTCTTTTTATAGTATTTCCTCGAACAATAGAGTCATCAACAAGTAATATGTTTCTACGTCTAAATTCTAATTCAATAGGATTAAGTTTTTGACGAATTGATTTTTGTCGTTCTTCTTGTCCAGGCATGATAAACGTCCGACCAATATATCTATTTTTCACCAATCCTTCACGATATTTTATTCCCAAGTCCTGAGATATTTGTAATGCGAGTGGACGTCCAGAATCAGGAACTGGAATGATAGAATCAATATCGAGCTCTTTTAAACGAGGTTTTATTTGTTTAGCCAAATATGATCCTAAACGTAAACGTGTTTTATATACTGATATTTTGTTAATCATTGTATCTGGACGAGCCAAATACACGTACTCAAAAATACATGGATAAAGTTTTCCAGGAACACACTGTTTCGAATGCATTTCTCCTTCATAATCAATAAGAATAGCTTCTCCTGGCTTAACATCACGAATAACTTCAAATCCTAATGTTTTAATAGCTACATCTTCGGAAGCGAATATCCATTCAACTCCTTTTGTTGTTTCTTTCTTTCCTAGAACAAGTGGTCGAATTCCATATGGATCTCGGAAAGCGAACATTCCAGCTCCATCAATAATAGTGAGAACAGAATATGCTCCTGTTATATCTTTCATGAGTGCCGTTGTAGCATTAAAAAGAGCTTTTTTATTATCTACATCGGGATCATTTTTCATTTCTTGATGAATTTTGTCTGCAAAAACATTTAACATAACTTCAGTATCAGATCCAGTTCGTAAATGTCGACGATATTTTTCTTGAACTTTTTTTTGCAATTCTGCTGTGTTTGTTAAATTTCCGTTATGAATTAAGAAAATTCCAAGAGGAGCATTTACGAAAAATGGTTGAGCTTCATCTAACGCATCTGAATTTCCGCAAGTCGTATAACGACAATGTCCTAATCCAAAACGTCCAACAAGTTTTAAGATTCTTTTTTGATTAAAAGCGTCTTTTACAAGTCCGAACCCTCGTTGATCACGAAAGTTTTTACCATTAAAGGTCACCATTCCTGAGGAATCTTGACCTCGATGCTGTAACATTAATAAGCCGTCGTACAAATCAAGAACTACGTTGTCCTTAGGCTTCACGATACCAATAATTCCGCACATGCGTTGTAGTGGGAGAAAACAGCAGTAGTTTACGCGGAATTTAACTTGTTGCAAGCGAAATTAAAACTTCAGAAAAACTAAAAAATATTTTGAAAGTTGCGTATTTTAGAGCGCTCCAAGTTGTGCTCTTCTTTTTTCATGACGTTCAGCCATATCCATTTCTGTGGTAAGAAAAGCTTTTACAATGTCTTTCCATGGATTTATAAACTGAGTTCTTGCTCCCATAGAAAGAATTTGAGCTCCATTATGTTGGCGACCAAGCGTTGCAAGTTCGACACTATTTGCTGTTACACAACGTGCATTTCTTACTTTATTTGCTGCAATTCCAATTCCTACGCCAGAACCACAAATTACGATTCCTCTTGAACTTACATCTTTTACGACTTCTGTTGCAACCGCCGCACCAAATTGTGGATAATCACAACTCTCATTTGAGTTACAACCGAGATCTATTGTTTCAAAATTAGGAAATTGTTCCTGTAAATATGTTAAGACTTTTTGTTTTAATTCCCATCCGCCGTGATCCGATCCAATATAAATTTTCATCAGCAATATTAAACCATAAAACAAAGAAAAAATCTTTTTATTTTTAGTTGTATTCCTTTAGCAACATCTTAATAACTAAAGCATCTGGTTTTCCATACAACTGTATTTCGCCTTGATGATTTTCTCTTAATAAATAAGAAATATTATTTGCGAGGTTAAATGCTATGATGTTTTTACTTCCTCCACAATCGTGAGGAGTACATCCATTAAGTATCAAGAATTTCCTGTTATCCTTTTCTATTTCGACAATTTTTGAAGGAAGAGCAGTTTGAACACTTTCCTTCGTGAATTTAGGATAAATCTTTAAAATTGAATCCAGAAGTTCCTGACTATTTTCAAGTGTTTCATAAGCACGTTTTCCGTACACATTAAAAATGTCTTCGTCCTCTGTGTATTTTAAATTATAAAGTCCTGCTGGATACGTGTTTGCGGGAAGGGCAATGGGCGTATTTTCTAAAATATATATTTGCTTATTTAATGTTTCTATTTCTTCATTGAAATACTGGTAATTATCAGAAAAGTCTATTTTAAGTATCATTAAAAGAGAAACAGTTACTATCATTCCCAGGATAAATGAGATAAATATGCTTTTTTTCATGGATTTATTAGTTCAAGATATTTTAAACACTAGTAGGAAGATCTGTATTTCACAAGTTTATTTGTGCTTTTATTTTTGTTATTTGTAATTTGATAGTACTATCGTTTCTCAACAATCTTATCTACAAGTCCGAATTCTCCGTATTTTACAGCATCTTCTGCTAAAATATAATTATCTCTATCACAATCTTTTACGACTTTTTCGTAACTTTGTCCGGTACATTTTTGAATTATTTTGTAGAGAATTTCTTTCGTCTGAATAATGTGTTCTGCATGAATTGCAATATCAGAAGCTTGTCCTTGCGCACCACCTAATGGTTGGTGAATCATAACTTCAGAGTGGGGAAGGATAAACCGTTTTCCTTTTGCTCCACTCATAAGAATCATTGCTCCCATAGAAGCTGCCATTCCAGTACACATAGTTGAAACATCTGGTTTTACAAAATTCATAGTGTCGATGATTGCTAATCCTGCTGAGACAGATCCACCTGGAGAGTTTACGTAAATGGTAATATCTTTATTCGGATCTTCTGATTCAAGAAATAACAATTGAGCAATTACGAGATTCGCAATTGTGTCATCAATTTGTGTTCCAATAAAGATAATACGATCTTTGAGTAAACGAGAATAAATATCAAATGCGCGTTCACCTTCCGATGACTTTTCGATAACTGTTGGAACGAGGTAACTCATTTTTGTTTGTATTTTATAAAAAACTTACGGAATTATACCTTAAACAGGCGTGATATTCAATCTTTATTACTTGCCAATAGAAGCAAGTTGTTTATTTCTTTGCTTTAACGTATGTGATTCGCAATCCAGTAAGAAGGAGTAAAAATGCTACAATAGCGCTTACAAGTTTAATAATATAGCTACTTGAAGGCATTCCAGATTCGTTTGCGTGAGCATTATCACATTCATCTCCCCATCCATCATTATCTCGATCTAATTGAAATGGATTTGCAACAAGTTTACAGTTGTCGATTATATCTCCAACACCATCTCTGTCGATATCTTCTTGACGAGAATTCATTACGTCTGGTGCGTTATCACATTCATTTCCAATACGATCACCATCATTATCTTTTTGAGATGAATTTGAAATAAATGGACAATTGTCTTCTTGGATTTCTACACGATCTCCATCTGTGTCAGAAGGGAATTGAGAATTAAATTTTTGTTTTCCAGTATAAGCCATTAGTAATGAGTTTTTTTCGCTAGAAATACGTTCTGTATATGTAATGCGATCAACTTCATTTCCTCCGTACAACATACGAAGTTTTTTGCCAGGAAGAGTAGAGAAGTACACAGCACCACTTTGTCCAGCTGTAACACGAATATCATCTATTTTTACTTGAACTCCCCAAAAAGAAATTTTTATATACCGAATTGGTTCAGTGTTTAATTCGATACGTTGTTGCATGGGGCGTTTCGCAATAAGTGTTTTTAATTCTTCTTGTGTGGAACCTCCTTCAACAGCAATTGAACGAACATTTGCTCGATCAGAAAAGAATACTTCTAATCGAGTAAGCGGCGTTTCTTTTCCAAGATCAAGTAAGACCCATGAATCATTTCTACCATCAGTTCTTTCATCAAATGTAAAAGTAGTTAATACATCATTATCAGCGATTGTTTCTTTAGGAAATTCTCCCTTCATTGAAGAAGTTTGAAGAACATCAATATTTTTTATCCGATGAAAATCTTGAAAAAACACGCTGTATTCAATTGGAGTATTTTGTTTATCAAATATTGAAAAATTTCCGAATCGTTTATTTACCGCTTGTAAAACTTCTTTATCTAATTGTACTTGAACTTCTTTTCGAGAAGAAAGAGAGGGGAGTTGTATTTCTTTTTCAAAAGGAAAATCTACAACACTAGGAATTGCAGCTTCAACACCCGTAATCATAAAAAGAATTCCGAAGCCGAAAATGATTTTTTTCATTATAGTAGTTATTTATTTGCTAGATTTTCTAGTTTTTCTCGACGCTGACGCGCTTCGTTTCGTTCAATCATAGCTTTAATTGCCATAGTTTGAACAATCACAGAACGTTCCGCTTCCCCCAATTTCATTCGAATGAATTTTAATGTATCCTCGAGGTCGGGAATTAGTCGATATTCCAGAGCATTTACACGACGACGTGTTTGCTCGATCTCAACAGAAAGATTCTCCGCTGATTTTTCAATTTCAGCAAGTTGAATTAATGTTTCAAATACATGTGAAAATTTTTGAATAGCAATATCGAGTTCTGCACGAGTTTGAAAGAATCCATATCCAATTCCTTGTTTTTTCGTTTTTAGAGAAAATACTGGAATTCGAACGGACATTACGTTTTTTGTTGATACTTCCAATGAAAGTGTTTGCATTGGAACAGAAAGAGCGTTTTCAAGATAACTCTTCGGGAGTAATGCCTGTGCTTCCAAAAATGAAGCATTTGCCTCTCGAATAGCTGATTCTACTTTTTCACGCAAAGCTTTTGCTTGACGAACAATAGTCAGGAATTCTTGCATAAGTCCATCTTGTTTGTCTTTTAATAATTTATGTCCACGTTTTGCACTTACAGCTTGTTTTTTAAGCCCTAACATTGTCATACGTGTTGCCGTCACATTTTTTACTGCCATTTTACAAATACAATTAGTTCGTGCGAATTGTAAATCCTCAATTATAAATGTCAAAAAAAGATTTATATAAATTTATAAAAAATAAAATAGTTTCTGTTTTATTAAATAATAAGAAGAAAATACACTTAGACATAAAGAATACATTATTAAATATTAAAACAATATACATTGTGTTAACAATTAAATATTTAAATCTATTTCCCCCTTTTAAAACAAATCTTTTGAAAAAACAAAATATTACATTCGATTTAAGGCGTTTTTTTTGAAAAAATGAATATTTATACCTCTCGAATTATTTATCATAAGAATTTCATTACTTCTCATTGTACAAATTGAAGCAAGACACGTACACTTTTTTTGATAATTTTTATTTAAAATATGGTCTTTCTTTGGTTCGGAATTCTCATGGTATCTCTTATTGCATTAGTGAAATGTTCTGATTGGTTCACGCTTTCTGCTGAACATATTGGACGTGCATTTGGACTTTCAGGATTTATCGTTGGAGCGACGATTATTTCTATTGGAAGCTCTATGCCAGAATTGGCTACAGGTATTATAACGGCACTTCAAAATAATTCCGCTACGGCAACTTTTGCTGTGGATAATATTGTTGGGTCAAATATTGCCAATATATTGCTTATTTGCGGAGTACTCGCTTTTGTTTGCCATAATTTGAAGATAAAATCACTTCTTATTGATGTAGATCTCCCCTTTCTCTTTATAGCGACAGGATTATTCTTTTTATTTGCGTACGATGGAAATATCATATTCCTAGAAGGAATTGTTTTATTAGGTCTCCTTATTCTTTTCATTACATATACGATTAAGGGCGATCATGTAAAAGAATCAAGTGATGAAGACTCAGTTTCTTCGAAAAAGCTTCATTGGTACACATGGCTCATTTTGTTTGCAAGTGCCGTGGGAATTTATTTTTCCGCAGATTACACCATTACTTCTGTAATTAAAGTTGCAGAGATTTTAAACATTACTCCAGCTGTAGTGACAATGTTAGCAGTTGCGATTGGGACAAGCTTACCAGAATTAATTGTTTCTGTTCGAGCAGCACAAAAAGGAAAACCATCTATTGCAATTGGAAACATTTTTGGATCAAATATATTTAATGTTCTTGCTGTAGCCGGAATACCAGCTTTATTTGGAACATTAACCGTTTCTTCAACAGCGCTTATTATTGGACTCCCCTTTCTTGGCGTTGCAACATTAGCGTTTATATTTTCACTTCATGATGATCAATTACGTGGTTGGGAAGGACTTGCTTTACTAACGTTGTATATTGCTTTTATTGGGAAAATTACCGGAATAATTTAAAGTGAGAGAAAAATTTGCACTCGACACAAGAGACTGCTAAATTCTTTTCGTAAATAAAAAATAATCCCTTATAAAAATGGTAAAACTTGTTCCACTTAGCGACAACGTTATCGTAAAACCTCTTGAAGCGGAAACTACTACTGCTTCTGGTATTGTTATTCCAGATACAGCCAGCAAGGAGAAACCGAAAAAAGGAGAAGTTATAGCGGTTGGTCCAGGACGTATTGTAGAAGGAAAACGTACAGAAATGGATGTAACTGAAGGTGATATTGTTATTTTTCGTGAATATGCACCAACAGAAATTAAAATTGATGGAAAAGAATTATATGTTCTCGGAATTGATTCGCTCTTAGCTATTGAGAAATAAATGACCAAAAATACATCGATTGCAGCAATGATTGATAAACGTCCAATGCCAGATCAACAATGGCAAATCTCTATTACATTTACTGGAGAACCTCAGTATTGGAAAACAGAATTAGATAAACATATTAAAGGAATTCCAGAAGATCAAAAAAGCAAAATGCATTTGGAAGCACAAATAATTGCTTTCTTATTGAAACATGATTTCACTCCCCTTTCTCGGGACTTTTACATAAAAAAATAACCCCTTATAAAAATGGCAAAAGATATTCATTTCGGAGACGATGCTCGCGTGAAAATTGCGAACGGAGTAAAAAAACTCGCTGATGCAGTTCGAGTGACAATGGGACCAAAAGGTCGAAACGTAATTCTTGAAAAATCATTTGGAGCACCAATGGTAACAAATGATGGAGTTACTATTGCGAAAGAAATCTCATTCGAAGATAAGTTCGAAAATATGGGAGCACAGTTAGCAAAAGAAGTAGCCACAAAAACAAATGATGTTGCTGGAGACGGAACATCAACAGCAACTATTTTGGCTGACGCAATGATCCGAGAAGGACTAAAAAATGTTGCTGCCGGAGCAAATCCAATGGCAATAAAATTAGGAATTGATATCGCAACAGCAAATGTTGTAAATCAGTTACAAGCAATGCAAGAACCAGTAGATTCTATTGAAAAAATTGAACAAGTGGCAACGATTTCTGCACAAAATTCTGAAGTAGGAAAAATCATCGCAGAAGTATTTGATTCTGTTGGAGCAGATGGAGTTGTTACCGTTGAAGAAGGACAAACTATGGGACTTGAAAAAGAAGTCGTAGAAGGAATGCAATTTGATAACGGATACCTTTCTCCTTACATGGTTTCAAATGCAGAAACAATGACGGCGGAAATTGAGAACGCAAAAATCTTGATTACAGATAAAAAGATTTCAAGTATTCAAGAAATTCTTCCTTTACTTGAACAAGTGGCTCAGTCTGGAGATAAAAATTTAGTAATTATTTCTGAAAATGTTGAATCAGAAGCGCTCGCTACGTTGATCGTTAATAAATTACGTGGAACATTTAATGTTTTGGCAGTAAAAGCTCCTGGATTTGGAGAACGCCGAAAAGCAATGTTAAACGATATTGCTATTTTGACAGGCGGAACTGTTATTTCAGAAGAAGTTGGATTAAAACTTGAAAATGCAGCTCTTACTGATTTAGGACACGCAAAAAAAGTTGTATCTGGAAAAGACTTTACAATGATTGTTGACGGAGCTGGAAAAGTTTCTGATATAGAAAATCGAGTACAAGAAATTGAACGAGAAATAGATGCGTCAAAATCAGATTATGATAGAGAGAAATTGGCAGAACGAAGAGCAAAATTAGCAGGAGGTGTTGCTGTAATTAAAGTTGGAGCAGCGACAGAAGTAGAATTAAAAGAGAAAAAACATCGTATTGAAGATGCAGTTCTTGCTACAAAAGCAGCAACAGAAGAAGGAATTGTTGCTGGAGGAGGAACAGCGTTACTTCGTGCGGCAGAAGTCTTGAAAGAAATTGTTCTTGACGACAAAGAACAACAAGTGGGACTTGAAATTGTTGCGCGAGCATTACAAGCTCCGTGTCGACAAATTGCAGAAAACTCCGGTTTTGAAGGTTCAGTTGTTATTGCTGATATTCTTCGATCAAAAAACATGGAAGACGGATTTGATGCAGCAGAAGGTGTAATTAAGAATTTAATAAAAGCGGGAATTATTGATCCAAAAAAAGTAACTCGTTCTGCATTGCAAAATGCAGCATCTATTGCGGGAACTTTCTTAACTACGGAAGCAGCAGTTGCAGATCTCCCCAAAAAAGATGATTGCTGTAGTGCACCACAAATGCCAGCAGGAATGGGGGGTATGCCAGGAATGATGTAGTTTTGTCAAAGTACAAATTACAAACTGTAAATTGCAAATAAGGAGTGACTTGGAAAAAAGTTGCTCTTTTTTGTAGGAAAATTTTGCGAAAAAGTTTCGACTGAGTAGAGTTTAAAAAATGATAGAATCACAACATCAGGATCAATATTTCTCATTAGATCAGGAAAATGATGCTGAAACGCGTAATGAAAAAAAACGATTAGCGATAAAACGAATAGAATCGTTTATTGATGGTCTTTCAAATTTAAATGAGCTTGATAAATATTGGGCACGAAAAGATGCTCTGGAGCAGCTTGAACAAGATGGTGAGAATCCAGGGGTGGTACAAAAATTAGAAAAAAAGTATTCATTTTACGATAAAGCTGGAGCGCTTCGAAACGAAATATGCAAAAAGGCCCCAGATGGAAATGGGAATACTGTTTGTAATTTAATTGATACATCAATTTTGAATGTATCGAGCGAAGGAAGTGATCGTTCTTGGAAATTAAAAGAATTAGAAGAAATAAAAACTTCTGTTGATTCATGGAAAAAAGAACAAAATATAACAAGTTTTATACAACGAAAAGAAGAAATGAAGGATTCGGTTGTTGCAAAAGTTCTTATGCTTTTTGACAGTGAGTTTGCTGAGCAATTTAAGACATTCCAGACAGAAATGGGAGCACCACGATTTTGGGCATTTACACGATCTATGTCCCCTGCTGAGTTTCCAAACTTTACGACAACATTTAATTTTCGAGTTCCTCGTGATTTTTTAAAAAGTATTACACGCGCAAATTTGAAAGATTGGCCGGGAAAATTAAGAAAAGCATTGTTGCTTGATGCGCAAGAAATGTTGGCATCAGAAGTATTTGATAAAAATCGTTCACAAGAAATTGCTCGATTAAAAACAAGTAAAACAGTTGCCGATTTTGTGGCAAGTTTGTTGGAATTGAAAAAGTTTCGAGATATAGAACGATTACGTATTGATCGAAAAAAAGAGATCGAAGAACGAGAAAAAGCAAAATTAAAAGAAAAAGCATCAGAAGAGGAAAAAAAGAAATTGAAACAAGAAGAAAAGAAGAAAAAAGGAGCAGAAAAAAATAAAATTGAAGAAGAAAAAAAAGAGCAGAAACAAAAAGAGGAAGAAAGAAAAAAACAAGAAAAAGATGAAGGAAGTGTTGATTTGGGAGCAGAAAAAACAAAAATCCTAGAATTTTATGATAAATCAATTGAACACGCAGAAAAAGTAAAAGAAGAATGTGCTAACTGGGGAGTTCGCCCAGATGACATTGAATATTGGGGACAAGAAGGAGTAAAAAATCGTATGAATTTACTAAAAAAACGAGGAAGATGGAATGATTATGTGAAATTTAATTCTAATGACAAATATATTCCTTCGACTGCACAAGGAAATGGATTTCGATTTCGTTGGTTAAACGTGAACACGGGAAGTCGTATTTCGGCCGCAAGTGCTGATTCTGGAATAAAATACATGAGGAGGTATAAAGAGTCGGGATATCAACTTTGTGTTCTTGCTGGAGCATTTTCTATTGATTGGGCTGGGTCAGACTCAATTATTGATACGCCAGTTAGATTCTTAGAAAAGATGAAATCCTTAAAGGCAAATTTATTAGGAAAATCTGCGACGAAATAGTTTGAAAATTATTTGACCAAAAAACGTTTGTCCGTAAAATCAGCGGGCTCTTTTAGGAAAAGGTATCCGAGTCGCCATCGTCTAGTGGTTAGGACTCTGGATTTTCATTCCAGCAACAGGGGTTCGATTCCCCTTGGCGATACCATATAAGAGTTTAAAAAATACCAGCTTCGGCTGGTTTTTTTATTGAAAAACTGAACCCAATTTTAATATTAAATATTGGTAATTTATTTCTGAAACAGTACACTTCCTCCGAAATGATTGCCACAAACAATAAGGTTTTACTAAACACGTTTTCTCAATTTGGAGGGAAAATCATAGCTATTCTTGCGAGTTTTGTAGTACTGAAGATTGTTACTCAATTTGGAACAGAATTTTATGGTGAATATGTAACAACATATGAATTCCTCGCTTTTTTCGGAATTATTGCTGACGCAGGATTATTTGCGATTGCTGTACGAGAAATGTCTCGAGATAAAGCAAAAACAGAATTTGTCTTAGGAAATATTCTCTCCATGCGTTTAATTTTAGTATTAAGCGTAATGGTTCTTGCGGGACTTTGTGCGCAACTCATCCCCTCTTATTCACCGTTAGTAAAAACTGGAATCTGGATTACAGCGATTTCAATGGGACTTACTATTGTTGCTGGAACACTTTCGAGTGTTTTGCAGGCACGAATGAAAATCCATTTTTTCTCTGGTTCGCTTGTTATAGGAAAAATAATACTTGCAGGAATTGTCTTTTGGCTTTCACAATCAACCTTTGGAGGAAATATTTTATTGAATTTTTTATGGGCAGGAGTTATCTCAAATCTTGTTTTTTGTTCGTTAGTTGCATGGTTTGCGTCTCGAGAAATAAAAATATCACTTCGTTGGAATTGGGAATTTCTTAAAAATACATTAAAAGTTTCTCTTCCATACGGACTCGCATTGATTCTGCAAACATTATATTTGCGTATTGACATCATCCTTATTTCACTTGTCTTGGGATCAGCTGCCGTAGGAACATATGGTGCAGCAACACGAATTATGGAAAGTCTACTTGTATTAGGTGTGTATTTCGGGCAAGCAATGTTACCAAAAATTTCAGCAGAAGAGCATGATAATCTTGCTATAGGAAAATCTCTTGTATGGGCTGGAGAAAAACTTCTTTTACTCGCAATACCTGTGATTATTGGTATTGAATTTTTCGCTACAGATATAATTCGATTGATTTCAAGTGAAGAATTTTTAAGTACTGCTAGCGCATTAGGATCAGATTCAATATTGAGAATTCTCGTCCCCACTATTTTCTTCGCCTTCTTCAATCAACTCTTTTCATTCACTCTTGTTGCAAAAAATAAGCAAAATTATCTTCTTATTGTAAATGCAACAGCTTTGACCATAAATGCGGTATTAAATATTTATTTCCTTTCTACATACGGAATTCTTGCAGCAGCACTTTCTACCGTATTTTGTGAAATAATTGTTTTCATTCTTTTATCACGAGAGATCAAAAAACACTGGAAACTCCCCTTTTCTGGAAAAAACTTGCTTCGAATTGCTCTTATAAATCTTATTATTCTATTTGAATTGCTTTATACGCCAGCGGGAGATTCTCTCAAATTAGGAATTCTTGTTGTTGGAGTGACATACATAGGATTTGTCGCATTATGGAGAAGATATTTTTTCCCAAAAACACAGGGATTAGAAGTAGCTCAAACAGGAGATATATTTTTAACGTAAATATCTCGTATCGATCCTTTTAAAATTAAAGTTCGCTTTACACAAGCGGATCCATTCTGGGAACACCATTTTCTCGAGGATATTGTTTTGGTGTTGGTTTTACTTTCTCAACTTCAATAAAATATCTTTCACTATCACCAAGAATCGTCTTTCCTTTTCGAACAATTTGTCCTCCCAGTTTTTTTTCTAAACCATTGAAATTTATCAAATCGTCCACAATGGCTGGACCTTGATACGCAATGAAACTTCCACCTAATTTCACAAACGGAAGTGCGTATTCGAGTAAAACGTTCCATGGAGCAACGGCTCGAGCTGTCACAATATCATATTGTTCGCGATAGTTTCTTGTTTGTGCAAAATCCTCAAATCGCCCGTGTATCGTTTTCACATTTTTCAACCCTAATTGCTGCGCCATATCAGCAACCGCTTTCATTTTTTTACCAACACTATCGAGACACGTGAATTGAGAATTAGTAACGATCGCTAATGGCAAAGTGGGAAATCCCCCACCCACTCCAATATCCAATATTTTTTTATCATTAAGATCAAAGAACTCTGTTATCAATAAAGAATCTTTAAAGTGTTTTTCAAAAACCTCTTCTTTTTCACGAATTGCAGAGAGATTAATCTTGCTATTCCAATCGGAAAAAATCTCCCATAATTTTTCGAATTGTTCTGCATGTTCTGTGAGAAGAGTATTCATATTTTGTAAATTGTAGTTTGAAAAATTAATCTTTGGCGTTTCGACTTGTCGGAACGAATGGAGCCGAGAATGAGAATCGAACTCACGACCTACACGTTACGAATGTGTTGCTCTACCCCTGAGCTATCTCGGCGCGAAAGAATGATATTCTTTTGTCTACTTTTGTCATTAGATTTTAAAAAACAGACATAAAAGTCTGTTGTTTTTTATGGCGGAGAAGGAGGGATTCGAACCCTCGGTACCCTTGCGAGTACAACACCTTAGCAGGGTGCCCCATTCGACCACTCTGGCACTTCTCCGTTTGCAAGTAGAACAGCGCGAGTTTACGCGAACGCGCTCCTTGGTCAAGCAAAAAATAAAGGAATTCGTTGCCAAATCACCTATCCTAATGTATCTTTTGAGATGGCAATTTTTTAACCCCCATTTCCGATGTCCAATACTATAAAAAAGAAAATTTGGTTTAAAAACAAAGATGTTGATTTAAACCGAATTGTTGAAGAATTTAATGCTGGAGAAGATATTCATTACGATCAAATAATGATTCCGGATGATGTTTGGTGTAGTCGATGCTACGCACGAATGATTCAGCGACACAATCTCATTTCTAAAGAAGAATTAAAACAACTAGAAGAAGGACTCGATGATATTTTGAAACTATGGGAAAAAGGAGAATTCCAACTCAAAGTGGAAGACGAAGACTGTCATACAAAAATTGAAGAATATTTGATTGAAAAATTGGGAGACACAGGAAAGAAAATTCACACTGGACGTTCTCGAAACGATCAAGTTTTGGTAATGATGCGATACTTCTTGAAAAATAAAGCAGTAGCAATGCGAGAGAAAATTCTAGACGTTGCAGACGACTTTCTTGCCTTTGCAAAAGAATACGAATTTGTGCCAATGCCTGGGTATACTCACATGCAAAAAGCAATGCCAACAAGTGTCGGAACGTGGGCCGGATCATTTGTTGAAGAACTCCTAGATGATGCTCGACTGCTTACTGTAATTACAGATGAAATTATTGACCAAAATCCACTTGGTTCAGGAGCAGGATATGGTTCTCCATTTGACTTCGATAGAGATTGGCTGAGTAAAGAACTTGGATTTAATCGTACACAAGCAAATCCAATTTATTGTCAAAACTCACGTGGAAAATTCGAAGGACTTGTTCTTGAAGCATGTTGCAACACTATGCTTACACTAAATAAATTTGCTTCTGATATGTTGTTTTTCACAACACAAGAATTCCAATTTTTTCATATGGATGACTCAATTGCAACGGGTTCATCAATTATGCCACAAAAGAAAAATTTGGACGTAGCAGAATTAATTCGTGGACGAACAGCAACCGTATTTGCGTGCCGAAACGAAATGTCGACAAACATTATGCATAAAATTCTTGGATATCATCGTGATGGACAAGAAATTAAACGACCGCTCTTTCTCGGGCTTCGTTACACAGAAATGTGTCTTGATGCTTCTCGTGCGATTATCGCGAATGTTTCACCAAATGAAGAAGTCATGATGCAATCTTCACTTGATTCACCAGGATTGTTTGCTGCACACAAAGCATTTGAACTGGTAAAAACAGGTATGACTTTCCGAGACGCATATCGAGAAGTTGGGTCTCATATTGCAAATATTGAGATTAACGCTGATGAAGTAAAAGAAATGATGAAACTTTCAACACACCAAGGTGGTACTGGAAATCTTGGACTTGATAAATTACAGAAAGAAATTGATAAAATGCGTCGATAAAAATACTTCCCCTTAATCCCCCTTTATAAAATGGCCGAACCTTGGAACATGCTCGAACACCTTCGCGAAAAAGTTACTGCTGCTGGAGGTCCAGTGTGTTGTCACGCACACTTTGATAAAGCGTATGTAATCACTCCCGAAAAACTTCAAATGTGTAACGATCACATGGAAGTAAAATGGGATCTTTGGAAAGAAGTAAAAGAAAATTACACGCACGACGGGTTAGTTGAACGAATCTCTCGCAGTGTTGAAAATTTCATAAACCAAGGATGTGACATCGTAAGAAGTAATATCGATGTAGACAATACGGTTGGAATGAAATGTGTAGAAGCAGCTCTTGCTGTGAAAGAAAAATACGCTGACAAAATAGATTTTCAAATCTGCTCTCAAGTGCTGGAAGGAGCAATGACACCAGAAGCGCAAGCAATGATTCGAAAAGCTGCTCCGTATGTAGATTTACTGGGAGGACTTCCCTCTCGTGATCGTCCAAACGAAGAAGCTCATTTAGAGTTTTTGTTTGGCTTAGCGAAAGATTTAAATAAAACCGTTGATGTTCATATTGATCAAAACAATGATCCAGATGAACGTGATACAGAAATGCTTGCAAAATCTGTTATGAAACACGGAATGCAAGGACGCGTAAATGCGGTTCATTCTTGTTCTCTTTCTGCGCAACCAGATGATTATATAAAAGATGTCGCACAAATGTTGAAAGAAGCTGATATGTCGGTGATTATTTCTCCTCGAGCAATGATCGATAATCAGCAACCACGACACAAAATGGCTCCCGTTCACAACTCTATTGGACCAGTTCCACAACTTCTTGAAGCAGGAGTAAATGTCGCTTTGGGAGTTGATAATGTGTATGACTTCTTTTGTCCTTTTATCGACGGAAATCTCTTTACGGAATTGATTTTCCTTATGGAAACAACACGTCACTATGACGTAAATGACTTGGTAAATATTGCTACAAAAAACGGACGTAAGGTTTTGAAAAACATCTAATCAAACTACAAAGTTCAAAGTACAAATCACAAATACAGCACATTGAATTATCTACTCTAACCGATTATGAAAAGGTGGACGCATTCCTCGTTCATCTTTTTTAAATGAATTTCTTCTTTTGTGTAGCGGAGGGCGACGATCTCTTGCTGGTTTCCAATCAATTGCCTTAAATTCATTTTCTCCACGCATTTCTCCTATCATACGAAGCTTCATTCCCTTTTTTATTTCAAATGGTGGTCTTCTTTTACTCTCAAGATAAACTTCCCATTCTTTATTCATAATATCGTTTAAAAAAATCAAAGAATCCGACTTTACTTTCAAAACTTCTCCTACCAAAAATCCATGTTCTGGCATGCGCTCAAGACGTCTATTGATTTTTTGTGCTCCATGATACCAATTCATTCTTTGTTCAAAAATGAGATCAACTTGTTCCCCTACTTGAGATTGTTCGAGAATAAAACCTCCTAAAACCTGAATCGATAAAACAAGTATTCCGATTACACCAAACGACATTCGATACACTCGTTTTGTTTCGCGTACAATTTGCTCTATAACAAACCATAATAAAACAGAAAGAACTACCCAAAAAACAGGAACTCCGAACCAAAATAATTTTCTTAAGAGTTGAGGATGATTAAGAATGAACTCTGCAAAAGCGAAATTATTTATTAAATGAAATACAAGTGCAACTGACAACATTCCAAACAGAAAGAACGCAATTCCTGCAGCTATTTGAATAACTGTTTTGGCAATAAAATATGATCGCTCACGTGGAGTTATTTTTTTTGCACGAATTGTTTTTAAAACGGAATCGGTGAAATTTTTCTTCATTTTGAAAATGGAATATTTAATTCATCTATCACTGCACGGAACTTCTTTTTTGCCCGTGCGATAAGCGTGCTCACAGTTCCAATTGAGCATTTTAATACGTCCGCAATTTCATCGTAAGACAAATCCTCAAAAAACCGTAAGATAAGAATTTCACTATATTTATTTGGTATTTCTTCTAATGCTGATTGAATAAGTTTTGCGTTAATCTGTGAATCAAAATCATCAATGAAATTTTCTGTGGTTGGCAAAAATAAATCAGGTGTCAACCCTGTTTCTTTATCTCGTCCACGAGTTTTGAATTTCCGAAATAATGAAATCGTTCGATTATGAGCAATACGATAAACCCAACTACTGAATTTTATTTTTGTATCAAATCCACGAAGATTTTTCCAAACCGAAAGAAATACGTCTTGCAAAATCTCTTCTACTTCTTCCTCTGGGAAGGATGCAATACGAAAAACGTATCGTCTTAATCGCGATTCATAACGATGAACAATTTCCCCAAACGCTTCTTCATTCTCCAAAGAAAGAGGGATTAATTGTTCATCAGAATAAGTAGAAAAATCTTTCATTCAGAAATAAGTACGCCTTAATTTTCATTTTGTGTCAAAAAATACTCCATAAAAAAATCGCCCCGATTCCTTGGAGCGATTCTTTTGAAAATACTTTTTTCTTTAATTTTCTATTACTTCGTCTTCGAATTCATATCCATTTCTTTGTCCTCGTCGTCCTTTCCCACGATTCATCTTCTGTCCGTCTTCTTTTCGATTTTCCATTTTGTTCCGTTTCCCGTGTCTACGATTCATTTTCCATCCGTTATCTGCTCGATCGTGCAATCGTGTTAACGTATCTTCATCTTCTGTTGTAATAGTTGTACGAAACCCGTTTTCTAATGTTTCAACTAAACGAACTACGTTTTCTTGATTTCGTCCTTGTCGGTTTTCGCCTTTTTCGTGTCGTTCTTTCATTTTTTCTAAAACGTCAGCATCATCTGTAGTAGTTGTAATAACAACTCCGTTTTCAAGTTTCTCTACTTCATGTGAAACTTTTTCTTGCATAGTTTCTCGTTCCACTTTTCCTGCTTCACGTTTCTCTTTCATAGCTTCTCTAAAATCTTCCCATGAATTGAATGACTGAATCATTTGCTTCATTTCTGTAAAACTTTCAGAAGTATTTCCTCCCCAGAAAGCATTTGCTGTTGGGGTAACGAGCATTACTCCTAATGAAAGAGTTGCTACACCGAGACCAATTATTTTTTTGTTCATTTTGTAAATAGTAACGAATTAATTGTAAGGAAGTTTGGCCAACCTCACACACTTATACGCAGATATGTTTTTTTTGTGTCAAAGATATTGATTTATTTTTATCAGTTTGACAAATTGCGGTAAACAGTATTATATACTACCAGAGTTTATTGTTATCAAAGCTGTTTCTAGGTGAGAAATCACTTTGATACAAGACTCACTAAGAGATCTTTGATAAAATTAAGCAATAGGCTCAAGGAGTAATTATGTATGAAAAAGTAAGAGAAGAATTAGGTGATAAGTTAAAGGAAAACGATACCATATTAACCATTAAAGTCGATTCAGTGGGTGTTAAAATCGAGGTGATCGAATTAAAAAATAAATTCAATCAACTGGGGATAGCTGAAGTTAAAAATCATGTCGTTAATAACAAGTATCTATTAAATGTTGTAACGCGTGTTAACGCTCATTTGAATGATTCAAGAATTAGACTTAAAAGTAAAGATGATGACATGGCTCTTATCGCAGATTATGTAGCATTTATAATTACGTTAATCGAAAAATTAAAAATGAAACAGAAAATACATCATGTTGTATTTCTGGGAGAAATTACAAAAAAATTCAAAAAACATATTCCTGAGGCGATAATAAGAAAGGCGCTCGCTTAATTAATATCATCTGATCTGCCCGTGTTTATCGCGGGCTTTTTTCTTGTTTAATTTTTTATAAATCTCGCAACTGCTTCAACATGTGCTGTGTGTGGAAATTGGTCGACTAATGCAAATTTATCAATTTTATACCCAGCTTCAATTAAAATCTCTGTGTCTCGCGCTAGAGTTGCGGGATTACAAGAAACATACACGATTTTCCCTGGTGCTCGTCCAATAATACGATCGAGTGATTTTCGTACGATTCCAGAACGTGGCGGATCGACAACAATAACTTCTTTACTGGTTTCTTTTACCGCTGCATGAAAATGTTCTTTCAACCATTTTCGTACATCTGCACGCGCAAATGTTACGTTTTTTAAATTATTTCGTTCTGCATTTTTTTTCGCATCTTCAATGGCTGATTCCACAATTTCTACTCCAATGACACGAGATTTTGGATATTTTTTTGCTAATATTTGAGCAATCGTTCCTGTTCCACAAAAGAGATCTAACGCCGACTCCCCTTCTTGTAAATCAACAAATTCAACTGCTTTTTCATATAATTTTTCTGCTGAATATGGATTCGGTTGAAAAAAGGCATCTCGCGAAATCTCAAAATCCAATCCACATAATTTCTCTTGTAATTTTTTATCACCTGAAATAAATGTCGGAATAATTTGTGTTTTTCGAGCTTCTTCTCGAATCTTTTGTGACCAAAATGCTCCTCCGAATCGTTCTCCTAAATGTGATTTCAGTAATTCTGAAAAAGCTTCTGGATCGAATTTTTTCTCTTTTCCTAAAACTATAAGTTCTACAAGGAATGTATCCGATGCGACTGATCGTCTCACAACGAGTGATTCAAAGAATCCCCCACCTTCTCCATCATTGGGCAATAATCCTGTATTTTTACACCATTCACGAATGATTGGTACAAGTTTTTCAAATTGTTCATCAAAAATCCCACACGGTTTTTCGAGACTTTCAACTATTTTAAATTGTCCGCGTTTTTTTGATCCAAGTGCAAATTTTCCTTCGGAATCTGTTCCAAACGAAAAATCCATTTTATTCCGATACCACCAATCTCTCGGTGATGGAATAAATTCATCCATTACAGGAGTTAAATCAAGTTTTGCGAATTTTTGAAATAGCTCAAACACCTGAGCTTGTTTAATTTCTCGTTGTTTTGAAGTCGGTAATGTTTCCCATGGTGCGCCAGGAATTAATTGGAATTCCGGCATTATTTCTAGATCGGAACGTTTTACCACTTCTGTTGAAACAGCTTCTATAAATCGGCGTTTTACACGTTTAACTTTAGCTTTCACTGTTTGCCCAGTAATTCCACCATTTACGAAGAAAACTATTCCTTCGTGACGAGCCACTCCATCTCCACCAAAAGCGAGATCTGTGATTTCTAATTCAAGAACGTCTCCAACTGTAAATTTCATTGCTTGGAAGATAACGAATGTCTTGAAAAATACAACTTTAAATAAAACTTCAATCTGGAAACTTCAAACTTCAAATGTGGAGTATTTTATCAAAGTGAATTCGTTTCGCTTTTTTCCAGTTTTCTGTAAAAATATCAACGATGAAATCTGAATTCAGAACTATTGCTGGAATTAAAACTTGTTTTGTGAAACAGGGAACGGGAAAAAATAAAATTATTTGCCTTCATGGATGGGGCGGAAGTAAAGAAAGTTGGGAGGGTTTATCTTCACAATTAATAAAAAAAGATACAACTATTATTGCCGTAGATTTACCTGGATTTGGAGAATCAGAAATGCCACCAACTTCCGGCTGGAATACTTCGCAATACGCGAAATGGCTTGAAGAATTGATAACAAAAGTAAACTGGAAAAATCCAACGCTCATAGGACATTCTTTCGGGTGTCGCGTTATTGTACGATTTTTAGCAAAACATACTGATTTTTCTGGAAAAATAGTGCTTATCGGTGGAGCAGGAATTAAGTGGCCGCCAGGAATACGCCAACGTATTACAATAAAAATAAAACCATTTGTATTACCATTTAAAAAGGTTGTTCCGAAAAAAATTTGGAATAAAGTTTTGAAAAAAGTTTTTGGTGCACGAGATTGGGCGAATTGCCCTAATGAAATAAAAAAGACACTTGAAAAAACTCTTAAAGAATCTTGCATTCGCGATATTTTAAAGAATATCAAAAATGAAACCTTGCTCTTGTGGGGAAAAAATGATGGATATACGCCACTAAAATCAGCAAAGGTTTTTCAGGAAAATTTACAGAATTCTAAATTATATATTTTTGAAGATGGTCGACACGGAATTCATCGTACACACACAACTCAATGCGCAAATAAAATCACAACCTTTCTCAAAAAATGAATGAATGGGAATTGCTTATCGGATTAGGAATTATCGTTCTTGGAATACGAACTGCAAGCTCGTGGCTTCAATCTTGGCAACTTCGTGAATATCGTATCGATCGAATGTTAGCGTATTTTCGTACATACGATGGACGTAAAAATCTATTAAATTTTTGGATGTTTCCAGGAATTTTACCTCGACCACAACTTTCTGGTCGCATTCTTATTATTGGATGTATTTTTATTCTCGTTTCTATTGGCGTAATTGTTGGACTTCATGATATTTTCAGTAATATCGTAAACTGGCGTTGGGAGTGGAATTGGGTAAAAGCACTTATTATTTGGGAACGAACGATCTGGTTTACTATTCCCCTTTCGGTGAAAATATCTGCTTTTCCTGTGTGGATACGAAAACGTTCTATTTTTAATAAAGCAGCAGAAATCATTGCTCAAGGAAAAAATGTGACGTGCATTGGAATTACTGGGAGTTATGGAAAAAGTTCTACAAAAAAAATTCTCGTTCATTTGTTACGTGAAAAATACGGTGCTGATTCTGTACTTACAAATCCGGGAAACGAAAACAATGAAATTGCAATTGCACGACTTGTTCACAGAAATAATCGATTTTTCACAGATCCTACAACTGGACCTCAAAAGAAGTTTTTTGTTTGTGAAATGGGCGCATATAAAAAAGGAGAAATTCGTCAAATTTGTTCTTTTGTGAAACCTGACACGGGAATTCTCACTGGATTAAACGCGCAACATGTTTCTCTGTTTGGAAATGCTGAAAAACTCAGGAAAGCGAAATTTGAACTTGCAGAATCGTGTAGTAAAACTATCTTCTTTAACGCTGACACGCCTGCACTTATAGAAATATTTAACGATTCTGAAATCACAGCAACTCCTATTGGGATTACAAAATCTGTTGCAGAAAATATTTCCTCCGACATTGTTCAAACAAAATTTCACGCTTATGGACAAGATTTTATTCTTCCGTGGGCTGGAGAATTTTTTGTAGGAAATGCTCTTTTGGCACTTGAGGCAGCCAGAGAAGCTGGATGTTCTCCTGAAGAATTAAAAAACTCTTTAGAAGAGCTTCCACCTCTTCAGCGAGCTTTGCATGTAAAGAAATTAAAAAACAAAGCAACGCTATTACTTGATCCATATTCTGCAAATCCAGATGGAGTTCTAGGAGCGATAGATCATTTAGGAAAGTTTACTGGTACAAAAATATTTGTTGGGATTCCTCTTCGAGAACTAGGAAAAGATTCTGAAAATATTCATCGCGAAGTTTTTGAAAAACTAAAAGAAATCAACGCTGAAGTATTTTGGTTTCGTCACGATTTTGAAAAAACAGCAAAAGATATTTTAGAAGAAAAGTTCCACGGAGATGACATGAATTTATTGAAAAAACTTGCAAAGGAAATCAAAGAAAATGACGCAGTGTTACTTGAATCGCGTTTATCAAAAAATATTGAAAATATTTTTCAAAAATAAATTTTCTGTTATATTGCAATTAATGGGTGAAATTGTAACTGGATACGACACTGATGATTGGATTAACTCTTATCCAATTGAGCGAAATCGATTTTATAATGACTCTATTGAAGCTCACAAAAAAGGGCATCCAGTTACTCGAGCAGTAGAAATTGTTGATGTTTTAATTATTAATAAAAAAGGAGAACTTCTTATTCAAAAAAGAAGTAAAAAGAAAAATCACAACCCTGGATTATTAGATAAATCTATGGGAGGACATGTGCAACATGGAGAATCTGTTGAGCACACACTTATGGTTGAAACCGTTCAAGAGTTACAAGTTCCATCTCTTCTTTTAAATTCAAATGAAGATTTTGAAAAAGCCCTCAACACGCTCCATGTATACCTTAATACGATCGCATTGATAAAGAAGCTTGGAACGAAAACACGTTCATTTACGAAAATAATTGATAATGAAAAAGTTCTTATTGGAAATAAAAAGAATTTCTTTATTGGGATTTATGATGGAGCCGTAAAACTTGTTGATGGCGAAGCCTCCGGATTATTTTGGTATGAATTAAAGGATCTTCTTGATGATATGAAAAAACAACCCCATCTCTTTACCCATGATTTAATGTATATGCTCGAAAAATATGATAAAGAAATTCTAGATTTTATAGAAAAATCAAAAACACTTTAAATTTTAGACTTTATAATACACCTCTTTTCATTACAATGTCCCTAGAATGAAACTTGTTTCAAATCAGTTGGGGCCGAATTTCACACTCAATGACGCGTTATTTGCGTGGAGTTGTACGTTCACATCGTTTAAAGTGTGTAATTTTTTCCCACATTTTAAAACGAAAAATTTCCGTCTTGCTTCTACGGCTCGAACTCTTTTAGGAATTTTGGCTGAAATAGTTCCTAATGATAAAAAAGTAGGAATTCCGGCTGTTTGTTGTGCTGTTATGGCGACACCCTTTTTAAGCAAAGGGAAAAAAATCTGTTGGCTTGATACAGATAAAAATGGACTTATCGATATTCAAGAAATTGAGAAGCATAAAAAAGAACTCGGACTTCTGATCGTTCCACATACGTTTGGTCAACAAGCAAATATTGAGAAAATTATGACAATCGCCAAGAAAAACAACATCGTTGTTGTGGAAGATGGCGCACATTTTTTTGAACCAGGAGAACCAATTGCCGATTATCGATTGTTAAGTTTCGGAAGAGAAAAAGATGTTTCTTGTGTTTCTGGTGGAGCACTTGTGTGGCGAAACAATTCTCTTGGAAAAGAACTTGTTGAAAATCACAAACTAAAACTCCCCTCTTGGAGCTGGTCTTTTCGTCATGCAATTCAACCACTTGTACTAGCTATTTCACTTCCTTGGTGGAAAATGGGAGGAAAATGTATCGCTGGATTTTTCGCAAAAGCGAAACTTCTTCCTCGGGCTGTTTCATCGAATGAACGTTCTGGAATTGAAGACTTCCCTCAAACAAAACTATCAAAAGTTCAACAAAAAATTCTTTTTCGAGCATTGAATCAACGGAAAAATGAACTTCTTCACCGAGAAAAAATTGCAAACGCCTGGAAAGAAACCCTCACTACGCTTTTTCCAAACGCACAAATCATCGTTCCAGAAAACTTTTTTCGTGTTATTGCGACAGGGATTGATCGTGAAACGGTTTTAAATAAAGCAAAACAAATAGGATTTGATCTTGGCGAATGGGACGGAGAACCAATTGCTCCTCGTGGCGTTGATTTAAAAAAATTCGATTACAAAAAGGGACAATGTCCAAATGCAGAGAAATTCATAAAAAACTATGTCACATTTCCCACAAACAGACGAACTTCTCTTACAGATATTGAACGGTTTACAAGATTATTTGAGACAAAATAAATTCTCCCTCAAGCGATATTTTGCTATACTTCGCGCGAAAAAAGATGATATTACAAATTCGATCGATTTCAACTAAAGAAGCTCAATTATTTTGGGAAAGTTTTTCTGGAGTAAAAACTTTCTTACAGGGAGAAAAGTTTTCTGTGTTTCGAGAAAAAATAGGAGAAAAAAACTTTCGTCTTGGTGCTTTTTATGGAGAAAAACTTGTCGGAACACTTCAATGTCAAAAAATAATGGCTCGTCGAGGAACTTTTTTACATGTTGCTCACGGCCCACTTATTCTCTCTGCACACATTGATGAAGTACTTCCTGCTTTACTAAAAGAATTAAAAAAGCTGGGAAAAAAAGAACGCTGTGATTTCATTCGAGTCTCTCCACTTTTACCAGAATTAACGGAAGAAGTTTTTCGAAAATTAAACTTTATTCCAGCTCCATTACATATAAATCCTGATCGGACATGGGTTTTAAATTTAGAACAAGAGGAAGGTGAAATATTAAAAAACATGCGTAAATCTACGCGTTACGAAGTTCGTAAAGGAGAAAAAAGCGGAATCAAACTTTCTGTTGGAAATAAACCTGAAGATTTACAAAAGTTTTGGAAACTACATGAACAAACAGCTGCTCGACAAAAATTCACACCATTTTCACGAAAATCTACTGAAATTGAAATTGATGTTTTCGGAGATGATTGCCAAATATTTACAGCGCAACATGATCGAAAAAATATTGCGAGTTCTGTAATTCTTTTTGACTCTCATGCTGGATATTATCATCAAGGAGCAAGCGTTTTAAGTAAAATCCCGGGCGCACACACTACACTTTGGGCGGCGATAAAAGAGGCAAAGTCTCGTGGATGTAAAGAATTTAATTTTTGGGGCGTAAGTCCAAGCGAAAAAAATAATCATCCTTGGGCAGGATTATCTCGATTTAAACGTGGATTTGGAGGAGATGAACGAAAATATTTACGAGCACAAGACTTACCATTGACAGGGAAATATTGGCTCAATTTTGTAGTAGAAAAATTACGTCGCTGGAAACGACATTATTAAAGAAATATTATTTTCTTAAAAAAGTTGTCACAAAACGAAGATTAAATCGTTAGAAAGATGAAAGACCGCTATGACTGAATATACTAACTCATCTCCAGACGAACTTATGATTCTTGCAAAGAATGGTGACAGCGAAGCATATGGAATGGTGTATAACGATTTCTTTACACCAGTGTTTCGATATATTTATCGTCGTATAGGAGATCAAGAAACGGCAGAAGATTTAACTCAAACTGTTTTTCTAAAAGTATTTAAATCTATAGAACAATTCTCTGATAAAGGTGTTTCCCCTCTTGCTTATTTTTTCACAGTAGCAAGAAATACTGTGATTGATTTTTTTAAGAAGAAAAAAGATATACTTATTTCTCATGAAGAAATGCCGAATTTTCAAATAGAAGCTTTTTCAGAAGACAATCCCTCTCGTAAAATTCAACAAAAAGAATCGAAAGAAGCACTTCAACGAGCTCTTTCATTATTGAATGAAGATCAACGTGAAATTCTTACTCTCCGTTTTATAAACGGATTTAAAAGCAATGAAATTGCGCTTATTATGAAAAAGCCAGAAACAACCATTCGACAAGTACAATGTCGAGGATTAAAAAAACTTCGTACGATGGTTCACTTAAAAACCCATTTGTAAAATGAATAAAAACAAAAACGGTATCGATTCAAAAATTTGGAACAAAACGTTTCAAATGCTTGAAGAAGACAATATTGATTTCAAAAATCTTTCGAAAGAAGAACAGCTTGAAATTCAAGAAAACTTAAAAATGATTGATTCATTAAAATCTTTTGATGTAGATATTTCTCCATCAATTGCTTCTTTTAATTCTTTATTAGAGCAATTACCTGATCCATTGAAAGAAAAACAATTTTCTTTCTTAAATGACTGGAAAACATTTTTCAAAATGATGTTTCATAAGAAAAAAACGTGGGCAATGATTCCTGTTTTGGGAATGATGACTATCTCTTTTATGTTCTGGAAACAAGAAGTTGCTGTAAATAAAACATTTTCAGAAGCAACTCTATTGAGTCAAGAAATCGAATCTGATTTCGAACTCATTTCTCGTGAATTATTAGAACTTGAAACAATTGAAGATCTCTTGGTGATGTCACCAAAAAATACTCTTAAAAATATTTAAACAATGAAAAAATTATTCTTCCTCGGTATCGGATTTGCATTTTTACTCCTTTTATCTCCTGAAACATTTGCTTCTGCTCAAGAAGAAAATCTTTCAGAACTACGATCAAAAGTACAAAATAGTCAAACACTCTGTTCTTCAAGTAAAAAACGATGTGTAAAAGCTATTGATGATCAAATTAATAATGCTGATCCTCAATCATCAGCTTCTATAAAGGAATGTATTGAAGAAATGAAAAATGGTTACACACAAACTCTTGAAAACAAAATTACAGATTTGAAAAATAAAGTACGCACTCTTGAGAAATCCGGAAAAGATGTTCAAAGTCTTGAGCAAACAATTCAAGCTGCTGAACGAAAATTAGATTCACTTAAAAAGCTGTAATTTCTCTTTAAATTGTTATTTATAAAAACGTTAAGAAGTCATTTCTTGACGTTTTTTTTTATGTATAAAAATCATCTTTTTTTGTGTCACAAAAACAAAGCTCACGCGTTACTCATAATGAAAAACGAATTTTATTTATTAATACCCTCTATAATGAAGTTTTCTCACTGGCGTTTCGGTAAAAGATTAGCTGCTCTGGGAATGGCGCTAACTTTTTCTTTTCTTTTATTCCCAACGGTAGAAGCAATAGACAATTTATCACTTTTATCGAGTAAAGTTGTGTCTCTAGATTTAGGAACGAAGGTACTGTCCCAGGAAATTAAACCTCCTTTTAATTTAAAAATCACAAAAACTCCAAATAATCCTACATATGATTTCTACTTAACTTGGCAAAACAATAATGCAGATCAATTTCGAGTGTACCAACAAAGTTCATATAAAAATGAAAGTATTTCTGATTGGGAAAAAGTAACCGATGCTACCAAAGAGAAGAAATTGTTTTTTCGAAATCATTTCATAGAGCCTACATCTAGAGTTTGTTTTTATGCAATCGGTCTAAAAAATGGAGAAGAAAGTGAACCAAGTGAAAAAGTGTGTATTGATTTTGAAGATAACGTAATAGAACCAGAACCAGGAAATTTAACTTGTACAGACACAGATGGAGGTAAAAATTATTATAAAAAAGGAGCGGTAACTATCTCTGATAATGGAGAAAAGAAAACAAAATTTGACAGTTGTTGGAATGACGGAAAGCGTTTACAGGAATATGTTTGTAATAATGGCGAATATGCAGGAGATCATACTTTCACATGTCCAAATGGATGTAAAGATGGTGCTTGTCTACCAGAACAAAATAATCCCATTATAAAACCTCCTTTTAATTTAAAAATTACACGCACAGAAGATATGCCTGCTGAAACAAATCATAATAAACAGAATTTTTATTTGACCTGGAATAATCACAATGCAGAACGATTTAATGTGTATGCACAACACTTTAATATGAATAACCAACCGTCTTCTTGGGAACGAGCAATGACATCTACTGAAAGCAAAAAAATGCTCTTTTGGAATCATTTCTCAACACCAGTCTCTAAAGTTTGTTTTTATACAACAGGACTAAAAAATGGGAAAGAAAGCGAACCAAGTGAAAAAGTGTGTATTGATTTTGATGAAGACGAAGAAGAAACTGTAAAAGCTCCATTTAATGTAAAAATTCGAAAAAATGGTTCCAATAAATGGATTTTACAATGGGGAAGTTCTGGTGCAGACAAATTTCAAGTTTATAGATCAGTAAACAATAGAGCGTACTCTTATATTGCAACAACGAAAGAAAATCAATTAGAATTAAAAGATATACAATATGATTTACTAAACCTTAATAAGAATTTACTAAAAAAGGATTATGTGAAACATTGTTATTACGTAAGAGCATTAAAAGATCAAAAGCAAAGTCGTTCAAGCCAAAACATATGTATGGATTTTAAATTAGATGAAAGTAATTCAAACTATGAAGACGAAGTGATAACCGTGCCAGTAGACGAAGAAATTGTAGTTCCTTCACAATATTACTTCCCAGATACTGATAAAAATTCTATTGAAGGGAAAGCCTCTGCTTATCTCCGATCAAAATCAATTATTGGTGGATTCCCTGATGGAGAATTCAAAGGTGATCGTGATGTAAATCGTGCAGAATTATCAAAATTCCTATTACTTGCAGATGGTGTAACTGTTGGGAGTTTACAGAACAATGGACGATTTCCAGATGTAAAAGAGGGAGAATGGTATGTGAAATACGTTATAAAAGCTGCTGAACGAGGAGTTGTAGATGGTTATCCAAATGGATTATTTAAACCAGCTACAACGGTAAATACGGCTGAATTTTTGAAGATGTTAACTGAGACGTTTAGTCTTCAAAAAGGAATGATCTATCACTACGATGATGCATTTGATTCTGATTGGTTTGGAAAATACGCTGGTGTAGCACACAAGTACAACTTATTTCCTCATCGTGATTCTCGATATTTAAAACCAGCACAGCTATTAACTCGTAATGAAGTTGCTGTCGCTATATATAAATATCTTACTTATACAGAAGAGAATACTGGAAGCGATCTCTCTAATGTCCTAAAAGTTTCTACTCCAAGTAACTTTCAACACGGATCAATTCGAGTGAGAGAAAATCAAAAAAATGTGATTGTTCACAAACTAGAACTTGCAGCAAGTAATTCTGCAGAAATACAATCTATAAAACTGAAGGTTGTAGGAAACGGAGCATCTGAAAACTTTGACAAAGTATGGATTGAAACAAGTGAAGGAAGTGTTTTATCGAACAAAACAGCTCTTAAAGGAGATATGGTGGAAATATATTTTAATAAAAGCTTAGGAATTACAAATAGACCAAAAACTATTTTCGTAAAAGCTGATATGGCAAGTGAAATAGCACAAGGAGATTCTTTACGATTTGTTCTTTTCTTACCAGAATGGATTCAAACAAAAAATAATGTAAAACCTGTTGGGTTTTTCTCTTTCGGTGGATATGACATAGAAACTCTCTAATGATTCATACAGAGGAGTGGGAGAAAGAAGGCGGAGTCCAATGACTTCGCTTTCTTTTTATTTCTTTGATGAAAACTTTTTTCCAGTAATCAAAACAACAAACTCCCCTTTTGTATTCTCTGTTGTAAAATTCTTCTTTGCTTCTGCAACCGTTCCACGAAAAATTTCTTCATGCAACTTCGTTAATTCACGTCCAACAACAATGATTTTTTCTTCTCCGCAGAATTCTGATAATTCTTCTAGTAATCGTGGGAAACGATGAACTGATTCATAAAAAATATGTGCACGTTCTGCCATTGAAAATTCTTTCAATAAAGTCTGACGTCCTTTTTTATGAGGCAAAAATCCATGAAATGTAAACGTATCAGCTGGAACTCCGGCAACAGAAACTAGTGAAGCCATTGCGCTTGCTCCTGGAATCGGAGAAATTGTAAATCCTTGTAAAATCGCTTCTCTCACTGCACGAAATCCAGGATCTGAAATTCCAGGTGTTCCTGCGTCTGAAACTACTGCAACGGTTGCATCGTCTTTAAATCCTGCGAAAATTGATTTTATTTTTTCTGGAGAAGTTTGTGCATGACATGATTGAATAGACGTTTTTATGTCGTAATGATTGAAAAGAATTTTTGTGTGACGAGTATCTTCGGCAAGAACTAGGTCCACCGATTTTAAAACGTCAATCGCTCGAAATGTAATATCCGAAAGATTTCCTATTGGTGTGGCAACGACATAAAGTGTTTTCATTCTGAGGAGATATTGCCAGTTTCTCGAAAAAATGCCAGAATTCCAAGGATGAAAATTCATATTTTACCATCAGAAGTAGCTGATCAAATCGCTGCTGGAGAAGTTGTAGAACGACCAGCAAGCGTTGTAAAAGAACTTGTAGAGAATGCAATTGATGCAGAAGCTACTCAAATCGACATATTTATTGAAGATGGTGGAAAAAAACTTATTGAAGTTCGGGATAATGGAATCGGAATGTCGCCAGAAGATGCTGAAAAAAGTGTACTACGACATGCTACAAGCAAAATAAACAAAATAAGTGACGTTTTCTCAATTCAGTCTTTTGGATTTCGAGGAGAAGCACTTGCGGCTATTTCGGCTATTTCTGATTTTGAAATAGTAACAAAACAAAACAGTAATACGTCAGGGACACGAGTAAAAATGGCAGCAGGAAAACTCCTTTCTGTAGAATCTGCCCCTGCAAATAATGGAAGTATTTTTCAGGTAAAGAATTTATTTAAACCCGTTCCTGCACGACTTGCTCATTTGAAAAACAACACAACAGAAATTTCAGCTATTCGTCGTGAAGTTGAATCTTTTGCGCTTACACATCCTCATGTAGGATTTCAACTTTTTCGTGACGAAAAATGTATAATGGATTTCCCTATTGGAACTCAACTTGATCGAGTTACTAATGTTCTTGGCGAAGAAAAAGTAAATCTCATAGAAGTTGAAGGAAATTTTTCTGGAACAAAAATATTTGGTTGGGTTATTCAACCTGGTCGTTGTGGAACAAGTAAAAAATCACAACTTTTGTGGGTAAATGGTCGTCATATTGATGATCATAAATTAACTTGGGCTATTCGTGAAGCGTATCACCAAACAGCTGGAATCGAAAAACATCTCTTTCCTAAATTCGCAATATGGATCGATATAGATCCTATTCTTGTCGATGTAAACGTACATCCGCGAAAGACAGAAGTGAAATTCAGTGAACCTGGAGAAATTTGGCATTCTATTAAAAATACTGTTTCTTCTGGATTACAAAGAAGTGAACGATCTTCTCTAAGAGCAAAAGGATCTGTTGCGAGATTTTCTGACAATTCATCTATTTCGAAACAACCATTTCCTCGAGCAAAACATTTTTCATCTGAACAACGAAATACTTCAACGAATTTTTCTCAAAAACTTTTTTCTCAGCCAAAAAGTTTTCAAGATCTTCATCGAGAACGAACTGAAAACATAAAACATTCTGCCCAAGAAGAACCAATTGGTAAACTGAAATTAGTAGGTCAAGTGGCACAAAAATATATTTTAGCAGAAGCAAGAAATGGACTTTGGATTTTTGATCAACATGCACTGCATGAACGACAACGATTTGAAATGTTTTGGAACAATCGAGAAAAACTCACTCAAGAAAAACAAAAACTCCTTGTTCCTCATGCACCAGCATTAGATGATGAACAAAAAGAATTATTATTAAAAGAACGAACTACGCTCAATAAAGTCGGATTTGAGTTAGATGAGCAATTAAACATTCTTTCTCTCCCCTCTTTATTCACCGAAAAAGATATCGATTCGCTTTTATCTGATCTTGCGGAATGGATCAAAAATGAACAAGTTGGTGAAAATATATCGGATAAATTGTTACGAAAAATACTTGAATATAAAGCGTGTCGCGGTTCCGTTATGTTTGGTGACAAAATGCAACCAGAAGAAATGCAAAAACTTCTCGATGATTTTGAAACAACTCAATGGAGAAACCTCTGTCCACACGGTCGACCAAATCATGTTTTTTGGTCATTTGAAAACTTAGATAAAGAATTTCATCGATGAGTATTATCCTCGTAGATGACAACGACAAGCAAATTGGTGTAGGAGAAAAAATGGACGTACATCAAAAGGGATTGTTGCACCGAGCGTTTTCTGTTCTTGTGTTTAACGAAAAAGGAGAACTCTTGATTCAGCGTCGAGCATTCGATAAATATCATTGTGGCGGACTCTGGGCAAATACGTGCTGTAGTCATCCTTTTCCAAATGAAGAAACGCTTGATGCCGCTCATCGTCGATTAACAGAGGAAATGGGATTTGATTGCAAATTAGAAGAAAAATTTGTTTTTCAATATCGCGCGGAATTTGAAAATAATTTAATTGAAAATGAAATTGATCACGTATTTTTTGGAATATGGAACGGGACACCACAATTAAATCTAGAAGAAGTCAGTGAATATCAATGGATTTCTGTGGAAAATCTATCCAAAGAGATAGAAAAAACGCCTCAATCTTTTGCTCCATGGTTCTTAATTTTATACAAAAAAATTGAAAGCCAGTTGACTATTCCTAGCTTTTTGACACAATGCGCTCGAATATAATTCAAGAGCAATGTCAATTAATGAAAAAGGGCCAGAAATGCCAAAAATAACGTATTGTATTAGTGGTGATCCCACCATGGAACATCATTTTCAGACATTATTAAATGCAATACAGGAATTAGGTGAAACCGTAACGCTCGCCGTAGTCCTAAATGTTTTAAAAACAGATCGACTCTTTACCGTAGAAGAGAGTACGGAACTCGCAAAACAACTTGCTAAAGAGATGGGAATCACATCAGTTGACATTATTTGCTTGGAAACTCAGGAAAAAGTTGGAAAGTGTTTCAGAGAATCTAAAATTATTGTTCGTCGAGAAGAGGAAGGTTTAGATAGTAATTCTGAATACATTCAAAAAGCAGCTCAAACATATAATGCACCTGGTTTACCAGCAAAAATAAAATGGATTAAGAGTGACTGTGATTCAAATAATACTTCTGGAAGATTGAAACGCTTAGTCTATCAATCATTGTGCGAAACAGATCCAATAGTATCAGAGGAATTTCGACAAAAAGCATTGAAAATTGCACCTGAATTTTTAATTGAGGCCATTGAAAAGAAAATGAAAGAAAATCCTGATAAATTTTTCTTACCACTTGCTATAGAGGAAAAGATGAAGTCTGTTTCAAGTGAAGTAGTTAATATTCTCTCTCGAGATGATAGAGAAGAACAGCCCGCCGAAGCGACCTGTCCTCTCTAAGGTTTTGAAATATATTAACCTAAACAGCAACTCGAACATAAGCAACAACATTTGCGCCTAAATATTCCCCAACTGTTTGTTCTGGGTTTTTTACAAATGCTTGACTTGTTAATGCACGTTCTGCACAGAACTTTTTAATTTTTCCAGCAATAATATTATCGATAATATTTTCTGGTTTTCCTGCAGCAAGAAGTTCTTCTCGTGCAATCTCTTTTTCTTTTTCAATAAGTTCTGCTGGAACTTCTTCTGGCGTTGCCACAATTGGTGCCATTGCAGTTGCGTGCATGGCTGCATCTCGTGCATGCTCTTCATCTGAACCATCAAGTGCAATCATTGCTGCTACTTTTCGATTTGAATGAACATATCCAGAAACAACTGTTCCTTCTGTAATAACTTCTACTTGTTCAAGCACTAGATTTTCTCCAATCTCTTGCATTTTATCTGTTTTCACTGATTCAAAATAAGCTTTCGCAGCTTCTTCTCCTTCTGCATTCGCTTTTGCTGCAATCTCTTCTACAAATGCGATAAAATCTTCATTTCGTGCAACAAAATCTGTTTCACAAAGAACTTTAACCATTGCTCTTTCTGACATAGCAATCGCTCCTTCTGCTGTTGCTCTTTCCGCTTTTGAAGCAGCTTTTGCTTCTCCTCGTTTTCGAAGCAACTCAATTGCTGCCTCCATATCTCCATTTGCTTCTTCTAAAGCATTTTTACAAGCCAACATTCCGACACTGGTTCGCTGGCGTAAAATCTTCACATCCGCTGCTGAAATAGCCATTTTTCTTAGAATTAAAAAATCGGAGCGATATTACTCACTCCGACCTAAAAATCAAATTTTTCAATTTCTCTCTACCAATTAAACTTTTTTGCAATTGAGCTAAAAAACGGAAGTTTATTTTTCTTTCCTGCTGATGCGCCTAAAATACCAAGAATTGCAACAGCAACCCACGCCACTTTTATTACAAGTGTTAAATACATTAATACTTTTGACTGAAACAATGTCGTTAAATTAAAGGTAACAGCTGCTGCAAGAAAAAACATAAGTGTAACTGCGAGCGCTTGTTTTCCATGATGCTGACATATTTCAGATTTTGGTTTCAACGCAATTGGAAGTACACACAGAAAGCCAATATATCCAAGTATTGCGAGAATTTTTTCATCTCCTGGAATAGTCATATCTACCGCTGAACTTTCAGCTGGTGCAGAAATAGTTGCGTCTGCTGATTCTGTTACTGCTGCAGGTGCAGCTGGAGTTGGTGCTGTTTCTGGCATGTGAATGTTTATTTACAAATCTACGCCAATGATTTTACTAATTTTTCAAGTAAAAAGCGAACAGAATGGATTGAATCATCGTTTGCTGGAATTGGAAAGTCAATTCGATCAGGATTTGCGTTACTATCAACAACAGCAACAACGGCAACTCCTGCAACTTTTGCTTCTTCAATAGTAAGACGATTTACTACTGCATCTAGTGCTACTACAACACTTGGTTTTTGACGCATGTCTCCTACTCCGTGATATAGCAATGCTAATTTATCAAGTTCTTTTTTATACTGAGAAACTTCTTTCTTTGTATATTTATTGATTTCACCTGTTTCAAACTGTGATTTCAAATTTAAGTAGTGGTCAATTCGTTTTCGGATTTCTTTAAAGTTTGTAAGCAATCCAGGCATCCATTTCTGATCGACATAATAGTGATTTGTATTTGCGACTAATTCTTGAAGTAAAATTGCTGTTTGAGGTTTTGTACCAACAAAAAGAACTTTTTTGTTTTGTAATTTCTGAGCGGCTAAAAATTTCTGAGCTTTTTCTAAACATTCTGCTGTTTGCTCAAGATCAAAAACGTGCACACCATTTTTTTGACCATGCAAGAAATTTTTCATTTTTGGATTCCATCCAGATGTTCTTCCTCCGATGTGGAGTTGTGCTTCGAATAATGGTTTTAAATCTGCCATTTGTGGGAAAATAAA